>CAYMSM010000018.1:0-12755 GCA_964393105.1 uncultured Bifidobacteriaceae bacterium
TGTCGGGCGCACCGGCCGGGCGGGACGCTCGGGTACCGGCGTCACGCTGGTCCTGCCCGAGGAGCAGGCAGAGGTCAGCCGCGTCGCGCGTCTCAACGGGCACGGACAGAGCTTTGCCGACGCCGGCATGAAGGTCGCGCCTAAGAAGGTCGTCTACGCGACGCGCCGACGCCGCGGTCGCTGACCTGACGAACTGAGCGACCGCTGCCCCTCGTATGGGGGCGGCGGCGCTCCGATTGCCGCCACGGCGTGTAGTAACGACAGCTTGCAGTCGCGCAAGTAACACTGTGCGCTCTGCGGCACGCAGTAAAGGGTCCGTCAAGGAACAGGACTACGAGGCGTGGGGGTAGCGGCGGCCGCGCCAGAGCGGTCCGCGGCCGGTGATGCGGTCGACTGCGCCGCGCAGGGCGGCGGCGGCCATGAACGTCGTGCCGGCGGGGAGCGTCGGAGCGTAACGGGCCGGCGTGGCGACGATCGGTCCGGCCAGGCGCTGCAGGGCGCATTGCGCCAGGAACCCCGCGGCGCCGAGGCTCGCGAGACGCCCGTCGCGCCGGCGCGCACCTGAGATCAGGCAGAGCGCAGGCGTTACCCCGAGCGCCGCGAGCCCGACTGCCGCGACGACGCCCTTGGTGGGCTCCCGGGCCGTGGCGAACGAGGCGTTCTTGCGCCACCCTCGCCACATCTCGGCCACGTCGTGGTACATCCGAAGCCGGATCAGGCCGGTGCCGTCTGCGGGGACGAGCAACCCGCCACCGCGTTTGACCGCCTGGGCGAGCGCCATGTCGTCGACGATGTGCCGCCCGATGCCCTCGTGCCCGCCGAACCGGTCGTAGACGTCACGTCGGATCAGCAGGTACGCCCCGGCCGCCATCACGATGCGTGAGCGCGGCGAGCGCACCAGGAACCCAGGCGCCAAGACGTTCTGGATCAACGCCGCCGCGGCCGGCATGACCAGGCGCTCCGCCACCGTCTCGACGTCGACACGCGGCGACAGGGTCAGTCCACCACGGCCCAGGCGCATCGCGAGCGCAAGGCAATGCGAGAGCGCCTCGGGGGCATGGATCACGTCCGCGTCGCTGAACAGGAGCCACTCGCCGCGCGCATCGCGGGCTCCCTGCCAGCACGCCCAGCTCTTGCCCACCCACCCGTCGGGGACGGGCTCGCCGTCCACCAATCGGAAGCGTTCGTCGCCGTCGGCCGCATCGGTTGCGACTCGGGCCGTGCCGTCGGTCGACTCGTCGTCGACAACGAGCACCTCCAGGTGACGGTAGGTCTGATCCAGGTGCGAGCGCACCGCCGCAAACACGCCGCGCTCCTCGTCACGCGCGGGCAGCACGATCGACACGAGCGGCCCGACGCTGATGGGCTCCTCAGCCCGCGGGTCACAGACGCGGCGGCGCTCGGTGACCGCCACGGCGAGCGCAGCAGCCCACAGAGCGGCGGCCGCGCCGCTCAGAACATGTCTGGCAGCCACGGTCTTCGTCCTGCTGTGAGCGCGTCCATCAGCGTGAGGTCCTCTGGGTCTCCGCCGACCTGCCCCAACATCGCGGCGCGGGTCGCCGGGAGCGCCCCGCAGTACCACGCGGCGAAGGCGCCGGCGGCCATCCGCACTCGAGACGTGCTCCCGGGGCCGACCTGTGCGCGACCTCCTGAGAACTCGGCGACGAGGTTGGTCGAGGCCTCCCCAACACCTGTGATCTCGATCGCAAGGTCCCCTTTGACGTGCGCCGGCCATCCGGCCTGCTCGATAGCCGCGACGGGGTCGAGTACCCGAAGCATCCAGCCGTTGGTCCCGCCGGTCCCGAGCTCGAGCTCCGGCATGCACCAGATCAGGTCCGGGACGCCGGGCAACACGCCGTAGTCAAACCGGACCTCGGGACTGAGCTGGGCGTCTGATCCGAGGAGCCCAGACAAGCCGCTGAGCGCGTCTGACGTCCCCGCCCAGAAGTCAGACACCCACACGTCGAAGCCCCAGGAGCGGTCCGTCGGCGGTTGTTGGCGGAACGCGACGAAGCCGGTAAGCGCACCGCCTTCACGCCACCCGTATCGGTACGTCCTCTCCTTGGGCGGGTCCGGCAGACGCCAATGCCACCACCACCCAGGTCGCTCCAACGGACCACACCAGGCTGCGGCGAGCGAGCCGCGCAGCGCGCGAACCTGGTCGAGCGGCGGGTCACGCTCTGCCTCGCCGGCTGCAGCAAGCCCGCGCAGCAGGGTGGCAGGGGCTGTGAACTGGGCGACGGGGCCTGCGAGCTCCCAACCCATCCTCCGGTAGAACGCCACGCTCGACGGCCACAGGCATGAGAGCGCCAAGCGCTCGTCGGCCATCGCCCCTGCGAGCGACCCCATGACCGAGCGGCCAACTCCCCTGCCCCGGTACTCGGGGACGACGCACACGGAGGCGACTGCTCCCGACGGCACGAGTCGCCCACCGATGTACTGCTCGCACGCGAAGGCCAGAGCGCCGCCGACGACCCGGTCATCCGCGAAGGCGAACCGTGCGATCGCCGACGGGCGCACCGACGCGATGTACGCAGCGGTCTCAACGGGTGTCGTCGCGAAGGACTGCCCCTCCACGGCCGTGAACTGCTCCCAATGAGCGTCGCTTGTGGGCGCGGCGATTCTCATTCGTCCTCCCAGTCTGGCTCGTCCGTCAGGGAGACGTATGCGCGCCATTCGCACAGGATCACCTTGACGTCGCGTCCACGGATTCCGGGCCTGGTCTGCTTGATCAGCTCCAGCGCGAGGGCATCGCCGCCCGGGTTGGGTGGGTCGTTCAGCTCGACCAGCACACTCCAGACGTCGTCCTCGTTGAGCTTTGGTCGCTCGGACAGGATGTAGTCGACCGCCTCGCCCAGGTCCGCCTCGGCGCTCACCGGCGGATCTCTGGCCCCGAGATCTCCCGGTCGTACGTGTCGGCGGTGATGCCGACCTCGCGCAGTTCCACCTTGCGCACGCGGGCGGTCGGGGTCTTGGGCAGCTCCGATACGACGCGCACGTAGCGCGGCACCGCGAAGTACGGCATCCGGTCGGCGCAGTGCGTCAACAGGTCGTGATGGTCGACGTCCCCATCTCGCGGCACGACACACACAAGGATCTCGTCCTCGGCCCCGGCGCCCTCGCTCGCCTTGACGCCGATCGCTGCGGCCTCCAGGACGTGCGGGTGGCCCGCCACAACCGCCTCGACCTCCATCGACGAGACGTTCTCGCCGCGGCGGCGGATGTAGTCCTTGACGCGGTCCATGAAGTAGAGGTAGCCGTCGGCGTCCATCCGCCCAAGATCGCCGGTGTGCAGCTTGAGGTTGCGGAAGTCCTCGGCGGTCTTCTCGGGCATGCCGGCGTACGTGCGCATGACGATGTTGGGCATCGCCATGTCGACCACGATCTCGCCGGGCGTCTCCGGGGGAAGCGGCATGTCGTCGGCGGGATTGACGATCGATACGCGGAAGCCCGGAGTGGCCACGCCGCACGAGCCCGGCCGCATCGGCCGGCCTGGCGGGTGGTAGGTGACCATTCCCGTCTCGGTCAGGCCGTACCCTTCCGTGAACCGGATGCCGAACCGCTCCTGGAACCGCTCAAAGATGTCCTTGGGCGCCGGCATCGCCATGATCCGGCTGACGCGGTGCGCACGATCCAGCTCGCTGGGCATCGTGTTCCAGATGAAGTAGTTGATCGCGCTGACGGTGTTGAGGATCGTCGCGTCGGCCCCGATCACCTGCTGCCAGAAGCGCTCAGACGAGTACCGGGCGACGAGGGCGACCCGGGCGCCGGCGATCATCGCCGGGTACGCCGCGAGGACCTGGGCGTTGGAGTGAAACAGCGGCAAGCACGAGAACAGCGTGTCGTCTGCCGTGACGTCGCACACGTTGTTGTAGGTGCGTCCCGAGAAGTAGTCCGAGGCGTGCTGCTTGATCGCCCCCTTGCTGCGCCCGGTCGTGCCGGAGGTGAACATGACCCGTGCGTCGTCGGTCCAGCGCACCTCAACGTCGGGCTCGGTCTCGGGCGCGTCCAGCAGCGCGTCGAACGGCTCCCAGCGAATCACGGGGTCGGGGCCGGTCTGCTCAGCGGACCGCCACACGAGGATGTGCTCGAGGTGGGGCAGCTCGCCGGCGACGCGGTCGAGTCGGTCCAGATACTCGTCGCTGATGATCAGGAACCGCGCCTGGGGCAGGTTGACGACCCACGTCAGGAAGTCCCCGCGGTAGGCGGTGTTGACGGGGCACTGCACCCCGCCCGCCTTCTGGATCCCGAACCAGGCCGGCAGGTTGTCCTCGCAGTTCGGCATAAGCATCGAGACGGCTTCGCCCTTGCGCAGGCCTCTGGCGATCAAGGCGTTCGCGATGCGGTTGGCTCGCGCGTTGACCTCGCCGTAACTGATCCATGCGCCGTCACCGAACCGCAGGTAGTCCCGATCCGGATGTGCCTCGGTGCGCTCCCGCAGGACGTGCGGCAACACCCACCCGGCCGGGTCCTCCCGCCGATACCAGTCGCTCCATTCGCCCACGGCCCTGAAGTGAACCACACGGAGGGGGTCGCTGGTCACTTGTTCGACGTAGGCCCGGCCAGCTGGAGTTCGCTGCCGGGCACGAACGCATCGTCGCGTACTTGATCGTCTCGACGCTGGTCCCTTCGCTCACCGCGGGTGGATGAACCCCAATGTCGGCTCGGTTGCCCCGCTCGGCGCGTACTCCATGCCGATCGCCCCGTCGTACCCCGTCGCGTTGAGCGCCTCCACAAGATGGCCGAGGTCGATCTGCCCTGTGCCGGGCGCCCCGCGACCCGGGCAATCCGCGTATTGGACGTGGCTGATCGAATCGGCATGGATGTGCACGTCGCGTGAGGGATCCCCACCGCCGCGTGCACAGTGGTAGGCGTCGAACAACATGCGGACGCTTGGGTGGTCAACACGGGCAAGGAACGCGGCGACGGCGGCCGGGGTCGGCAACAGGTAGTCGGGGACGTCCACGGCGTTGATGGGCTCGATGACGATGGTGCGCTTCGATGCGGCGGCCAGGCGCCCACATTCGCGAAATACCTCCACCGCGTGATCGAGTTGGTCTTGTGCCGGCCGATCGGCCCTCAGGAGTCCAGGGAGCACGTTGACAGCCGGGCAGTCGACCCGTTCGGCGAGGGCGAGCACGTTCTGCACCGCGCCGAACGTGTCGTCGTCGCGTTCGCGCAGGTTGCAGAAGCCGCGTTCCCCGGCGGCGATATCTCCGCCGTCAGCGTTGAGGCAGCTGACCCCGACGCCCGCGGCACGGACCGCGTCGACCCAGGTGTCCACGTCTTCGGCGGGGGGCCACCAGGACTCGATCAGCTCGAATCCGGCGTACGCTGCCACCGCCGGGCGCCTAACCGGCGGATGCTCGGTGAACAACATCGAAAGGTGGGCCGACCAGCGGATCATCCGGGCATCGTAAGGGTTCGGGGAACGCAGGCACGGCCGCGGACGGTACTGACGTACCGGCGGTATCTCCGGTGATCGAGGCGAATCGCCCACCGGTGGCTGTTGCGCCCTTGAAACGGCCAATTGGCCGCGACAGTCACGGCCACTTGTGTCATTTCACGCACGGGTCGCGTCACGCTCGCCGCGGGGAGCGGTGTCGCCGCAGCGATGGTCGGCCATTTGGCCGGTGCCCCGTTGGCCACTTGTGTCGTCTCTTGAGAGCGAGTCGCGGAACGCCCTCGACACAGATGCAGGAGCCGGTCCCCGCACGTCAGGGGTGGCGCGCCGTGCGCCTGCGGCGGCTATGACGGGTCGGCGAGCCTGAGGCGTCGGTCGGCGATGGCCCGGCCGGCGGCCAGCGCGTCGGCGCGGAGCTGGGCGATCGCGTCAGGTTCGGCCCGGGTCCACTCCTGGAGGGGTTCCCCTCGTCCGGCGGGGTCGGTGATCGCCGCGGGTGCCGCCGCGTCGTTCGCCAAGTGAGGGAAGAGCAGGTCGCAGATGCGGGCGAAGGTCGCCAGGCCGCCCAGGTCGGCGGTCGCGAGTGGGCCGGCGGCGGTCCAGCGCGGGGCCAGGCCGTCCGAGACGGCGGCGTCGATGTCGGCGGCCGACGCGACTCCGGCCTGCAACATGTGGAGGCACTCGCGAAGGACGGCGAACTGGATGCGGTTCCAGATGAACCCCGGGACGTCGCGTCGGGCGACGAGCGGAGCTTTGCCCATCCGGGTCGCAACGTCGCGCAGCACCGCTGTCGTGCCCGCGGCGGTGGCGGGACCGGGGATGATCTCGACGACGCCCGTCAGGTGGCCGGGTTTGAGGAAGTGCAGCCCCGCGAAGCGTTCGGGGCGCGTCAGCGACGTGGCGATCTCACCGATGGTCAGGCTCGAGGTGTTGGTCGCGATGATCGCCGCCGGGTGGCACCACGGCTCGATCCGGCGGAACAGCTCGTGCTTGGCGGCGAGGTTCTCGACGATCGTCTCGACCACGACGTCGACGCCGTCGAACGTCGGCGCGTCGATCGGCGCCGGGGTGACCGGCTGACCGTCTGCCAACACGGTCGCGCGCGCTGCGGCGCCGTCCCGGCTGACCGGGGCCCGTCCAGCGATCGTGGTCTCATACCCCGCCATGGCGAACGCGGCGGCGAGCTCCGGGCCCATCGAGCCGGTCCCGATGACGACGACCCTCATGGGATCACCGCCCGCGTGCCCGCTGCAGCTCGATGACCCGGCCGATCAGCTTGATGACGTTGGGGTCGCCGGTGACGCGGACCGCGCCCTTGTCGAACGCGGTCACCCAGTTGACCAGATGGCCCTTCTCGGCCAGCTCGTTGAAGGCCGGCCGATCGATGGCGACGACGATCGTGCCGTCCGCCGCCGGGTCGCGGGTCACCTTGGGCCCCGGCGCCTCCACCCGCCACATGGCCGGGCCGCCTCGTTCGCGAAGCTCCAAGCGGATGACCATGGCCAGCTTTCGGAGCGCCGGCACCTCGTCGATGAGCCGCGCAACCGAGGTCTCGATCAGCGTTTTGGTGTCTTTCGTCGCCATATCCCCATCCTGGCAGACGTACGGGGCCGTCACGGAACTACCGACGCATCCTCTGGTACAGTCCCTCGGCCCGTCACACGACCGGAGGATGTACGCGTGGGCAAGACCGGCCAGCGAATCGCCGTGACATTTGCATGTCAAGACTGCAAGCGTCGCAACTACCAGAGCAACAAGAGCAGGCGAAACACGCCCGACCGCGTCGAGCTCAGCAAGTTCTGCCGGTGGTGCGGCAAGCACACCCAGCACAAAGAGACGAGGTAGGTACCCTCGCTCGACGCAGAGGGTCGTAGCTCAACTGGTAGAGCACCGGTCTCCAAAACCGGGGGTTGGGGGTTCGAGTCCCTCCGGCCCTGCCTTCTTCACCCCTTCACATGGCACGTAAACGACGCACAGACAACGAGGACGACGGCCAGGAGCAGAAGCCCCCGGAGGCTGACGCGCGTCCTGCCAAGCGGTCGGGTGGAGGCAGCTCTGGCGCCGCAGCGCGGGCCCGTCCCGGACCGCAGGCCCGAACCCCCAAGGCGGGTTCGGTCACCAAAGCCGTCCAACAGGGGCGGTTCACCCGGTTCTCCCACGAGGTCGTCGCCGAGCTCAAGAAGGTGACCTGGCCGGACCGCGCCCAGCTGACGCAGGCGACGATCGTCGTGATCGTCGCGGTCGCGATCATCGCCGCGTTCCTCGGGCTCGCCGACCAGGCGTCCGAATGGATCGTCGACCGAATCTTCTGACGCGTTACCCAAGCGAGAGGCAATCGTTGTTCCATTGGTACGTCATCAACACCTACTCCGGCCATGAGGCCAAGGTCAGAGCCAACCTGCAACACCGGATCACGTCCGCTGGGCAGGACCACGTCGTGCGGCAGATCGTCATCCCGACCGAGCAGGTCGTGGAGACCAAGGACGGCCAGAAGGTGACGACCGAGAAGCGGGTGCTACCCGGGTACGTGCTGGTGCAGATGGACATGACCGATGACTCGTGGTCGCTCGTCAAGAACACGCCGGGGGTGACGGGCTTCGTGGGCGCGGGAAACAAGCCGGCGCCACTCAGCCGAGATGAGATCGACCACCTGCTGCGAACGCCCACCGAGCAGAAGCCGCGCGTCCGCGCCGACTTCGAAGAGGGCGAGACGGTCAAGATCATCGCCGGTCCGCTCTCGGACTTCACCGGCGAGATCGCGGAAATCAACCAGGAGCAGGGTCGTTTGAAGGTCCTGGTCAGTATCTTTGGTCGCGAGACACCGGCCGAGTTGTCGTTCGACCAGGTCAAGAAGTTGTCGTAACCCCAGCGCGCCCCACGGCGCCGGATTCGAGGATGTGAATGGCCAAGAAGGTCCTACAGATCGTCAAGCTGCAGATCCCGGGAGCGGGCGCCACGCCGGCCCCGCCGGTCGGCCCTGCGCTTGGTGGCGCCGGCATCAACATTCCCGAGTTCTGCAAGGCGTTCAACGAGCGCACGCAGGCTGACGCCGGGACGATCATCCCGGTCGAGATCTCGGTGTTCGAGGACCGTTCGTTCACGTTCGTCACCAAGACGCCGCCGGCTGCGATCCTGATCAAGCAGGCCATCAGCTTGGACAAGGGCTCGCCGGAGTCGCACAAGACAAAGGTCGGACACCTGACGCGCGACCAGCTCCGCTCGATCGCCGAGCAGAAGATGCCCGACTTGAACGCGAACGACATCGACGCGGCGATGCGCGTCATCGCCGGAACCGCCCGCAGCATGGGCGTCACAGTGGACGCCGAGTAGGAGAGCGAGAACAGTCATGCCGAAGCACGGAAAGAAATATCGCCAGGCCGACGCGGCCGTCGTGGCGGGCACGCTCTACAGCCCGCTCGACGCGATGAAGATGATCAAGGACCAGGAGCTCAGCCGTTTCGACGCGACCGTCGAGGTGCACTTTCGCCTGGGCGTCAACGTCCGGCACGCCGACCAGCAGCTTCGCGGCACGATCGCGCTGCCCCACGGCACCGGCCGTTCGGTCAGCGTCGCGGTGTTCGCCGAGGGTGACAAGGCGCGCGAAGCCGAGGCGGCCGGCGCGGACGTCGTCGGCGGCGCGGACCTGGCCAAGCGTGTCTCGGAGGGCTTCACGGACTTCGATGTCGCCATCGCGACCCCGGACATGATGGGCGAGGTCGGCAAGCTCGGTCGGATCCTCGGCCCCGCAGGCAAGATGCCGAACCCCAAGACCGGTACGGTCACGTTCGACATCTTGAAGGCGGTCGAGGAGGTCAAGGGCGGCAAGGTGGAGTACCGCACGGACCGCACCGGCATCGTGCACCTGGGCATCGGCAAACGCTCGTTCAGCATCGAGCAGCTCGTCGACAACTACCAGATGGTGCTCGACGAGATCCTGCGGGCGAAACCCGCCGCGGCCAAGGGGCGCTACATCAAGTCGATCACCCTGACCCAGACAATGGGCCCGGGCATCCCGGTCGACACCACGCGAACCCAGAACCTGCTCGAGGAGGTCGCCGCCTAGCGCGGACGAACACATCGATACGGGTCCGACCGAAGACCCACGGGGGTGGCGCACGCCACCTGAAACCGGCCCACGAGGGCCCCCCGTGCGAGGTTGGCGAGCAAGGTTCCGGCGCATGCCGGACCTCGTGTCGTCGCCACGCGGGGCGACGTACATGAGGAGGTGACAAAGCTGAACCGCGATGAGAAAGGCCAGGTGGTGGCCGAGGTCGTCGAGCGCCTGGAGCGCACCGAGACCATCGTGACCGCCGACTTCCGGGGCCTCACAGTGGCGGAGCTCGCCGATTTGCGCGGCAAGCTCCGGGACGCAGAGGCAGAGATGACGGTTGTCAAGAACACCCTGTCGCGCCGCGCCGCCGACCAGACCGGTCGTTCGGCGCTGCTCCCATACCTCGAAGGACCGACCGGGCTGGTCTGGGTCAACGGTGACCCCGCCCAGGCGGCGAAGGCGCTGTCTGACTTTGCGAAAGCCCACAAAGAGGTCTTCACGATTCGTGGCGGTGTGCTCGGGTCAGAGGACCTCCCAGCGGCGAGCATCGTGAGGTTGGCAAGCCTGCCGTCGCGTGAGCAGATGCTCGGGCAGCTGGCAGGCGCGCTTGCTTCACCGATCTCCGGCTTGGCAGGTCGCCTCACCAGCCTGATCGGCAACATGGCGCGGGTGCTTGCAGCCGTCCGTGACTCGGGTGCGCTTGCGCCCGGGGAGGCTCCGCCCGCGGAGATCAGCGCTGCCGAGGAGGCCGCGCCGCCGGTGTCAATGGAATCAGGCGTGGCCGCCGATCCACCGCGTATGGAGACAGGACTCTCGAGTCCCGTTTCCCCTACAGACGCGCCCGTCGAGGGAGCCGACGCACAGCCGAATGACACGCCGGCTGAGGACGGTTCCGGGACGGTCGCCGAGACACCGGCCGAAGATGCGCCGGCAGCTGAAGCACCAGCCGGAGAGGCACCGGCAACCGAGGCACCGGGCGACGACGGACCGGAAGCCGACGCACCAGCCGAGGAAGCTCCGGCGACCGAGGCCCAAACAGACGACGACGCGGACGATACGCCCGCACCGGACGCTCCCGCCGAGGACGAGTCCGAGACCCCCGAAAGCTGATCAACACACATCACGAGGAGTAGCACGAGATGGCAATGACGACTGACGAATGGATTGAAGAGCTCAAGGGGATTTCGGTTCTCGAGCTCTCCGAGCGGATCAAGGCGCTCGAAGAGACATTTGGCGTGACCGCTGCAGCTCCGGTTGCGGCCGCTGCTGCGCCGGCCGCTGCCGGTGATGGTGGCGACGGTGCCGCCGAGGAGCAGACGATGTTCAGCGTCGTCCTGGAGGCTGTGGGCGACAAGAAGATCCAGGTGATCAAGGTCGTGCGGCAGATCACCGGTCTGGGGCTCAAGGAGGCCAAGGACCTGGTGGACGGCGCTCCGAACAACGTCAAGGAGGGCATCCAGAAGGACGAGGCCGACAAGATCAAGGGCGACCTCGAGGAAGCAGGCGCGTCGGTCAGCGTCAAGTAGTTCTTCAGGGTCGGGTGTGGGCGCCGCCGCGTGCGAGACGGCGGCGGCGTCCCCCGTTCCTGCCTCCTCCTCGGTGCCGGGAGACATCAGGAGGGTCTCAAGAAATCACAGTCTTGCGCCGATACTGATTCTGCGAGAAACGCGATATCCTCTCGCCGCAGCGGAAGTTGTTGCAGGATTGAGCGTTTTGAAAGCTGGCTGTCGCGCGGAATGCGGCGGGATGACTCACGGACGAGGAAACCAGGATGCAACCGACACGACGTCGAGAGCGAGCGGGACGGCGCCGGGGTGCTTGTGCGGCGATCGTCGCTTGTGCGGTGATCTTGCCGCTCGGCGGAGCGGCGGGGGGGACGTCCACCGCGGCGGGCACGACCGTTGCGGTCATCGTTCAGGAGCACGCCGGCGCGGGTGACGGGCCTGAGCGCGTCGTTGCACGTCTCGGCGGCCGCGTCCAGCGTCAGATCCCGTTGATCCACGGCTTCGCGGCCCGAGTCCCCGCCGGCGCGGTGGCTCCGCTGCGTCGGGTTCGTGGCATCCGTTCGATCACATTGGACCGGCGGGTCACGTTGAGCACCCCGATCGACGGGTGGGAGCCCAGGACCGACGCCGGCTCGACGCAGAACCTCGTCCGGCTGACGGGCGCGCGGAAGTTCTGGAACCACGGGTACACGGGTCGCGACATCGACGTGGCGGTCATCGACTCCGGCGTCACGCCGGTGGAGGGTCTCGACGGAACGGGCAAGCTCATCTACGGACCTGACCTGTCGTTCGACTCTCAACAGGACGAGCGCCGCCACCTGGACGGATACGGCCACGGGACGCACCTGGCCGGCATCATCGCGGGCAGCGACGGGGGCACCGAGGGTGACCCTGGGGCGGATCGCGTCGAGGGCTTCACCGGCTTTGCTCCTGGCGCCCGGATCGTGTCGGTGAAGGTCGCCGATCGAACCGGGGCGGCCGACGTGTCGCAGGTCATCGCCGGGATTGACTGGGTCATCCAGCACCGCAACACCGACGGTCTCAACATTCGTGTCCTCAACCTGGCGTTCGGCACCGACGGGGTGCAGGACTACCGCATCGACCCGCTCGCGTACGCGGTCGAGGGCGCGTGGCGCAAGGGTGTCGTCGTCGTCGTCTCCGGTGGGAACGCCGGCTTTGGAGCCGCCAAGCTCACCAACCCGGCCTACGACCCGTATGTCCTTGCCGTCGGCGCGCAGGACCAAAAAGGCACATTCTCGACTCGGGATGACGAGATCCCGTCGTGGTCGAGCACCGGAGATGGTGAGCGCAACCCGGACCTCGTGGCTCCGGGGAAGTCGGTCGTCAGCCTCCGCGTCAACGGATCTCACGTCGATCAGCACCACCCGGGCGGTCGAGTGGGTCAGCAGCGGTTCTTCCGCGGAAGCGGAACCTCGCAGGCTGCGGCGGTGGTGTCCGCCGCCGCCGCCCTGATCCTCGATCGTCGACCGTGGCTCAACCCTGATCAGGTCAAGGCAATCTTGACACGGTCGGCCGTCCGGCTGCCGAACGCTTCCGAGGCGGTGCAGGGCGCGGGCGCGCTCGACCTGCGCAACGCCTACCGGATGCGTACACCCCGAGCCGACCGCGTCGCGCAGACGTGGGAGCAGTCAACCGGGACCGGATCCCTTGACGCCGCACGTGGATCGAAACGCCTCGTCAACGATGGCGTCGTCCTGGACGGGGAGCGGGACATCGTCACCCCATGGGATGGCGTGAGCTGGTCGTCCGATCTTTGGAGCGGGAAGTCGTGGAG
>CAYMSM010000019.1:0-24516 GCA_964393105.1 uncultured Bifidobacteriaceae bacterium
AGTGGTCGCTCTCGCAAGTACAACCTCGTATCCCGGCTGCAAACCTTCGCCAGGCGGTGTCCTCGGTCTCACCGTTATGGGTACCGATAGCGGCAAGACACTGCGTCCTTGCCTGACTCGGTTTTCGCTCGGGAACGTGCCCGTACTTACGAGAGCGACCACTACGTCGAAACCCGATCGCCACAGGTACGGTCGTCCGAGCCGCACGCATGTCAAGCGACGACGTCGAAGGCTTTCTTCCGGTCCGGCCCAAACCGGTATACCGCGAAATCCTTTCCAAAGCTCGCGGCACTGGCGATACCCAATCGGTGCATCACGGCAAAGCTCGTCCGATCGACGAGCGAGAACTTCTGATCGGGAAACCGTTCGCCGATCGATGCCGCGACCTCCATGTCGGCGTGAGTCGTGACCTCGATCCGGGCGATGCCGGTGCGCAGCCCGTGCCACAGACGCTCGGCGATCTGCCAGCCGGCTCTCGTCGTGACGAGGAGCATGGTCTCGACGAGCACGTGATCGCTGCACACGAGGGCCTGGTCGCCATCGATGACGCGCTTCGCCCGCTCGTGCCCGACGTCGTCCCGGTCGACGGCCGCGTACAAGACGGACGTATCACCTCGGCCCTCGTCCAGTTCGAGGGCGACTCGATGCCCGGCGATCGGGCCGACGAAAGCGAGGCCGAGCCCACCGATAGGCTGCACTCATCGGGCCGATCGCCTGCAACCGTCCCCACCGTTACGGAGCTCACGATGCCCCTGACCGACAAGCAGAGCGCGCTCAACGAACACCACGGTCTCGGCTTCTCCGACTTGCGCGCGGTCGTCATCAACTGCACGCTCAAGCATAGCCCTGAGGTATCGAACACCGATGGGCTGCTGCAGGTGCCGGTCGCGATTCTCGAAGCGAACGGCGTCCAGGTGGAGGCCGTTCGCGCGATCGACCATGAGCTTGCGGCCGGCGTCTACCCCGACATGACCGAACGCGGCGCCGCGCGCGACGATTGGCCTGCGATCTCACGCGCGGTGATGGACGCGGACATCCTCATCCTGGGCACTCCCATCTGGCTGGGCGAGGAGAGCTCCGTCTGCCGGCGCGTCATCGAGCGCCTCTACGCAGAGTCCGGTCGCCTGAACGACCGCGGCCAGTACGCGTTCTACGGGCGCGTGGCGGGCTGCATCGTGACCGGCAATGAGGACGGGGTCAAGCACTGCGCAATGTCGATCCTCTACGCGCTGCAGCACCTCGGGTACACGATCCCGCCGCAGGCCGACGCCGGGTGGATCGGCGCGGCAGGCCCCGGCCCGTCATACCTGGACGAGGGCTCGGGCGGCCCGCAGAACGACTTTACCCAGCGAAACGCAACGTTCATGACGTGGAACCTGATGCACCTTGGGCGCATGCTCAGAGACGCCGGCGGCATCACGGCGCACGGCAACCAGCGCTCCGAATGGGACGCCGGCTGCCGCTTCGATCACCCGAACCCCGACTACCGGTGAGGGGCCGCGGATCGACGTCATTGATCAGCCGTTTGATCGATCTCACCGAGCAGTGATCCCCGCCGATGCTCTGGTCGTCTCCGACGTGTCGTTCGCCGCCGACGACCCGCAGCGCATCGTCGTGTCGAACGCCGCGTTCGTCGACGCGCTGTTCTCCGAGCACCTGACGACCGACGAGATCTCGCCCGACGCCCTGCGCAGCTACTTCGTCCAGTACTACCTCGCCCAGATGGACAACGGCGGGTTCGCCCAGTTCGTGTACAACAGCGACTGGGACCGCAAGGTCGTCGCGAAGATCCGCGACGGCTTGCGCACCATCGGCGCCCGGATGCATCAGGCCGTATTCCTTGAGGGCGTCGCCCGCGTGCGCCAGCTGGACCAGGATGCCCTCGATGACTACCTGTCACGTGATTACTGGGGCGACAACCCGATGCGCGACCTGCTCGACACCGTCACCGCGCAGTTTACCAGGGCCTGCGAGGTTGAGGATCTGGCAGCGCGAAACGCCGCGTGGCTGCGAAACCACCCCAAGCTGCACGTGCTGACCCGCGGGGAGATGGAGGTCGAGGTCGCGCGGCGGGCCGCCTCTCTCCCCGACATGCCACAACGGATCGCGGCGGCGCGGGCGCACGAGCCGCGCCCCGTCGGGATCATCCGGGCGCTGTGCGCGATCGCCGGCCACGAGCTCGAGCACATCACCACCGGCGACCCGACGCACGCCTACCAGGGGCAGACCACCCTGGCGTGGCATTTCGTGACCGACTACGGCCACCACCTGATGATCGAAGCCGGCGGACGGGCGTTGATGTTTGCCGAAGGTGAACCGGATCGACTGGTCTGCGAGATCTCAGGGTTGGACGGATCCGACGATCTGTAGCCTTTGAATCCGACTATTTGTAGCGTACATGTCCGACCAATGGTAGTCTTGCGTCCATGACCGGCCCCAGAGACCCGCGTGGCTATCACCGCCGCATCGTCGATGAGGAACTTGACGAGCTCATGGAATCCCTCCCTGCGATCGCTCTCGAAGGCGCGAAAGGAGTCGGTAAGACCGCGACGGCGGCCCGACGGGCGCGCACGATTCGCTCACTCGACGAGCCGACGCAGTTGACGATCGCCGGCGCTGACCCACATCGCGCCCTTGATGGCCAGCCGCCGGTCCTGCTGGATGAATGGCAGCGGCTCCCGGAGATCTGGGACCGCGTCCGCCGGGCGGTGGACGACGGGGCGCCCGGTGGATCGTTCTTGCTCACCGGATCGGCCGTACCGACAGATTTGCCGGTCCATTCAGGAGCCGGGCGAATCACGACCCTGCGGATGCGACCGATGACGCTCGTGGAGCGCGGAGAAAATCGCTCGACAGTCAGCATCCGAGGTCTGCTCAAGGGGGATCGGCCGACCCTCACGGGTTCGTCTCCCATGGATCTCGAACGGTACGTTCGCGCGATCGTCGGATCCGGATTCCCTGGTTTCTCGCATCTCAAAGGTCGAGCGCTGCGAACGCAGCTCGACGGATACATCGGGCGGGTCACCGAACGCGACTTCGCCGATATGGGTCACCGTGTCCGTAGTCCTCAAGTGCTGCGCCGCTGGCTGACCGCCTATGCCGCCGCGACCTCCACCTGCGCCTCGTACGAGACCATCAGGGGCGCCGCGACGAGCGACCTGGGAGAGAAGCCGGCGCGGACGACGACCCAACCGTATCGAGATGTCCTCGAACGGCTCTATCTCCTGGATCCCGTACCCGCGTGGCTGCCGACCCGCAACCGCATCGCCCGGCTTGCGCTCCCGCCCAAGCATCACCTCGCCGACCCCGCACTCGCCGCAGCACTTCTAGGCGTCGATGTGGCAGCGCTCCTCGACCCCGTCGGCATCGACATCGTCCCCCGAGATGGTCCCCTGCTGGGCGGGCTGTTCGAATCGCTGGTCACGCTGTGCGTGCGCGTGTACGCCCAGGCGGCCGAGGCACGGGTCGCCCACCTGCGGACGAAGGCGGGCGAGCGCGAGATCGACCTCATCGTCGAGCGCGGGGATGGACGGGTCCTCGCGATCGAGACAAAGCTTGGCGGTCACGTCACCGACGGCGACGTCCGGCACCTGCGTTGGCTCGCCGGCCAGATCGGCCCCGACCTGTTGGATGCCATCGTCGTGACCACCGGTCCGGATGCATACCGACGCCCGGACGGAATCGGTGTGGTCCCCGCCGCGCTGCTCGGCCCATGAACGTACTCCGCTGATCCGACTCCCGAAGGGCGCAGCGCGGACGGGCGGTGACACACCAAGAGGTGAGTCCCCGCCTATGTCCCCGTATAGGCCTCCATCGGGGGGCAGGCGCAGACGAGGTTGCGGTCGCCGTGGGCATGGTCGATGCGGCCGACCGGGGGCCAGTACTTGGAGGTCAGCAGGCTCGGCACGGGGTAGGCGGCGACCTGACGGCTGTAGCCGCGCTCCCAAGTGTCTGCGCACACGTCATCGGCGGTGTGCGGCGCGCCGCGCAGGGGGTTGTCGTCGACGCTCCACTCCCCCGACGCGACGCGGCGGATCTCGTCGCGGATCTCGATCATCGCGTCGCAGAAGCGGTCGAGCTCTGCCTTGGACTCGGACTCGGTCGGCTCGACCATCAGGGTGCCCGGCACAGGGAACGACATCGTCGGGGCGTGGAACCCGTAGTCCATCAGGCGCTTCGCCACGTCGTCGACGGTGACGCCGTAGGCCTCCTTGATCGGACGGAGGTCCAGGATGCACTCGTGAGCGACCCGTCCGTTGGCGCCGGTGTAGAGGACCGGGTAGTGCGGGGCCAGGCGCGCGGCGATGTAGTTGGCCGACAGGATGGCAATCTCGCTCGCTCGGCGCAGCCCATCGGGTCCCATCAGCGTGATGTAGACCGACGGGATCGGCAGGATGCCCGCCGAGCCCCACGGTGCCGCCGAGATCGGGCCGACCCCGGTCGCCGGGCCGGCCTCGGCCACCATGGGATGGTTGGGCAGGAACGGCGCCAGGTGGGTACGCACCGCGACCGGACCGACGCCGGGACCGCCGCCGCCGTGCGGAATGCAGAACGTCTTGTGCAGGTTCAGGTGCGAGACGTCGGCGCCGAACTGGCCGGGCTTGGCGAGCCCCACGAGGGCGTTGAGGTTGGCCCCATCCACGTACACCTGCCCGCCACCGGCGTGAACGGACTCGCAGATCGTGCGTATGTCCTGCTCGAACACGCCGTGCGTCGAGGGATAGGTCACCATGATCGCCGCGAGCCGCTCACCGACGGCGGCGACCTTGGCGCGCAGGTCGTCAAGGTCGACGTTGCCGTCGTCGTCGCAGGCGACCACCGTCACGGACATCCCGGCCATGACCGCCGACGCGGCGTTGGTCCCGTGCGCCGATGACGGGATCAGGCACACCGTGCGCGCATCGTCGCCGCGGCCGCGGTGGTAGGCGCGGATGGCGAGCAACCCCGCCAGCTCACCCTGGGAGCCGGCGTTCGGCTGCAGGGACACCGCGTCGTAGCCGGTCACCTCGCACAGCGCCGCCTCGAGGTCGCGGATCATCTCGACGTAACCGGCGGCTTGGTCGACCGGGGCGAACGGGTGCATCCGCGCGAACTCGGGCCACGTGATCGGCAACATCTCGGTCGTCGCGTTGAGCTTCATCGTGCACGAGCCGAGCGGGATCATCGTGCGGTCGAGCGCCAGGTCGCGGTCCGCCAACCGGCGGAGGTACCGCAGCATCTCATGCTCGGTGTGATAGCGGTTGAACACCGGATGGGTCAGCAGATCGCCGGTCCGGGCGAACGTTGCGACGCCGTCGGGCGCAGTGGCGTCGAGGCCGTCCACCGAGGCGGACACGTCGAACGCCCGCCACAACGACTCGACCACCTCACGCGTCGTGGTCTCGTCAAGGCTGATGCCGACGGTGTCGGGATCGACCAGCCACAGGTTGACGCCCTCGGTACGGGCTGCCGCGCACACCGCCTCGGCACGTCCGGGGACCCGGGCACGGATGGTGTCGAACCACGACTCGGCAAGCACGTCGACACCGCCGTCCCGCAGACCAGCGACCACGATCGACGTCAGGCGATGCACGCGCGACGCGATCCGGCGCAACCCCTCTGGTCCGTGCCAGGCGGCATACATCCCGGCGATGACCGCCAGGAGCACCTGGGCGGTGCAGACGTTGCTGGTGGCCTTCTCGCGCCGGATGTGCTGCTCGCGCGTCTGCAGCGCCAACCGCAGCGCGGGCCTGCCAGCGACGTCCAGCGACAGGCCCACCAAGCGGCCGGGCAGGGCGCGCGCATGCTCGTCGCGCGTCGCGATGAACCCGGCGTGCGGGCCGCCGTATCCCATGGGCACGCCGTAGCGCTGCATCGAGCCGACGGCGATGTCGGCACCCATCCGACCGGGCGGCGTCGTCATCACCATTGCGAGCGGATCGGCGACAATCACAACGAGACCGGCCACGCCATGGACCCGCTCGACAACCGGGGCCAGATCCCGCAGCACGCCCGACGACCCGGGGAATGCCAGGAGCGCGCCGAACATGGCCTCGGGCAGGTCGTCTGTGGGATCGCCGACGACGAGTTCGATCCCGATCGGCTCGGCACGGGTCGCGACGACGGCGATCGTCTGCGGGTGGCAATCGGCATCGACGAAGAACACGGCGGACGTGGACGTGCTCGCGCGCTTCGCCATCGTCATCGCCTCGGCCGCCGCGGTGCCCTCGTCCAAGAGCGACGCGTTCGCCAGCGGCAGCCCGGTCAGGTCGGCGACGAGCGTCTGGAAGTTGAGCAGCGCCTCCAGCCGCCCTTGCGAGATCTCGGGCTGATACGGCGTGTACGCCGTATACCAGGCGGGGTTCTCGAGGATGTTGCGCTGGATCACCGGCGGCGTGATGGTGTCGTGATAGCCCAGGCCGATCAGCGACGTCATGACGGTGTTGCGCGATGCGACTTCCTTGAGTCGCGCGATCGCCTCGGCTTCGTTCAACGGCGCGGGCAGCGTGAGCGGGTCGGCCAGACGGATCGAGGCCGGGACGGTCTGGTCGACCAAGTCCCCCAGGTCGGACACGCCGACGGCGTCGAGCATGTCGCCCAGCTCGGTGCCTTCGGGCCCGATGTGGCGGGCGGCAAACGCGGCGTGGCCTTCCAGATCGGTCAGCGTGGGACGGGGGTCGATCATCAGGGCTCCCAGTGTGGTGGCAGGCGAAGCTCGTCTGCCCCCGCTGTCCGTGTGCCTGAGAGATGGACCCGAGATGACCCGGGCTTTCCCCGTCGGCGGGATGTCGAAGCATCCGCTCTCCAGCGTTACCGCGCCCCCCACGGTCCCTTTGCCTGAGAGTTTCCGGGGCGGTTGCTCCTTCGGCGCCGGCTCGAAGCCGGTCTCTCCCACGGCGGGCGGTCGGTAGCCGGACGCTACCAGCCGTGCCGCGTCGCACGACCTGCGCGAAGGAGGAATTGTCCGCACGGCGCGGCGATCCGACCCCCCATAAGCTTGAGGTCAATGGCCCCCGCACCGCACCGACCCCGGATCGCCCTGGTCGGGCCGACTCATCCGGCCCCCGGTGGCATCGTGCATTTCACGGCCGGGCTGGCCGACGCGTTGTCGCAGCGGGGTCCGTCGCTTGTGATCGGCTGGCAGCGACGGTTTCCGGAGTGGCTCTACCCGGGGACGATCATTGACGAGGTCTCCGAGACATCGGTCTCGGCCACCGGCGAGCCCATCCTCGACCTCCTCGACCCGCGCACGTGGCGACGGGCGGCGGGGCGGATCCGGGCGTTCGACCCCGACGTCGTCCTGTTGCAATGGTGGCATCCGATGCACGCGCCGGCGTTGATCGCGCTGCGGCGCCGGCTGCGTCTGGCCGGGATCCCGGTCGTCGTGATCTGCCACAACGTCGAACCGCACGAGACCAATGCGATCTGGCGCAGGCTGACGCACGCAGCCCTGAGCGGCGCTGACGCGGTGGTGGTTCATGCATCGACCCTCCACGCGGAGGCCCAGGGCCTGGCTCCCGGGGTGCCGGTCATCGACGCGTTTCTGCCGATCTTCGGCAACGTCGCCGAGGCGATGGACGGTGCGACGAGCGAGGCGATGGACGCGCTGCGCACGCGCGTCGGCGCCGACAACCGCAAGCTGCTCCTGTGCTTCGGCTACGTCCGTCCGTACAAGGGGGTGGCCGACGCCATCGCGGCGATGTCGCATGTGACCTCGGATGCGACGCTGCTCGTCGCAGGCGAATGCTGGGAGGGTCAGAAGGGCTACCGCGACGCGGTCGTCGACGCTTCGGTCACGGACCGGGTGACGCTGGACTTGCGGTACATCCCCAACGACGAGATCCCCGTGATGTTCGGCGCCGCCGACGCGGTCGTCCTGCCGTACCGCACGGCGACGCAGTCGGCGGTGGCAGCCCTCGCGTTCGCGTTCGATCGGCCGGTGGTGGCGACACGCGCAGGTGGCTTGGCCGAACTCGTCGAGGACGGTGTGACCGGGGCGCTCTCACCACCCAGAGACCCGGTCGCGTTGGCCGCGGCGATCGACCGGGTGCTGGCCGACGAGCGCGACTGGATGCCCGCCATCCGGCAGACCCGGGAGCGGCTCTCGTGGACCCGGTACGTGGACCTGATCCTCGACGGGGTCGCGGCGCTCCAGCAGACGCGCGACCGGCGCACCCACGCGATCCTCGACCGCGGGTCGCGCCAGGCCAAGGCGGCCAAGATCACCTGGACGCTGGAGCGCGAGCGACCGCTCAGAGGTATGCGCCTGCTCGACATCGGCACGGGCAGCGGGACGATCGCCAGAGAGCTGGCGACGCAGGTCGGCGCAGCAGGCGGTGTGGTCAGCGTCGACGTCGAGGACGTACGCGTGGAGCGGGACGGGTACACGTTCCATCTGCTCGACGGCGGGCGACTCCCGTTCGCTGATGCGTCGTTCGACATCGTGGTCTCGAACCACGTCGTCGAGCACGTCGGCGACGGCGATTCGCAGCAACGCCATCTGGACGAGGTGGCGCGGGTGCTGACCCCGGGCGGGGTCGCGTACGTCGCGGTCCCCTATCGCTGGCGGCTCGTCGAGAATCACTACCGGTTGCCGCTCCTCAGCTGGCTGCCGGCACGGCTGGCCGACCGCTACGTCGTCGCGAGCGGACGCGGCGAACGCTACGACTGCAGGCTGCTCTCCCGTCGCGCTCTGTTACGGATGCTGCGCGCAGCCGGTCTGTCAGCGCGCGACGCCACCGGCGAGTTGATCGACGCGACAATCGCCCTCGATGCCGGCCCGGCCGCCCGGATCCTTCGAGTACCGGGCGCCCGTCAGGCGGTCCGGGGCCCGGCCGTCCCGACCATCGTCGGGATCGGCCGCAAACCCCCGTCTCACGGGCGGGGTTAGGTTTCGCCGGCGGGAACCGGCTGGCCGACGGCCTCATGGCGCACCACGAAGGTCTTCGCCATCAGGTCACCCATTCGCTGGTGGCGCCGGTTTGCGAGGATCAGGATGAACTCGGCCAGGGCGATCAGACCGCCGAGCGCCGGCCCCACGACGGGGATCAGCGCCGGAAGAAGGAGCGGCAGGTAGCGGACCATCGCGCGGGGCACACCACACACCGCACCCGCCGCATCGACCACGCGGACGCCGACCAGCCGTTTGCCGATCGTCGAGCCCGTCAGGCCCTGCAGGATCACGTAGTACACGACGCCCAGCAGCGCGCTCAGAAGCTGCCACGCGACGATGCGCCCGCCGGTCGCGACGTAGATGTCGTTGCCCAGCGTGATGCAGCTCTTGATGCTGGCCTCGACCTGATCGCACGACGTCACGTCGGTGCGCTTCTCGAGCGACCACGAGGCGATCAGGAGCGACGGAATCAAGAGCAACGCAAAGTCGATGAAGACCGCCCCGATCCGACGACCCCGCACGTTGGTCGGGTCCGGGTCGCGATCGCCGGCAAGGCGTGCGGGAAGCGGCGGGTTGTCGTTGCTCAACGTGGTCCTCGTGATCGTGATTCACACACACTCATGACGACGGGGCCGTGGCGCGTCATCCACCGACCGGACCCTAATGAGCGACGAGGATGGCACGAGCCAACCCCTGCCAACCGCCGCATGTAACACGCCCCCAGGGGACCTTCCGCACACGAAAGTTTCACTTTGTGCGATCGGCTTCAGGCGGTTCGGCCGAAGAGGCCGCGGCGGCGTTTGGGGGGGAACACGTGGCCCAGATCGATTTCCTCGAAGCCGCCCGGTGCCTCACCGTCGGCGGTGTACCGGTAGAGCGCGACGCGGAAGACCATGTTCAGCGCGCCCATCACGACCGCGACCACCATCAGCCATACCAGGCCGAGAACGACTGCCACAAGGACGAGTTCCGGCTGCCCACCGCCGCCGATCAAGAGAAGGGGCGGCAATGCGATCAGCACCGCCAGGAAGGTGACGACCGACATGCCGAGCTCGCCTGACACCGTCTCACCCCACGTCTCGACGAACAGATCCTTGGAACGCGCGATCGCCTCACGCACGGTCAGCCCTTCGAGCACCAGCACCGGAAGGATCAAGTACGTGATGAGCGCCCACGCCAGACCCAACACACCTGATGCGATCCTGCCGAGCAACCCCGCGTGCTCCTCGATCGCGCGCAACACGAACGACACCACGACCGAGACGAGGGCCCAGGGCGCAATCGCCGCAGCGTGACGCCACGCGTCCGAGATCGCGGTCCTCAGCGTCGGATCCCCTCCCGTCATCCTGTCGTTCGTGGCGCACACCAGCGCCACGTTGAAGAAGATCGTGATGTACGAGAGCGCGTACGTGGCGAGGCCGATGACGATCCATTCGAAGGGCGTCGGCGCCTGCAGCGGCCCGTTGTCGCGGACAATGCTCAGATCGTCCGCGAAGAAGCCGAAGAACACCATCACGAGGAGCCCCGCCGAGGACAGGAACGACAGGATCGGCAGGATCATCAGCTCGCGATCGGCCTTGAGCACGTCCCAGGACGCCTGAACCAGGCGAAACCCATTTCGAAATCGCTCGATCATGCTCGTGCGCCTCCATGCGTGGCGGGCGCGGCGATGCCGCTGAGTAGGCTATCGGCATGAGCCCGCCGCGAGATAACGGTTCTCCCGCTCCCGCTGTGCCGAAGATCAGCTACACGCTGTCGACGCTCGTCATGCCAAGCCACACCAACACCCTGGGCGTGATGCACGGCGGCTGGATGATGTCGTGGATGGACATGGCGGCATGGGTCGTCGCCGCCCGCGCGGTCGAGGCGGACCAGACAGTGTTCTTCAAGGCCGCCACCGACGTCGTGTGGACCGGTCCCGTCAAGGCAGGGGAGGTCTGCAACATCAAGGCGACGCTGACCGCTGTCGGCCGGACGTCGCTGACGGTGACGCTCACGGCGACCGCCGAGGATCCAGCGGCCAAGGTCACCCGAGAGATCTGCACTTCGACGTTCACGATGGTGGCCGGCGCCGACGGCACGTCCGAGCCGGTGCGGCTGCACCGCCGCCGCTGACGGCGGGTCACCAGGGGCCACAGCGCGCCAGGATCTCGCGCAGCTATTGCGACGGGTGATACCAGGGGCCGGCGTCGAGCGCCGCCCGTAGCGCCCTGCGACCGCCTGTCAACACCGGCAGCCCGTGGGTGAACAACAGACGATCGGCGTCGACATCGAGCAACGGCTCCAACGAGGGGCGCAGTCGCTGCTCGTACCAGTTCAGGCGCTGCGGGGTGATCGGGCGCTGGATCCAGACGCGGACCCCGTCGTCGGCCGCGACGATCGCGTCACCGAACACGAGCGCGCTGTGCTCGGGAAGGAAGAGTGGCATCTCGTGCCTGCGCGGATTTCCGATCGCGATCGGGACGATCCCCGAGCCAATCGCTGCGGCCGCCAGCTCACGAAATCCACGCCGGTCGGAGAGTCGCTTGGCCACGGCGGCATGCCCATATATGGCAGCCTGACGATCGCGGCGGTAGCGTCGCCACACGGCCTCGGCATCCCTGGAGTGGTATGGAATCGTGATCAGGATCCGCACCCGCCCCGATACGATCGTGTCGAGCGCGCCGATCAGCACGTCGACGTCGCCATCCGGCGCGATGGGGTCGACCACGACGGTGTCGCCACCGTCGCGCAGGGCGTAGCTTGCGACCTCTGCCCCGAAGGCGGTGCGCGGGTGCCATTCGCGGTGCCGCGCGGTCCACCGCCAGATCCCGTCGGCGATCTGCTCCATCCGCCGAAACTACACAGCCGGGCGTATGGTGGAGACGTGTCCGGCTGGTTCATCGTCAACGTCCAGGAGGCCCCGACGCTACGCCACGAGCAGGCTGGCGCCTACGTGCGGTTCGAGTCGACGGACGCCCGGTTCCCCGAGTTCGGGATCAACATCCACGTGCTGCAGCCGGGCGAGCCCGCCTCCAAGTACCACCGCGAGGAGGCCCAAGAGGACTTCCTGGTCCTGCACGGCGAGGCGCTCGTGATCATCGACGACCATCAGCGCCGGCTCCGCGCGTGGGACTTCGTCCACTGCCCCGCCGGCACCGACCACGTCTTCGTCGGCGCGGGCGACGGCCCCTGCGCGATCCTGATGGTCGGCGCGCGAGGCGCCGACAAGGGCGTCCATTACCCGGTCAACGACCTCGCCGCCGCCTTCGGCGCGTCGGTGGCCGAGGCGACCGACTCACCCGCCGAGGCCTACGCCGACTGGTCGAGCGAGTTCACCGAGACCCGACTCGACTGGCCACCGCGTTAGGGCTGCGTCTGCTCGATTCGGATCGTGATGATCGTGATCGGCGTGCGGGGTCGGTCGCGGCCGTCGGTCGCGGTGGCGTCGATCTTGTCGACGACCGCTTGTCCCTTGACGACCTTGCCGAAGTTCGTATGGGCGCCGTCGAGCCACGGCGTCGCCTCAGCCGTGACGATGAAGAACTGGCTGCCGTTTGTGCCAGGCCCGGCGTTCGCCATCGCGAGCGAGCCGTTGACGATCTTGTGGCTGTTGAACTCGTCGGCGAACTGATACCCAGGGCCACCGGTGCCCACCCCGTTGGGGCACCCTCCCTGGATCATGAAGTCCTTGATCACGCGGTGGAAGATGCCGCCATCGTAGAACCCGGAGGTCGCCAAGCCGACGAAGTTGCCGACGGTCTGCGGGGAGTCCGATGCGAACAGCTCGCAGTGGATCTCGCCCTCGCTCGTGTCGAAGATCGCGGTGTACTTGGTGCTCGGGTCTGCGGGAGGCGGAAGCGTCGGCATCGGGGTGGCCCTTCGGAGGGGACTGCGGACAGCTTACTCGACTCTCCGGAGGGCCCGGCGAGCGGATTCGACCACGAACGCCATGCATTGGCGAGGGGCCCCATCCGTCACGCCCGCGTTGTCAGCCCCGGACTCTGCCGCGGTTTGGAGTGCCCACCGCGCTCAAGTCCTCAAGCGGCACGCGCCTGATCCGCTCCGCGACGATGGCGCCACCGACCGCCACTTGGGCGGCGCCGCGATGTCGCCCGCTGACGACGACGCCGACGAACCTGCCGGTGCGGCGCCCGCGGGCATCCCACCACTGCACCAGCTCACCCTCGACGAACGGGCTGAGTCCGAGTTGCTCCACCGGACCGCATCGTGCCGATGCCACCGGACGTCGACAGGTTGGGCGCTGAGCGCCGCGCCCGCATCCTGGGCGATCAGCGCTCAGCGGTTCCCGTCCATGGCAGCTCGGATCCATCCGCGCTGTGTTTGCACGGTACCCCGTCGCCGGCCCCGGCGCATCACGCATGATGCGTGAGCGAGGGCTGCTCTAGATCCCGGCGGCGTACCCGTCCTTGCGTGGCTCCGAGCCACCCACCAGCCCGCCGTCGCGACACTGGATGATCTGGCCGCCGCCGAATCCACCGGCGTCGGGATCGCGACGGATGGCGTGACCACGACGCGCGAGATCACCGCCGAGACCCCACAAGTCGGGCTCGAGCGCGAGCTCCCACCCATCCACCGTGGGGTCACAGCGAAACCGGGGTGCGTTGAGCGCCTGCTGCGGGTCGCACCCCCGATCGACCATCGCCGAGACGACCTGCAGGTGACCCTGAGCCTGCATGTGGGCGCCCATCACACCGAACGGGCCGAGCAGCGCTCCGTTTCGCAGCAACATGCCCGGGATGATCGTGTGGAACGGTCGTTTGCCCGGCGCCAACCGGTTGGGATGCCCTGACTCCAGCGTGAACCCGGCGCCCCGGTTCTGCAGGGCGATGCCGGTGCCGGGTGCGCCGACCCGCGCCCCGAAGCCGTGGTACAGGCTTTGGATGAACGAGCACGCCATCCGGTCCTCGTCGACGACGCACAGGTACACCGTGCCGCCTGAGGGGAGCGCTCCGGGCACCGGATCACCCGCTCGGCCGAGGTCGATCTCGGCGCGCCGGCGGCCGAGATAGTCGGCGTCCAGATATCCGGCGGGCAACGGACCGTCGCCGACGTACCGGTAGGCGTCGCTGAACGCGAGCTTGATCGCCTCGACCTGTAGGTGCACGCGATCGGCCTCGGCCACGTGTGCCATATCGAACCCGGCCGAGATGCCGAGCGCCTGCAACGCCGCGGCGCCCCACCCGTTCGGCGGCAGCTCGACCACCTCGATGTCGCGGTATGCCATGCGCAGCGGCTCGACCCACTCCGGGGCGTGTGACGCCAGGTCCTCGGGCTCCAGCCAACTGGCCGCACAGATCGCCTCCGCCACGGGCCCGCGATACAGGCCGTCGAGCCCGTGGTCGGCGATCCGCCGCAGGGTCCCGGCGAGGGCCGGGTTCGTCACCGTGTCCCCGACGCGCGGCGCCGGGGTGAAGCACGCCGCAAGCTCGGCATCCTCGGCGAGGGTGGGCGCGAGGCCAGCCCACGCCCGGCTGATGATCGGCGTCGCGACGAACCCCCGCTCGGCCGCGTCGATGGCCGGTGAGAGACACCGATCGAGCCCCAGCCGTCCATGACGCTCGAGCAGCGCCACCCAACCCGACACGGTGCCCGGCACGGTGACCGACATCGGGCCGTACAGCGGGAGTTGCTCAAACGAGTTCGGGTCCGCGGCACGGGGTGCGCGGCCGCTGGCGTTGAGTCCGATCAGCTCGCCATCGCGCCACACCAGCGCAAAAGCGTCGCCGCCGATCCCGGTCGACATGGGCTCGCAGACGCACAGGACCGCTGCGGCCGCAACAGCGGCGTCGCATGCGTTGCCTCCGGCGCGAAGGATGTCGAGGGCGGCATCGGTTGCGTGCGGGTGGCTCGTCGCCGCCATCGCCCGCGACGCGACGACCACCGCTCGCTCCCCGTCCGCCATCCGCTGAGCGTACCGACCGGATCGAACGGAGTGATCTCACCCTCTGCAATTGCGGTGTCAGGAATGCCGGGCGTGGCCGCCCGCCCGCGGCGGGTGAAAATAGGACTCGATCTCAGGGTGAGCTACGGGACGATGTGCGTGCGGAACCAGCCTTCGTCGTAGACCCGGAACCACGCGGACAGGGTCTCGATGACGTGGTCCATGCTCTCGCCGGCGAACAGCACCGGCTGGTAGGTCGTGATGTCGTAGTCGGTCGTGCCCATCGCGACGATGTCGAACGGGCGGACCTCGGCGTTGCGGAACATCTCGATCTCACCGAACGAGGACAGCAGGCCCGCGCCGTAGCAGCGCAGCTCGCCTTCCTCGTAGGCCACCCCGAACTCGAGTGTGAACCAGAACACGCGGCTGAAGAAGGCCAGCGCCGCGTCGCTCGTCGCCCGCCGCGACGCCTCGCCCGCCAATCGCGAGAGTTCCGCCAGACGCGGATCGCCGAGCATGCCGCAATGCCCGATGACCTCGTGCACCATGTCCGGCTCCGGTGTGTAGAACGGAACGGACGTGTGGCGGATGTACTGCGTCGACAGGAAGCACCGGTCGGCCAGCGCTCCGTAGAACCGCCGTGTCGGAACGAGCCCCGCCACCGGCTCGACGCGGAAGCCGGTCAGCTCACCCAAGCGCGCGGACACCTCACCGAGTTGCGGAACACCGTCGCGCCGAAGCTGTAGGGCGACGACGCCCTCGCGCGGCGCGCGGCACGCGAAGCGCTCGTGCTTGCGCTCCAACTCCGCCGACACGAGCTTCCACAGCTCGTCTTCGTCCTGGGTATAGCCCACCTCGGGAATCGGCGCGCCCGACACGTAGCGCTCACCGACCAGCGCGATCTGCGCGCGGCGGGTGCGATAGCCCGCATCGGAGACGCCGGGATGATCGGGGGGGAGCGCGAGGTCCTGTGCGACGGGTGTTCCGGTAGCCATGGTCCGTCCTCGATTGGTGTCTCCCATAGGATCGTCACCGACGTCATTTTGGTCAAGCATTTCGACAGAGACGAGACGTTCTGCTTGACTTTTCACAACAATGTCGCCAAAGTGGTCATGCACACGGGCTGGACGCCCAGACGAGACGACGATCTGACATGCAGCTCGACGACATCGACCACGCGATCCTCGCGGAGCTCCAGCGCGACGGGCGACTCTCGGTCAGCGACCTGGCCGCCCGGGTCTCGGTATCGCGCGCGACGGCCTACAGCCGCATGAAGCACCTGCGTGACGACGGGGTCATCCGCTCCGTGCGCGCGGATGTCGACCCCGCCAAGGTCGGGTTGACGATCGGCGCCGTTGTCCTTGGCGACGTCGAGCAAGCCAGCTGGCGTGCGGTACGCACGCGATTGCTCGCGCTCCCCGGCGTCGAGTACGTCGCGCTCACGAGCGGGGGTCACGACTTCATGTTGATCGTCCGCGCCCCGGACATGGCGGCGTTGCGTGATCTGGTCCTGCTCAAGCTCCACGACATGCCGGAGATCCGCACGACTCAGACCATGCTGATGCTGGACGAGGTACACCGACCCATCGCGGAGACCGCAACGTGAGCGACCCGGTGTGGACGCCCTCACCCGAGGTCGTCGCGGCTGCCAACACCACGCGCTTCGCCCGCGCGCACGGTCTCACCGACCACGCCGAGCTGCTCCAACGCTCCCTTGACGATCCCGAGTGGTTCTGGGACGCGGTCGTCACGTGGCTCGACCTCGGGTTTCGGACTCCCTACGACCGCGTCTTCGACGCCGGCGCAGGACCGGCATGGACCACGTGGTTCGTCGGTGGCACGCTGAACCTGGCATGGAGCTGCGTAGGCCGTCACGCGGCGTCGGACGCCGCCGGCCGGCCGGCGGTCATCGCCGAACGCGAGGGCGGGGCGGTGACATCGCGGACCTATCGCGAGCTCGCAGATGACATCGCACGACTGGCCGGCGGCTTGCGCGCGGCAGGCATCGCCGCCGGAGATCGCGTTGCGCTCGTCATGCCGATGTCGACCGCCGCCATCACCGCGTTCCACGCCATCGCATGGGCTGGCGCCGTCGCCGTGCCTGTCTTCTCAGGCTTTTCTGCGACCGCCATCGCCGCTCGGCTGGTCGACTCCGATGCGGTCGCCGTCATCACCGCCGATGCCACGACGCGCCGCGGGACGATCGTCGGGATCAAGGGCATCGTCGACGAAGCCGTCGCCACCGCGCCCTGCGTCCGTACCGTCGTGGTCCACCGGCACCTCGGAACAGACGTCGATTGGACCTCGGGGCGGGACATCGGGTGGGACGACGTCACAGCCGCGTCACCGATCGAGCCCGAGTGGGTCCCTTCGGAGCATCCGGTCATGATCGCCTACACGTCGGGCACGACCGGGCGACCGAAGGGCGCGGTCCACGTCCACGGTGGCCTGTTGGTCAAGCTCGCCCAGGAGGGGCACTTCCAGGCGGACGTGCATCCCGGCGACCGGCTGTCGTGGATCACGGACATGGGCTGGATCATGGGCCCCTGGGCGATGATCGCCGCCCACGCCAACGGCGGGACGCTGGTGGTGCTGGACGGGGCGCCGGACTTCCCCGAGCCGGACCGGGTCGCTCGGTTCGTCGAGCGCCACCGTGTGACGTTCCTCGGCGTTTCCCCCACGCTGGTGCGCGCGCTGCGAAACCACGGGCCGGCCGCGTACGCGGGCACCGACTTGTCGTCGCTCCGGGCATTCGGTTCGACGGGCGAGCCGTGGAACCTCGAGCCATACATGTGGCTCGCCACGCGGGTGGGCGGGGGTCGCGTCCCGATCATCAACATCAGCGGCGGCACGGAGGTGGGCGCCTGCTTCCTGTCGTGTGACGTGACGGTGCCGATCACGCCGTGCTCGCTCGGGCGACCCTCGCTCGGGATGGCGGTCGACGTGTGGGACGACCACGGCCGGCCCGTTCGAGACGGTGGTGTGGGTGAGCTCGTCTGCACCGCGCCATGGCCCGGAATGACGCGGGGGGTGTGGGGCGATCCCGAGCGCTACCTGGCCACGTACTGGTCGCGCTGGCCGGACGTCTGGGTTCACGGCGACTGGGCGAGCATCGCGGCGGACGGCAACTGGTTCCTGCACGGTCGCTCCGACGACACGCTCAACGTCGCCGGCAAACGGGTCGGACCCGCGGAGTACGAATCGGCGCTGGTCGGCCATCCTGCCGTGACAGAGGCCTGCGCCGTCGGCATTCCACACGAGACCAAGGGCGAGACCGCGTGGTGCTACGTCGTGCCGGCCCCGGGGGTCGATCCGGACGAGGCGTTGCGCGCCGAGCTGGTCGCGGCGATCGAAGCCGAGCTGGGCAAGGCCTTTCGCCCGGGGGCGGTGCGCTTCGTCACCACGCTGCCCCGCACGCGGTCGGCCAAGATCGTGCGGCGGGCCGTCCGGGCCGCGGTGCTGGGCGAGGACCCGGGTGATCTCTCTACGCTCGAGGATCCCATGGCGCTCGACGCGATCCGGGCGGCCGGCTGATGCGTCTCGTCACGTTCCGCGATCCCACGGGCGAGACCCACGTCGGAACGCTCACCGAGACCGGAGTGCAGCAACTCGAGGCCCCGTCGATGATCGCGTGGCTCCGCGGCGAGGGGCACGAGCCGGCCTCGGTCTCGTGGGCTCCCGACGAGGTCACCCTGCTGGCGCCGGTCCCCGAGCCTCCAAGCGTGCGTGACTTCTACGCGTTCGAAGGCCACGTGGCCGCCGGGTGGCGCCGGCGGGAGCAGCCGATCCCGCCCTACTGGTACGAGGCACCGGTGTTCTACTTCAGCAACCCGGCGTCGATCATCGGTCCGGACGAACCGGTGCACCGTCCCGCGGCGACCCGGATGCTCGACTTCGAGCTCGAGATCGCCGCGGTCATCGGCGGGGACGGTCAGATCGCAGGGTTCACCCTGATGAACGACTGGAGCGCGCGCGACGTCCAGCGCCAGGAGATGACCGTGCTCCTCGGCCCGGCGAAGGGCAAGGACTTCGCCACCTCCCTCGGCCCCTGGCTGGTGACCCCCGACGAGCTGCCCTACCGCGACGGGGTGCTCTCGATCGAGGCGAGCGTCGCGCTCAACGGCGTCGAGATCGGCCGGGGCCGGACGAACGCGATGCAGTTCACATGGGACGAGCTCGTCGCCCACGCCGCCCGTGACACACGGCTGCGACCGGGCGACATCCTGGGATCCGGCACCCTTGACCGCGGTTGCCTGCTCGAGCTCGGCCCGCTGGAGGGCGACCGCTGGATGGAGCCCGGCGATGCCGTGACCCTCGCAGCCGATGGGCTCGGACACCTCACCACCCGGTGTCAGACACCCTATGGTGAATAGCGGTTCCCTCCCCAGCTGGTGCAACACCTCGTGTCAGACACACCGTGTTGCACCGCTTCGATTCGCCGGAGCCATACGTCTCAGTCGGGCAGCCCTAGGACGCACGCACACCACGATCTAGGAGGATCAATGGCGCAACGTCGTCTGGAGATCACCGAACCCATCGCGGCATGGCTCGACGAGCTGAACGCGCCGCCGGACGCCGCCGCGGCGATCCTGGAGCGGCACGCAGACCATCCGCGCGCGCAGATGATGACGCATCCCGACGTCGGTCGGCTGCTCGCCGCGCTCGTGCGGATGACGGGCGGCAGGCGGGTCCTCGAAATCGGGACCTTCGTCGGCGTCTCGGCGGTGTGGATGGCCGGTGCGCTCGATCCGGACGGCGCACTCGACACGCTCGAGGTCGACGAGGAGACCGCCGACCTCGCTGAGCGGAACATCGCACGAAGCGGTATGGCCGATCGGATCACCGTCCACCGGGGTCCGGCGCTCACGACGCTTGTCCGATTCGACGACAGTTGCTACGACCTGGCCTACATCGATGCGGACAAGCCGGGCTACCCGGCCTACCTGCAGGAATGTGCGCGGCTGGTACGTTCCGGCGGCGTGATCGTCGCCGACAACCTCTTCCTGGGCGGACGGGCAGCCGAACGCGGCACAGCCGACGAAGGCGCGCTGGCCATGCGGGAAGCCGCGGAGGCCGCCGCATCCGATCATCGCCTCACGACCGCGGCCCTCAGTGTGGGCGACGGCGTGTTCCTCGCGATCGTCGGTGCTTGATAGCGTCGGGCCCATGGCCATCGTCGAGTTGCGCACGCCGCTTCGTGAGCTTGCCGGTGGAGCCCGCGAGGTCGAGGTCACCGGGCGAACGGTCGGTGATGCACTCACGTCGCTCGAGCGGCTCCATCCATCGGTGGCCGGCTGGGCCCGCGATGAGCGCGGCAGGGTGCGCCAGCACGTCGCGCTGTTTGTCAACGGCCGGCGGGCCGGAGTGGACGAAGCGATCGCGCAGCACGATCGGCTGGCCGTGATCGGCGCGATCTCGGGCGGTGCCGGCGTGGAGCTACTGGTCGGAACGCGCAAGGGGCTCGTAGTCGTTCGCGGAGAGCGGGGTGGGGCGTTCGAGCCTGCCGGACGCCACTTCCCCGGGCAGGAGGTCGCGTTCGCGATGTGCGACCGGCGCAGCGGCCGAGTGTTCGCGTCGGTCGTACACGGACAGTTCGGGCCTCGCTTGTATTGGAGCGACGACCCTGACGGGGCTTGGGAGATCGCGGCGGGGCTGAGCTTTCCCGACGACACCGAAACGGCACTCGAACGCGTCTGGATCGTGTGCGAAGGCGAGGGCGAGGGCGTGCTCTTCGCCGGCGTCGCACCCGCTGCGCTGTTTCGCAGCGACGACGGCGGCCGATCCTGGGAGCTCGTGCGCGGGCTGTGGGATCACCCCACGCGCCCGGAATGGCAGCCCGGCGGCGGCGGTATGTGTCTGCACTCGATCTGCCCGTGGCCAGGACATCCGGAGCGGCTGGCCGTCGGCGTCTCGGCCGCCGGCGTGTGGCTGACCAACGACGGCGGAGAGTCGTGGCGCCGGGGCGTCGATGGCCTGGTCGCCCGGTACCTGCCCGAGGAGGCGCGCGAGGGAGCACTTGCCCTGTGCGTGCATAACATGCACCGCGCGCCCCTCGAGCCTTCGACGCTGTACATGCAGTTCCACGGAGGCGTGTACCGGTCCGACGACGCCGGGGAGTGTTGGATCGACTTGGCAGCGGGGACCGATCTGGTCAGTGATTTCGGCTTCCCGATGGTCGCCCATCCCCGTGAGCCCGATCGCGCCTACCTGATCCCGCTGGCTGGGGACTTCGACCGTGTCGCCCCCGATGGCCGACTCGCGGTCTGGGAGACCACAGATCGTGGCACGACCTGGGTCGAGCGCTCCACCGGGCTCCCGTCGCGCGATGCATGGCTTGTAGTCCTGCGCCAAGCGTTCTGCTGTGATGGAGCCGAGCCGCTGGGACTCTACTTCGGCGCGACCTCGGGCGACCTGTTCGGATCGTTCGACGCCGGCGCCACCTGGACAAGCCTCGCGCAGCACCTCCCGCCGGTGCTCTCGGTGCGCCCCGGGTGAAGGAGTACCACCTCGCACAGCTCAACGTGGGGCGCTTGGTGGCGCCGCTCGACACGCCGCAACTTGCGGAGTTCGGCGCGGCGCTCGACCCGATCAACGCGCTGGCCGATGCAGCGCCCGGGTTCGTGTGGCGACTCAGACGGAGGCAGGGGATGCCACGGCCATCAGGATGTTCGATGACGACATGCTGATCGTGCATAGAGTCCTATTTCCGTTCGCCGCGGACGGGCGGCCACGCCCGATTCGCTGACAGAGGGCGCTCGAACAGGGTCGACAGGATGATCTGGGTCTCGGTCGCCCGGACACCCTGGGCGTGTCGGATGCGCTCCAGGGCGTCTTCCATATGGGCGGTGTCGGCGGCCTGTACGTGCAGGATCGCACTCGCCTGGCCGGCGACGGTGTAGGCCGCGCCGACCTCGGGGATCGGCGCGGTCGCCGCCCGGATCTCGGCCGCCGACGTGCGCCCGTCGCACATGAGCGAGACGATGCCCCTGGTCGGCCACCCCATCGCGGCGGCGTCGACGACCGCCACGTAGCCACGGATCACACCGCTCTCCTCCAGGCGATCGACGCGCCGCTTGACCGCGGGCGCGGACAGGCCGACGCGCTCACCGATGTCCTTGAAGCTGCGACGGGCATCCTCCCTGAGCAACGCAACGATTCTTTGGTCAATGGCGTCGATTTCGGGCTCCGATCATCAGGATGCACAACGAATCATCATTGAATCGACCACAATACCGACGATGATAATACGTACCGAACCGGAATCCTTGGAGGAACCGTCATGGCCACGCGCCGCACCCTGCTTGCAACCCTCGATCATCCGGTCGACGAGATGCCGCTCTTGGGGGTCGATCACCTGGAGCTCTACGTCGGTAACGCCACGCAAGCCGCGTACTACTACGCGCACGCGTTCGGCTTCCGCCAGATCGCGTACGCCGGGCTCGAGACGGGATCGCGCGACCGGGTCTCCCACGTGATGCAGCAAGGCGGCGTGCGGCTGGTGCTGACCGGCGGTCTGCGTCCCGACGGCGAGGTCGCCCGGCACGTCGCTCGCCACGGTGACTCGGCCAAGGTGATCGCGCTGACGGTTCCGGATGCCGAGAAGGCATATCGCACCGCCGTCGCCAAGGGCGCAAAGGGCGTACATGAGACCAGCGAGGGGCGCGACGAGCACGGGGTCGTCCGCCTGGCGAGCATCGCCGCGTACGGCGAGACCATCCACACCTTCGTCGAGCGCGAGGACTACGCCGGGCCGCACCTGCCCGGGTTCCGGCCCGCTGACGGTGGTACCGACGCGGGGCTGTTCGTCGCGATCGACCACATCGTCGGCAACGTCGAGCTGGGCGCCATGGACGAGTGGGTCGGCTTCTACGAGCGGGTGATGGGCTTCACTGAGATGCTGCACTTCACCGACGACGACATCTCGACCGAGTACTCGGCGCTGATGAGCAAGGTCGTGTCGGGCGGCGAGGGGCGCGTCAAGTTCCCCATCAACGAGCCGGCCGAGGGTCTACGCAAATCGCAGATCGACGAATATCTGGACTACCACGACGGCCCAGGTGTGCAGCACGTCGCGCTCGAGACCGCCGACATCGTCGGCACCGTCCGCAAGCTCCGCCGCCGCGGCGTGCAGTTCCTGCGCACACCCGACACCTACTACGACGACCTGCCCGAGCGTGTCTCGGCCGTACGGGGTCAACTCGACGAGCTTCGGACGCTCGGCATCCTGGCCGACCGCGACGACGAGGGGTACCTGCTGCAGATCTTCACCCGGCCGACCGGGGATCGGCCCACGGTGTTCTTCGAGATCATCGAGCGCCATGGCGCCCGCGGCTTCGGAGCCGGTAACTTCAAGGCCCTGTTCGAGGCGATCGAGCGCGAGCAGGACCTGCGCGGCAACCTTTAGAGGAGAAGCAATGCGCTACCACAGCCTGGGTGAGCTCCCGCCGAAGCGCCACACCCAGTTTCGGCGCAACGGGCAACTGCTCGTCGAAGAGGTGATGGGCTACGAAGGGTTCAGCGGCAACGAGTCGATCCTCTACCACCTGGAATCCCCCTGCCGGGTCAGCGAGGTACTGGACTTCACGCCCATCACCCGCGACGAGTGGGTACCGGACGCGCATGTCCACCGGCTGACGAACACGGCGCGGGTCGCGCCGCACGGCGACCCGGTGTTCGGCCGGCGCCTCTTGATGTGGAACAACGACGTCGAGATCGCCATCTGCAAACCCACCGAACAGTCCGAGGTGTTCTTCCGAAACGGCGAGGGCGACGAGGTGCTCTTCGTCCACGAGGGCTCCGGGACGCTCGAGTCGGTGTTCGGGACGCTGCCGTTTCGCCGCAACGACTACGTGGTCATCCCGCGCGGCACCACGTACCGCATCACCATGGACGACGGCCCGCAGACGTGGCTGTGCTTCACGACGCCCGGCGAGATCGAGACGCCCAACCGGTACCGCAACCGGTACGGCCAGCTCAACGAGGGCGCCCCGTTCTCGCACCGCGACTTCCATCCACCCATGGCGTTGGAGACACACGACCAGCCCGGCGACCACGAGCTGGTCGTGCGCGTCCGTGGCGGCCACCAGCGGTTCGGCCTGGACTACCACCCGTTCGACGTCGTGGGCTGGGACGGATACGTGTACCCGTACACTTTCCACATCGCCGACTTCGAGCCGATCACAGGCCGGGTGCACCAGCCGCCGCCGGTCCACCAGACGTTCCAGGGCCAGAACTTCGTGATCTGCTCGTTCTGCCCACGGGATCTGGATTGGGACCCGCTCGCCATCCCGCTCCCCTACCACCACTCCAACCTGCAGTCGGAGGAGATGATCTATTACGTCGCCGGCGAGTTCGGCTCGCGCAAGGGGGTCGGCTTGGGCTCCATCACCCTGCACCCGTCCGGCCTGCCGCACGGTCCGCAGCCGGGCCTGGTGGAGCGCTCGCTCGGCGCCCGGCGCACCGAGGAGCTCGCGGTGATGTGCGACACCTTCAACCCGCTGCGCCTGACGCCCCTCGCCCGCGATCACGACGACCCGGCATACGCCCTGTCGTGGAAGACCGACGACCGCACCGGGACCCTCAGCGCAACGACGACGGGCTGAGGCCGCCCCGACACGGTCTCGTGCGCTGACGTATCACGACGCCGTCACGGCGCTCGTTCCGGTATCGCCCCATCGCGAGAGAGGAACGACCGATGACCACCAACACATCGAACGGCGTCGAGCTGTGGATCGACGAGGAGGAGCTCGCGGAGATCTCG
>CAYMSM010000020.1:0-6144 GCA_964393105.1 uncultured Bifidobacteriaceae bacterium
GCTGGGACGCAGATGTTTCGTAAGGTCCTGGTCGCCAACCGTGGCGAGATCGCGATCCGAGTGTTCCGGACGCTGCGCGAGATGGGCATTGCCTCGGTCGCGGTGTACAGCGAGGTCGATCGCGACGCGCTGTTCGTGCAGCACGCGGACGAGGCGTTCCTTATTGGACCAGGCCCGGCGACAGAGTCGTACCTGAAGGCACAGACGATCATCGACTGCGCGCAACGGGCGGGCGCCGAGGCGATCCATCCCGGCTACGGGTTCCTGGCCGAGAATGCCCCCTTCGCCCGGGCCTGCGCCGAGGCGGGGATCGTGTTCATCGGTCCGCCGCCCGAGGCGATCGACGCGATGGGATCGAAGATCGGCGCGCGCCGGCTGATGCACAGCGCCGGTGTGCCGATCGTGCCGGGCGTGCGCGACGAGGTGGCGACGCTTGCCGCTGCGAAGAAGGTGGCGAAGGAGATCGGCTACCCGGTCGCGGTCAAGGCGGCTGCGGGCGGCGGCGGCAAGGGCTTCCGCGTCGCGCTCTCCCCGGGCGAGCTCAAGGATGCGTTCGAGGGTGCGCGCCGCGAGTCCGAGAAGTTCTTCGCCGACTCGGTCGTGTACCTGGAGCGTTATCTGCCGGACCCCCGCCACGTCGAGATCCAGATCCTGGCCGACGCGCACGGAAACGTCATCCACTTGGGCGAGCGCGACTGCTCGGTGCAGCGCCGCCACCAGAAGCTCGTGGAAGAGTCCCCGAGCCCGGTCGTCTCGGCCGATCTGCGCAAGCGAATGGGCGAGGCGTCGGTGCGCGCGGCCCAGGCGGTCGGGTACCGCTCGGCAGGCACGTGCGAGTACCTGGTTTCGGGCGAGGACTTCTACTTCCTCGAGATGAACACCCGGATTCAGGTCGAGCACACGGTCACCGAGATGGTGACGGGGATCGACCTGATCCGCGAGATGGTCCGCATCGCGGCGGGCGAGACGATGTCGATCCGCCAGAGGGACGTCAAGTCGCGCGGCCACTCGTTCGAGTGCCGCATCAACGCCGAGGACGCGTCCAACCGGTTCCTGCCCTCGCCCGGCCGGATCACCGCCTACCGCGAGCCCGCCGGACCGGGCATCCGTGTCGACTCAGGGGTGCAGGCGGGGTCGGTGATCGCCGATATCTACGACCCAATGGTCGCGAAGCTGATCGTGTGGGACGTGGACCGCGAGTCGGCGCGGCGGCGGATGCTGCGGGCGCTCGCCGAGTACGTTGTCGAAGGTCCCAAGACGCTGATCCCATTCCACACGTGGCTGCTCAACCAAGATGAGTTCATCGCCGGTGGCGCCTGCCACGCCGAGCTGGCCGCCATGTCCGACACCGCGACCCAGCTCTCGGCGGACGGGCGTGAGCCGATTTCAGCGCCGGCGACGCCCGAGCCCGAAGAGCGGACCGAGCGGCGCGTCACCGCAGAGGTGGACGGCAAGCGGTTCGAGGTCCGCCTGTTTCTGGACGGCGTCGCCGCAGGTGGGGCGAAGCCCAGGCGTCAGAAGCGCGCGTCCTCGGGCGGCGGCTCGCCGAGCGGAGCCTCGGGCGACACCGTCGTGAGCCCGATGCAGGGCACCGTGCTCAAGGTCCTCGTCGAGCAGGGCACCGAGATCGCGGTGGGCGACGTCATCTGCATCGTCGAGGCGATGAAGATGGAGAACGAGGTGGCCGCCCATCAAGCGGGCACGGTCAAGGAACTCAAGGTCGCCGCGGGCGACGGTGTGCAAGCGGGTCAGGCCCTCGCTGTCGTTTCCTAACCTCAGGCCGCTTCAGGCGACGTCTCCCAGGATCACTTCAACAGCGGGCCAAGCGCGTGCAACACCGGGTGTTCGACGACTCGCTGAACCGAGACGACCCTCGACTGCGAGCACGACCAGGGCTCGGTACTGCCAATTGGCGCTGTTCGCGTTGGCCAATGGTTACATGTCCGACACATATCGTTGTCAACGCGCTGTTCGACCGCCGGGCGGATCGGTCGCCTGGTGAGCGTCCGCTCGTCGGAGCTCACGCACCCGACGGGTCGATGCCTTCCCCCTTGAGCCGGGCGTACGTTCGGGCGTCCAGGAAGCGCCCGCTCTTGAAGACGGCACGTCGCGAGAGGCCTTCCAGGATGAAGCCACACTTCTGGAGCACCCGGTCGGAAGCCGGGTTGCCGCCGAAGACCACGGCGTATAGACGCTGGAATCTGGTCGTGGCGAACGCGTGGTCACACAGTGCCGCAACCGCCTCGCTCATGTAGCCCGCTCCCCAGTGCTCCACACCCAACCAGTAGCCAAGCTCGGCACCGTGGCGATGGACGTCGGCGCCGGGGTCAAGCCCGATCGCGCCGATGACCCGCCCATCTCGGACGATCACGAGGCCCTGCAACGGGTGCGCCCGCGGCATCGCGATCCAGTCCCGCGCGTCGGCCGGCGTGTACGGGCTTGGGAACGTGTCTCTCAGGTTCGCTGCGACCTGCGGGTCGTTCGCCGCCCGTGCGATGTCGGTCGCGTCCTCGGCACCAGGCCGCCGGATCTCAAGCCGCGCCGTCCGGATCATCGCAACCTCGAGAGAACGAGCCGAGGCCCCTCGCTCCGGAGCCGTGCGCGCAATCGCCGTCCGCAGACCATCGTCAGAGTGTGTACCACCGGCGGCCCTCACGCGTAAGCGTTGTGTATGAACTCGCTCGTACCCTTTCCGACATGACACTCCTGATCCCGATTGCGTTCCTGGCCGGCATCGTGACGGCGATCTCGCCGTGCGTGCTTCCGGTCCTGCCCGTGGCGATGGCCGGAGCCGTCGCCGGGGGGCGCCGGCGCCCGCTCGGCATCGTCGCCGGCTTCGTCGCGACACTGGTCGTGTTCACGCTGGCACTGACGGCGGCGCTCGAAGCCATCGGGCTCTCCGCCTCGGGTCAGCGCAACCTCGGCGTCATACTGCTTGTCGCGTTCGGCCTGACGATGGTGGTGCCGGCCTTGGGCGACCGGATCGCGGGCGCGCTCACGCCGCTGACCCGGCTGGGCGCCCGCCTGCCCAAGGGCGGCGACGGCCTGGCCGGAGGGGTGGTGATGGGCATGGGACTCGGGCTGGTCTGGGCGCCCTGCGCCGGTCCGGTGTTCAGCGCGATCGCCGCGGCCAACGCCACCGAGACCAATGGCGCCGACACGTGGCTGGTGCTGTCCGCATACGCGCTCGGCGCGGCGCTGCCGCTGCTGGGGATCATGTTCGGCGGCCAGCGGCTGGCCAGGCGGTTCGCGCCCCGGGCGGTCGCGATCCGTGCGGGCATGGGTGTGTTGCTGGTGGCAACCGGCGTCCTGATCTTCACCGGGGCGGACACCCGCCTGACCGCATGGGTCGTCGATGCCGTTCCCTCGTATACCGAGACGCTGCAAGCGGCTGAGCGCACGGGGTCTGCGTCAGATGCTCTCGCGAAGCTGCAGGATCGCGATGTCGAGCGCTCGCCGGCGGCGGCGAAGCCGGCGCCGACACTGCCGGCGGCGGCGCAGGGAGACGTGGATCTGCCGATCTACGGCGACGCGCCCGAGCTCGCGGGGATCAGCGACTGGTTCAACGCCGGCGACACACCTCGGACGCTCGCGGCCCTTCGCGGACGGGTCGTGTTGATCGATTTCTGGACGTACTCGTGCATCAACTGCATCCGGACGATCCCGCACCTGCGCGAATGGGATCGGGCATACCGCGCCAAGGGCCTGACGATCCTGGGCGTCCACACACCCGAGTTCGCGTTCGAGAAGGACCCGGGCAACGTACGCAAGGCCATCGACGACCTGGGCGTCACCTGGCCGGTCGCCCTCGACCCCGAGTATGGGACATGGACCGCATGGGGCAACCGGTACTGGCCGGCCAAATACCTGATCGACAAGCAAGGGCGGGTCCGTGCGTTCCACTTCGGCGAAGGCGCGTACGACGAGACCGAGGACCAGGTGCGGGCCCTGCTGGCCGAGACCGGTCCGCGAGCCAAGGACGCACCCGAGACCGGCCCCAAAGGTCACTCCCCGTTGACGCCGGAGAGCTACCTGGGCCACGCCCGGATGGACCGGTTCGATGCGACCCCTTCAATCCGACCCGATCGCGCCCAGCGCTACAGCGCGCCGGATGGGCTGCCGACCGACCACCTGGCGTTCTCCGGGACCGCGACCGTGCGGGCAGAGCACGTCGAGGCGGGCCGCGATTTTGCGATCGACCTGGCGTTTCAGGGTCGCCAGGTGTTCCTGGTGCTGGGCGGCGACGGCAAGCCGCTGCGCGGCCAGGTGCTTCTGGACGGGCGCCCCATTCCGACCGATCTCGCCGGAGTCGACGTCGGAAGGGACGGCAGCCTGGTGGTGCGCGAGTACCGGCTCTACCGGCTCGCCGACCTGGGCCGCCCCGGTACGGGTCGCCTGACGGTCCGCTTGGCCCCGGACACGCGGGCGTACGCGTTCACGTTCGGCTGACGCTGAAGAAACCGCAGCTCGCGTGCCGAGTCCACCATCGGTGGTCAGGGTAGGCGCCTTCCACCAGGCGATCTTTGTGCATCGGGACACGATGAGCAGCCACGCGCATGACACTCGTAAAAATGGGGCCGGTTAGCTCCTCCGCGCGAGCTCTGCCGCGAGCGCGTGGAACATCGCCCCCATGCGTGGGGTATCGGGCTCGACGTGAACGGGCAGGCCGTGCTCGGAAGCGCCTCGCGGGTGACCGGTTGCCGACGGTTGTGATCAGCGCCCCTGCGTAGCGATCGTCTCGATCTCGATCCCTGCGCGCTCGGCGAGGGCGACGAAGCCGTGCACGGCGTGGGCGCTCGTGAACGTGAGGGCATCGAGCCGTCCCGCTGCGGCGTCGCGCGCCAGGTCGATCGGCCCCGCGCGCATCGGGTGGCACGTCGATCTCGTAGGGGTGCGCCTCGACGACCTCGGCGCCGGCGGCGCGCAGCGGGGCGATCATCACGTCGGGCGACGCGCCCGCGCACTGCACGAGGATGCGCTGCCCGGCCAGAGGCTCGGCCAGGAGGGCATCACGGATGACGCGGCTCTCGGCGGGGTCTGCCGTCCACGCGACGGGGATCGCGAACTCGCGCAACACTCGGCGCGGCTTGGTGCCCCTGGCCACGACGCGGATGGTGCATAAGGTGGCCAGAACCGGCTCGCCGATGCCGGTGCGGGTTGCGGCCCCGAGCAGATGGCGAGCCCCGACGCCGGTGACGAACACCGCGATGCCGAGCTGCGCAGCGAGCACGTGGGCCAGCGTCGCGCGCAGCACTGCGTCCGGCGCGGGCTGATCGATGTCGACGCTCGGGCCGTGCCGCAGGACGCCCCCGAGTGACCGCACGAGGGCCGCCTGCTCGTCAGCCCGCCGAGCCGCGGTGATTCCCACCCGTGCCCCGTTCTTCACATCCGATCCCAGTGCTCCCATCCGTAAGTATTGCGACGGCCCCACGCGAGGGTCGACTCCGGTTGTAGTGGTAATCCATCCGGATGCCCCCGTATATCGGATCGTCGGTCCGTCCCGGGCACCGGGGTGCCGGATCTACCCTCGTCGCTGTCAATCCCGAGGAGGTCAGATGAGCACGAATCGATCGCAAGCGCCTTACTTCTGCTCATCCCTGCGTGCTGGCCGGCATCGTGCTCGAGCCCGGGATCTCCTTCACGACCCTCCCGATCGTGGCGATGACCGCGAGGCGTGGGTGGCGGCAACTTCGCCTCCTCGATGATCAACATCTCGAGCTACTACCCGGCGCAGCTTAGGCGCGAGGTTTCCACGAGACGCCTCAGGGCTGTCACGGCCCGCCCTCGCCGAACAGGCGCTCCGCGTCGATCCGAAGGTCCGGCGCAAGGGTGACCCTGGGGTTTCGCGTCACGGGACCCTCCAGCGCGACGCGCACCAGCTTGCGCTCCTCCAGCTCGCCGAGCGCGGCCATGATCGCAAGCACCCCGGCGCGTTAGCTTTCCAAGCCGAGCTCCGCCGCCGCGGTCGAGACGGACAACGCGACGATGCCGTCTTCGGGTCGCCCCTCGTCGAGCCACTGAAGCACCAGGAGCATCTCCAGCCGCTTCGCCAGGTCATCCGTCACCCCCGCAGGGTACCTCCCTGCGGGTAGGATTCCGCGCGGCCTCCGCCCGGAGGCCTTCTGTTCGAGCGGGAAGGACGAG
>CAYMSM010000021.1:0-6387 GCA_964393105.1 uncultured Bifidobacteriaceae bacterium
GACATCGTCGGTCCCGAGCCGTTCGCGTGCGTCACCCTGACGGGAATCGGGGGTGGGCCCGTCGCCGGCGCCGACCTGGTGCTGCCCGGCCTGGTCCCGGGGACCATCGACGCGATCGGGGTCGACGCCGACGCGATCATCGCCGCGTCGGGCGCGGGCCTGGTCGACGCCGGCGCCCTCGAGGCCCGCCGCATCGCCGCCGGTGTCCCGATCTTCGGCGTGGACTTCACATCGGCCAACCTGGTCCAGGAGGCCGGGCTCGAGGCGAGCACGGTGTCGTTCGACAAGGGGTGCTACCTGGGTCAGGAGACCGTCGCCCGCGTGCACTACCGCGGCCAGGTCAACCGGCGCCTTCGTGGGATCCTGCTCGGCGCGCCGGGGCGGGTGGGCGCCGCGATCCACGTCGGCGACCGGCAGGTCGGCGTCTTGACAAGCGCTGCCGAGAGCCCCGAGCACGGTCCCATCGGCCTGGCGATCCTGCGCCATGAGGTCGGATCTGACGACCCGCTTCGGATCGACGGGCTCGGAAAAAACTCACGCATAGTGAACATACCTTTACAGAACGCTCACAAAGTCGCTGTAAGAATGGCGGCGCCTGGACCGTCGTAAGGCCAGTGAGAGCGTTCAGCGGATGCCGTGTGGCGCCGCGCAAAGTCATCCGGGAGGTCGTTATGCGTTCGAGATCGAAGGTTCTGTTGGCATTCGGGGCTGCGTGCCTCTCCACCGCGGTCCTCGCAAGCGGGGCGATGGCCCACGACAAGCACCGCGAGCGCGGCAAGATGCACATCAAGGGCACCAACGCCCTCAAGGTCGAAGTACGCGGTCTGATCCAGTCGATCACGCCACCGGCCGCACCTGGGGGAACAGGCTCGATCGTACTTACGGCTGGCGCCGGTCCTGGCCTTACGTGGACGTGCATCACGCCGGCGGGCGCCGACCTTTCGATGTTCACGAACTGGACCCTGCGGGTCAAAGCCGTCTGCCGCAGTACCGCGGATGGCCTCGTGCTCACCAAGCTCCGCCACAAGGACAAGGGTGACAAGGTCAAGGTCGAGGCTCGCGGTCTCGTCAGCGCGATCAGCGACACCTCGATTACAGTGCAGCCTGGCACTGGTCTGCCGGACGTCACTTGCGCGATCGGTCTCAAGACCAAGATCAAGGGCGCGCCCATCGTGCCTCTTGTCGACACCGTCAAGATCGAGTGCAAGAGCAAGAACGGCGTCCTGACCGCCAAGAAGATCAAGAAGAAGGTGGCTAAGGTAGAGGCCAAGGGCGCGCTCACGATCGGGATCGGGACGGTCACAGTCGGCGCAGTGACCTGCGCGGTGCCGAACCCGCTTCCGCTCGGGATGGTGTTGCCCGCCGCCGGCAGCATTGTCGAGATCAAGTGCCTGGGTACGCCGCCGGTGCTTGCGAAGATCGAGCTTGAGGATGATGACGACGACGACTGAACTTGACGTCGTCTGAATGACCCATCGGGGGTCGGTGACCGCGGACGCGGCGCCGGCCCCCGATGTCATTTGCGGGTAGCGTCCCTGGCGTGATCACGCTGTACGGATTCCCGGGCTCGGCGTCGCTCGCGCCGCACATCCTGCTCGAGGAGGCCGGTGCCGGGCACGAGTTCGTCCGCCCGACACGTGATGGCCCCGACGAGGGGCCGCCCGAGTTCCTTATAGCGAGCCCCCACCGCAAGGTCCAGGCGATGCTCGACGGCGACGTGACCCTGACCGAGTCGGCGGCGATCTGCATGCACATCGCCGACCGCCACCCGGAGCGCCTGCTGGGCCCGCCCATGGGAGATCCCGCGCGGGGCGACTGGTACCGGTGGCTCGTATACCTGCCGGCGTCAGTCGGCGACGCGCGTTCCGGGGCGCAAGATGGCGCGAAGCGAGGTCGGCCGCCACAGCGCCCCGCCGCGGGGGGTCGGAATGCCTTCGCGGTTGAGCGTGTCGCAGATCGCCTGGAGCGTCAGGCCGCGCTCGCGCATCTGCCGGATGCGGTCGGCCAGATCGGGCGGCGTCGAAGACGGGCGGCCCGCGCGCCGCGAGACCGGAGCCTCCTCGTGCACCCGGCGGGCCAGCACCTCGGCCCGGCGCACAAGGCTCCGCGGCGTCCACCGCGCGGCTTCTGCCAGCACCGCGCCCACCGTGGCGCCGCGATCGCTGTCCAGGTCGACTTCGGGTGACAGGGCGACGATGGCAAACCCGTCGCGGACGGCCTCGCTGACAATCTCCGCCAGGTCGGCCACGTCATAGGTCAGGCGGTCGAGGCTCGCGACGATGACCCCTTGGGCCTGCCCCGCGCGGCAGGCAGCGAGGGCGCTGCGCAAACCCGGGCGCCGACGTGTGCGGCCCGACCGGACATCCTCCTCGACCCCGACCAGGTCCCAGCCGCGCTCGGCGCACGCCGCACTGATCGCGGCGCGCTGGGTCTCGAGCCGTGGCCGCTCGTTGCGTGGCTCCATCGGACCGACGCGCACGTAACCGATGAGCCGTCGCGTCGCCACGCTCGCGACCATACACGAAAGTCAGGTTATTAGTGTATTTCGTCTGAAGGTGTCGTGGAGCCGCTCGCAGCAGCAGATCCCATGGCGATGGCCCGGATCGTCGCACCGCCGTCCTCTGGGACGGATACGTTGCCGGGGATGCCCGACGTCGTCCTCACACCCGTTCAACCGTACTCCCTCGTTCAGTCGGCGCACGGGTTCGACCCGACGCGACGCATGCGCGACGGCGTGTTGGAGGTCGTGTTCGAGGTGGACGACCGCCCGACGTTCGCCCAGGTATGGCAGCGATCCGACGGGAACCTCGTCGCCCGGGTCGACGGCGTCGCGGGCGCGCCGACGATGGAGCACCTGCGCTTCGTGCTGGCGCTCGATGTCGACCACGCACCGTTCCTGGATCTGGCCGACCGGGATCCGCTGCTTCGCGATCTGGTCAGCCCGCGCCGCGGACTGAGACCGTTGCGCACCTCGACGGTGGCGCACGCGCTGGTCCAGGCCCTCGCCGGCCAGCTCATCACCGCGCGCGAGGCCCGGGCGATCGAGCATCGCATCGTCGCGTTGACGAGCACTCCCTACCGCGGACTGTGGCTGCCACCGACGTGCGACGGGCTCCGAGCCAGGTCGGCCGCCGAGCTCGCGCGCACCGGCCTGGCCCCGCGTCGCGCCGCGGCCCTGGCACGGGTCGTGCGAACCCTCGATGTGGAGCGCCTGCGGAGCGTTCCGACGCGCAACGCCGTCGCACGGATCGAGCGCGAGCGCACCTTGGGCCCCTGGTCGGCAGGCGTCATCGCGCTCAACGGGTTGGGTCGCTACGAGCACGGCCTGGTCGGCGACCTCGGCCTGATCCGGCTGTGCGGCAACCTGCTGGGCCGCGAGGCGACTGCCGACGACACCCACCGCCTGCTCGAGCGCTACGGCCCCTGGGCAGGACTCGCCGGCGTCCACTTGCTGCGCCACCCCCTCGCCCGCGAGCGCGCACGTCGGCCGACCCCGCGCCGCGCCGTCGCCTGACCCCTACGCGCCATTCCACGACGAGCCGGTCGAGCGCGCGAAGTAGCCATTTGGCTGTTGACGCGTCGGCCAATGGTGTCGTTGACGACACACCTCCGCCGCGGAACGTCACAGATCGTTGGGAGGGTTGGGTGCGCGGACGCGACCGCGCGTCGCGGGTGCGGAGCGCAGCGATACCCCTACCGTCGAGCGTGGGACTCTGCCGCGGCTGGCGACGCTCGTCCCCTGTTGCCCGATGTGGCATGATCGTGGTATAGTTATGGCATGGCACGGGTTCGGGTCAGCACCACGGTAGACGAGGAACTGCTCTCTCACGCTCGAAGTGTCCGTGCCGGGTCGCCGGACTCGGCGCTTCTTGACGAGGCGCTCGGTGCGTTCCTCGGGCGCCATCGCGCAGCGGAGATCGACGCTGCGTACCTGGCGTACGACAACCACCCTCTTGACGAACCGGACGAGTGGGGTGATTTGGCCGCGTTTCGTCGGGCGGCGGGCGCGACCTGATGGCGATGCCGATGCGCGGTGAGTTGTGGTGGTGCGAACCCCCAGACATCGGACGTCGCCCTGTCGTCGTCCTGTCGCGTGACGCGGCGATTCCGAGGCTGCGACGAGCGCTCGTCGCGCCGTGTACTACGACGATCCGCGGGCTGCCCAGCGAAGTCGTGCTCGATCCGGGCGATGACCCGATCGGCCGCCGCAGCGCGGTCAACCTCGACTCAGTCGAGAGCGTCTCGGTCGGAGTGCTGGTCGAGCGCCTCGGAAGACTCAGCGACGAGAGAATGCGCGAGGTATGCGCCGCTCTCACCGTTGCGGTCGACTGTCGCGTCTGATCCGGCGCTCACCCGGGACCGCGAGGAAGGGCATCGTGCGACACCGCCGCGCAGTCCCGACCCACCCACATCGCCCGGCGTACCGACCAGCGGCCCGGCCGCAAACAGCCACTTGGCGGGTGACGCGACAGCCAATCGTGTCGTGGACGACACATATTGCGATCCGAACGGAACCTCCTCGATACGCGTCCAACAGGCGTCGTCCCTGCAATGAATGGTATTCCGAGTGGGTTCAATCGGCCAGTTGGCCGTGGTCGCGACGGCCAATCGTGTCGTAGTCGACACACGTCCACGACGGAGGTGAGTCCGGGGGAGGCGGTGTCGACGGTGATGGGCGTCGCGCGGGAGAACGCGGCCCAGCCGGGGCGGGGCAGGACCACGAACAGGCGGGATCCGCGACCGGGGGTGTCGGGGTCGGTGGAGCGGGCGGTTACACTCGCCCAGTGCAGCTGCCCATGCGTTTCCTGATCGTTGCGAGCATCGCCGTGCTCGCCGCGGTGCCGGCCGCTGGCGCCGGTCAGGCGCCGGTGTTCCGGTCGAGCATCTCTACCTTGAGCGCGAAGGAGCGCGCGGCGATGACGCCGAGCGTGTGGCGCCGCGGGTGTCCCGTCAACATTGGCTCGCTGCGGATGGTCCGCGTGAGCCACTGGGACTTTCGCGGAACGGTCCGCACCGGGCGGCTCGTGGTCCACCGCGACGCGGCGACTGACGTCGTCGCGATCATGCGCGACCTGTACGCGGCACGGTTCCCGATCAGATGGATGGTGCCCATCGAGCGCTTCGGCGGAAGCGACTTCCGGTCGATCGAGGCAGACAACACGAGCGCGTTCAACTGCCGGTACGTCGACGGAACCACCCGGTGGTCCAACCACGCCTACGGCCGCGCGATCGACATCAACCCCATCGAGAACCCCTATGTCTCGCGCGGCCGGACCTCCCACAAAGCGAGCGCCCCATACGTCACACGAACGCCACGGCGGCGCGGGATGATCGTCGAGGGCGACGCCGCCACCCGCGCAATCGACGCGGCGGGGTGGGGCTGGGGCGGTCGCTGGAGCGGGGTCAAGGACTATCAGCACATCTCGTCGTCGGGACGATAGGGCCGCCCAGCCCCAGCTGGCGGCAGCCGTCGCCGCCCACCGCGTGCGGGCTACTTGCCGGGCGTGTAGCTGACGAGCTCGGCGCGACCGCCCGCGCCATCGAGGTGGATGCTGAGAAGCGGCCCGACACCGGGCGCGTAGAACTTGAGCTCCTGGACCTTCGGCTCGGTCGGTACGAGGTCGCGGGTCATCAGGACCCCGTCGGCGAAGTGGCCGAACGGAACCTCGACCTGCTCCTGCCCCACGGTGATGACCGCGGCCCTGTCCTCGGCCTCGCCCGCGTAGTACTCCTGACGGTATGCGAGGCCCGGTACGGGGTCGGCGGGCATGGCGATCCCCGGTTGCGCTCCGTCGACACCGGCCTCGAACGAGCCGGCGCGATCGACGAGCTTGCCGTTCTCGAAGTTCTTGACGGCCTCGCCCATGTACCAGATGTTGCCGGCCGCGTCCTGGGCGTACCAGTCGTCGGTGACCTCGACCGGTACCCCGTTCTCGCTGACCGTGTCACGGATCACACGGGCGGTGACCCCGTTGGCGATCTTCTTGAGCTCGTCGGTGACCGTGACGACGACCTTCTGCTTGGCGCCCGTGGTGTCGGACTCGGAGTAGACCCACGTGCTGCCCGGCGTCATCGGCCAGTACAGGTTGTCGATCCTGGTCGAGAAGTCCTTCGGGTCGAGGTCGCTCGGTTCGCTCCCCTGCGGCAGGCCGCGGTTGGGGGTATCGGCGATCGGGCCCGCCGGCGCCGTCGCAGGTGATCCGGCATCGCTGCTGCCGGTGGTACGTGTACCGGTGCCACCGCACCCGGCGATTCCGGCGACCGCGACGGCCATGATGATCAGTGCGACGCTCCTGTGCATGCCCATGAGACTGTCCCTTCACTCCGGAATGTGGCCGCCGGTCGCGGCCACCGAGAGCTTCTTTCTAGGCCCGTTCGATGAGAGTC
>CAYMSM010000022.1:0-35346 GCA_964393105.1 uncultured Bifidobacteriaceae bacterium
CGGCTCAACCGCGAGTCAGGTGACCGGATGCTGAACGCATTCGACCTGAACGCCATCGAGCAGGCGTTGCGCATCAATGCCGCCGGCGACGGTGAGGTCGTGTTGGTGTCGATGGGCCCGAGCCGCGCGCTCGAGTCGATCCGCAAGGGCCTCGCGATGGGCGCCGACCGCGCCGTGCTCGTCTCGGACGATGCGGCCGCCGGGTCGGACCTTGTCGCCACGAGCTATGTGCTGGCCAAGGCCTTGGAACGCGAATCGCCCGACCTGGTCCTATTCGGCCAGCAAGCGTCCGACAGCGACGGCGCGGTCATGTGGGCCGCGGTGGCCGACCGGCTGCGGATGCCGGTCATCTCGCAGGTCTCCGAGCTCGAGGTCGCGGACGGTACCGTCACCGCCAAGCGCCAGACCGAGTTCGGCTACGACACGATCAGCACCCCGCTCCCAGCGGTCCTTTCGGTGTCGGACGCGCTCAACGAGCCGCGATACCCGTCGCTCAAGGGCATCATGGGCGCCAAGAAGAAGCCGCAAGAGGTCCTGACGCTGGCAGATGCCGGTGTCGAGGCCGAACGCGCGGGCGCGGCCGGATCGCGCACCACCGTCAAGGGGCTCGCGGCGCCACCGTCGCGCGGTGACAACCAGAAGATCGAGGACGACGGCTCCGGCGCGCAGAAGATCATGGACTTCCTCCTGGAAAGGAAGCTGGTATGAGCACGCTCGTCTTCCTCGAGCACCACGGCTCGGGCATCCAGAAGGGATCGCTCGGCGTCCTGTCAAAGGCGGCGTCCCTGGATTCCGACACCTCCGCGGTCCTGATCGGCTCCGAGGTCTCCGGCCTCGCGGCCGAGGCCGCCAAGTACGGCGCCGCCCGCGTGTACGTCGCCGAGGACGGGTCGCTCGCCGCGCCCCTCCCGCAGCCGCGTGTCGACGTGATCGCCGGCCTGGTGCGTGACAAGGGGTTCGGCACGGTCCTGTTCGGCGCATCGGTGCTGGCGGCCGATGTCGCGGGTGGCCTGGCAGCGCGTCTTGACGCAGGGCTCAACTGGGACCTGATCGACATCGCCATCGATGGCAGCGAGGTCGTGGGCAAGCGGGCAGCGCTCGCCGACTCGGTGCACGTGGATGCCGGGTGGACGGCTGAGCCGCGTATCGGTCTGTTCCGGTCCGGTTCGTTCGACCCGGTCGAGACCTCGGGCGCAGGCGCCGTCGAGAACGTCGGGGTGTCGCTGGAGGACTTCTCGTCCAAGGCGGTCATGGTCGATCAGGCCCACGAGGTGCAGAGCGGCCCGTCGATCGAGGAGGCCGACATCCTGGTCGCCGGCGGACGTGGCCTTGGGGCCCCCGAGAACTTCCGTGTAGTTGAGGAGCTCGCCGCGGCTCTGGGCGGCGCGGTCGCATCGACCCGCGCGGTCGTCGACTCCGGCTGGTATCCCTACGCCACCCAGGTCGGCCAGACCGGCAAGACCGTCTCGCCCAAGCTCTACATCGGGTGCGGCATCTCAGGCGCCATCCAGCACAAGGTCGGCATGCAGTCCTCGCAGACGATCGTCGCGATCAACAAGGACGGCAGCGCCCCGATCTTCGACTTCAGCGACTTCGGCGTCGTCGGCGACCTTCACGCGATCGTTCCTCAGCTCACCGCGCTGGTCAAAGAGCGCAAGGCCTGACGATCCGTTTCGCCATGGGCACCCTGTTGATCTGATCAGGCACCTGCCCGTTGAACGAAAACGCGACGAGACGTTCCGCCGCGGATCATCTGCGTTCGAGGGAGTCCTCCGCAACACAGGGTGTCAGGAAAGCCGGGCGTGGCCCCCGCCCACGGCGGGTGAAGTAGGACTCGCTCTCAGGGATGTTGTCCCTTCTGCGAGTCCCATTTCCCCTCTGACACCTGGCGTTGGACCGGTGAGGGATGCCCATCAGGTGTCTGGACACCGCTCAGCGAGGGCGCCCCCCTGCAACACGGGGTGTCTGACACCTGCCGTTGCACCGGTGAGGAAGGCGCGCCGGGCGTCGCCGGGATCTGTTGACACCGCATTGATCACGGCAGGGGAGGGCGTTCGCAGCGGTCGCGGTTCGATTGCAGGTCCACCGGGGGTGTAGGCACCTTCTCATCGTTGTCTCATCGTTGCTGCGACAATCCGTGTATGCGCATCCTGATCGTCGAGGACGAGGCGAAGATGGCGTCGCTCTTGCGGCGGGGGCTGGGGGAGGAGGGGCTCTCGGCAGACATCGCCGCGTCGGGTGAAGATGCGCTCTGGATGGCGCGAGCCGTCGAGTACGACGCCATCATCTTGGATCTGATGCTGCCCGGCATTGACGGGGTCGAGGTGTGCCGGCGCCTGCGGGCCGATGGGGTGTGGTCACCTGTGTTGATGTTGACGGCGCGCGCCGCGGTCGAGGATCGTGTGTCCGGACTCGATTCGGGCGCGGACGACTACCTGCCCAAGCCGTTCGTGTTCGAGGAGCTCCTCGCCCGGCTGCGCGCGCTCGCGCGGCGCGGGGCTGCGGCACGCCCGACGGTACTCGCCGTCGGGGACCTGTCGCTCGATCCCGCCGCCCACGAAGTCCGTCGCGGCGACATCCCGATCGCGCTGTCGGTCAAGGAGTTCGCGCTGCTCGAGACGTTCATGCGCCGACCCGGCAGGGTGTTGTCCCGGTTCGATCTGTTGGAGCACGCGTGGGACGGCGCGTACGAGAACCGCTCCAACGTGGTGGACGTCTATATCGGGTACCTGCGCGACAAGATCGACCGGCCGTTCGGACGCGACTCCATCGAGACGGTCCGTGGCGCCGGCTACCGGCTGCGGGAAGAGCCCACGAGGTCATCCCCGTCCGACGTCCGTCGATGAGTCGCCGAGCGAACATGGACCAACGCGGGGGCACAGCGAGAAGACCGCAGCTCACCACCAGGTGTCAGACACCAGGCGTTGCACGTCCCACACCTCTCTCCAACGGTCGTTTCCTAGCAGGGGCGGTCACACGGAGCGCTAAGAGCGCTCACCACATGGTGTCTGACACCAGGCGTTGCACGTCCCACACCTCTCTCCACGGGGTCACGCACAACACTGTGTCTGACACCAGGTGGTGCAACGTTCCAAACCGGTCACGGTCGCATCGGAATCGATCATTGAGGTGAGCCGGATACCGATCAGGGTGCGTCTGACGTTGGTCTTCGCCCTCGCGATGGCGGGCGTGCTGGCGGTGGTCGGCGCAGTCCTCTACGAGCGGCTGGGCAGCGCCATCACCCAGCAGATCGACGATCGGTTGCAGGTGCGCACCAACGCCCTGTCGACACTCGTCACGCGTGCCGACCTGCAAGCCGCGCTGTCTGAGCCGGGGCTCAGCGCCGATGATGCCTTCGCCCGGATCATCGCGCCGAGCGGCGTGGTACTGGCAGCAAGCCCCGGCTTTCGCATCCCACCGGTCCCGGCGATGCCCAGGGAGGGGTCCTCGTTCGCCGAGTTCGACGTGATCGAGCCCGATGGTGACCAGGAGCCCGCCCGCGCGTTGACGACCCGCGTATCCCGATCAGACGGCAGCTACGTGTTGGTCGTCGGCGAGTCCCTGACCGACCGCCGCGATGCCTTGCGAAGCCTGATCGCCCAGATGTGGGTGCTGGGGCCGATCGCACTGCTCGTCGCGTCGCTGCTGGGGTACCTCGTGTCGCGCGCGGCGCTTCGCCCGGTGGAGCAGATGCGCCTCCGGGCGGAATCGATCGGGGCTGAAGACCCAGGCGCACGTCTGCCGCTGCCCGAGTCGGCAGACGAGGTGCAGCGGCTCGGCGAGACCCTCAACGCGATGCTGGACCGGCTCGACGCCGGCCTGAGGCGCGAGCGACGGTTCGTCGCCGACGCCAGCCATGAGCTTCGCACCCCACTCGCGCTGCTGCAGACCGAGCTCGAGCTCGCGACACGCCGGGCGCGATCCCCCGAGGAGCTCCAGGCGGCCATCGAGTCGGCCAAAGAAGAGGTCGAGCGGCTGGTGCGCCTCGCCGAGGATCTGCTGGTGCTCGCGTCAGCCGACGAGGGACGCCTGCCGTTGCGCCCCACCGAGCTCGACGCACAGGAACTGCTGGACTCCGTCGCACGGCGGTTCGCCGCGCGCGCCGCGCTCGAGGGCCGCACGATCGCCGTCGACGTCCCCAAGGACACGATCATCCGGGGCGACCGCCTTCGTCTGGACCAGGCGCTCGGCAACCTCGTCGACAACGCCCTGCGCGACGGTGAGGGCACGATTCGTCTGCGGGCGGTCAGTGCGAACGGGTCCATCGAGCTCCGTATCAGCGACGCCGGCAAGGGCATCCCCGAGGCGCTGCTCCCGACGGTATTCGAGCGCTTCACCCGGGCCGACGGCACGCGCACCCGTGGCGCCGCCGGACTTGGTCTCGCGATCGTCCGGGCGATCGCGGTCGCCCATGGGGGTTCGGCGTCCGCCGTGAACCGCCCTGACGGTGGCGCCGAGGTCACGCTGTCGCTTCCCGCGCCCCGGCCACAGTAACGAGCCCGATCCACCCTCCTCGTGATGTCAACGACCGCCCGGGCATCGTTCTCCAGGGAGGAGAAAAGTGCGCGATCAAATTCGGTCTGCCACCACGTATGGACCATGCATCCGAACAGTGTGCGGTTTGCTTGCCAGGGCGACGAATCAAACGTACCGTGTCCTCTGTCGATCCAACCCCGTACGGCGCGCACGCGAACAGTCGCCGGACGACGAGCGGAGGAGCCCGAATGGCCGCCGGTGACCCGACCAACCCTCGCACGTTCCAGTTCACCTCGGAGTCCGTAACCGAGGGCCATCCTGACAAGATCGCCGACCAGATCTCCGACGCGGTCCTCGACGCCGTGCTCGCTGAGGATGCGCTTGGGCGCGTCGCATGCGAGACCCTGATCACGACGGGCCTCGTGGTCGTCGCCGGCGAGATCTCGACCAGCGCGTCGATCGATGTCCAGCGGCTCGTCCGCAAGACGGTCACCGACATCGGATACACGCGTGCCAAGTACGGCTTCGACGCCGAGACCTGCGGCATCGTCGTCGCGATGGACGAGCAGTCACCCGACATCGCGCAGGGGGTCAACGCCTCGTACGAGGCCCAGAGCGGCCGCGACGTCGATCCGCTTGACCGCGTGGGGGCGGGCGACCAGGGGATGATGTTCGGCTACGCCACCCGCGAGACGGATGAGCTCATGCCTCTGCCGATCATGCTCGCGCACAAGCTCGCCAAACGAATGTCCGAGGTCCGCAAGGCCGGCGTCCTTCCATACCTGCGCCCCGACGGCAAGACGCAGGTGACGGTCCGATACGAGGTCGACGACGACGGCTACCAGCGCCCGGTCGAGATCGAGCGGGTCGTAATCTCGACGCAACACGGCGACGGACTCGACATGGACGCGCTCAGAAACGACCTGATCGAGCACGTGGTCGAGCCGATCCTCACCGTCGACCACGAGGGTTTGGTCGATGCGAATCGCTTCCATCAGAGCGACTTCCTGTACGTCAACCCAACCGGCAAGTTCGTGGTCGGTGGCCCCATGGGTGACACGGGGCTCACCGGACGGAAGATCATCGTCGACACGTATGGCGGGGCTGCGCCGCACGGAGGCGGCGCGTTCTCGGGCAAGGACCCGACCAAGGTCGACCGCTCGGCCGCGTACGCCGCGCGGTACGTGGCGAAGAACGTCGTCGCGGCCGGTCTTGCCGACCGTTGCCAGATCCAGGTCGCCTACGCGATCGGCGTCGCACGTCCCATGTCGGTTCTGGTCGAGTGCTTCGGCACGGAGAGGGTTCCGCTCGCGCTCGTGGAGCAGCTCGTGGAGGAGCACTTCGACCTGCGCCCGGCGGCGATCCTGCGCGATCTCGACCTTCGCCGGCCGATCTACCGGGCCACGGCTGCGTACGGACACTTCGGCCGCGCGGGGGACGGCTTCACGTGGGAGCGCACGGACAAGGCCGAGACTCTGCGCCAAGCCGCCGGCCTGGCGCAGCCCGTCGGCGTCCCGGCGGCAGAGGCCTGACATGGCCGTGACGGTCGTCGGCTCGGTCGCGTTCGACGCGCTCGAGACCCCCCATGGCAAGCGCGACCGCATCCTGGGTGGCGCCGCGACGCACTTCTCACTCGCGGCGAGCTTCTTCACCGACGTACATATCGTCGGGGTGGTCGGGGACGACTTCGGCCAGAGCGAGCTCGATGTGTTCGAGAGGCGCGGAAACATCGACACGAGCGATCTCGAGCGGGTGTCGGGTGAACGCTCCTTCGCCTGGAAGGGCCGCTACGAGGGCGCGATGGATGTCGCGCAAACCCTCGACACACAGTTGAACGTCTTCGGGGCGTTCGACCCCAAGCTGTCTCCCGCCTCGCGCGGGTCGTCGTCGGTCTTCCTCGCCAACATCCAACCGGACCTGCAGCGACAGGTGCGAACCCAGTGCGAGCAGGCGACGGTTGCAGGGCTCGACTCGATGAACTACTGGATCGAGTCGGCACGCGATTCGCTCCTCGAGACCATCGCCACCGTCGACATCGTCTTCCTCAACGACACCGAGGTCAAGATGCTGACGAGGGAGACGAACCTCGCCAGTGCCGCTCGGTCGATCCGCGGGCTCGGACCGCGCGTCGTCGTCATCAAGCTGGGGGTCTACGGCGCGTGTACCTCCACTGGCGACGGCTTCTTCTTCGTCCCGGGCATGCCGCTCGAGAGGGTCGTCGACCCGACGGGCGCTGGCGACTCCTTCGCCGGCGGCTTCTTCGGCTACCTCGACAACCACGCGGATGGCGAGCTCACCGACGACGAGTGCTTGCGCCGCGCCGCCGTGTACGGCTCGGTGCTCGCGTCGTTCAACATCGAGGACTTCGGCAGCGAGCGGGTACAGCGGCTGACCCACGAGGAGATCGAAAGCCGCTTTCTCGACTTTCAGCGTCTCACAGCCGTCGAGCACCGGCCGATTCAGCGCGCCGCCCAGTCGTTCCGCCAACGCACAACCGCCTGATGCGGAAATGGGACTCGCAAAGGGATGGAACATCCCGGGTGCGGGGTCCATTTTCACACGCCGCGGGCGGGCGGCCACGCCCCGCTCGCTGATCCGATCCGCGCGCTGCAGGTCTCGATGTAGGGGTATGGCGTCAAGTCGATCGAAGGTGTCATCGACATCGCCTGCATCGTCATCACCTGCACCGGCGACAAGGGCATCATCACCGCGGACCACATGTCGCGGATGAAGCATCAGGCGATCGTCGCGGAGATGCCCTGGTGGACGGGTCTGCGCTGGGCCTGGGTTCTCGTCGTCGTTGCGCCCATGCTCGTGCTCGCGGCTGCCCTCGGCACCCATGCGATCATCTTCCCGGAAGGCGCAGCGGTCGCGATGGGGGTCTGGGTGCTCCGCATTCCGGGTTGGACCGCGTCGCGCTGGCGGGTCGCTGTGCTCCCGCCGCTCTGCGCGCTGGTCGGGGTCCTGCTCGCGCGCTCAGACCAGCCGTCGTGGGTCGCGACGCTTGCCGCCACGGCTGTGGCGCTGCTTGTGCTCCAAGCCTGCGACAGCCGCCTGGTGCCCGCGCTGTCGGCGGCCGTCCTGCCGATCGTCTTCGACGTGCGCGCCTGGAGCTACCCGCTCGCGGCCCTCGCCATCTGCGGCGCCGTCGCCGCGGCGATGCCGTCGTTCGTGCGTCCGAGCGCCACGCCGCCACGCCGGCGCCCCGCCGACAGCGGCCGCTATCCGTGGTCGATCGTGGGCGGCGGGGCGGCCGTCATCGCCGCGTGGGTACTCGTCGGTGGGGAGCTGTTCGCCCTGCCCGCGGCCGTGCTCGCGCCGCCGCTCTTCGTCTCGGCCCTGGAATGGCTCGGGCAGCGCGACGCCCGCCGGTCGCGCCTCGGCCTGCGTCGATGGCTCCTGCTCGTCGGTGCGGCGCTCGCCGGGTCGGTCGCGCTCGCGCTCGTGCCCGCCGCGTGGGTCGCCGGCTGCGTGGCTGTGGTCGTCACCCTCGTGCTGATGCGCGCCACCGGCACCGCCCACCCGCCGGCGCTCGCCATCGCACTCATCCCACTGATCCTCGAGCCCGCGGCGCGCGATCCGTTCGACTACACACTTGCGATCGCCACCGGCGCGGGCGCGCTGTACCTCGCGACGTACGTCGTCGCGGCGGTGCTCGCGAGGGGCGCAGGCGTAGCATCCGCAACGCAATGATCCCCGCCCCGTCCCTCGCCCACACCCCGGTCTCCGAGGTGGGCGCCAACGTGGAGAGCAAGACGCGCGGTGCCGACCTGCAGGCCGTGGCACGTCTCGCCGCTGCACTCGGAGCGCAGTACCGGGGTCGGCTCGAACAGGTGGACACGTACTTTGTCGTGGGACGTGGGCGGCTCAAGCTCCGCGAGATCTCGCACTGCGGCCCCGACGGCGGGGTGTCGGTCAGCTCGGAGCTGATCCGATACGAGCGCCCCGACGAGAGCGGCGCGAGGGTGAGCCTGTACGAGCGCACGGAAATCGGCGACCCGGAGTCGTGCAGGAAGCGGCTTGGGGACGAGCACGGCCTGCGCGGATGCGTGCGGAAGCGTCGCGAGCTGTGGACACTCGACGCGACGAGAATCCACCTCGACCGTGTCGAGGGCCTCGGCGCCTTCGTCGAACTCGAGACCGTCACCGAGGGGACGCCGGGACCGGCCGACCGTCGTGAGCACGATCGCCTCGCCACAGCGCTCGGGCTCGACCCGAGCGCCACCGTCGACTGCTCGTACATCGATCTCGTCCTGAATGCAGGAAGTCACGTCTGAAGGTAGAGTTGATTCGTTCGCATGCCAACGAATCCGGAGAATATTCGCTCAACGATCCCGTACGTGCCCCTGGATCGAATCGACCGCGAGCTCGTGGTCGCCCTGCAGAAGAATGCCCGGATCTCGAACAAGGATCTGGCGGCGGTCGTCGGCCTCTCGCCGTCGACCTGCCTCGAGCGCGTACGGAGGCTGCGCCAGCGCCGGGTGCTCCGGGGTTTCCACGCTGCCGTCGATCCGGCGCTCCTCGGCCGGCCGACACAGGCGCTCATCTCCATACGGCTCCGGGTACATCACCGTAACCTGATCGATGATTTCTACGAGCACATCCTGGGTCTGCCGGAGTCGATCGCCGTGTTCCACATTACGGGCGCTGACGACTACCTCGTCCACGTCGCAGTCGAGGACACGGAGCGCCTGCGGACGCTGGTACTGGACGACCTCACCGCTCGCGACGAGGTCGAGCACGTGGAGACGCGCCTCATCTTCAAGGCCGTTCGCAAGACCGCGATCGAGCCGCTCGTCGACGGTTCATGACAGGCCGCCCAGGTGCCGTGGCGGATGCGGCGTTTCGTCCACCGCCCCGCTACACTGGTTCGTCGGAAACTGATTTGCGAAAGGTCGAAATGAAGTCGGACATCCACCCGGACTACGTGACCGCTCATGTGCACTGCACGTGTGGCAACGAGTTCACCACACGATCGACGAACCCTGAGATCAAGGTGGAGATCTGCAGCAACTGCCACCCGTTTTACACGGGACGTCAGAAGCTCGTCGACTCAGGTGGCCGGGTCGAGCGGTTCCAGCGCAAGCTGGCGCGCCGCCAAAAGACCTGACGCGTTGGGGCGCCTCCGTCGGCTGTGGCCGGTGCTCCGTGCTGCGCTCGCGGCCCCCGCGGGGCAGGTCGGCGGTCAGGCGGTCATCGAGGGCGTGATGATGCGCGGCGTGCGTCATTGGGCGGTCGCCGTGCGCCAACCGGACAACGAGATCGTGGTTGTCGACGAGCAGATCGCGCCATGGGCGGCGGGCCGGGCGTGGCTTCGCCTCCCGATCATCCGCGGGGTCATCGCCCTGGGCGAGAGCCTGTCGATCGGGATGAAGGCCCTCTCGATCTCGGCGGCCAAGGCGGCGGGCGAGGACGACGACGGCGAGGACGCCCTGTCCAAGTCGGCGATCGGCCTGACGCTCGTGTTCTCGCTGGCGCTGGCCGTGGGCCTGTTCTTCATCCTCCCGATCTTCCTGACCAAGTCGCTCTTGGGCATCGACGGCGGTGGCTTCAGCTTCTGGGCGATCGAGGGGGTGGTGCGCCTCGTCATCTTCCTGCTGTACATCTGGCTCATCTCGTTCATGCCCGATCTGCGCCGCGTGTTCCAGTACCACGCCGCCGAGCACATGGCGATCCACGCGTACGAGGCGGGCGATCCCGTCGAGGCCGAGTACGCCAAGCGCTATCCGCAACTGCATATCCGGTGCGGGACCGCGTTCCTGCTCATCGTGATGGTCATCTCGATCTTCGTGTTCGCGGCGGTGCGAACGGATGCCTGGCACTGGCTGATCCTGTCGCGCATCGTCGGCATCCCGATCATCGCGGGCCTCTCGTACGAGGTCATCCGCTGGGCCGGGCGAAACCGCGAGAAGACCTCCGTGCAGAGGATCATGAAGCCGGGGCTGTGGCTGCAGCACCTGACCACGCGCAGACCCGAGATGGAGCACCTGGAGGTTGCGTGCGTCGCGCTCAACCGCGTTCTCGTGCTCGAGGCCAACCCGCCGGAGTGGGCGGCCGAGGTCGAGGTCATGGCGTGAGTGACGACGATCCGATCGGGCGACTCGTCAGTCAGATCGAAGAGACCAGGACCGAGCTGGAGTCGGCGCTCGCCGATCCGGAGTTGGTCGGTGACCGCATCAGAAACGCCGACGTCAACCGCCGCTGGCGGGGGCTCCAGACGGCGTTCACGCTCGTCGAGCGGTACCGGACCGCCCAGGAGACGATCCGCGATGCGCAGGAGCTTCTGGCCGAGGGTGACGAGGAGGCCCGAGCCTTCCTGCAGGAGGCCCAAGACGAGATCGATGTCATCGTCCCAGAGCTTCGCGAGGCGATGGTCGAGACAGATCCCAACGACGACCGGGACGTCATCATCGAGATCCGCGCGGCCGCGGGCGGCGACGAGGCCGGCCTGTTCGCCAAGGACCTGTTCGACATCTACTCGCGCTACGCGCAGGTCCGCGGCTTTCGCACCGAGCTGATGGAGTCGAACCCCTCGGAGTCCGGCGGGTTCAAGGAGGTCAGCATCGCGATCAAGGGGCAGGGTGCTTTTTCGGTGTTCAAGCACGAGGGCGGTGTCCATCGCGTACAGCGCGTGCCGGCGACCGAAAGCCAGGGACGAATCCACACCTCGACGGCGACCGTGGCCGTCATGCCCGAGGCCGAGGACGTCGAGGTCCAGGTCGACAAGAACGATCTCAAGATCGACGTGTACCGGTCGACGGGACCGGGTGGCCAGAGCGTCAACACGACCGACTCGGCGGTGCGGATCACGCACCTTCCCACCGGCCTTGTCGTCGCGATCCAGGACGAGAAGAGCCAATTGCAGAACCGCGACAAGGCGATGCGCGTGTTGCGTGCACGGCTGTACGAGCGTGCGTTGGCCGAGCAAGCCGCAAGACTCACCGCCGACCGTCGCGCGCAACTTGGCGGTGGTGATCGCTCCGAGAAGGTGCGGACCTACAACTACCCGCAGAACCGGGTCACCGACCATCGCGTCAACGTCAACGCCCAGCTTCGCGAGCAGGTCCTCGAGGGCAAGCTGCATTCGTTGACCGAGGCGCTGCAAGCCGAGGAACGTCGCAGGCGTCTCGCGGACATGACAGACTCCGAGGCATGAACTCCGAGCTTCTCCGCTCAGAATTCCTCGGCGTCACCGTCCGTTTCGACGACGTCGACATGCCGCGCGACGACCTCGCTGCGTTCTTCTCGGCGGTCAGCGCAAGCTACGACCTGCCGCGGCTCGAATACCACCCCGAAGGTGGCGCCACGTTCTCGAATCAGGAGGGCTCGGAGTTCGTGATCAAGCCGAGCCACGCGGCGTGCGGTGGCGTCACGCAGCTCGGGTTCGCGCAGGGGTTGGAACGGGTCGACGGCCTGATGGGCGAGGCCATCGAGCGGTATTCGATCGGCCCGATGTGGCTCGACGACGTCACGCTCGTCGCGACGTGGGACCTGGAGGACGACGACGCCGGCCGGCGCCTTCTGATCGAGGACGTGCTGCGGTTCGACGACGATCGCATGGCCCTGTTCGAGGGGGACGACCTGTCGCTGGGCCTGCGTGTGTGGCGGTCACTTGGCGAGGGCACGGTCGATTGCTCGATCGAGCCCATGCATGCCGATCATTCGCGCATCTACCTGCGCCTGGTCTACTCGCAGCGCGAGATCACGATGGACCTGCCGGCGCTCCTGGCCGCGGTCAAGGATGTCCACGGGTTCCTGCACGGGCCGGTCAAGTCGTTCGTGCTGGCGGTCGCTCGCCGCTGAGCACCGAGGGGAACCTGACGGTCGCAGAGGTGTTGAAACGCACCACCGGCTACCTGGCCGGCCGTGGTTGCGACACCCCACGCCTCGACGCCGAGACCCTGCTGGCAGACGTGCTGGGCGTCGAGCGGATCGCGCTCTACACCGACCACGACCGTCCGCTCACCACCGCCGAGACGGACGGCTACCGCACGTACGTCTCGCGTCGGGGAGCACGCGAGCCGGTTGCCTACATCACGGGCCGCCGAGGGTTCCGGCGGTTGGAGCTGACCGTCACGCCGTCGGTGCTGGTGCCGCGACCCGAGACGGAGCTGCTGGTCGAGTGGGCGATCGAGCTTGCGCCGCGGGGCGCCGCGGTGCTTGACTGGGGGACCGGCAGTGGAGCGATCGCGTTGGCGTTGGCCGATGAGCGACCGGACCTTGTGGTGACGGGCGTCGACCGATCCGTCGCCGCGCTCGACGTGGCACGGCGAAACGACGCCGGTGGGGTCGTCGAGTGGGTTCTGTCCGACGGATTCCGCGCGCTTCCAGACCGGCAGTTCGACGTCGTCGTCGCCAACCCGCCGTACCTGGCCGACCGCGAGCTGACAACCGCCGCGCCCGAGCTCGGGTTCGAGCCCCCTGAGGCCCTTGCCTCCGGTCCGTCGGGGTATGAGGCATACGAGCGCATCACGTGCGACGTGCCCGGTCATCTGCGACCCGGGGGGTGGCTCCTCGCCGAGGTGGGGATCGGCCAGGCGGTGCGGGTCGCCGAGCTCTACGGCGTCGCGGGGTTCGGCGACATCGAGACGCGACCGGATCTCGCGGGAATCCCGCGGGTCGTCGGCGGGAAGCTCCCGTGATCGGGGCTGCAGACATCATCGCGGTCCGGCATGCGCTGCTCGGCGGGGGTCTGGCGATCGTTCCGACCGACACCGTGTACGGCCTTGCGGCCGCGTTGGACTCGGCCCAGGGGATCGATGCGCTCTACGCCCTCAAAGGCCGTCCTAGATCTCGGCCCTGCCAGGTCCTCGTCTACACGGACGACCTCTTGGCGGAGGCCCTCGACCCGTTGGACGAGGTGACCGCGCGAGCAGCCCGTGCGCTCCTGCCGGGCGCGGCGACGTGCATCGTGCCGGACCAGACGGGCCGGTACGCGGTCGCCGCGGGCGGTCAGCCAGGCGCGGTTGGCCTGCGGGCCCCGCGGATGGACGGCGCGATCCTGTTGCTCGACATCCCGCTCGTTGCGACAAGCGCGAACGACCCAGGCGGCCCCGATCCGGCGGTCATCGGCGACACCCCGACGCAGTTTCGCCGGTCGGGGGTTCTCAGCCTCGACGCCGGTCGGCTGCCGGGTACCGCCTCAGCCGTGGTCGATCTGCGCCCGCTGGCAGCGGGCCAGCCAGCCGTCCTCGTCCGCCAGGGGCCGGACTCGGTTGAACTCAGGTGGCAGCTCGAAGCGGCCGGCATCGACATCGCCGAGCGCTGACGCGTCTGGATGACAGCCGTGGCGGGCCGTAAAGAAACCGAGACGCTCGGGGTGGCTTTGCGATGAATGACTCGCCCTTCTGGAGTCTTGCGCAGGCGGTTGCAGAAGGTACGCTGGGCCGTGCCGGTGCCAGGCACCGACGGGTTATCCCGATGTAACCGTTCGAGGAGACTCCATGAAGCACGTGGCTCGCCTGCGCCCATCTCCAGCGATGGTGGTTGCGCTCGTCGCGCTGTCGGTCGCGCTCGGCGGTGTCGGATACGCCGCGACCGTCCTGCCCGCCGCGAGCGTCGGCACGTCCCAACTCAAGAACAACGCCGTGACCGCCGCCAAGGTCAAGAACGGCTCGCTCCTCAGAGCGGACTTCAAGACCGGTCAGCTCCCCGCGGGGCCCGCCGGGGCCGCCGGGGCCACCGGTCCGGCGGGTGCCCCCGGTCCTGCCGGAGTACCGGGTCTCGATGCGTTCGGCAAGTTGACGTACGTTGAAGGGACTCCAGTGAATCAGCTCGTGAATTCGCAGGACTTCGGAGCGGCGACCTGTCCGGCTGGCGAGCGGCCTTTGGGCGGCGGGGTTCTCACCTCCGCGATCGCTCCCGGACAGCAGCAGGTCAACTCGTCGTTTCCGACACGCAGCGTGTTGGGTGGCCCGATCGACAGTTGGGGTGCATTCGTCGACAACGTGGATGCAATTGCTGGTCACGCGTTCGCCGTCTACGCGGTCTGTGCACCCGCTACCAACGTCAGCCAGAACTTCAAGCAGGCGCTTCGCTGACGGATTGATCAGCGTCGGTTCCGGTCACGCCGACCGGAACCGACGCGCTGAACATGCGCACTCCTTCCCTCGTGATCCTGGTACTCGCCCTGGCCGCAGCGTCTGCCTCCGCGGCGCCGACTCCGCGGGATGTCCGGACACCGGATGTCGAGCTCCAATTGGCGACGACAGTGACGAGGCACGGCACGACGTACCGCAGGTATCGCCAGGAGGTCAACGGCATCCCTGTCCTCGAAGCCGGCATGGTCGTCACCAATGGGCGTTCCGTCGACACCGTTGTCGACGGGACCCGACGAGGTCTCTTGGGCGTCCGCCGTCCGACTGTTTCCCGGACGGAAGCGCTGAAGATCATCGAGCGGACCGTCGGGAGAGGCGCAACACATCGACGGGGCCGACCGGCGCTCTTCATCCTCCCCGTGGGACGGGGACGCCTTGTCTGGAGGGGGATCGTTTCTCGGGATGATCCGCGTGCGACATTCGAGGTGCTCATTGACGCTCACAACGGCGAAGTCGCCCGAACGCGGGACCTGCTCTGGCGTGCCGAAGGTCAAGCGTCGCTCTACGACCTGAATCCGGTCCAGGCCAATGGGGGCCTGGCAGGTCTGGCAGACGCGGCTGACGCGGACAGCGCGTTGCTGACCTTGCTTCGCGTACCGAGGGCGCTCACCCGCCTCAACCCCGCGACGATGTGTCTCGACGGACAGTGGGTCAGAGCGATGCTCCCCGGTGGCGATGTATGTCTCCCCCCCGTACGTGACTTCTCTTCTGTCACCCGCGCCGACCAGCGGTTCGAGGCGCTGATGGCCTACTTCCACGTCGATCGTGCTCAGGCATACCTGCAGGAGCTGGGGTTCACCAACGTGGTCAACGCCCAGACACCGGTCGTCGCCAATGCGTTTGCCGAAGACAACTCGCTCTTCGATCCGACGACGAAGCGGATCGAGTTGGGCGAAGGAGGAACCGACGACGGCGAGGACGCCGACGTGATCCTCCACGAATACGGTCACGCGATCCAAGAGAGTCAGGTCCCGGGGTTTTCGAACACCGGCGAGACCGGTGCGATGGGCGAGGGCTTCGGCGATTACTTCGCCGCCGCGATGTCATCGCGGTTCGCAGATTCGCCGACCTTCACCCCGTGCGTCGCCGAGTGGGACGCTGCCGGATTCGTCGCGCCGGAGCTGTGTCTGCGCCGCGTCGACGCTGCCCTTACCGTCTCGCAGCTGGGGTCGGGAACGGCATGCGCAGGCGAGGTTCACTGCCTCGGCCAGGCGTGGTCGGGCGCGCTGTGGTCGCTCCGCCAGGCGATCGGCGGGGCAACGATGGACCGGCTGGTGATCCAGTCGCACTTCAGCCTGACACCGACCGCGCCGTTCCAGGACGGGTCGCGGGCGCTGCTCGCCGCGGACGCCGCCCTGGAGCAGGGCGTTCATCTCCCCCTCCTCAAGCAGGTCCTCGCAGCCCGCGGTCTCCTCGATGTCGAGTTGCTCGACGACACGCCGACGGATGCGACGCCCCTGACCGTCCCCGGCGTGGCGACCGGACAGCTCAACGCGACGTCAGACCTGCACGACGTCTTCTCGCTTGACCTGGTCCAAGGCAGGGGCATCATCGTCGACATGACCGGTGCGAGCGGGAACTTCGACCTTCGGCTCCTGCGACCGGCGAGCCAGTCCGCATCCCAGCCGGGGGCGGTCGCCGGCGGCTCGACGGGACCGGATTCGAACGAGCATTTCACGGCGATTGCCGACGCCACCGGTCGGTTCTTTCTTGACGTATCCGCTGTCGCCGGCTCCGGCTCCTACCGCATCGAGGTGCAGAGCGACATCGACGCGGACACGCGACCGGATACGTCCGACAACTGCCCCGGCGCGTCCAACTTCGGTCAGGAGGACCGTGACGGCGATGCAACGGGGGACGCGTGCGACCCGTTCCCCGACGATCCGGCGAACGACAAGGATCTGGACGGGATCGCAGCACCACTCGACAACTGCAGCGAGATCTCGAACGTCACGCAGCGGGATTGGGATGGCGACCAGGTTGGCGATGCATGCGACCGCAGCGCGAAGGTGACGCTCGCCGTGTTCAGCCGACGCGGTCGTGTGGTGACGCTGCGGTCACGGGTGTTCCCGGGCCAGGCACCGCTGTCGGCATGGACGCTTACTGCGATTCGCCGGACGTGTGCCGCCGGCGTGTGCCGCAGCCGGGTCGTACGAGTGCCACGACGGGTGCGTGTGATCCGGCCCGGCCTCTTCGAAGCGCGCGTCCAACTCCCACCGGGGACGTATCGCTTCCGTGCACGACTCGCGAACCCCCGCCTCAACCGCGCGCAGAGGCGGCTCACCGTCGTGATTCGCTGAGCGACCATGGCGACCGTCTCGTCCCGGGCCATAGGGGTTCGTCCGAGAACTATGCTGGGCCCATCGTGCCGCGTCGCATCCGCAAGTTGTTAGTGGCCAACCGGAGCGAGATCGCCATCCGTGTCTTCCGGGCGGCGACCGAGCTCGGCTTGCGGACGGTGGCGATCTACTCGCTCGAGGACCGCTTCGCGCTGCACCGCTTCAAGGCTGACGAGGCCTACCAGGTGGGGCGCGGCGCCGAGCCGGTGCGTGCGTACCTCGGGATCGAGGAGATCGTGCGGACCGCGCGCGCCGCCGGTGTCGACGCGATCCACCCCGGCTACGGGTTCCTGGCCGAGAACCCCGAGCTGGCCGACGCCTGCGTGCGCGAGGGGATCACCTGGATCGGGCCGCCGAAGCGCGTCATGGAGCACCTGGGCAACAAGGTCGAGGCCCGCGCGTTGGCCGAACGGGCAGGGGTGCCGGTCATGCCCGCCACCGGCGCCCTCCCACACGACCCCGTGCAGGCCCGCAAGCTGGCGGAGCAGGTCGGTTTTCCGCTCATGGTCAAGGCGAGCTGGGGCGGCGGCGGCCGCGGGATGCGGATGGTGCACGACCCGGCCGACCTGGACGAGGCGGTCGAGACCGGCCGGCGCGAGGCGCGCGCCGCCTTCGGCAACGACGAGGTCTTCCTGGAGCGCCTCGTCGAGCGGGCGTGGCACATCGAGGTGCAGATCCTCGCCGACCGGCACGGCAACGTCATACACCTGTTCGAGCGCGATTGCACGGTGCAGCGTCGCCACCAGAAGGTCATCGAGCTCGCGCCCTCGCCGCGACTCGACCCCGGGGTCCGCGACGCCATCTGCGACGCGGCGGTGCGGCTGGCGCGCGAGTCGCGCTACCAGTGCGCCGGGACGGTCGAGTTCCTGCTCGACGCCGACAGCGGCGAGTTCTTCTTCATCGAGGTCAACCCGCGCATCCAGGTCGAGCACACCGTGACCGAGGTCGTCACCGGGATCGACATCGTCAAGGCGCAGATCCGGCTGTCCGAAGGCGCGCGGATCGGGAACCCCGACAGCGGTGTTCCCGCCCAAGAGGACGTGCGGCTGAACGGCTCGGCGATGCAGTGCCGGATCACCACCGAGGACCCCGAGAACCATTTCATCCCCGACTACGGGCGCATCAGCGCCTACCGCGAGGCGACCGGCTTCGGCATCCGCCTCGACGGCGGCACCGCGTACTCCTCGGCCGTCATCACGCCGTTCTACGACTCGCTGCTGGAGAAGGTCACCGCCTGGGCGCCCACCCACGAGGAGGCCATCCACCGCATGGACCGGGCGCTTCGGGAGTTTCGCATCCGCGGCGTCAAAACCAACCTGCCGTTCCTGGAGGCCCTGGTCGGGCACCCGAGCTTTCGTGTCGGCGATTACACCACCCGCTTCGTCGACGAGACCCCCGAGCTGTTCGCCTTCCGGCCGCGACGCGACCGTGCCACGCGCCTGTTGCAGTTCATCGGCGACGTGTTGGTCAACGGCAACCCCGAAGCCGTCGGGCGCCCGAGGCCGGCGCACATGCCCACCCCGGTGATCGCGTCGGCGGGCCGGGAGGCGCAGGCACCGCCTGGCACGCGCGACCGCTTGCGCGAGCTCGGTCCCCAGGGGTTTGCGCGCTGGATGCGCGACGAGCCGCGGTTGCTGCTGACCGACACGACGTTCCGCGACGCGCACCAATCGCTGCTCGCCACACGATTTCGGACCCACGACCTGCTGGGCCCGGCCCCTTACTACGCCCGCCACCTGTCGGGCCTGCTCTCGCTCGAGGCCTGGGGCGGCGCGACATTCGACGTGGCCATGCGGTTCCTGCGCGAGGACCCTTGGGACCGCCTGTCCCAGCTGCGTGACGCGGTTCCCAACGTCCTCATCCAGATGCTGCTGCGCGCCTCGAACGCGGTCGGCTACACCAACTACCCCGACAACGTCGTGCGCTACTTCGTGGCCCAGGCGGCCGAGGGTGGCATCGATCTCTTCCGCGTCTTCGACAGCCTCAACTGGGTCGAGAACATGCGCGTCGCCATGGACGCGGTGCTGGAGTCGGGGGCGCTCTTGGAGGCGGCGATCTGCTACACGGGCGACCTGACCGACCCCTCACGGGACAAGTACGACCTCGCCTACTACGTCAAGATGGCGAAGGAGCTCGAGGCCGGCGGCGCACACATCCTCGGCATCAAGGACATGGCCGGCCTGTGCAAGCCGGAAGCGGCGCGGGCGCTCGTCCGTGCCCTTCGCGACGAGGTGGGGCTCCCGGTGCACTTCCACACGCACGACACGTCCGGGCTGTCGGCCGCGTCGGTGCTCGCCGCCGCCGAGGCTGGTGTCGACGCCGCCGACGCCGCCATGGACCCGATGAGCGGCCTGACCTCGCAACCGAGCCTCGGCGCGATCGTCGAGGCCCTGCGCGGGTCGCCCCGCGACGCCGGGCTCGAGCGTGAGCACCTGGCGCGCGTCGCGGTCTACTGGGAAGCGGTCCGCTGCGCGTACGAGGGGTTCGAGAGCCCGATGCGCGCCGGGACGGCCGAGGTTTACGAGCACGAGATGCCCGGTGGTCAGTACACCAACCTGCGCCAGCAGGCGCGGGCGCTCGGCATCGAGTCGCGGTGGCGCGAGGTTGCGAAGGCCTACGCCGATGTCAACTGGATGTTCGGCGACATCGTGAAGGTCACGCCGACCTCGAAGGTCGTCGGCGACCTGGCGGTGTTCATGGTCACCAACGACCTGACCCCCGCGCAGGTGGTCGATCCCGGCCGGGAGATCGCCTTCCCCGACTCGGTGGTCGAGTACTTCCACGGTGACCTCGGCCAGCCCTACGGCGGTTTCCCGGAGGACCTGCAAGCCAAGGTGCTGAAGGGCGACCCGCCTCTGCGGGTGCGTCCCGGCGAGGTGCTCGCGCCGACCGACCTTGAGCTGGCCCGCGCCGAGGCGGAGAAGAAGGTGCGCCGCAACGTGAGCGACCGCGAGCTCGCGAGCTACCTGATGTACCCCAAGGTCTTCGTCGACTTCGCCGAACACCAGCGACTGTACGGCGATGTCAGCGTGCTCCCGACGCCGGTGTTCCTGTTTGGCCTTGCGCGCGACGACGAGCTGTTCGTGGATATCGAGCGCGGCAAGACCCTCGTCATCCGCCATCTCGCGATCAGCGAGCCCGACGTCGAGGGCAGGCGGACGATCTTCTTCGAGCTGAACGGTCAGCCGCGGGAGGTCAAGGTGACCGACCGCTCCATCGCTCCGACCGGCCCCGGCAGGCGCATGGCCGACGACGCCGACCCCACGCACGTCGCGGCGCCGATGCCCGGCCTGGTGGTGGCGGTCTCCGTGCGTGAGGGGGACGCCGTGGCGCAGGGCGATCGGCTGCTGTCGATCGAGGCAATGAAGATGCAGACGGGCGTCTTCGCCGAGCGCGACGGCGTGGTCGCCGAGGTCCTCGTGTCGGCGGGGACCCAGGTCGAGACCAAGCAGCTTCTGCTGGTCGTGGCCGATGCGAAGGATCAGGAGGAGTAGCTGGTAGCCTCGCCGCGTCCGTCCCCTCCGCCCAGGGAGAGCGCCCGCGTGAGCTTCTTCGACGAGGACTCCTACCTTTCTCGCGACATCAATGAGGCCGATCCGGCCATCGCACGACTGCTTCGCGCCGAGCTCGAGCGCCAAGCCGAGACGCTCGAGATGATCGCCAGCGAGAACTTCACGAGCCAGGCGTGCCTGCAGGCCGCAGGCTCGGTGCTGACCAACAAGTACGCCGAGGGGCTGCCCGGCAAGCGCTATTACGGCGGCTGCGAGGTCGTCGACCAGGTCGAGACGCTCGCGATCGAGCGGGCGAAGGAGCTCTTCGGGCCAGGTGCGGTCCACGTCAACGTCCAGCCGCACTCGGGTGCGTCGGCCAACCAGGCCGCCTATGCCGCGCTGATGAAGCCGGGCGACAAGGCGATGGGACTGACGCTCGCCCACGGCGGTCATTTGACCCACGGACACAAGGTCAACTTCTCGGGGCGGATCTACGACTTCCACCAGTACGGCGTCCGCGAGGACGACTGCCTGATCGACATGGACGAGGTCGCCAAGATGGCGCGGGCGGTGGTGCCCGAGGTCATCGTCGTCGGCGCGAGCGCGTACCCGCGACACTTGGACTTTGCGGCGTTCCGCGAGATCGCCGACTCGGTCGGGGCCAAGATGGTCGTCGACATGGCCCACTTCGCAGGGCTTGTCGCCGCAGGCGTCCACCCGAGCCCGGTCGGGATCGCCGACATCGTCACGACGACGACCCACAAAACGCTGCGCGGGCCGCGGGCCGGCATCGTCATCTCAAAGACCCAGGAGATCGGTCAGGCCGTCGACAAGGCCGTGTTCCCCAACCTGCAGGGCGGGCCGCTGATGCACATCATCGCGGCCAAGGCCGTGGCGTTCGCCCAGGCGTTGACCGAGGAGTTCCGCGAGAACATGCGCCAGGTCGTCGAGAACGCGCAGGTGCTGGCCGGGGTGCTGACCCAGGGCGGCATCGACCTGGTGACCGGCGGGACGGACAACCACCTGATGCTGGTCGACCTGTCCGATACCCCGTTGACGGGCCAGGACGCGGAGAACCGCCTGCACAAGGCCGGCATCACGGTCAACAAGAACGCGGTGCCGTTCGACCAGCGACCGCCGATGGTGACGTCAGGAATCCGGATCGGCACGCCGGCGCTGACGACGCGTGGGTTCAAGACGGCCGAGATGCGCGAGGTGGGCGAGATCATCGTCGCTGCGCTCGCCCCCGATGCGAGCGACGCGGAGCTCGAGGCCTTGCGTGAGCGCAGCAAGGCGCTTGGGGACCGGTTTCCGCTCTACCCCAAGCTCCGCGACGGCGCGGGCGTCTCCTGAGCCAGCTGCTCTCCACGCTGGGTGGCGCGCTCCCCGGGGAGCACCTGGCCCGGTTGCGCGACGCGAACACTCCGCCCGCATCGTTTCGTCGTGCGGCGGCGGCGCTCTCGACGCTGGTGTTGGCCGAGGCCCTGCGGGACCTGGAGGCCGCCGAGTCGGTGGTACGCACGCCGCTCGCCGACGCCCCGGTTGTGCGCCCCGCCCGGCGCGTGACGTTGGTGCCGGTGCTACGGGCCGGCCTGGCGCTGATGGAGCCGGCGCTGCGCCTGCTCCCCGACACGACGCGCGTCGGGTTTCTGGGGATGGTGCGTAACGAGGTGACGCTGCAACCCTCGTTCTATCTCGAGCGGCTCCCGGGTGACCTGGACGCCGACGAGGTCGTGGTGCTGGACGTCATGCTCGCGACCGGCGGCTCGGCGGTCGCCGCCATCGACGCGGTCACCGCCGCGGGCGCGTCGCGCATCCGCCTGGCGTGTCTCGTGGCCGCGCCCGAGGGCGTCGCCCGGGTCCATGAGGCGCATCCGGCGGTCGCCATCACCGTCGGCGCGCTCGACGAGCGGCTTGACGACCGGGGGTTCATCCTGCCGGGTCTCGGCGACGCCGGCGACCGGCTGTACGGCGAGCCCACTGGGTGACAGCTCGCCGGGGACCCGCCGTTGTCACCGGCGCGTCGTCGGGTATCGGCCTGGCGTTCGCCGAACGGCTCGCCGCCGACGGGCATCCACTGCTCCTCGTCGCCCGCCGCGAGGAGCGCCTGCGCGAGATCAGCCGGCGACTCGGCGACCAGCACGGTGTCGAGGTCGGGTTCGCGGTGGCCGATCTCGCATCGGCCGACGGTCGAGCCACGTGCCGGCGCGCCGTGGATACGCTGGCTGGGGACCTCGACACGGTGGTGCTGAACGCCGGATTTGGAGCGGCGGGCAGGATCGCGTCGGTGGGCCGCGAGCGCCAGACCCAGATGGTGGCGCTCAACTGCGAGGCCGTCGTCGATCTGGCCTGCCATGTTCTGCCAGGGATGATCGCGCGGGGATCGGGCACCGTCATCGTCGTCTCGTCGGCAGCCGCGTACCAGCCGATTCCCTACACGGCGACCTACGCGGCGACAAAGGCCTTCGAACTCTATTTTGTCGAGGCCCTTGCCACCGAGCTCGCCGGCAGCGGCGTGCGAGCCATCGCGGCCTGTCCAGGCCCGACGACGACGGAGTTCGGGCAGGTGACCGGGGCCTCCGGGGGGCCCAGATGGCTGCCCCGTGAGAGCGCCGACGGCGTCGTGGCGGCCACGTTCCGGGCGCTCGAGCAGGGACGTCCGCGCGTCGCCACCGGCCCTCTGGCCCGGGTCACATCGGTGATCGCACGCGTGTTGCCGCGCCGCCTGGTGGTGTGGGGGGCGGGCGCCCTGCATCGGAATTCTTCGCGAGACCGGTCGCATTGAAGGTGCTGGGTGTCTCTTCGTAGAATGGGGTACCAGCGTCCCCTCTGCGGGGCGCGGAGCCTCTCGTGACGACCACACTGATTCCGATCCTGTGTGGGGTCGTGGCCGCATTCGCGGTCGTGGCGCTCACCCCGCTCGCCGCACATCTCGCGCGGGCCGTCGGTGCGGTCGCAGAACCCCGGGGCCGCAGCATCCACAGCACGCCGACGCCGCTTCTGGGGGGTCTCGCGATCCTGGCCGGGTTCCTGATCCCGGTCATCTACTACCTGCCGACGTTCGACACGCAGGCCAAGGCGTTGATCGTCGGGGCGATCCTGATCGCCCTGCTGGGCGCGGTCGACGACATCGTGGACCTCGCTCCGGCGATCAAGCTCGTGGGGCAGGCCGCCTGCGCGGTCATCCCCGTGGCGGCCGGCTTGACGATCGACCATGTGACGTTGCCGTTCGTCGGCGCCGGCGACCTGGGCCCGGCGCAGTACCCGGTGACGGTCCTGTGGTTCGTTGCGCTCGCCAACATGATCAACTTCACCGACGGCATGGATGGACTGGCGGCGGGCGTGTCGGGCATCGGCCTGACGACGTTCGCAGTGCTGGCCGCCACGCTCGATCGCGCGACCCCGGCGATCCTCGCAGCCTCCCTGGCCGGCGCTGCGTTCGGCTTTCTGGTCCACAACTTCCACCCTGCGCGCGTGTTCATGGGCGACGCCGGGTCGCTGCTTCTGGGCTTCGTCATCGCCGGTGTCGCCGTGAGCGGCGTCATGAAGAGCGCCGCCGCCGTCGCGATCGGCCTGCCGCTGATCGTGCTCGCCATCCCGATCCTCGACACGTCGTTCGTCATCCTCAAGCGGCTCAAGCACGGGATGCCCGTCTACTCGGCCGACAAGAGCCACTTCCACCACCGGTTCTTCACGATCGGATGGAGCCAGCGCCGCACGGTGCTGGCCTTGTATGCGTGGTGTGCTCTGATGAGCGCCGTCGCGATCGTCATCAGCACGCGCGCCGGCGGCACGATCGGCCTGAGCGTCGCGCTCGGCGTCGCGTTCGTCGCGGGTCTCTACCTGGTGTACCTGCTCGAGATCATCAAATGGGGCGGCACGCCCGTGGTGGACATCGTGCGCACCAAACGCGAGGAACGCGGCGAGGGAGTCGCGCGCTACGTCGTCAGCACGGCGCTTCGCAGTCGTTTCTCGCGCTCCGAGCGCTGAGCGCGACTGCGGCCCGTCAGCGGGGCTGCAGGAACTCGGCGACCGCTAGAAGCGCCCTCTCAGACGCCCGGTAGTGCACCCACACGCCGCGCTTGTCGCGTTCGATCAGCCCGGCCGTATGGAGCACCTTCAGGTGGTGGCTGATCGTCGGCTGTGACAGTTCGAACCCCGCCCCCAGGTCGCACACACATGCCTCCCGGTCGGCCGAATCGAGGATGAGGCCGAGCAGCTGCAACCGCACGGGATCTGCGAGCGCTTTGAACACCGCGGCCATCTGATCGGCACTGCCACGATCGAGCGGCTGTGTGGCAAGCGGGGCGCAGCACGACGCGGCCGTGAGCACGTTCAGTGGCTTCGACATCCATCGATATTGACGAGCGTCGATATCCATGTCAAGGTAACGACATTGATGATCATCGATATATGGAGGTGGTTCACATGTCCCGTGTTCAGCTCGCGCTCCGCGTGGGAGACCTCGATGCCGCGGTCGATTTCTACAGCCGTCTGTTCGACGCCGAGCCGGCCAAGCGCCGTCCCGGCTACGCCAACTTCGCCATCTCCGAGCCGCCGCTCAAGCTGGTGCTTCTCGAAGGAGAGAGCGGCTCACCCACCGCACTCGACCATCTGGGCGTCGAGGTCACGTCGCCCGACGACGTCGGGGACGCGTCCGAGCGACTCGCGGCAGCGGGGCTTGCGACCCGCGTCGAGGACAGGACCGAGTGCTGTTACGCACTTCAGGACAAAGTGTGGGTCAGCGATCCGGGCGGCGCCCCATGGGAGGTCTACACGGTCCTTGCCGACGCCGAGGCGAGATCCGGCTCCTCGGCGTGTTGCGCGTCGTGACCTTCCGGTCCACCCTGTTGTGGTGCCCGGCCTGATCGGTCGGGCACCACGGGACACGAGCTTCGGGTTACGTAAACGGGATCCAGGCGCGTTCGGCCAGGTCGGCCAGGCCGCTGGCCTTGAGGCCGCCGTCGGACAGCGTCAGCAGCGTGTCGCCGACGACGAGTGAGCGCCGGACCCCGGTGCCGAACAGCGGGTCGATCGGGTGAGCCACCCGGCCGACCTCGCTGATGGCGGTGCGGGCGACCCTCAGGCCGAGCGCGCCGGCCTCGAAGCCCGCTTGCACTGGTGCACCGACTGCCACGTCCCCTTCGACCGCAGGTACCCCCGTGACCGGGAGGAACCGTTGGAAGGGCACGACCGCGAGGCTCGTGGCCGGCCACCAGAGGAACGCGTGGTGATCCCATTCGGCGTCCGAGCTCGCGCCCGGCATCACGGCGTTCTGGATGCGCTTGGGTGCTGCCGGATCGGACACGTCGAACAGCGACATCTGCAGGCCCTTGGTGCGGCCCTCCTCGGTCGCGTCCTGGCCGACGCCTATCAGCAGGTTGTCGCCGATGGGGTGGAGGTAGGCGGAGTAGCCGGCGATCTTGAGCTCACCGGCGACGCGCGGGGCCGTCGGGTCGGACAGGTCGACGGTGTACAGCGGATCGGTCTGCTTGAACGTCACGACGTAGCCGGTGGTCCCGATGAACCGGACCGCGTAGATGCGCTCACCTCTGCCGAGCCCGCCGACCTGGCCGGTTTGGGTGAGCTTGCCGTCGCGCTCATCCAGGACCGTGACGTAGCTCTCGCTCCCGCCACCGTTGTCGACGACGGCGTCCCCGCCGACCAGGTTCCGGCTCGCCTCGGTCGTCGCGACGCGCAGCCGGCCCCCGTGCTCGGACATCGAGAACTGGTTGAGCGTGTGCCCGATGACCGTGCCGCTGCCACGGTAGGTCGTCTGGGACGAGCTGGTCGTATCGAACTTGTGGATCTGCGTGGTGTTGACCTCCGCGACGTCGCCCTGCGCGTCGGGGAACACCCAGCGGTTGGTGGCGACGTAGAGGCCATGCGGTGAGGCGTAGACGTTCTCGCCGCTCGCCATCACGGCGTCGGTGTCGATTGGGTCGAGGCCGCTATTCAGGTCGACGGTCAGCACGGTCAGCGTGTCGAGGCCCGAGAACACCGGTGGGCGGCTGACCGCCTCGCAGGCCACGAGCGGTTGCGGCGCGCTCGTGCCTGCCGCCGAGGTGACGCTGTAGCGCGGCAGCCAGTTGTCGGCCGTGGTGCGAGAAAGCGCAGCGCGGTTGGACCGAAGCGCCTCGTCCTCGGTGGCCGGGCCGGGTTCGGTGGGGGCGGCGAACTGGATCCCAATCGGCCCGACGGCGGCGACGACTACCCGTGCCGTCGTGCCGGTCAGGCGGGCGCTGACGTACCGAGCCTCGGTCTGGAGTGTCTCCAGGGCACGCATCGCGGCGAGGTCGGTGACGTCCACCTTGATGAGGACCGAGCCGCCGACGGAGTACATCGGGTCGATGGCGATCACACTGCCGGCTGCGCGCTTCCCCTCGGCCTGCGCCGGGGCCGGGAGCGGACGGACGTTGACGGTTCCGTCGCCCAGCAGGAGGATCGTGTTGCCCGACAGCACCATGTCGCGGGCGAACGTGTCCTTGGGGAGTTCCAGCGACCCGGCGATGCGGGGGGTCGGGCCGGACGCGTCGATCGCGTACAACCGGTTGCGCGCGATCGCGAAGACCCGGTTGCCGTCGCTCTTGACGATGTCCGGCTCGTCGACCCCGGCCTCCTGGACGTTTGTCGTCGAGAAGTCCCGCCCCGGTACCTTCGCCGCGCTGGAATCGAGCGCTCCACCTGAGGGCTGAGCTGTCGCCGGAGCCAATTCCCGCCCCCCGGACGCACCGAGGCGCGCGACGCCGGCGTGGGTGACGAACACGCCGCCTCCCAGGCCATAGGGCCCGACGCTCTCGCGCGCCTTGGTCTGCGCGTACTCGGTCAGCGCGGCGCAGCTTGTGAAGCGTTCCAAGGTCGCGTCGGCTGCGCTTGCCGTCTCGACCCCCGCGCACCCGGCGAGCGCCGGCAGCGCCGCCAGCACACCGATCAACGCGACCCCCGCAACCGGTTTGGCCCAGCGTGTGCGTCGTGCGTTCCTGGTCATCTCGCCGTCCTCCGCGGGTTTGTACATACCGTCATCTGACACCCCTACGTCGCCCACGACGATTGCGTCACACCTATCGGCCACTTGGCCGTGGCACCGTTGGCCACTTGGCCGTTCACGCATGGCCAGTTGACCGAGCCTCAGTATCGAGTGGATCGCGCCGGGGGAACCAGCAGGGACGGCCACTTGGCCGTTGTCGCGGCTGCCAATCGCCTGTCGGGTATGTATGAGGGCGCACACTCGCGCCCACGTCTGGCGCACGGAGGTGGTCAAGTGACCGTGACGGTGTGGCCACGTGACCGTTCCGTATCCTGGGTCCCGGCACGTTCGATGGACGGAAGGGTCTCCGGTCGGCAAGACTTCGTCCATGACCGCTGCCCTGACGTCCGATGAGCGACTCTGGACGACGCGGGCGGTGCGTCTCAGGCTGGATCTGAACGAGGCCGGTCGAGCCCGAGCCCGAGCCGGTGCGGGAGTGCCTGGAACTGTCCCTGTAGGCGCGGTCTGGCGCAACCGGCAGTGGTGGTCGTGCTTCGTGGTGACGGATGCCGAGCGACGGGCCGCCCTCGGTGAGCCCATGCGGGTCGCGTTGATCCCGATCGCCCACTCGATCGACACGGATTCAAGTCCGGCTCCCGCCGGGATCTCGAGGAGGTCGTGACGATGGATGTAGGTACTCGACGACAACGCGTCCTGCGCCTCGGTGAGGACCGCCTCATTGCGCACGCACGTCGGCTCAAGCGAACGGCGCTGGCTGCCATGATGGGCCTCCTGACGGGTGCAGCGGTTCCGGCGGTGGCCGGCGAGGCGATCCTCGCGGTGACGGCGGGCACGGCCCCAGAGGTCGTCCTCGTCGACGGCGCGGCCCCGCAGACGTCGATCCTGCGGACGCCGCTCGTGGGACTTCTGCCCGGCGAGACCGTCGCCGGGATCGACCAGCGACCGGCGACCGGCGAGGTGTTCGTCCTGACCAACATCAACCGAGTGCTGGTGCTCGACCCTGTGAGCGGTCAGACACGCCAGCCGGGCGTGCCCATCGACGGTACGACGTTCACGGCCGGGCAAGCTGTGGGCATCGACTTCAACCCCGTCGTCGACCGGGTGCGCCTTGTCAACGGGGTCGATGACAACGTGCGGCTCAACCCGCTGACGTTCGCGCTGCTTGCGCCGGACACGGACCTCTCATTCATCGGAGGTGATCCCAACTCCGGGTCCGATCCCGGCGTGATCGGCGCCGCGTACGACCGAAACGACAACGATCCGGCGACGTCGACCACGCTCCTTGGCATGGACAGCGCCCTCAACGTGCTGATCCGCCAGGGCGCGATCGACGGCAACGTGGCCGACGGCGCAGGGGGTGGGAGCCCGAACGGCGGTCTCCTGACCACGCTCGGCCCACTCGGCGTCGACGTCACCGAGACCGGGGGCTTCGACATCACACGCGGCCCGGCAGGGTCGGGCACCGGCGTCGGGTGGGCGGCGCTGCAACCTCAGGGCGACGCAACCTCGACGCTGTATGCGATCAACATCGCCGCGGCTGCGGGAGGACCGCCGCGGGCCACACCCGTCGGGCCGATCGGCGCCCCGCTCATCGGCGCACTGACCGTGCTGGGTGGCGGCGTCATCCGCGCCGGGGCGACGTCTGGACGCGAAGGCGGGCAGGCGATCGTCACGATCGAACGGCTTGGCGACAGCCTCGAGCCAGTGCGGGTGGCATATCGCACAGCCGATCGCACCGCGATCGGAGGCCTCGACTACAGCCCGGTGGCCGGCGTCCTCGCGTTCGGACTCGGGGAGCGGTCAACGCAGGTGGCCGTTTCGCTCCTTGCCGACGGAGCGGTCGAGGGTCCGCAGTCGTTCGCCTTCGAGCTCGGTACGCCATCTGGTGGCGCGGTTGTGACCGCCAATGCCGCCACCGTGGAGATCGTCGACATCGCCCGCCTGGTGGTGCTCACCGCACCGATCCTGCCCGACAGCCTCAAAGCGCTGCGCCGAAGCGGCGTGCTGCGCGTCGACTTCACGTGCTCTGCCCCCTGCACCATCAGGAGCACCCTCACGATCGGCAGGACGCAGATCGGCGCAGGCCTCGCGGTGCGCAGGGCCCCGGGTGTCGGTCGCGTGACCGTACGGCTGAATCGAGCCGGCCGCACGCTGCTCACCCGTCTCATCCGAAAGCGCGGCGGGCGCGTGGCGATCACGCTCCGCGCCACCGCGTTCGATGCGTCGGGCAACACGTCCGCCAGGCGCTCCGTCATTCGGTTGACGCGCACGTAGGGGGACCCGCATTCGGCACGCCTGGATTGGCGGTGTACCCGGGCCGGTGTCTGCGAGCAGGGGAGGTCGCGCCCGATCCGTCTGTGATAGTCAGCTTCATGATATCGGCACATGGGTTTGGACGGTTGACGCTCGCCGCGATCGCAACGGGCGTCGCGCTCTGTTGCGCGGCATCGGCGCAGGCCGGCGAGGCGATCCTCGCCGTGACGGCCGGCACGTCCCCGGAGGTCGTCCTTCTCGACAGCTCGGCCCCGCAGTCACCGCTTCGTCGGACGCCGCTTCTGGGGCTCGCTGCGGGGGAGACCGTCAGCGCGATCGACGAACGCCCATCGAGCGCCGAGGTGTTCGTGCTGACGAGCCTCAACCGTGTGTTCCTTCTGGAGCCCATGACCGGTGTGGCGCAACAACTGGGCACGCCGATCGTGACGACTCCGGCGCTGACCGCAGGCCCGGCGTTTGGTGTCGACTTCAACCCCGCGGTCGACCGGCTCAGGATCGTCACCCCGGCCAACGACAACCTGCGCTACAACCCTGTGACGTTTGCTCCGGTCGACTCCGACGCGAACGCGGCCAACGGCAACACGCCGGACACCAGCCTGGCGTACATCGCGACCGACCCGAACGTTGGAGTGGACCCCAACGTCGTCGCCGAGGCGTATGACCGCAACGACAACGATGGGGCGACCGCCACCACGCTCTTCGGCATCGACAGCGCGCTCAACATCCTGGTCCGCCAGGGCGCGGTCGATGGGAACGCCGCGGACGTCGCAGGCGGTGGGAGCCCCAACGGCGGGCTCCTGACGACCATGGGATCGCTCGGTGTGGACGTCACCTCGGTCGCGGGCTTCGACATCACGCGCGGCCTCGCAGGGTCTGGTGGTGGAGTCGGATGGGCGGCGCTGCAACCGCAGGGCGCCGCCGAGTCCACGCTCTACACGGTCAGCACCGCCACCGGCGCGGCGACGCCGATCGGATCGATTGCCGCGCCGCTCGTGGCCGGCATGACGGTGCTGAGACGTGGCATCGTACGGGTGGCAAACGTCGTGGGGTCCGAGGGTGGCCAAGCCATCGTCACGATCGACCGCGTCGGCGAAAGCCTGGAGCCGGCCACCATCTTCTACAGCACCGCAGATCGCGCCGCGCTCGCCGGCATCGACTACACGGCGGCATTCGGCACCCTTACGTTCGCGCTGGGGGAGCGGTCCAAGCAGGTCACCATCCCGCTGCTGGCCGACCAAACAGTCGAGGCACCGCAGGTTTTTGCGGTCGAGTTCGTCGGCGCAGCCGGTGGCCCGACCATTCTGACGTCGGTGGCGTCGGTCGAGATCCTCGACACGACGGTGCCGCCTCCCGCCGCCCCCGTGCCACCCGTCGGTCTCCCTCTGCTTCCGGCCGACACCACTCGCCCGGTGTTCCTGACCGCGCCGACCGTGCCCGACACGCTCAGGGCGCTTCGGCGGGGTGGCGCGCTCCGCGTCGACTACGCATGCTCGGAGGGCTGCACCGTCAGGGCGACGATCTCAGTCGGGACGACCCAGATCGGCGTCGGGCTGGCGGTTCGGACGACCCCGGGCGTCGGTCGGGTGACCGTCCGGCTGAGCGCTGCCGGCCGCAGGCTGCTCGATCGGCTCGTCCGCGTGCGTGGCGGGCGCGTCGTCCTGTCATTGCGAGGCACGGCGTCCGATGCATCGGGCAACGTGTCGACCAGTCGCGCCACTCTTCGGTTGACGCGGAGGTGAGGTCCGGCCGCGTCGCGCCGGCCGTGTACCCTGCCCCGATGCCTGGCACCGGAGGACTTCGCATTCGCATGGTGGCCGAGTTCGCCTACCCGGTGCTGGGTGGCATCTCGGAGCACGTCCACTTCCTGTCCCGGGAGCTGGTTGCGCTCGGGCACGACGTCACCGTCATTACCGGCAAACCGGGCTCGCCGGCCAGCTTCCGCCAGATCGACCGCGACGCGGAGCGCGACCACGGGTACGCCACGCGCCGCATCGGCCGGGCGGTTCCGGTGCCGTCCAACGGTTCGATCTCGCGCGTCTCGGTGCTCCCGTTGCCCTATCCCACGATGCGCCGTGAGCTGGCCGGAGCGGACGTCGTCCACGCACAGGGCCTCATCGGTCCCGTCCTGCCTCTGCTCTCGGTCGCCGTGTCCGAGGCGCCCGTCACCGTGGGCACGTTCCACACCTACGTCGAGGGCGGCCAGCACTGGGGATACCGCATCGCCAACGGCTACCTCAACCGGGTCCTCGCTCGCCTCGACCGGCGGATCGCCGTGTCCGAAGCCTGCGTGGACGGTCTGGTCGGGTCGTTTCCGGGGCGCTACGAGGTCATTCCCAACGGTGTCGACTGCGAGTTGTTCCATCCAGTCGGCGCCGGCGAGCCACGGCCAGACGGTCCGTCGCGCATCCTGTTCGTCGGACGGCTGGAGCCACGCAACGCGCTCGGCGACCTGATCCGCGCCGCGGCACAGGTTGCCCGCGGAGGACGTGAGTTCGTCATCCAGGTGGCCGGCGATGGTCCGACGCGCGGCGTCAACGAGCGGCTGGCCAAGCGGCTCGGCATCGCCGACCGGATCGAATGGCTGGGACTGATCCACGACGACTTGCCGCTGCGATACCGCGAGGCGACGATGCTGGCGGCGCCGTGCACGCTCGCGTCGTTTGGCGTCATCCTGATCGAGGCCCTGGCCAGCGGCACGCCGATCGTGTGCGCGGACAACGTCGGCTTCCGGCGGGTCATTCGCGACGGCTCGCCTGGACGTTTCGTCCCGATGCGCGATCCAGATGCGTTGGCCGTCGCCATCGCGGATGTGCTCGATGACGGCGCGTTGCGAGACCTGTGGAGCGTCCGTGGTCGTCAGGTTGCGATCGAGCGCTACAACTGGCCGGGTGTCGCCCAGCGCGTCGAGGCGCTCTATCGCGAGATCGCGGCCGAACGCCGGCCGGTGCGCGCGTTGACCGCAAACTCCATAACCTGACAGTGAGCGCTGCGGTGACGGCCACCGAGCAACTGATTTGGAGCCCGTAGCTGCCAGGATCACATCCAGGTCTTTTGCGGTTAAACCGCAAGAGAGACAGGGATATTACCACCTCTCATTGCGCGTAGTTATTACGCATTGAGTGACGGAAGGCCCGCCCATACGTTCGTGAGGTACTCGCATCGGCAGTGACCGCGCGCAGTCGGACACCGCCTCTGCCTGAGGGAGGTGAACGGGCCAGGATGATTCGAAAGTCTCGTCTCCGTCGAACCCGACGCCTGCCCGTGTCCGTCACACACCGGCGCCCATGTGCGTCGGCCGAGCCATGTGAGGTGAGCGATGTCGGTTGAGATGCCCCTGTCCCCGACGATCGAAGCCACGGAGGCGCCGCCCAAGCCCTCGGTCGAGGACATCATCCGCAAGCGGTTGGAGGACGAGCGCACCCGCCTGATGGCCGAGATGGAGGTGGCGCTGCCCGTCACGGAGCGCTTCGAGAAACCAGTTGAGCGGGACTTCACCCGCGCCGAGCGCGAGCACACCACAATCCTGTTCGGCGGCCTGACCTGGAAGCACGAGCAGTTGATCCGCGGGGCCCTCAGCGGCCTGGGCTACCTGGTCGAGCCGCTCGCAACGCCGGACGTGGCCGCGTTCCAGCTCGGCAAGGAGTACGGCAACAACGGGCAGTGCAACCCCACGTACTTCACGGTCGGCAACCTGGTGCAGCACCTGCAGAAGCTCGAGAACCAGGGGATGGCGCGCCAGGACATCATCGACAACCACATCTTCATCACCGCGGGGGCGTGCGGGCCGTGCCGGTTCGGCATGTACGAGGCCGAGTACCGCCTGGCACTTCGAAACTCCGGGTTCGACGGCTTCCGGGTCATGCTGTTCCAGCAGAGCGGCGGCCTGAGTCAGTCCGAGGCCGGCGCGGGCCTCGAGATGAACGTGGACTTCTTCCTGGCCCTGCTGAACGCGATGAACATGGGGGACCTGGTCAACGACGTCGGCTACCAGACCCGTCCGTTCGAGATCGAGGAGGGCGCAACCAATGTCGCGCTCGACGCGGCCATGGACGAGCTGGAGGAGATCTTCCGCACGCGCGAGCCCTACCAGCTCGAGGGCAAGTCGGGTGCGCTCATGAAGATGACGCTCGGCTCCAAGGCCGACCTGGTCGGCAAGTTCCTCGATCAGCTCTACGGCGACGGCTACGAGAACGCGTTCCGGGACCTGGGCCGCAAGATCGACGCGGTCGAGATCGATCGCACCAGGGTCAAGCCGCTCGTCAAGATCACGGGCGAGTTCTGGGCGCAGACCACCGACGGCGACGGCAACTTCAACATGTTCAAGTTCCTGGAGCGCGAGGGCGCCCAGGTGCTGGTCGAGCCGGTCGGCACGTGGATCATGTACATGATCCACCAGGCCAAGCAGATGAACACCGACCGCGCCGGCGTCAGCGAGGACGAGGCGATGCCCGCGGCGTGGCGGATCGACAAGAAGATGGCCAACGCCTGGACGGCCAACAAGAAGAACATGAAGCTGACCGTCGCCGAGACCATCTTCAAGCGCGAGTGGAACAAGCTGCGCGACGCACTCGGAGGTATCCCGCACGAGCTGACCGACCAGTACGAGCTGCAGCGCCTGGGTCACCCGCTCTACAACTCGCGGGCCGGCGGCGGCGAGGGCCACCTCGAGGTCGCGAAGAACATCTACTACTCCAACAAGGACATGTGCCACATGGTGCTGTCGCTCAAGCCGTTCGGGTGCATGCCCTCGACGCAGTCCGACGGGGTCCAGTCGGCGGTGGTCAACCTGTACAAGGACATCATCTACCTGCCCGTCGAGACCTCGGGCGAGGGCGAGATCAACGCACACAGCCGCGTCCAGATGGCCCTGGGCGAGGCCAAGGTCAAGGCCAAGCTGGAGATCGAGCGGGTGTGCGAGGAGACCGGCGTCAGCCTGGAGGACGCCCGTGAGTACGCCGACGAGCACCCCGAGCTCAAGCGGCCGCTCTACAAGGTGCCCCACTACAAGGGCACGATCGGCACCGCCGCCAACTTCGTGCGCCACGTCGCGGAGCTCAAGGCGGCCGAGGCTTCCGGCGGGGCCAAGCGCGTCCCGGTCGGGGCGGCGCACTGATGGACTACGAGCGCCTCTACATCGGTCTCGATGTGGGGTCCACCACCGTCAAGGCGGTGGTGGTCGACCCCACCACGGGCGAGATGCTCTGGCGGGACTACCAGCGCCACGATACGAAGCAGCCCGAGAAGTGCCTCGAGTTCCTGACGATGATCGAGACGGAGTTCCCGATTCCGTACGACCGGATCCGCGTGTTCATCACCGGCTCCGGCGGTTCGGGCGTCGGGCCGCGCATCGGCGCCAAGTTCGTGCAGGAGGTCAACGCCGTCTCCCTCGCCGTCGAGAAGCTCTACCCGGCGTGCGGCTCGGTCATCGAGCTGGGCGGCCAGGACGCCAAGATCATCATCTTCAAGGAAGACCCCGAGACCGGCAAGAAGAAGAAGATCCCGTCGATGAACGACAAGTGCGCCGGCGGCACGGGCGCGGTCATCGACAAGATCAACGCCAAGCTCCACATCCCGCCCGACGAGCTGTGCGACATGGGCTACACCGGCATCAGGCTGCACCCGGTGGCGGGGAAATGCGGCGTGTTCGCCGAGACCGACGTCAACTCGCTGCAGAAGATGGG
>CAYMSM010000023.1:0-49667 GCA_964393105.1 uncultured Bifidobacteriaceae bacterium
AAGGGCTCGGTTCCGGCCGGTGCGACGACGTTCGTGATCGACAACGTGGGCACGATGCACCACGAGTTCGCGATCTTCAAGACCGACCTACCGGCCGACAAACTCCCGCTGACCCCAGACGGCAAGGTCGACGAAGACAAGGCCGGTCTCCTGGCCGAAGCCCTCTACACAAAGCCGCTGCGAGGCGATGACGACCACCGCATTCGCGACGGACGCGGCGTCAACTTCACGATCGACCTACAGCCCGGCAAGTACGTACTACTGTGCAACCTGACCGGCCACTACCAAGCCGGCCAGTTCATCGCGTTCACCGTGACCTGAGCTCTCTGCCGGCAACATGGCGTACCGCCTTCCAGCCGCTTGACTCCTCGTTGAGCGGCTGGACTGCGCCGACCGGGATGCGGGAGGCACCGAACCAGCGGAACCAGTCCAACCGGTCGATCGTGGTGGCCATGGCGACCTCGCCGACGATCACCGCGACGAATGTGGCAGAACGCCGATCCGAGGGGCAGCCACGAGGGTCCCGGTACCACCGACTGATACGCGATGCGGTCCACGTGCCTCCTCTTCGTGGGTCCCGAGGGATTCGCGCCCCTCGAAGCCGGTCAGTCCAATGCCCGTTGAACGTGGACGCTCAGGTCACCGAGCAGGTTCGTGTAGCTGCCGTATTCGTTGTCGTACCAGCCAAAGACCTTTGCGTGGGTGACCGGGATCTCGATGGGCTGCGTGGGCAGGCCGGCCCCGTCATCGACGGTAAGGGCTGGGACCGAGGAGAGATCGATGGTGACGAAGCCGGTGCGCGTGTGGGTCTCGACCCCCTCGATCACGACCGCCGCACGCATCCCGCTGAGATCGGCCGAGACGTTCTGACGGTCGCTGTACACGAGGCACCCCCGCTGCGGACCGGCCGCCGCGGCCGCATAGGTCTCGTTGAGTGCCTCGCGGGTGACCTCACTCTGCCCGTTGGACGTGAGCGTGCTTTGCATCGTGACGTTCAGGATCACGAGCGATTCGGTTGGCACGGGGATCCGCACGGAGTCGGCCATGAACCCGACCGTCCTGATCTCGGGGATGACTTGTTCGAGGCTCTCGGCGGCGTTCGACGAGGTCAGAATGATGCTGTTGAACACGCTGCGGTTTCGCCGGAGGTCCCTCGCACCGGCCGCCGGAAGGGTGTCGAGGACGCTCTGCGAGTTGGTCGCCGCGTGCACGGTGCTCATCGAGGCGGTCATCAGCAGGGCGGAGGAGAACCGGTCGATGAGCGGCCGCAGCATGTGGGCGAGGGCGGTTGTGGTGCACGACGCCGCAGAGACCAGGTTATGGCGCGCCGGTTCGAAGGAGTCGTGGTTGATGCCCGAGATGAGCGTGATCGCGTCGTCAGGGGTCCCCAACCGTTTGTCACGAATCTTGAACGGAGCGCTGGAGATCACCTTCTCCGCCCCGGCCGCGAGATGGCCACGCAGGGAGCCGGTGGGGTGGTCGGCGGGCAGGGTTGGGTCATCGAACGCACCGGTCGCGTCGACGACCACACGAACGCCGTGGTGGTGCCACCGGATGTCCCGCGGATCGCGCGCCGCCTGCAAGATGGTCACGGGAAGCCCGCCGACGTCGAGGAGCCCCGCCTCGTGGTCGATCACGTGCACACATGGCTCGGCGTTGACGCCGAAGAGGAACCGATGCATCGGCCCGTAGGTGGAGTCTTGCTCGATGACGCCGCAGACGGCGTCGAGACTTCTCCCGACCTGACGCCCGAGGTTGACCACAAGGTGGGAGCATTCCTTGCGGACGACGTGGTGCCACACCAGGAGCTTTCCGATCCTGCCCAGGCCGTTGATGCCGAGCCTCGCGCCGTCTGAGTTGGCGTTCATCGTCCGTGGTCTCCATTCGCGTTCGAGGTCATTGCTGAGCCCGCCCCCGCACACCGATCATCTGCACCGGGTGGGCTCCGAGGTACACCGTCCCGTCCAATCCGCTGATCGAAACCAGGTCGCCGGTTCTCAAGACGTGGCGCCCGAGGCGAGACGTGCGGTGGCGCTCGTCGACATCGAGCGAGCGGCACCCCACCACGCAGGTCTTCCCAAGGCGCTTTGCCGCGACCGCCGCGTGGCTGGTGGCCCCGCCAAGCGCTGTGAGCATGCCGTCGCAGGCGAGCACCAGCGCGATGTCATCGGGCACGGTGTCCCGCCGCAACAGAATGATCGCGGCGGAGGGATCACGGGCCCGCAACTCGGCGATGTCCGCCGCTGTATGGGCGACCCGGCCGGCGAACGCTCCGCCGCTCACCCCGATTCCGGCGGCGATGCACGCGTGGTCGAGGGCGTCGCTCGGGCTGAACGCAGCGACGATGGTGCTGGGGGCGGCGACGGTATCGCGCGTTTGTAGGAGATAGAGATCCTCGGCTCGGTCGCTTTCGAAGGTGAACTCGATCTCCTGGTGGTTCATCCCGTGCGTGTCGACAAGCGTGCGGGCGACGCTGCCGAGAGCCTGGTGGATGGCGGGGAAGTCCTTTTCCAAGGAGATGTCGCCGTCGCGCGCCTCGCGCAGTCGTTGCCGCTCGGTGATCGGGAACGTCATGACAAGCCCGCTCACCACGTCGTCTCCCTGGCTCTGGACGGTGAAATCGCCGCAGAGCTCCAGTGAGTCGCAGGCGCGTCGGGGGTCGGTGGTCAGCACCACTCCGGACCCGGCGCGCGGGCCGAGGTTGCCGAACACCATCGGCTGCACGATGACCGCCGTGCCCCACTCGTCTGCGAACTGGAGCTCCCGACGGTAGAGGCGCGAGCCGGGCGCGTCCCACGAGGCCTGCACGAGCTCGATGCACCTGAGGAGTTGGGCAAATGGATCGTCCTGCATGACGATGCCCGCGTCGACGACCATCGTCCGGTATGAGCGCGCGAGCAGGTGCATGGCGTGGGCAGACAACAGCGCTTTGTGGCGGACACCGTTGTGACGCTTCGCGTCGGCGATGAGCCGGTCGAAGCGGTCCCGGTCCAAGCCGTGCCCCATTCCCCACGACTGGACGAAACGTCGGTAGGCGTCCCAGGCGGCCCACTCGCCCCGGGTCCCAGCCACCCGTTCGGTGACGGCCGGGCTCATGCCGACATTGAGGTACGTGGCGAGCATGCCGGGCATGCTGAACGGGGCGCCGCCCCTGACCGAGAGGATCAGGGGGTGATCAGGGTCGCCGAGCCGTGCGCCGACTCTCCGCTCGAGGTGGGTCAGCTCTTCCCGCACTCGGCTCTCCAGACGCCGCCGCATCTGCGTCGATGTGCGGATGGCGTCGCGGGCGAGGAACACGTCCGTGGTGAGCACGAAGCCGTCCGGTACCCGCATGCCGAACTGGGCGAGGCGCCGGAGCATGAACGCCTTCTTCCCGAGCGCCACGGCGCCAAGCTCCGCGGGTGCAGTCGTCAGGGGCACGATTGACCGGTCGAGGTCAAGCGGGGGCGATGCGGGGCCAGTGGGACGGGGAGCGCTGTCGCGAAGCTCACCGATGGTCTGCCCGACGATCGCGTCGAACCGCTGCAGCGCGAGGCTGCCGGCGATAAGGTCGCGAATGAACGCCTCAGAGTGGCGCAGGACGGCCTCGTCCCTGGGATCGTCCGGGAGTACGTCCCGGTCGATCATGCGGCCGATCACACGGCGCACCGGCTCTTCGTACACGTCGAGAATGCGCGCGCGGATCGTTGTCTCAAGGTTCCGCGAAAGCAGTTGGAACACGTTCAGGAGCTGAATATTCGCGGTGGCCGGGCGGACGAGCACCTCATCGAGCATCGCCAGGGCATACGCGATGCCCTGCGCTCGGAACCCGTCGATGCGCAGACCCCGATGCAGTTCGGCGAGCCAGCTCGCGACCGTCCTCAGCCGCTCGACCCTCTCGACAGGCAGCGCCTCCGCGACCATCACCCGTGCGATCAGGGCAGAAGCCAGACTCTCGATCCGGAAGGTCAGGCCCATCGCGTCCAGCCGCTCCTCGCGGTAGGAGCCGTACATGCTGGGGATGCCGACCGCGATGTGTCGCTTGTAGTAGATGTCCTCGAATGCGGTGGTCTCACCGCGGCGAAGCACGAGCGCCTGGAGGCGCTCCAGGACGGTGAGTGCATGGTCCAGCGCCTCGGCGTGGGCGCCCCCGGCCACGGCGGTTTCGAGGTCGGTCACGAGGTCGCGCTCGATCAGGTTGAACGCACGGAGTCGCTGGGTGACGTCGGTGTGGTCGAGCGAGTACTTGCGGCGGATCTCCCGCCAGATCCGCACAAGCAACTCGGCGCGCTCGCGATCCGCCTCGTCGGCGTCAGGGATCCGAGCGAGACGGGCGCGCAGGTCGTCGAGGTCGAGCGCGAAGATGCCGTCAACCGAACCGGTCTGTCGGGACAGCTCCGCGAAGGTGGCGTGGATGCCCCGCGACGCGGGGTGGTTGACGTCGAGCGCGTCGCACAGGCTGTCGGGCACGTACGCGGCGAGCGGTTCGCGGTCCCCGGTCGCCCAGTATCGGGCGATCTCTTCAACGAAGTCGATCAAGTGTGGGTTGCATTCGACGTGGCTCTGTTTGCGCAGGAAGTTGCAGAGTGGGTCGCTGCGGTGGAGGGCCTCGTCGATCCGGGTGGAGACCTCCCGCAACGCGCCTTCGGCGCCGATTTCGCTGAAGTAGACGGGCAGGAGCTTCAGCAGATGCTTCACCTGGACGTACACCGGCTGAATGTCGCTGGCCAAGAGCGACGAGGCATCTCTCTGGAAAAGCGCGCTATCGGCGATCGACACCCCACCAAGCCGAAGGTGGGCCACCAGGGCGGCGAGCAATGGGCGCGCGGCGACCGGATCCACTTCGATGATCCTCAAGTAGGTGCGGACGGCGTCGAGGTGTGATGGGTTGGCACGAACGTTCCATTCGGCGGTGAACCCGTCGAAGCCCGGGTACTCGAAGTCCGTGGCGAGAACCTCGTCGATGACGGCATCGACCAGGTCCGGGTCGTCCGAAGCGAGCGCTTCCCGCCCGAGGCCCTTGATGAGGTCGAGCACGGTCGCCGGATACGGAAACGCGTGCCGGTGCAGGAGATCGAAGACCGTGCGCACAAGCTGCTCCCGATCGGCGCCGGAACGTTGCGCCAGCACGCCCGAGCATGTTCGGGTGACCTCGCGGAGCGCTGTCTCGTGACCGGGCACGAGTTCCGGGTGCTCGAGCACCCTGAGCAGCCAGCGGATCTTGGCAAGGGCGGCGGCCGAGCCGCCGCTGCGGCCGAGAGCGTCGGCCTGTGTGAGGTAGCCGCGGATGATGCGAGCGTTGTCGGGCAAGGCGGCAAGCTCCGATGCATGGTCGCGCAACGTGGGCGAGTCGCCCAGTTGACGCAGCCTCCGGCGCATCCGGCGAAGGTCGGCGTGGGTCGCGAGATCCGCTTCCTCGTCGTCTGGTCTGGGCTGCGGCCCCGGTCGGGCGATCTCGCGATGCCAGACCGCGGGGTCGTCGCAGGCGAGCCAGCGCTCGTAGACGATGTCGAGGCTCACACGGAGGAGCGCGAGGGCGGCCTCGGTGGCGGCGCCGGCAGCCACGGCAGGCGCATCGGTGAGTGTCGCGGCGAGCTTCCGCAACCCCGGCGACGCCGCTGGCACGAGACCGGGAGCGTCGGCCAAGATGCGTTCGAGCTCCGCGAGGCCGTCGCGGATGACGGGGGCGTTGCGGGCGAGGGCCTCGCCGGACTGGCGTGCGACGTGCTCGAGGTACCTCAGCCAGTGGCGGGTCGCGTCTTGACGCACCTCATAGGGTGTGGCTTCGCGGACGGTCTTGGCGTAGAGATCGCAGACGATCGCGATGGCCTCTGCTCCGCGCCCATGGCCATTGATGTAGTGGAAGTCGCTCATCGCGCGGCGGTGGAGGTCCGTGAGCGTCTGGGACCAGCCGACATAGTGGTGGTGGATCTCCCGCAGAAGCTCCTCGGTGGCATCGTGCACGCCACGCCACGGGGCGGTGATCTCGAGGAGGATCGCGTGCTTGGGAGGGATGACGACCTCGACGGCCGTCCGGGCCAGGTTGGCCTCGAGTGCCCCTCCGATGGATTGCATGCTCCGCCCGCCAGTCTGTGGTACGACTGCGACGAACTCTGCTGCCGTCCGCGCCATGTCGAATCGGGGCCGGCACCGTACGCGCGACGTGGTTTTCCCGCAAGTGCACGGCAGTGCGGCGCACCACCCATGTGTGCCATCTCTGTCACGACTTCGTGGCAGGAATGCCGGGCGTGGCCGCCCGCCCGCGGCGGGTGAAGATAGGACTCGCTCTCAGGGATGTTGTCCCTTTTGCGAGTCCTATCTTCCCCTCAGTCCACGTAACGATTGACCAACCGAACTCGACCAATTGGCGTTCTCCCAGCGCATGGTTCGGAGGTGCACGGTTGGCTCCCCGAGCGTGATGCCAACGACGTGCTGAGCGTGCCGTCGCGGTGACGGCGTCGCCCGAACGTCGGCCTAGGCCAGCTTTTCCATCCGGAGCGACACGACGGGACCGACGTTGGCGGCGAGGGCCTCGATCTTGGCGATCGCGGCGCGCACGTCGCGCTCGACGCATTCGTGGGTGAGCAGGACGACCGAGGCTTGGCCCTCCTCTCCGGGCTCGCGTTGCAGGGCCGCGTCGATCGAGATCCGCTCGTCGGCCAGGATGCGCGTGACGTCCGCCAGTACGCCCGGCTCATTGGCGACCTGCAACCGCAGGTAGTAGCCGCTCGTTACGTCGTCGATCGGCAGCACCGGAATGTCGCTGACGCGATCGGGTTGGAACGCCAGGTGCGGCACGCGGTGCTCGGGATCCGCCGTGATCAATCGGGCGATATCGACGAGATCGGCGATAACGGCCGAGGCGGTCGGTTGCGCCCCGGCACCGGCCCCGTAGTAGAGGGTGGGACCGACCGCGTCGCCCTTGACGAGCACGGCGTTCATCACGCCCTCGACGTTGGCGATCAGCCTGGTCGCCGGGATCAGCGTCGGGTGGACGCGAAGCTCGACCCCATCCGGGCGGCGGCGGGTGATGCCCAGCAGCTTGACGCGGTAGCCCAGCTCCTCCGCGTAGCGGATGTCGGTCGACTCGATCGTGGTGATGCCCTCGACGTGCGCCTGATCGAACCGCACCGGGATCCCGAACGCCATCGCCGACATCAGCGACAGCTTGTGCGCCGCGTCGATGCCTTCGATGTCGAACGTCGGGTCGGCCTCGGCGTACCCCCTGGCCTGGGCGTCGGCCAGCGCCGAGGCAAAGTCCACGCCGCGGCTTCGCATCTCGGAGAGGATGAAGTTGGTGGTGCCGTTGATGATCCCGGCGATCCACTCGATGTGGTTTGCGACGAGCCCTTCGCGAAGGGCCTTGATGATCGGGATGCCACCGCCGACAGCCGCCTCGAACGCGACGATCACGTCGTTGGCGAGGGCGGCCTCGAAGATCTCGTTGCCATGGACCGCCAGGAGCGCCTTGTTGGCGGTCACCACGTGCTTGCCATGGCCGATCGCCTCGAGCGTCAGCGTCTTTGCGACGCCGTACCCGCCGATCAGCTCGACGATGATGTCGATGTCGGGGTCGCTGACGACCGCCGACGCATCGTCGGTGACGTCGACCTCGGGACCTGTGAGTCGCCTCGCGAGGTCCAGATCGAGGTCGGCGACCCGCGTGATCACGATCGGCCGCCCCACGCGGCGCGTGATCTCTTCCTGATTTCGGGTGAGGACCTCATACGTCCCGCCGCCCACCGTGCCGATCCCGAGCAGGCCGATGCGTACCGGTGTCTGGTCCGAGACGCTCACGACGCGGAAGGCTACATGCGCGGATGGCGTCCTCACGGTGCAGAAGGCTGTCCGCCGGGGCTGTCCAGGCGAGCCACTTCCTTCACCTGTCACGCCCTCAAGGTACGGTCCGCAGATGTCGCGAAATGCGGGCCGACGGATTTCAGTGACCCCGGACGGTCGAGGCCGCCTCGTGCGGCCGGCCGAGATCACAACGAAGACCGACGCCATGCGGGCCATGCGGAGTAGATCCGATCACGGTTCGGTACCGGACAATGCAACGCAGAGACCACCTCGCCGTCCCGTCCACACGTACTCCATCGTTGCGCGAGACCCGGTGACGGGGGACCTGGGGTGTGCGGTGCAGAGTCACTGGTTCAACGTCGGCACCCTTGTGTTGTGGGCCGAGCCGGGGGTCGGGGCAGTCGCGACGCAGAGCTTTGTCGAGCCCGCCTACGGGCCACGTGGACTGGCGCGGATGCGCGCGGGGATCGATGCTCAGGGCGCGCTCGCCGAGCTGACCGCGGACGACGCTGAGCGCGAGGTGCGCCAGGTGGCATTGGTCGACGCGGCTGGTCGCGTCGCCGTCCACACCGGCTCCGGCTGCATCGAGGCTGCGGGTCATGAGGTCGGCGACGGGTTCAGCGTCCAGGCCAACATGATGGCGAGCGAAGCAGTCTGGCCGGCGATGGCGAGCGCCTACCGCAAGGGCTTGACCAATCTGGGTCTGCCCGACCGCTTGCTGGCCGCCCTGGCCGCAGCCCAGGACGCGGGCGGGGACTTCCGCGGCGAGCAGAGCGCCGCGATCCTGATCGTCGGTGGAGCGCGCACCGACCGCCCCTGGGAAGCCACCCGCGTCGACCTGCGTGTCGAGGACCATCCCGATCCCATCGGCGAGCTGACCCGCCTTCTCGGGCTGCAATACGCGTACGACCTGATGAACGACGGTGACGCTGCTGCGGCCAAAGCCGATTGGGACCGCGCGCTTACCGCATACGCCGACGCCGCCCGGTTGGCGCCTCAGGTGGTGGAGCTGCCGTTCTGGCATGCGGTCGCCCTCGTCAACGGCGGTCGCATCGAGGAGGCCGTGCCCATCTTCGCCGATGTCCTCCGTCGCGAGCCGCGCTGGCGCGACGCGATCGACCGGCTGGTGCGCGCGAACCAACTGCCTGACGACGACGGGCTGATCGCCAGACTCACCTCCGCAGGCAGCTGAGCCACCCCGGCCCGGGCCCTGCGGCCGGGAGCCATAACCGCGACCGGGGCAACCGTGGTTGTTACAGCAGTGCACCGACCTGCGCCAAACCTGTTACAACACTCACTCGGATGATGTAACCATTGACCGACGCGGACACGGCCAATTGGCAGACGATGACACGCCTCGGCGCGGGAGATGCCCTGGGTCCAGGTCGAGGGTTGTCCCCTCTTCGGACGATCGCCCGGTTGGACGACTCGCAGGATTGGTGGTCCGACGGCGACATACCGCTGGCGTTCCGACGGCTGGGACGCTTCGCGATGCGGTGTCCTCGTTTGCCCGCATATTCCCGATTGCGAGTCCTACTTCCCCTCGGACCACTGGCTCATCAGGAGGGCGTGCCGTTCCCCCTGTCGATGGTGTGGATGCGCTCGGTCGCGTGTTCGGTCTGCAGCGTGGTGTGGTGGATGCCGAACCGCTCATCGAGTAGTCGCTCGAGCTCCCGCGTGCGCAGGTGGCAGTCCTCGTGCCGGTCGACGATTACGTGCGCCGAGAGCGCCGGGAAGCCTGAACTGACCTCCCAGACGTGGAGGTCATGTACCTCGACCACGCCGGGATGCTCGGCCATGGCGCTTCCGATCTCATCCGGGTCCAGACCTTCCGGCGCGGCTTCGAGCAACACCCTCCCCGTCGCGCGCAGCAGCCCCCATGATGAGCGGATCATCAGGACCGCGACGAAGAGCGCCGCGATCGCGTCGGCGCGATCTGCCCCCGTCGCCAGGATCACGGCCCCGGCGATCATGGCTGCGATCGACCCGAGTAGGTCCATCAGGACGTGTTGGTAGCTGCCCTCGATGTTGAGGCTACGTCGGTCCGCACCGTTCAGCACCCACAGCGCCGCCACGTTGACGAAGGCTCCGATCGTCGCGACCACCAGCACCGAGGCGCCCCCGACGTCCGGTGGATCGATCAACCTCCGCACGCCCTCGTAGATGACGAGGCCCGCCAGCACCAGCAAGGTGATGCCGTTGGCCTGGGCGGAGAGGATCTCGACCCGGCGCAAACCGAAGGTCATGGCGCCAAACGCAGGTCGCACCGCGAGACGAAGCGCGACGAGTGTCAGCGCGAGCGCGAGCGCGTCGACCAACATGTGGCCGGCGTCGGCGAGCAGCGCGACAGACGATGCGAGGATCCCGACGACGACCTCGATTACGAGGAATGCCACGATCAGGCCGAGGACGACCGCCACGCGCCGGCCGCCGGCATCGCCATGTCCATGCCCGTGGTGGTGGTTCCCCTGAATGTGGACCCGCCCGCTCACACGTTCAGGGTACTGCGACTTCTACACGCCGCCCTCACCACGGCTCTTCGGCGGCGTAGAGAAGCTCCGATCGAGCATCGTGTCGAGGTCGCGCATCAGGTCGTCGGCGTGCTCGATCCCGACCGAGAGGCGGATCAAGTCATCGGGCACCTCGAAGCCGGACCCGGCGAGCGACGCGTGGGTCATCGCGCCGGGGTGCTCGATCAGGCTCTCGACCCCGCCCAGGCTCTCGCCGAGGGTCCAGATGCCGGTGGGTCCCGTGAGCGCGGCGTCGGCCGCCGCCCGCCCGCCGTGCACGCGGAACGAGATCATGCCGCCGAAGTCCGCCATCTGGCGGGCGGCGGCCTCGTGGTTGGGGTGGTTGGGAAGGCCCGGATAGAACACCTCGCCCACCGCCGGGTGGGTGACGAGGTGCTCCACGATGTGCCGCGCGTTCTCACAATGGCGGTCCATCCGCACGGCCAGGGTCTTGACGCCGCGAAGCGTCAGGAAGCAGTCGAGCGGGCCGGGAACAGCGCCGGCACCGTTCTGGACGAAGTGCAGGCGCTCGGCGACAGCCGCGTCGCGCGTGCCGACGAACCCGCCGACGACGTCCGAATGTCCGCCGATGTACTTGGTCGTGGAATGGACGACGAGGTCGGCGCCCAATACCAGCGGCTGCTGCAGGTACGGGCTCGCGAACGTGTTGTCGACAACCAGCATCGCGCCGGCGGTCTTGGCGAGTCTGGCGATGTCGCGGATGTCGACGACCTTGAGGAGCGGATTGGAGGGCGTCTCGATCCAGATGAGGTCCGTCGGGTCGGACAGGGCGTCGGCGGCGACGACCGGGTCTGCCAGATCGGCGTAGGCGAACCGGTAGCCCTTCGGCTCGAGGAGCTTCGAGAACAGGCGGTAGGTGCCACCGTAGACGTCGTTGATCGCGACGGTGCGGCCACCGGCGGGGATCAGCTCCATAATCGCGCTGATCGCGCCCATGCCCGACGCGAACGCCACGCCGTGGTCGGCCTCCTCGAGTGACGCCAGGCACGCCTCGAGTGCCGTACGCGTCGGGTTGATCGTGCGCGCGTAGTCGTGGCCGCCACGCATCGCTCCGACGCCGTCCTGCGCGAATGTGGAGGTCTGGTAGATGGGCACGTTGACCGAACCGGTCTGCGGGTCGGGATCCTGGCCGGCATGAATGGCCCGGGTCTCGAACTCCATCGCCTCCCCGCTCACCGGCGATGGGCCAGGAACTCGAGCAGGTCGGTCCGCGTCAGCACACCCGCGGCGGTTCCGCCGTCGGCGACGACCACCGCGGGCTGGGCCTGCAGGTCACCGTAGATCTCTTCGATCTGCTGATCCGAGCGGATGACGCGGAGCGGAGCGGCCATGGCATCGGTGACGGGCAGCTGCAGCGCGTCGGGCCCCTCGCGGAATACCCGGTCGAGCAGCTCGCGCTCCAGCACCGAGCCCAGGATCTGGTCCAGCGAGCAGGGGAAGCAATCGCCGTTGGCCATCACCGGGATCTGCGAGATGCCGTAGCGCTGCAGGAGCGCGATGGCCTCCCCGACCTTCTGGTCGGCCGCCACCGAGACGACGCTCGGGATCTCGGGCTCCTCGAGCTGCTTTGCGCGAAGCAGCTGCGCGACGGTGGCGGTGGGCGCGGGCCGGTCGAGCATCCCGTGCTCGCGAAGCCACTCGTCGTTGAAGACCTTCGACAGGTAGGGACGCCCGCCATCCGGCAGGATCACGAGCACGGTCTTCTCGGGGGGAAGCTCGGCGGCGACCTGGATCGCGGCGTGCAAAGCAAGCCCGGCGGAGCCGCCGACCAGGATGCCCTCCTTGCGCGCCATGAAGCGTGCCGCGGCGAACGAGTCCCTGTCGGACACGGTGATCCACCGGTCGACGATCGTCCGATCGAATGCGGTCGGCCAGAAGTCCTCGCCGACGCCCTCCACCAGATATGGCTTGATCACCTGCGTCGAGTAGATCGATCCGTCGGGGTCGGCGCCAACCACCTCAATCGACGGCTTCTGTTCCTTCAGATACCGACCGACCCCGGTCGCGGTTCCTCCCGTGCCGACACCCAAGACCAGCACGTCCAAGTCGTCCCCCATCTGGTCCCAGATCTCGGGCCCGGTGGTGGCATAGTGCGCGGCCGGGTTCGACTGGTTGTGGTACTGGTTGGGGTTGAACGCGCCGGGCGTCTCCTCGGTGAGGCGCTTGGACTGCGAGTAGTAACTGGAGGGGTCCTCGGGCTCGACGTTGGTCGGGCACACCACGACCTCGGCGCCGAACGCGCGCAGCAGCGAGATCTTCTCCTGCGACATCTTGTCGGGCATCACGAAGATGCAGCGGTACCCACGCTGGGCGGCCACCATCGCAAGGCCGACACCGGTGTTGCCCGACGTCGGCTCGACGATGACACCGCCGGGCTTGAGCAAGCCGTCGCGCTCAGCCTGCTCGATCATCGGCAGCCCGATGCGGTCCTTGATCGACCCGCCCGGGTTCATGTACTCGAGCTTGGCGAGCAGGCGCGCCCCGCCAGGGGGCTGCAGCGCCGGAAGCCGCACGATCGGCGTATCGCCAACCAGGTCCAACACGGTCGGGAACTCGCGCATACGATGATCCTAGACCACACTCACGCACGACCTGTCCCTCAGACCGCTGCAACCGACTGATTCCCCCGCGAAAATGTGCTGCCGGGCGCACCACGACGAACAGAGGGACATCTGTCGGCCGGGCTCAGCGTGTACGGTTGCGGGGTCTCGATGGCGACTGTTGCCCCCTTCGACATCCCGTACACCAGGATCATCGCCCCCGACGGGAGCGTTGACGGTGACCTACCGGATTTCGCACGTGACCCCGCTGGGGTGATCCCGCTCTACCGGGCGATGGTCCGCACCCGGACGTTCGACGCACGGGCGATCGCGCTGCACCGGACCGGACGGCTCGGGACCTATCCCTCGGGCCTGGGGCAGGAGGCCGTGGGGGCCGGGATCGCCCGGGCGATGCAGGCAGAGGACGTGCTCGTTCCGGCGTATCGGGACACCGGCGCGCAGCTCGGCCGGGGCGTCACCCCCTTTGAGCTGTTGATGTACTGGGGCGGCGACGAGCGCGGCAGCGACTACTCGGGCCCGCGTCGCGACTTCCCGGTCTCGATCACCGTCGGGGAGCATCCGCCGCACGCCGCGGGCGTCGCCCTGGCGATGCAGATCCGGCGCGAGCCGCGCGTCGCGGTATGCACGCTCGGCGACGGTGCCACGTCCAAGGGCGCGTTCTACGAGGCGATCAACGTCGCCGGGTCGATGTGGCTGCCGCTCGTCGTGGTGATCGTCAACAACCAGTGGGCCATCTCGGCCCCGCGCGCCATCCAGTCCGGCGCGCCGACCCTGGCGCAGAAGGCCGTCGCCGCAGGGTTCCCCGGCGAGCAGGTCGACGGCAACGACGTCGTCGCCGTCGCCGACGTCTGCACGCGGGCAGTCGAGCGCGCGCGCTCGGGCGACGGCCCGACGCTGATCGAGGCCGTCACGTACCGGCTGGGCGATCACACGACCGTTGACGACGCCCGGCGCTACCGCGAGGACGCCGAGGTCAGCCGCGCGTGGGCCAACGAGCCCGTCGGCCGCATCCGCGCATACCTGGTCGCAGCCGGCGCCTGGACCAAAGAGGACGAAGAGGGCCTGCTCGCCGAATGCGCGGCCGAGATCGACCGCGCCGCCGAGGAGTACCTCGCCACACCGGGCATGCCCGTCGAGGCCATGTTCGACCGGCTCTACGAGGAGCTCCCGCCGAACGTCGAGGCTCAGCGCCGCCAGGCCATGCGGGAGTCCGCCGCCGATGCCTGAGATCACGTTCGTCCAGGCCGTCAACCAGGCGCTGCACTACGAGATGGGCAGCGACGAGCGCGTCCTCGTGCTGGGCGAGGACGTCGCCGCCACCGGCGGGGTATTCCGCGCGACCGAGGGCCTGGTGGAGCGCTACGGACCCGACCGGGTCATCGACACGCCGATCTCGGAGACCGTCATCGCGGGGCTCGGTATCGGGCTGGCCGCAGAGGGCATGCGCCCGGTGGTCGAGATCCAGTTCACCGGGTTCATCTACCCCGCACTAGACCAGCTGCTCAACCACGCCTCGCGGCTACGCAACCGCACCCGTGGCAGGCTCACGTGCCCGATGGTCATGCGCGCCGCCGGTGGCGGGCTGATCAAGTCACCCGAGCATCATTCGGACACGCCCGAGGCGCTGCTCGCGACGGTTCCCGGACTCAAGGTCGTGGTGCCCTCGACGCCCGCCCAGGCCTACGGGCTGCTCTTGGCGGCCATCCGCGATCCCGATCCGGTCGTCGTGCTGGAGACGTCGCGTCTGTATCGCGCCCTGCGCGAGGACGTTCCCGACGACGGTGTGGCGCTGCCGATCGGCATGTCGTTCGTGCGCCGTGAGGGCGCCGACCTGACGCTCGTCACGTGGGGCGGCATGGTTCCCGAGGTGCTGGCGGTCGCCGACGAGCTCGCAGCCGAAGGGGTCGAGACGGCGGTCATCGACGTCGCGTCGATCAGTCCGCTGGACATGGGCCCGATCCTCGAGTCCGTCGCGCAGACCGGCCGCTGCGTCATCGTTCACGAGGCAGCCAAGCAGGCCGGGTTCGGCGCCGAGATCGCCGCGCGCCTGGCCGACGAGGGTTTGACGTCGCTGGCCGCACCCGTCACGCGCACCACCGGCTACGACGCGATCTACCCGCTCGCCCGCCTGGAGGGTCGCTACGTCCCCGATCGGCGACGGATCACCGCAGCGGCCCGCAAGGTCTTGGAGTACGCGTGAGAACGTTCGTCCTGCCCGACCTGGGCGAAGGCCTGCACGAAGCCGAGATCGTCGCGTGGCACGTCACGGTCGGTGACGTCGTGGTCGCCGACCAGCCGCTCGTCGCCGTCGAGACCGACAAGGCGGTCGTCGAGATTCCGGCCCCGTGGGGTGGGCGCATCGCCCAGCTGCACGGCGCACCCGGCGACATCGTCGAGACCGGCAACGCGCTCGTCGACTTCGACGACGGATCCGGCCGGGAGTTCACCGGCATCGTCGGATCGGTCCCCGAGGGCGCAACGCCCACCCTGACCCCGTCCAACGTCTCGGTCACGCCCGCCCCCCGCACCCCGGTCGCAGCGGGTGGCATCGTGCAGGCGTCGCCCGCGGTACGCGCGCTCGCAAAGCGCCTGGGCGTCGACCTGACCGAGGTGACTCCGACGGGCCCCGGGGGGCTCGCGACCGCGGCCGACGTCGAACGCGCAGCCAAGGACCCGTCGGACGAGGACAGCATCTTCGAGGACCTGCGCGGCCCGCGGCGGGCGATGGCCGAGGCCATGACGCGCTCGGGCGCCGAGGTCGTCTCGGCGACGATCACGGACGAGGTCGATGTGGACGCCTGGCCCGCAGGCAGCGACGCGACGGTGCGGTTGATCCGAGCGATCTGCGTCGGCTGCAAGGCGGAGCCGTCGCTCAACGCCTGGTTGGATACGGGTGCGACGGGCCGCAAAGTGCATTCCCATGTGGACCTGGGCATCGCAGTCGATTCACCGGACGGCTTGTTCGTCCCGGTCTTGCGCGGTGCCGAGTCCATCCCGCCGCCGACTACGCGCGAGCGCCTCAACGAGTTGATCGCGGCGGTGCGCGATCGGTCGATCGCGGCCGAGGATCTGCGCGGGGCGACGATCACGCTGTCGAACTTCGGCTCGCTCGGCGGTCGCCACGCGGTCCTGGTCGTCGTCCCGCCCCAGGTGGCCATCCTGGGCGCCGGCCGCGCGGCGCCGCGGGTGGTGGCGCTCGACGGCCAACCCGTCGTTCACCGCGTGCTGCCCCTCTCGTTGACGGTCGACCACCGCGCCGTCGCCGGCGGCGAGGCCGCGCGGTTCCTGGCCGCGGTCGTGGCGGACCTGCGACTGCCCGGCTGAGGTCGACCACCCGCTCAGCGCCCGGGCGCGCGATCCTCGGACAAACGCCCGTCCGATCGGAAAGGGCTCGCGCAGGAATAGCTGCTGGGTCGGATGGCGAGCGAAACGGCCCGGAGCGGGGCTCGCCCCCGGCGGATGGAAATTCGGAACCCGGCGTGGCTATTTCCGAAGTAAAACCGAGCCAGACGGCGGCGGCGAGCCTGGACAAACCGTGGACGGACCAGCCAACTGGCCGTGGGAGCATCGCCGCACTGTCCGTGGCAACCTCGGTCAAGTGACCGCGTGCGCACCCAGGCAACTGGCCGCCGGGAGCAGCGGCCGACTGACCGTGGGCGCGACGGCCAAGTGACCACGCACGCACCGTGAACTGGCCGCAGGGGGCACCCCCGCGCCGGCAAAGGCTGCCGGTCGCACGCGAACGAGCCGACCGACCGAGGGCGCTACGGCCAAGTGGCCGCGAGTGCACCTGCGAACTGGCCGCGGGGGCACCCCCGCGCCGCCAGCGGCTGCGCCGGGCCTGCCGGTCGCACGCGAACGAGCCGACCGACCGAGAGCGCAACGGCCAAGTGGCCGCGAGCGCACCTTGAACTGGCCGCGGGTGCGACGGCCTGATTGCGGACCCACGCACAATCGTCAATGAGGATCTCGTGCCGGTCTCACGGACCGCCTGTCGCCCACGGAACCGACGGGAGAGCCAATTTTCTACATTGGATCGGCAGTGTCAATGTCAGGTGAGGCCTGACTGTCTCCCGGCGACGCCGATGCACCTCCAGGCGCTACGCTCTGGACGGATCGACACTTTGGAGGACTTCCGTGGCCATCTCGGCGCTTCACCGGCTCTCGGCGCTCGGACAGAGCGTGTGGGTCGACTTCCTGTCGCGCAGCTTGCTGGAGAGTGGTGATCTCGAACAGATGACGCGTGACGACGCCGTCGTCGGCGTCACGTCCAACCCCACGATCTTCCAGAAGGCGCTCGCCCAGGGCGACGCGTATGACGAGCAGATGCGCGACGTCCTTCGCCACACGCATGACCCCAAGGAGATCTTCGTCGCACTCGCCTCGCGCGACGTCGCCGATGCCTGCGACTTGCTGCACCCGATCTGGGAGGCCACCAGCGGCGCAGACGGATACGTCTCGATGGAGGTCGACCCGACGTTCGCGTTCGACATCGAGGCGACGCTCGACGAGGCCATGCGCCTCCACACCGAGCTCAACAGGCCGAACCTGCTGGTAAAGATCCCGGCCACCAGGCCGGGCCTCGCGGCCATCGAGGAGATGATCGCCCGCGGGCACAGCATCAACGTCACGCTGATCTTCTCGCTCGAGCGCTACGCCGAGGTCGCCGAGGCATTCATCACGGGGCTCGAGCGTCTGGTCGAGGACGGCGGTGACCCGTCCACCGTGCATTCGGTGGCGAGCTTCTTCGTCTCACGGGTCGACAGCGAGACCGACAAGCGCCTCGATGCGATCGGCGGACACGATCACCTCAAGGGCAGGCTCGCCGGCGCCAACGCCAAGCTCGCCTACGCGCGCTATCAGGAGCTGTTTGCCGGGGCACGCTGGGAGGCCCTCGCCGCCCGCGGCGCCAGACCGCAGCGGTGTCTGTGGGCCTCGACGTCCACCAAGGACCCTGCCTACAGCGACATCCTTTACGTGACCGAGCTGGTCGGCCCGGAGACCGTCAACACGATGCCCGAGGAGACGATCCACGCGTTCCAAGACCACGGCGATCCCGTGCCGACGCTCATGACCGACCTCGACGCCGCGCACCAGCTGCTGAGCGACCTCGCCGCGGCCGGCGTCGACTACGACGATGTCGCCGCCGTTCTCGAGCGCGAGGGTGTCGAGAAGTTCGCAGCCTCGTTCGCCGAGCTGATCCAGGGAATCGTCGGGCGCCGTGAGGCGCTCGTGGCCTGACATGGGCGCTCGACATGCCACTGCAGGAGACCGTCGCGTTCCTGCAGCGTCATCTGACGTTATGTGAGAGTGCCAGGACTCCATCTTGAACGGCGAACTCGCCCAACTCGACGACGAGATTGTGTCCTGCCGAGCCTGCCCGCGCCTTGTCGCGTGGCGTGAGCAGGTCGGGCGCGAGAAGCGCGCAGCCTTCCGCGACCAGGAATACTGGGCACGGCCCATCACCGGGTTCGGTGATTCCGATCCGTGGTTGGTGATCGTCGGCCTCGCCCCGGCGGCGCACGGTGCCAACCGCACCGGTCGTGTGTTCACGGGCGATCGAAGCGCCGACTTCCTGGTCGCGGCTCTGCACCGCACCGGACTGGCCTCACAGCCGACGTCCGACCGGATCGGCGACGGCCTCGTGCTGCAAGGTTGCCGAATGACCGCCGCCGTACGGTGCGCGCCGCCCGCCAACAAGCCAACACCGGACGAGGAGCGCACCTGCCGCACGTTCCTCACCAGGGAGCTTGCAGCCTGTGCCGGCACCCGGGTGCTCCTGGCGCTCGGGAGCTTTGCCTGGCAAGCGACGCTCCGCGTCCTCGACCCGCCTCGACCGTGGTCCAGGTTCGGTCACGGCGCCGAGGCCCTCATCGGCCCATACACCCTGTTGGGCTCGTACCACCCGAGCCAGCAGAACACGTTCACAGGGCGTCTGACCCCGTCCATGCTGGACGCGGTGCTGTCGCGAGCGCAGGAGATCGCAACCGGTGCCCGATGCGAGCCCGGATCCGGAATAGCGTCCTGGCAGGGAACCGGCTACAGGTAGTTGATCGGGTTCTGCGGCGAGCCGTTGACCCGCACCTCGAAGTGCAGGTGCGGGCCGGTGGAGTGGCCGGTACTGCCGACCGCTCCCAAGACGGTCCCGCGACTGACCTGCTGGCCGGTGGACACCGCGATCCGGCTCATGTGCCCGTAGGCCGTCGAGATCGACCCGTGCGAGACCACGACGAGGTTGCCGTACCCGCCGCCCCATCCTGCGACGATCACCGTCCCGGCCGCCGCGGCGCCGATCGGCCTGCCGGTTGGAGCGGCGATGTCGATGCCCTCGTGCATTCGCCCCCAGCGGAACCCGAACCCCGAGGTGAGCACGCCGTTGACAGGCCAGGAGAACTGGCCGCCCCCGCCCACGCTCACCGTCGACGGCAAGTTGACCGATCCGGACCGGATCTCGGCGGCGAGCTTAGCCGAGCGGGCCCGCAGGTCACGCGCCTCTTCTTCGAGCTGCTGACGGTCACCGCGCACCTTGGACAGCAACGTGGCCCGTGCGCCGCGCGCGACCACCAGGTTGCTCTTCTCGGTCGCGATCACGGAGAGCGCGCGAGCCGCCTCGGCCTCCGCCGCGCCGGCGCGCTGCTCGTTGCGATACACCTCGTTGCGCGTCTCCTTGATGCGGGCGGCGGTGCTGCGCGACGCGTTGGCATTCGTCCGCGTCGCGACGATCAGACCCTTGTCCTGGTCAGTGACCCGCTGCAGGTTCTCGCGGACCGACGCGGCGTCGCTGAGGCTGCCTGAACGCAGAAGCACCTCGAGGATCGTGGGCGAGCCCACGCGGTAGGCGATCGAGATGCGCTTGGCGAGCGTCGTCCGCTGGCGTTTGAGCGTTGCGACGAGCTTGCTCAGGCGGGCGATCTCGGCGTCAAGCTGGCCCGAGAGCGTCCGCCGCCGCGTGCGCAACACGATCAGCTCGTTGTTGAGGACGCTCCATCGCGCCTGCACGGGCGCCAGGCGCACCTCGACCGCCCGGATGCGGGCGTTGAACCGGGACACGTCGGTGGTCAGGACGCCCTCGCGCTCGCGCGCCTGACGTGCGCGCCTCTCGACCTCGCTCAGACTGCGCACGCCATCCGACTGGCTCACGACGCCCACCACAGCCAACGACGCCGCGACCATGGCGACCGCGCCGATTCTCAGTCGAAATGTCACGAGACGTACTACGCAGCGGAACGAGCGACCCCTGCCCAGCCGTGGAGCAGGGATCGCAACTCATCGTCCGTTACCGCGTCGGCGGCTCCGGGTCCACCGCGGTCAGGTCCGAATGCGGATTGACTGCTCCGCCCCCACCCGGGTGAATCTCGAAGTGCAGGTGCGTCGCCCCATAGCGCGCGTCGCCGGTGTTGCCGACGGTCCCGACGACCTGTCCGGCGGTGACGGCGGTTCCGACCTCGACTCCGTCGGTGATCGTGTTGAGGTGCGCGTAGTAGTACTCGTTGCCGCGCGTGTCCCTGAGCCAGATCCAGATGCCGCCCAAGCCCGTCTCGGTCCTGGTCAGTCGCTTGATCGTCCCATCCGCGACGGCCCGCACCGGGACGCCACGCGCCGCCATGATGTCGTTGCCCTGATGGCTGCCCTGCGATCGGGGCGCACCGTAGTCGTTGGAGTACGTGTGCTTGCCCGCCACCGGGAACACCTTGAGGTAGACCGCTTTGGCGGCGTTCGGACCGGCCAGCGGGTAGTTCGACGGGTCAACCGGGGTTGCCGGAGCGGTGGGGGTTCCGCTGCGCACGGCGCGGATCTTGATGCCAAGCCGCTTGAGCAGCGCAGGTGTGACGACACCGCTCTGGCGCACCTTCAGCCGCCGCTGCAGCGCCCTGACGGCATTGCGGGTCTTGACGCCGAACGCGCCGTCGGCGGTCAGCCTGAACCCACGGCGGCGGAGGATCGCTTGGAGCTCTCGCACATCGGCGCCGACCGACCCCATGCGGAGCGTACGAACCCCGAGCACACGCCCACCGCCGAGGTTGGCGTTGGCGACGGCTTCGGGCGGCGCTCCCCCACCAATCGCTTCGGGAACACCGGGAAGGGGGACATCGACGGCTACCGCGGCCGGAGCCACAATCAGGGTCGCGAGGAGGACAATCCACCTCACGATTGCTCGGGGCCGGCCGGATGCGACATGGTCGCGCGGTCGGACGTTGATGATGAACTGCTCCTTTTTCGCCACTGGCCGGATTGCCAGTTGGGCTGTAAGTCACCCGGCCGTGGTGCGGGCCTTGGCTGGGGGTGCTCCTGGGGATGCGTCGAACGGCGGTCACTCTTACACTCGGTCACGTACCAAGTCAACCCCACCCATTCGAAGATCTCTTGAGGAGTGGGTAATTCGGACGCATCCGTAGGACATGTGTCGGCACCGCGCGTCCGCTGCTTAACGGTGACTTTCGCTGATTCCTTCGGACGTTTGCCCTGCCCGAGAGTGACGTTCAGCCCTCGGTGGCATCGCGATGTCGCAGGAGCTCGGCGGCGCGGGAGCGCTCCGCGCCGTCCAGCTCGGCGAAGTCCGCATCGCTCAGATTTCCGGCCTTGTGATCGAACTCGATCTCCCGGATTGCGCGAAGTGACTGGTCGATCTCGTCCTGCAAGGCCCGGCCGCGCTCGTCGGCGTACGTGGTCTCCGCGCTCTCGCTCCGCTCGCGCACGAGAGGCCACGCGACCGCGGCGACCACCACAAGCGCAACCGCGGAAACCAGAAGGACCGTGCCCATCAGGCGGGCGCGCGCTGCTCGTCGACCGCAGGGGCCGTGGCGCGCATCCGGCGGGCCGGAGGCCACGCGGCGACGATCGATCCCGCAAGAAGCAGGAGTCCTCCGAACCAGATCCACGAGACCAGCGGGTTGACGAACACGTGGATCGTCGCCACGCCGTCGCGCAGGCCTGCCAGATTGACCCAGATGTCGCGGCGAAGCCCGCCAGTGATCGCGATCTCATCGCCGGACTCTCCGCTGGACAGGTACTGATGCTTGGCCGGTCGCAGGGTCGCGACAGGGTCGTCCCCACGCGTGACGAGGATGGTCGCAGCCACGGTCATCCTGTTGGAGTCGCGTGTGCGCTCGAACGACTGCGCCGTGAACGTGTAGCCGGCCACGCTCGCCTGCTGGTTCTGCTCGAGCTTGAAGCTGCCTTCGCTCAGGAAGGTGCGTGATGAGGCGATCCCGACGATGATGACGACGATGCCGATGTGGACGATGTAGCCCCCGTAGCGACGGCGGTTGCGGGCGACGAGCTGCCCGACGGCGCCGAGCCACGAGACGCCGCCCAACGCGTGGCGCACCTTCGCGCCACGCCAGAACTCCGAGCCGATGCACGTGACCGTGAAGATCGCGATCAGGAACACGGCGGCGGCTGGGACGCTCGACCGCGCGTCGGTCAGCAGCACGACCGGCGCCATCACGCACGTGACCGCCAGCGGCACCAAGAACCGCCTGCGCACGACCGCAAACGACGCCTTGCGCCATGGGATCAGGGGCCCGACCCCCGTCAGCAGGAGCAACGCGAATCCGATCGGGGCGGCGACCTGGTCGAAGAACCCACGTCCCACGGTGATCTTCTGGCCCTGTACGAGCTCGGACAGGACGGGAAAGATCGTGCCCCAGATCACCGCGAACGCGAGACCGACGAGCAGGAGGTTGTTGTACAGGAACACCGCCTCGCGCGAGAAGTAGCTCTCGAGTGAGTGCGCACTCTTGAGGTGCGGGAGCCGCGTCACGATCAGGTACAGGCCTCCGGCGAGCACGACGACAATCGCGCCAAGTAGCCACGGACCGACGGTCTGCGCGCCGAAGTTGTGGACGCTCGCGACGATGTTGGAGCGCGTCAGGAACGTGCCGAACAAGGTCAGCGCGAACGCCGTGATGACAAGGGCGAGGTTCCACACCTTCAGCATCCCCCGCCGTTCCTGGACCATCACCGAATGCAGGAACGCTGTGGCGATCAGCCAGGGCAGCAAGGCGGCGTTCTCGACCGGATCCCAGATCCAGTACCCACCGAACGTCAATGACTCATATGCCCACTTTGCCCCGAGCAGGACTCCGACGCCCAGGAACGCCCAGCTGGCAAGCGTCCACCGCCGGATGCTGCCGAGCCAGGCGCTGTCCAGGCGTCTGGTGACCAAGGCCGCGATGGCGAACGCGAACGGCACGGCGATCGACACGTACCCCAGGTAGAGCAGCGGCGGGTGGGCGATCATGTACGGGTTGCGAAGCGCCGGGGTCAGTCCCTGCCCGTCGGCCGGGATGACGGAGACGGTGTCGAACGGGCTCGCGATGAAGCACAACAGCACGACGAAGAACACGCTGATGCCGGCCAGAACCGCGACGACGATCGGCATCAGCTCACGGTTGCGGCGCCGGTTGGTCAGGATCGCGATGCAGGCGAACCCAGTCAGAAGCCACGACCAGAACATCAGCGACCCGGCCTGGCTCGCCCACAGCGCGGTGATCTTGAAGTGGCCCTCAAGCTCGCGGCTCGAATAGCGCTCGACCGCCCTCAGGCTGAAGTCATCGGTGACCAGCGCCGTGAGCAGAGCCAGAACCGCGACCGTGATCAGGCCGAACAGCGCGAACACCGCACGCTCGGCCGAATGGAACCACCGACGATTGCGTGGGGTCCGCCCGTGGATGGCGGCAGCCACGGCGAACACCGCGGCCACGAGCGCGAGCAGCAGGATCGCGCGACCGAACAGGCTCATTGAATCAGCTTGGCTCGAGTTCGGGAGACTTCTTCCCCTCGAACTTGGACGGGCACTTCGTCAGGAGCGTGTCGCGCCGTGCGACGAACGTACCGCCCTCCATCGTGCCGGTCACGACGACTTCGCGGCCGTCCTTGAACGTGTCCGGAACGATGCCGCGGTACAGGACCTCGACCCGCTTGCTCGCGTCGTCTTGGTCATGGACCGTAAAGCGCACGCCCTCGGCCGAGATCGCCTGCTCGGCGGCGTTCGTCGGAGATCCAGGGCTGACCACCGCATTGAGGCGGTAGGTGTCCCCGTTCAGCCTGACCTGGCCCGGGCCGGCGTAGGTCTCGAGCGACCCGCCGATCGCCATCCACACGAGCGCTCCACCGAGCAGGCCCGCCAGGGTGAGCGCAATCGCAAAACGTGCCCGCTTCATCTGCCGTGATCGTACAACGGCGGCACTGCGATCCGAAGGTGACGTGTGTCGTCCATTTCCGGCGGGTTCAAGCCGTGCACCCCGCGTAGTGGTCCCGCGTCCTCCCCTGGCTCGACTTTCGCGCGGGAGACGTTGCCGTACTTACGCCGGAGACCACTTAGTGCTTGACGACCTTGGGGAGCTTCTTGGCCTGGGCGACCCAGTCGGCGACCTTGGCCTCGGTGGGGAGCTGGCGGACGAGCTTTTTCTTGGCGTTGACGGTGGTCATCGTCTCGAGCAGGTTGAGCGGCTTGCGCCTGGAGAGCTCCGGCACCGTGTCGACGCCCGCGGCCTCGAGCAGGTCGCTGTACTCCTTGCCCACGCCCTTGATGCGCACCAGGTCGACGCGATTGACCCACTCCAGGAGCCGTTTCTCGGTCACGCCCGAGGCCTTCGAGAGATCCCTGCGTCCCGCCGCCGTCGCGGCCCGCGCGAGCAGGGTCGCGGTCGAGGCCACCTGTGCCTTCGCGAGCCTGGCGATTGCGGCATCGCTGATGCCCTCGATCGTTGTCAACTTCGCCATCTCGCCGTCTCCTCTGGTTTCGTCGCGACCGATTGCTGTACGCCGAGCCTACCCCAAGGCGTGCGCGACCGCGGTCTCGAAGCGCGTCAATCCCAGGGTGAGCTCGTCGTCGCTGGTGACCATTGGTGGAATGAACCGCACGACGTTGCCCTCGGCCCCGCACTCGATCAAGACGAGTCCCTCGTCCTGCGCCGCCGCCACGACGCGGCTCGACAGGTCGCCGAGTGGAGCGCGGGTGACCGGGTCGGCAAACTCGACGCCGATCATCAAGCCGGGCCCGCGGACCTCCGCGATCTCGGCGACCTCGGCCTCGAGCGCCTTGAGGCGGTGCGTGGCCCGCTCACCCATCTGGCGGCTTCGCGAAAGCAGTCCCTCCTCTTCGACGGCGTCGATGACGGCGCAGCCCGCGGCACACGCCACGGGGTTGCCTCCGAACGTGGTGCCGTGCGCGCCTGTGGGCCAGCGGGCCATCAGCTCGGGCGAGGCCCCGATCGCCGACACCGGAAAACCGTTGGCGATGCCCTTCGCCATGGCGATGACGTCCGGTGTGACGCCGAAGGTCTGGCTGGCGAACCATTCCCCCGTACGGCCGAACCCGGTTTGGACCTCGTCGAACACCAGGAGCGCCCCGTGGCGGTCGGCACGTTCGCGCAGGCCCTCCAGCAGCCTGCGTCCGGCGGGATGGTAGCCGCCTTCGCCCTGCACGGGCTCGATCAGGTAACACGCGGTCTCGTCGGCCGGCAGCTCGTGGCGGTGCAGATCGTCGACTCCTGCCAGCGTGCGGTCGACGGCCTCGTCCATGTCGACGCCCCACCGGTACGGAGTCGGGAACGGCGCCACGTATACGCTCGCGCCGAGGGGCGCATACCCGGCCCGGTAGGCCGACTTCGACGTCGTGTACCCCACGCCACCCTGCGTGCGCCCGTGGAACCCGCCGCGAAACACCACCACGCCGTGACGGCCCGTGACACGTCGCGCGAGCTTGACCGAACCCTCGATCGCCTCGCCGCCACCGTTGAGGAAGAAGAACGAGCCGATGTCGCCGGGCGTGATCGCCGCCAGGCGCTCGGCCAGCGCCACCACCGACTCGTAGCGGAAGACGCCGCCGCTATGCACCATCTGGTCCATCTGCTCGCGCGCAGCCGCCAGCACGCGCGGATGGTTGTGGCCGACGTTGGTCGTCGCCGTACCCGAGGCGAAGTCGAGGTAGCGCCGACCGTCGGCGGCCTCGACCCACGGCCCCTCGGCCCGTACCGCCGGAATCGCGGTGTGAACCCCGAGCGTCGGCGCGATGACGCGGCTCCAGCGTTCGAGGAGTGAGTCGGTCTGGATCGGTGAGGTGCTCATGGGCCGATTCTGGCATGCCGGACACCACCCGGGTCGGTCGGGCAGGAGCCGAGGGGGTCACGCCATGTGGGGCGAGTCGCCGCGTTCCGGGAACCTCGGCACACCTGTCGCGCAGGCCGACTCGGCGACGTACCAGGCAAGAGCCACGGCAGGGGCCAACGGGCCGCGGCCTCCCCGCCCCGGCGGCGCCGCCTGATCTACATGGCTCCGAGGAGCGGCATCAGCCCTTCCCGGATCACGGTGAGCCGGTCTCGCGCGCGACCGCGGGCGACGTCGAGCCCGTGGTGGGTGACCTGCACCACGGCCTCGCAGTAGCACTTGAGCTTCGGCTCGGTTCCGCTCGGTCGCACCAGTACGCGCAGGTCGTCGGCAAGGTCGATGCGCAACACGTCGGGCGCGAGCCACCGGATTTGGACGATGTCGACGTCGCCGACACGCACCGGAGGAGACGCGGACAGGCCGGCGAGCGCCGTGTCACGCCGTTCGCGCCAACCCGGTCCCTCGTAGCGCAGCGAGAAGTTCTCCGTCACGTGCGCGCCGTGGCGTACATGCAGCGCATCGAGGGCGTCGACCAGGCTGCGGCCTGCGGCCTTCTCCCAACACGCCATGGACGCGACGGCGACAGCGGCAGAGAGCCCGTCCTTGTCACGCGCGTCGGTGCCGATGGCGTACCCGATGGCCTCCTCGTAGGCGAGCACCTGGCGAAGCTCGGGATGCTCCATCGCCGGGCGCGAGAGCCACTTGAACCCGGTCAAGGTCTCCTCGTGCCGCACCCCGTGGGAGGAGGCGATCGTCGACAGCAGCGATGACGACACCACCGTCGAGACGACCAGCCGGTCCGGCCCCCTGGTGACGTGCTCCAGAAGCCAATCCCCCAGGAGCGCCCCCACCTCGTCGCCGGTCAGCTGGCGTGGCCTGCCACCTGCAGTCGGCACCAACACCGCGATCCGGTCGGCGTCCGGATCGAGGGCCAGGCCGAGCTCCGCGTCGACCCGGAGCATGTGTGCCGCCAGCAGGTCCGTGGCCCCGGGCTCTTCGGGGTTGGGGAACCCGACCGTCGGGAAATCCGGGTCGGGCTCGGTTTGCTCGGCCACCGGATGGACGTCGTGGTGACCTGCGGCGGACAGGAGCCGTCCGATCAGCGCGCCACCGACGCCGTGCATCGCTGTCGTCGCGATGCGCATGGGCGCCCTGGGTCCGGGGACCCGTGTGAGCGTCGCCGCGCAGTACGCGTCGACCAGTGCGGGCGCGAGCGGATCGATGTCGGCGGGCATGACCGCGCCCGGGCTCACGACGCCGTCCCGGGCGACCGCGTCGATGCATGCGGCGACGTCCGCGTCGACCGGCGGGATGATCTGCGCCGCGTCGCCCATGTAGAGCTTGAGACCGTTGTCGACCGGCGGGTTGTGGCTGGCCGTGACGACGATGCCCGCCGCCGCCTCCAGTGGACGGATCAGGAACACCCCGACGGGGGTCGGGAGTGGCCCGTCCGCCAGCGTGACACGAATCCCGTGCTCGGCGATCACCTCGGCGCAATCGGCGGCAAAGATGCGTGAGCGATGCCGCGCGTCGTACGCGATGACGACGCCGCGCCCCGCGGCGTCCGGAACGCCGGCCAGCAGGTACCTCGCGATCCCGGCCGCAGATTCGCGAACCACGACCCGGTTCATGCCGGTGGGCCCCGCTTCCATCCGGGCCCGGAGTCCGGCCGTCCCGAATGCCAGCCGTCCCGAAAAGCGCTCCCCGAGCGTCACCGCGTCGCCCGCATCGACGAGGGCCTGAAGCTCGTGGCGGGTCTCGGGATCGGGGTCGCGGGCGATCCACGCCCAGACCGCCGACAGCAGCGTCGGGTCGATGTCCACCAGGAAAGTCTCGCAGAGGCGCACGGGCCCACGCGGGAACGACCGCCGGCGCCAGAGGAATGCCCTCTCCCTTCGGGTGGCCCGATCCTTCACTGCCCGCGGCGACCTGAAGCGGATCGTCTACAACGCGCCGTACGAACACCGTTCCCCTCAGCGCACCTGCTCTACCCGGTATCCCTCGAGCTGGAGGTGCTCCCGCACGTCGGCCTGGTGGGCGGCGTCGCGGGTCTCGACGGTGAACACGGCCTCGACGCTCGCGAGCGGCAGCGCCAGCCCCTCGCGATGGTGCTCGACCGACAGGACGTTCAACCCCAGCCGGGCGAGCACACCGGTCAGGTGATGCAGGGCGCCCGGACGGTCGTCGATGACGACACGTACCACCATGAACCTGGCGGCGGCGGACAGGCCGTGGTCGATCAGGCGCGTTAGGAGCAGGGGATCGACGTTGCCACCCGACAGCACCGCCACCGCAGGGCCGGTGCCCGAGATCACACCGGCGATGAGCGCCGCAACGGGCAGCGCCCCCGAGGGCTCCACGACCGCCTTCGCCCGTTCCAACAGCAGCAGAACGGCCCGGCTGATCTCCTCCTCCGACACTGTCACGATCTCGTCGGCGAACGCCCGTGCGTGAGCGAAGGTCAGGACGCCCGGCCTCCGCAGCGCCACCCCGTCGGCCATCGTCGCCGGGTCGACCTCGACGAGACGGGCGGCAGCGATGGAACGGCGCATGGAGCAGGCCCCCTCGGCCTGAACCCCGATGACCCGGATGTCGGGACGCATCGCCTTGATCGCCGCGCCGACGCCGGCCAAGAGGCCGCCGCCGCCCACCGACACGATCACCGTCTCGACGTCAGGCGCCTCGTCCAGGATCTCGAGGGCAACCGTACCCTGCCCCGCGATGATCGCCGGGTGGTCGAACGGCGGCACGAAGACCGCCCCTTCCTCGGCGGCATACTCCCTGGCGCGCTCGATGCACAGGTCGACCCCACCGGGGATCGTGACGACCTGGGCGCCGTACTCGGCCGTCGCCTGCAGTTTGGGGAGCGCAGCCCGCTCGGGCATGAACACCCTGGAGCGCCGCCCCGTCAGCGACGCCGCCAGGGCGACGCCCTGGGCGTGGTTGCCCGCCGACCCGGCGACGACCTCAACCCCCTCGGCGACGGTCGCCATGAAGTTGTATGCACCCCGGATCTTGAACGACCCGGACCGCTGCAGGTGCTCGGGTTTGAGCAGCACGGGCCGGCCGGCCAGGCGGCTCAGGCTGTCCGAGCGTTCCGTCGGCGTGGGGCGCACAACTTCGCCGACGCGTTCGCGAGCGGCGCGGATCTCGTCGATCGCAACCAGCACGGGAGTCCGGGGTACCGCCACGGCCCCGACGCTAACATGCATGGGCAATGCGACTCGAGGCAAGCAGCGCGCTGATCACCGGCGGGGCCTCGGGCCTGGGTGCGGCGACGGCGAAGCGGCTGTATGACCTGGGGGCCCATGTGGTGGTGGCCGACCTCCCCGAAACCCGCGGCGTCCGTCTGGCGGTCGAGTTGGGCACGCGGGCGGCGTTCGCCGCAGCCGATGTCCGGGACGAGACGCAGATCCGCGCGGCGGCACGTGCCGCCACCGAGCGCGCCCCGCTGCGCGTGGCGGTCTGCTGCGCCGGAATCGCCCCGGCAGCGCGCATCGCAGGACGGGACGGGCCGCATCCACTGCATCTCTTTCAGGACGTGATCGACATCAACCTTGTCGGGACGTTCAACACGTTGCGCCTGGCGGCAGAGGCGATGGCCGACAACGAACCTGACGACGACGGCACCCGCGGCGTCGTCGTGATGACCGCGTCGGTGGCGGCGTACGAGGGGCAGATCGGCCAGGCGGCGTATGCCGCGTCCAAGGGCGGCGTGGCCTCGCTGACGATCACGGCGGCGCGTGACCTGGCCAGCCGAGGCATCCGCGTGATGTCGATCGCCCCGGGCCCCATGCTGACGCCGATGGTCGCGGGCTTCAGCCAAGAGGTACAGGACGTGTTGGCGGCCCAGGCGGCGCACCCTAAGCGACTCGGCCATCCCGACGAGTTCGCCGCGCTCGTCGCGCACATCGTCGCGAACCCCTACCTCAACGGCGAGGTCATCAGGCTCGACGCTGCCGGCCGCATGCCTCCCAGGTAGTAGGTCACCTGGGCCGAGCAGCGCTCGTCGGCACCTGGCGAGGCCCCGAGCAGAGCATTCGACCCACCGCACGCGCTGCGAGTGACGGACAACAGGGGTTCGCCCAGATCGACGGCGACCGGCAAGACCGGCCAATTGACCGACGCGCGTTGGCCAATGGTGACATGAGTTGAGTGAATCCTGTGTTTTTTCGACACACTTGGCGCGCGCTCGCCTTCATCGATCCGGGGCGTGGCCGCCCGCCCAGACGATTGGAGCTGGGACTCACCTCAGGGATGCCGACGTGTCGCCCTTACCGAAGTGTCCCGATGGTCGCGCCGTCACCGCCCTCGTCAGGACCTCCGAGGTCCGATCGCGCCACCAGGGGATGCCGGTCGAGTTCCTCGCGCACGACCGTGCGCAGCGCTCCAGTGCCCCGGCCGTGCACGATGCGGACTGTCTCGAGCCCGACCATCGCGGCGGCATCGACATGAGCCCGCACCCCGGCGCGGGCCTCGTCCGCGCGCTGACCGCGCACATCCAACTCGTAGGGAACCGCAGCCGACGTGGGCCGGGTCTCCGGTCCAGCCGCGGGCTGCGGTTCAGCCACGCGCGCGTCGCGCACGAGCCGCGCCAGATCGAGCCGCATCCGCGCTGATGGCCCCTGGATCTCGACGGTCGCGCCCTCGATGGCGACCACCTCCCCGCGCACGCCGAGATCCGCGACGATAACGCGATCACCCACCCGCAGGTCGGGTGGTGGTCCCGTCGGCCGGGTGGCCTCGAACAGCGATCCCGCGGCGCGGGAAGCCGCCGCGGCTGCCGCACCGAGCCTGCGATCGCGCTCGGCCACGTCCGAAGCCGCTCCCGCGGCAACCCGGCGGCGCTCCGCGCGACGGGCCGCCGCCAGCTCCGCGCGAAAGCTCGCAAGCTCGGACTGCAACGCGCCCAGCTCGCCGCGGGCCTCGTCACGCGCCCGCTCACGTGCCGCGGCGGCATCTCGCCGGATGCGTTCGATGCGCGCGGCGAGCTCCGCCTCTCGGTGCTCCACCTCTGCCCGCACCCGCGCGGCCTCGTCGCGTTCGGCGAGCGCCGCGTCGCGCTCGGCCTCCGCCGCGGCGCGTGCGGCGGCTGCGTCTTGCAGCAAGGCCTCGACCCCGCTGCGCTCCTCACCGAAGATCCGACGGGCCGCCGCCAGGACGTCGGCGTCGAGCCCCAGGCGGTCGGCGACCTCGATCGCGTGTGACGCACCGGGCTCGCCGACGCGGATCGAAAACGTCGGGGCAAGGCGGTCGGCGTCGAATCCCACGGCGGCATTGGCTGCGCTCGGGGTTTCGCTGGCCCAGCCCTTGAGCTCGTGGTGGTGGGTCGTGACAAGCACCAGCCCGCCACGGTCGATGAGCGCCTCGAGCACCGCGCGGGCGATGGCCGCCCCCTCGGCGGGATCGGTCCCCGCGGCGACCTCGTCCAAGAGGACGAGGGAGCGCGGGCCGGCGAGGGCCAGGATCTGCTGCAACCGTCGCACGTGGCCGGAGAACGTCGACAGGCTCCGCTCGATCGACTGATCGTCCCCGATGTCGACAAGCACCTGATCGAACACCGGCAGGTGGGCGACGGCCGCAGGTGGCCGGATACCGCACTGATTGACAAGGGCGAGGATTCCCAGCGTCTTCAGCCCCACGGTCTTGCCACCGGCGTTCGGACCGCTGATCACGAGCGCGCGCAGCCCGGTGAGCGGCAGGTCGATGGGCACCGCGGTGGCGGGGTCCAGCAACGGGTGGCGCGCGCGCTCCAGCACGACGTCGCCCGTCGTCTCGTGGACGATGCACCCATCCCATTCGCGTGACAGCGCGGCGCAGCCGACGGCCAGATCGATCTGCGCGACCCGGTCCACGGCGTCGGCGAGCGAGGACGCGACCTGGCCCACCCCCGTCGAGAGCCGCGCGAGGACGCGCTCCACCTCGACCCGCTCACCGGCCTCCAGCTCGCGCACCTGATTGTTGGCCTCGACGACCTCGAGCGGCTCGACGAAGACGGTCTGGCCCGAGGCCGAGCGGTCGTGGACGATGCCCGGCACCGCGGATCGCGCTGACGCCTTGACCGCCAGCACCGGGCGTCCCGCCCGTTCGGTGATGAACCCTTCCTGCAGATGCCGCCGGGCGCGCTGGGCCGACGACCGCAGCGCCTCCGTCGCCGCCGAACGCGCACCCGTGAGCGCGCGACGCGCCTGCGCGAGCTCGATGCTGGCGTCGTCCTTGACCCCGCCATGCCCATCGAGCGCGCGATCGATCTCAGCGGCCAGCCGATCGAGCAACACCGCATCGACGCCGGCGGCGATCTCGGCCAACGCGGGCGCGACCTCGGCATGGGTGGTCACCGTGGTGACGACCTCGCTCATCCCGCCGATGGTCGCCAACACCTCCCCGAGCTCGGCCACGTCGAGCAGGCCGCCGCGCCGCGCCGCCGTCGCAGCCTCACGGACATCGGCGATTCCCGCCGCGACGGCGACGCCGAGCATGACGAGCTCGAGCGCCTCACTCGTGTGCTGGTGGCGCCGACGCACGAGCTGGAAATCGGAGGCGGGCGCGTGGATGAGGGCCGATTCCCGCCCGCCGACCGAGGAGCAGTGCGCCGCCAGCCGGGCACGCACCTCGTCGAACTCCAGCAGCTCTTCTCCCCGGCGCTCCATCGCCCGGCATCGTACGACCCCACACCGCCGACGTGGTCGAGAGAGCCGATGGATCGCCGTCGAGAAGGTCCTGACCGGCAGGAAACTGCAGGTGCGTGTCCAATCGCAGGAACACGACCTTAAGGTCTCGAGGCAATCGACCGATACATTCGGCGCAGCGCCGTCCAGCTACGGGGGAAACAGCAGGTCGTGAGGAAGCGCACACTCGTCGTGGCCGCCGTTGCGGCCGTTTCTGTGATCGCACCGGTCTCGGATGCTCTGCGCATCGCGCCGTTGGCGACACGCGACGGCGTCGTGGTGACGTGGCGCTCCAAGAACAAGGTGGCGGTCGTGGCCGAGCCGAACGGACGGCTTCGGGCGATTCACTCCCTGCGCAAGGTGACCCCCGGTGCACGCGTGCGCGTTCAGGGCATCAAGTGGGGCACGCCGCTGCAGGGCATCAAGTGGAGCGCGCCCGCGCGCGGCATCAAGTGGGGCATCAAGTGGGGACGAAACGGCAGCTATCAGTCCGGCTTGCGCAAGACCAGCATCAGGAAGGCCGTGTGGACCCCGGTCCGCGGCCCTATCGTCAAGAAGATCGGCAAGAAGGCCATCGCCGTCGGTACCCCGGGCGGCGTCGTCGTGCTCCGGATCGCGCCAACGCCCCGCCTGGGACGCGTCGCAAACGCCGTCGACACGCTCCCACCCGTCGGGGCGACGATCTCGGCGCGGGTGTTCTTCGGCAAGAAGGGCGCCCGGATCGGGCGCGATCTGAAGTACCTCAAGCCGCCGGTGCCCGGCGCGTCGCTGCCCTTCGCCGGCGCGATCGTGTCGATCGATCCCGTCGCTAAGACCATGGTCATCGGCGACGCCCAGGACCCGGCCTACCCGATCCGCATCACGGTGCAGTTGCCACCGGAGTTCACGCTTGGGTCGTTCGCACCCGGCCAGGAGGTCGCCGGCGCAGGACAGCTCGCGTCCAAGGGCACGCTCAAGCTGACCCTCATCGGTCCCAACGGCGCCTTCTCCGAAGCCGATGACCCGACCGCCGTCCAGATCCTGACAACGGGACAGCCCGCATGCACGAAGGCCGTCGAGGCCGCGTGCCCGCCGAATCCCACAACATCCACCGGCGGGGACACCGCTCCAGCTCCTGCACCGGGCGGAGACGCTTCCCGACCGTTTTCACCTTCGACACCCCCCACGCCTCCTCCTCCTGTCGTCGACCCTCCACCGCCCCCTCCTGTCGTCGACCCACCTCCGCCGCCGCCTGACTGTGACGACTGGAAGGGCCACGGCGCCATGACGCCTCCCCACGCGAGGAGGGGGCCCGTTCGCTGCGTCCCCCGACCCTGCGCGTCAAACTCGCAGCGGCGGCGCCTCCACCACAGACCCCATAAGCCCTGCAGACCGAACCGCGATGCGCAACGGAGGACCGTGACGTCACCCGACATTGATCGACCCTTGAACCGACACGTCCAGACCCCGTGAACGGCCTTGCCCCCACCGGCGAGGAGCCCCTGGTGCCCTGCGTCATGCAGCGCAGTTCGAGACGTGCCCGGATCACCCGCATCGTTCCCGTGGCAGTCCTGGCGGCGCTCGCGCTCGGGACCGCACCCGCATCGGCGTGTATCGAGGTCGGGGTCTACCGTGACAACCCGCAGGCGACGCTGGCACCCCTGCAGAAACAGGTCGGCCAGGGCATCTCGGTCATCTCGACCTACGTCACGCTGGGCCAGCGGGTCGACCCGGCGGTCATCGCCCTGGCACGGACGCGCAAGGCGCGGCTGCTCGTCACCCTCATGGTCGACAACGGTCGCGACGGGCCGAACCAGCCGTCGTACTCCCACCTCCAGATCGCGACCGGACGCTACGACAAGCGGATCCGCACGCTGGCGCGACAGCTCAAGGCGTCGCGGCTGTCTGTGATCCTGCGACCCCTTCCGGAGCCGAACACCCAGTGGTGGGCCTGGTCCGGGACCGTCAACGGCAACACGCCCCAGACCTACGTGCAGGCGTGGAACCGGGTGCGGCGGATCGTCAAGCGAGATGCGGGCACGCGCGTCAAGCTGCTGTGGGCGCCCTATGTCAGGAGCGTCCCGGACACCGATGACAACGCCATCGACCAGTACTTCCCGGGCGACACGCAGGTCGACCTGGTGGGCGTCTCGGGCTACAACTTCGGCGTGACCGGCGAGCTCGAATGGCTCGATCCGATCGAGCTCTTCCAGGATCCGTACATCGAGATCCAGAATCTCAGCGGCAAGCCGTTCTGGATCGCCGAGACCGGCACCACCGCCCGCGGCGGCAGCAAGCCGACCTGGCTGCGCAGCCTCGCCCGGCTGCAGAAGTCGATGCCCAAGCTACGCGGCGTCGTGCTGTACGACGTTCGCGAGCCGGCGGGCGACTTCCGCATCTCGGCGACAAAGCTCCAGCGCTCCGCCGCGAAGGCGATCCTCGCAACCAGATGCGGAAAGAAGAGGTGATCACATGGCCGCGACGCTGAACGCCCGGCGCGCACCCAAACGCCGCAGACGCCGGCTTCGCACGCCGCCCGTCACCTGGGCCGACAAGCGGATGACCGCCGCGATGGTCGATCGCCTGTTCTGGCGCGCCGGCTACGGACCGTCCGCGCAGGACCGGGCAACGTGGACCGGCAAGCGCGTCGGTGCCGCCGTCAACTGGCTGCTGACGACGACGCCCACGCTGGTCGGCAACCCGCCGTCCAACAACACCGTGCCGCTCTCACCGACGACCAGCGACACCGACCTGGTGCTCGACTGGCTCGACCGGATGGTCCGCGCCGACAACCCGCTCGTCGAGCGCATGACGTTCTTCTGGCACCGGCACTTCGCGACGTCACGCAACGACGTCAGCGCCGCGATGATCATCAAGCAGGTCAACCTGCTGCGATCCTTCGCCGACGTCGCCACCAACCCGACGTCGGACTTCCGCAGCCTCGTGCAGGCGGTCACGATCGACCCGGCGATGCTGCGCTCGTTGACCGGCGAGGCAAACCAAAAAGGCCGGCCCAACGAGAACTACGCACGGGAGCTGATGGAGCTCTTCTGCCTGGGCGTCACGAATGCGCAGGGTCAGCCGAACTACTCGGAGACCGACGTTCAGGAGCTCGCCCGCGCGCTGTCGGGGTGGCGGATCAACACAACCGACCCGGCGAGCCCGTTCGCGTACTTCACGCCCGCCAGGTGGGACGGCGGCGGCAAGCTCGTGTTGGGCAAGGGCGGCGCGTTCGACACCACGCAGGCGGTCGATGTCGTGCTGTCGCACCCAAGCCACGCGCCGCACCTGATGCGCAAGCTGTGGGGGGAGTTCGTCCAGAGCCCTCCGGACGACGCCTCGCTCAACGACCTGGCCGCCACCTATGTTCGCCGCGGCTTCCGCATCCGTCCTGTGCTCAGAAAGATCCTGACGCACCGCGCGCTGTTCGAGTCGATCGGCGAGCCCAACATGATCAAGGCGCCGGCGGTCTTCGTCCCCGGCGCGATGCGCGCGATGGGGCAGTTCGTGACCAACGGCACTCCCCGTTCCCGGCTGCAGGTCATGGGTCAGGAGCCCTACTTCCCGCCCGACGTCTCGGGGTGGGAGTACGGACCCGCATGGCTCGACACCAACACGGCCGTCGCGCGCTTCCGGCATATCGCCGACTTGACGATCACCCAACCCGTCGACCAGACCGACATCGCCGGGGAGACGCCGCAACAGGCCTATGACCGTGCGTTCGCGTCCGTCGGTCAACCATGGCTGTCGCCTGCCACCGCGGGCCATATCCAGGCATACGCGGCCGCGACCGCGGGCGGCACGGTGAGTCAACGGCGTACACGCCAACGCGTGCTTCGCGCGCTCATGCTCGGCGGCCCCGACGGACAGGTGATGTGATGAACGAGTACCCACCGGATGTCGACGCGATCAACGTCCTGCGCTGCGCCGACTGCGCGGCCTCTGACAGCGCGGCCTACGACGCGGTTCCCGTGGACTACATGCCGATCCCCACCGAAGCCCTCGCGGGATTCCCGGACGGCGTCCCACGCATGGCGCGTGTCAACCGGGGGCGGTTCCTCAAGAACGGGTTCCTTGGCTTCGCCTCGGTGTACGCGGCGTCCAGGATCCCCTGGCAGACGGCGTTCGAAGCGGCCGTCGCCGAGGGCGCCGCCGCGGACAACCACTGCCTGGTGATGCTGTTCTTGAACGGCGGGAACGACGGACCAAACTCGTTCGTGCCGGCAGACCCGACCCAGCACGCCGCGTACATCGGCCTTCGCCCGACGATCGCCAGAGCGAATGCCCCCATCCCCGGCAACGCCACGCCGGTCGGCTACACCCCGATGCAGGGCATTGAGAGCGAGCTGGCACTGCCGAACCTGCCGGGCATGGCGCTGCCGGGCGCATCCGGGGGGACCGGAAGCCTCAAGTCGATTTGGGACGTCGGCGACTTGGCGCTCTTTCCCGCCACCGACTACCCCAACCCCAACTTCTCGCATTTCACCAGCCGCGACTGGTGGTTCGGCGGCATGCTCCAGAAATCCCCGACGGGTTGGCTCGGCCGCTGGCTCGACCTGTACGGCTCACAGGCGAACCCGCTGCAAGCCGTGTCGATCGGCTCGAACGTCTCGAAGATGATCCGCGCCGCCCAGGCCCCCGTCGCATCGGTTCCCGAGAGCCTTGCGAACTTCGGGTTCAATGTCAGCGGCGCCGCGACATCAACGGTCAACGGCTACGTCGGGAACCTTGCGACAGCTCCGGCCGGCAACGCCTCGACCGGCCGTTCGCGTACCGTGTTCGGTCAGACCGTTCGGGTCGCGCAGGACCTTGGAGGTCTCACGCACACGCCCGGCGCCAGCTACCCACTCAACTCCTCGTTGTCGCGACGGCTTCAACTCGCGGCGACGCTGCTCGGGGCGAGCCTGGGCACGCGGATCGTCACGATCGATTGGGGCGGGTTCGACACCCACGGCGGACAGCTCGCGAGCCAGGACCCCCAGCTTTCGGTGCTGGGACAAGCACTTGCGGCGTTCCAGGCCGATCTGACCGCGCGCGGGATCGCAGACCGGGTCGTCACGTGCGTATTCTCGGAGTTCGGCCGGCGCGGCGGCGAGAACGCCTCGTTCGGCACCGATCACGGCGCCGGCGGCCCGATGCAGATCATCGGCACCCAGGTACGCGGGGGCCTCGCTGGTGATCCCGCTCCCATGAACGCGTTGGACCGCGGCAACCTGAGGGTCACGACGGATTTCCGCTCGGTGTACGGCGCGCTCCTGGGCGAATGGATGGGTGGGGATCCCGGTGCTGTGCTTCCCGGCGCGCCGCTCCCGCTGGCACGGCGGGACGGCGGTAGCCTGATCCTTTGAATCGTCACAGAACGGTGGCGATTGTCACGCTCGCCGCGCTACTGGCGGCGGGCGGTGGCAGCGCAGCGGTGGGCGCCCGCAAGCATCGGCTCCAGATACCACCGAGGCCGGCGTTTCCCCGGGCGCTCTCGGTCGACGAGACCGAGTACCAGCTCAACCCGTCGCGCACGGTCGTCTCGTCGGGACGCGTACGGATCAATGTCTACAACCGCGGAATGGACGATCACGACCTGGTGGTCTACGACGCGGCGGGGACCACACTCGGCGCGTCGGTCCTGCTGCCCGGGGCTGCCGACGAGCTGTTCGTCACGCTGCCCGCGGGCGACTACCGCGTCGTGTGCTCGCTGTTCGCGGGCACGCCGGTGTCACACGAGGCGCTGGGCATGAGCTTCACGCTGACGGCGCAGGATCCGCCGGTGACCCGGGTCGGAGGGCTTCGAGCCCTGCGACGGTAGTGCGCCCATGGGCGTCATGCGGCAGCCGCCGTAGCCCCCGCCGCCGCGATGTCGGCGGCCAGCGTGAGCGACAGCTCGACGAACGCCTGCGCGGCTGCGGAGCGGTACCGATCGCGATGCCAGGCAAGGGCGATGATCCTGGGCGGGAATGGAGGGTTGGGCTGCACGGCGACGACCTCCGGGTCGTTCGGGTCGAGTGCGAGCGCCGGCATGATCGCCATCCCCATCCCGGCCGCGACCATCGCCTGCACGGTGCCGTTGTCGTCCGAGCGAAACACGACGTCCAGCTCACGCCCGCGCGAGCCGATGTGCTGCTCGATCTGCGTCGTCGCCCGGCAGTTGCGGTAGCTGATGATGGGTTCGCCCTCGAGCTCGCGCATCGTCGGCGGCTTGTCACGTACCGCAAGAGGGGACCCGGCGCGGACCACGAGCAGGTATGGGTCACGCATCAGCTCGACGGCGTCCAGCGGGCCGTCGGGGATCGGCATCACGGTGAACACCAGGTCGAGCTCACCCGCCTCGACCATCCGCAGGATGTCGTCGTCGTCGTGGGACTCCGTCAACCGTACCTGCACCCTGGGCCACGCGTCGTGGAAACGACGTACGAGCGTCGGGACCATGCGGCTCCCAACGCTCTGGAACGTGCCGATCCGCAGGGTGCCCGCCTCGCCGTCGGCCAGCGCGGTCAGGTCCGCCTGCGCGGCTGCCAGGCGCGCCACGATCGCCTGGGCGTGGCGAAGGAGCAGCTCCCCCGCCTCGGTCAGCGAGACCTTGCGCGGGCCGCCGGGTCGATCCACAAGGCGCTGGCCGACCACCTTCTCGAGGGTCGCGATCTGCTGGCTGATCGCCGACTGCGTGTAGCCCAGGTGGTTGGCGGCCGCGCCAAACGAGCCCCGCTCCGCAATCGCGTCAAGCGCCGCCAAATGCCGGATCTCGACCCCGAGCCAGCGATCAGGTTCCATCATGGATACCAACGTTACCTCGACGGATGCTAATGGTCAACATGGCCGATGCTCTCGGCATGGGAACACTCTGATCAGCCTCTCGATGCTCTTCGTCGACCCTGCCGCGCTCCTTTCGGGAAACCGACTCACGCGCCGATGATTCCGGCTGGATCGGCTCCAGGGACCAGTAGGCGGCCCCGCGTAGGCTGCGGGCACCCCCGTACGACGCGTGAGGAGCTGACGATGCTGGACTTCCCCGACGTTCCGGTCTTCCAGGCGATGGGAGATCGCAGGAGCATCCGCTACTACGACCCCGACCGCAAGGTCGAGGACTGGAAGATCGAGGCGATATTGCAGGCCGCGCGCTTCTCGTCCTGCCAGGGCAACATCAACGCCACCGAGGCGATCGTCGTCCAGAAGGAGACCTGTGAGCTGTGGGACGAGATCGAGGAGTGCGTCTCTGGCTTCAACGTGCAGGTCATCAACCAGTGCTCGCACGTCATCTTCTGGCTGACCAACCTGCATGCGTGGTACGGGCGCGCCAATGACGGTATCTCGTCCCTCGCCTTGTCGGGCGCGGCGACTCACTACCACGGCTGGAACTACGAGTTTACGATGACCCAGACCGTGCCGCGGCTGATGAGCTTCCCGGTCGAGCGGACGGACACCCTTCTGCGGTTCGAGTCGGGCCAGGCCGTCGCGAACGCGATCACGGCAAGCGTGGCGCTGGGCGTCGGCAACCTCCTGCTGGCGTTCGGACGCAAGCCGGGCGGCGTCGAGAAGGCGTTTGGCCTGCCGCCGCACCTCAAGTTCACGTGGGCGCACGCCGTGGGCTACCCGCTCGAGGACCCGAAGGCCGGCGGTCAGCGGCCCCGGCTCAAGTTCGAGAAGCTGTACCACAGGAACAGCTACGGGACGCCCCTGTTGCCCACGCCCGAGGTCACCGAGGCACTCACCGTCAAGGGCCTGATCCAGGAGCAGGCCCCGCTTCCCGGCCGGTTCGAGGAGATCGACGCGATCGCCGGCAGGTTCGGGCGTGACCCGGGTGTCGTCTCGTGGCCGGCGCGCGAGATCGAGCGCTTGATGCGCGACGATGACTGGGACTTCGGGCCTGCGATCCGCGCACGGGCCCAGGAGCTCGTCGACCGCGGCGGCCTGCCCGACTACCCCGAGGAGATGCGCGCCACGTTCCAGAGGCTGATGGACGAACACGGCCTGGACGCCAACAAGTACTTGTCGTAGCGCCGTTCTGCTCCGGTGGACCACCTCGGCAGGTGGCCCGCTGAGATGCCTCTACACTGACGGACTGTGACGCCAGCCCTCTCCGCCACCGGCCTGGAGAAACGCTACGGCGGCGTGCAGGCACTTCGTGGGGTCGACATCGAGGTCTCAGAAGGCGAGCTGGTCGGCCTGCTCGGTCCCAACGGAGCGGGTAAGTCCACCCTTGTAAAGATCGCGTGTGGCCTGGTGCGTCCGACGGGAGGGCAGGCGCGGGTGCTCGGACACCCCGCGGGGAGCGTCGCCGCGCGTACGGGCCTTGGATACCTGCCCGAGCTGTTTCGCTACCCGGGCTGGGCCAGCGGTGACGAGGTGCTCGACCTGCACCAGCGACTTTCTCGATCGCGTGGCGGCAGTGCCGAGCGCCGGGACCTTCTGCAGCTCGTCGGACTCTCCGACGCGGGTGGCCGCAGGGTCGAGGAGATGTCGAAGGGCATGCAGCAGCGCCTGGGCCTTGCGCAGGCGCTGATCGGCGAGCCCAAGCTGTTGCTCCTGGATGAGCCGACCAGCGCGCTCGACCCCGCCGGTCGCATCGCGGTGCGGGAGATCCTCGAGGAGCTTCGCCGCCGGGGGATCGCGGTGCTGCTGAACTCCCACCTGCTCTCGGAGGTCGAGCTCGTCTGCGATCGGGTGGTGATCATCTCGAAGGGCGCGACCGTGGCAGCCGGGACGCCCGACGAGCTCGCGCACCGCACCGGCGTCGACGTCGAGACCGCCAACGGGACGCGCCGCTTCGAGCACGCGACCCGCGACGACGTCCCCGGCATCGTGGCTGGGCTTGTCGCCTCGGGCGAGCGCATCTATGGGGTCACGATCGTCCGCTCGACGCTCGAAGAGGTCTACCTGGCGGCGATCGCCCGGAGCGAGACGTGAACGGTGCGATGGCGGTCGCCCGGTACGCGATCCAGGAGAGCGTGCGGCGGCGGGTGTTCGTCGTCGTGTTGTTCCTGTCGCTCGGATTCCTCGCGCTCTTCGCATGGGGCACCTCCTCCGCGTTCGACGAGGTTCGGCAGAACATCGATCCCGGCGAATCGCCGCTCCGCGTCGACGAGCTGGCAGGCGGCGTCCTGCTGGGCCTTGCGATGTTCGCGATCCTGTTCCTCGGCGCCGTCCTCGCGGTGTTCCTGACGCTCGGCGCGGTTCGAGGGGATGCCGAGCGCGGCCTGCTACAGCCGATGGTGGTGCGGCCCATCACGCGCCGCGCGGTGCTGGCAGGCCGGTTCCTGGCCGCGGCCGGAGTCTGTGGTGCGTACGTCGTCGCTATGTTCCTCGCCGCGTCGGCGATCACCCGCTGGGCGGGAGGCTGGTGGCCCGATCGCGTTGTCACGCCCGCCGCAGGACTGGTCGGGGCCATCGCGCTGATCGCGGCGCTCGCGGTCTTGGGCTCGGTGTTCTTGAGTGGAACGGCAAACGGCATCGCCGTGTTCATGCTGTTCGGCGCCGGCCTGGTCGGCGGCTTGCTCGGCCAGATCGGTGACGCCATCGACAGCACCCGCTTGGAGCGCGCCGGGACCATCACGAGCTGGGGTCTGCCCTTCGAGGCGCTCTACCAGAACAGCCTGTACGCGATCACCGCCGACGCCGAGGGATTCGAGCGCGTCGTCGTCGAGCTGGGCCCGTTCGGCGGCGGGCAGTCCGGTGGCGCCGGACTGTGGCTTTGGTCGGCGGTCTACCTCGTGCTCGTCGGGGCCGTCGCCACCTGGGCGTTCTCGCGCCGGGATCTTTAGGGCCTGCCAGGCAATAGCTGCAGTGCCCTCTGGACGCGGCACATTGTCTCTGACCAGACCCTTACTGCGAGATCTCACCCCGACGGAGCTTGCGGTACAGCTCGAGGGACTCCCGGACGATCACAATCGCCTCGTCGGCGCCGAGCGGCTCTTCGATCACGACCTCCTTGTGCTCCAGCACCTTGTAGTCCTGGAAGAACCGCATCATCTCGCGCAGGACGTGGCCGGGAAGTTGATCGTGGCGCGTGTACTCGTTGACCGCCGGGTCGTACAGGCTGACGGCGACGATCTTGTCGTCGATGCCCTTGTCGTCGCGCATCCGCATCACACCGACGGGGCGGGCCATCACGATGCTCATCGGCACGACCGGCTCCTGACCCAGAACCAGCACGTCGAGCGGGTCGCCGTCGTCGCAGTAGGTCCGCGGGATGAACCCGTAGTTGGCCGGATAGTGCACCGCGCTGTAGAGCACTCGGTCCAGCTTGAGCATGCCGATCTCTTTGTCGAGCTCGTACTTGTTCTTGCTGCCCTTCGGTACCTCGATGACGACGGGAAACGCCACGTCCACCTGCTCGTCGTCGACGTAGATGTCATGCCATGGGTGCACATCGGCTCCTCGGATCGCGGACCCGGGACTCTACCCATGCGCTCCCTCCGGCCTGTCGGGCATCCCACCCGCACCGCAGGTGCGCGCCTGCCCGAGCTGTCATGCTGTGGCACAGACAGGTCATCGGGGCGTAGCTCAGCTTGGTTAGAGTGCCGCGTTTGGGACGCGGAAGTCGCCGGTTCGAATCCGGCCGCCCCGACTCGTTCTCGCCGCAAGACGGCAGCACACCGTGTCCTGCCTCCAACTGACCTCGGAGCGCCTGGGCAACGGTTAAGTAGGCTCTTCGGATGGCACTGCCCCTCTCGCCACCGCTTGCGCCTCAGCTCGCGCGCTCGGCCGCCGAGCTTCCGACCGGCGACGGTTGGTTGTACGAGCAGAAGCTCGACGGCTTTCGCACGATCGTGTTCGTCGACGGCGCCGACGTGGCGATCCAGTCGCGCGGCGGAAAGCCGCTCGGCCGGTACTTCCCGGAGCTCCGGTTTCCCAACGGGCGTTACGTGTTGGACGGCGAGATCGTCATCCGCGGCGACGGCGGACGAGAGGACTTCGAGGCGCTGCAGAGCCGCATCCACCCGGCGGCATCGCGGGTGGCCCTGCTTGCCGACGAGATCCCTGCGATGTTCGTCGCATTCGATCTGCTTGCGGTCGGCGACCTATCACTCCTCGCGGAATCGTTCGCGCTGCGCCGTCGGCGTCTCGAGCAGATCGTCACACCACCGCTCGATTTGAGCCCCGTTGTCGAGAGCCCGGCCGACGCGGCGGGGTGGCTTCAGACCGCCGAAGGTGTGATCGCCAAGGAGCGAGCGGCGCCCTACCTGCCCGGGGAGCGCCGGGGCATGGTCAAGGTCAAGCGCATCAGAACGATCGACTGCGTCGTCCTGGGATGGCGTCCCGGAAAGCTCGAGGGCACGGTCGGCTCGCTGATCCTCGGCTGCTACGAGCCGGACGGCCACCTCCGCGTCGTGGGACACAGCTCGGGGTTCAGCGCCAAGGAGAAGCGCGAGCTGCCGTCGTTGCTCGCCCCGTACGAGACCGGGGAGCGCGGTTCGGCCGACCCGAGCCGCTGGAGTGCCGACCGCGACCTGGCGTGGGTGGCCCTCCGGCCCGAGCTCGTGGTCGAGATCAGCTTCGATCACACGAGCGCCGGACGAATCCGCCACGGCGCGAAGACCCTGCGGTTTCGCAGTGACAAGGCGCCCGCGGCCTGCACCGTCGACCAACTGGAGCAGTAATGACCATGGACGAGTGGCACCAGACCAACCGCGCCTGGTGGGACGAGCGCGTCCCGCTGCACGTGACGAGCGCGTTCTACGACGTCGCAGGGTTTCGCGCCGGCCGGTCGGATCTGCGGCCGTTCGAGGTCGACGAGATGGGCGATGTCGCCGGCCGCGACCTTGTGCACCTGCAATGCCACTTCGGTCTCGACTCGATGAGCTGGGCGCGGCTCGGGGCCCACGTCACCGGCCTCGACTTCTCGCAGCCCGCCATCGACGCCGCCAACACCCTGGCTGAGGAACTGCACCTGGACGCGACCTTCGTCGTGGGCGACGTCTACGAGGCCCCGCAAGCGCTCGGCCGCACGTTCGACATCGCCTACACGGGCATTGGTGCGCTGTGCTGGTTACCCGACATTCCCCGCTGGGCGGGCGTCGTACGCGACCTGCTGCACAGTGACGGCGTCCTCTACATGGTCGAAACCCACCCCATGAGCGACGTGCTGGGCGACGAGGACCTCGTCGCCCGCTATCCCTACTTTCACGACGCGCCGATCCGCGACGACTCGCCCGGCACCTACGCGATGCCCGAGGGCCCGGCGTTCGAAGCCAACACCACCCTGTCCTGGATCCATCCGATCAGCCGTGTCATCGGGGCGCTGATCGAGGCCGGGTTCACGATCGAGCTGTTCTCCGAACATCCGTTCACGGTGTTCGGCCGGTGGCCGTTCATGACCCGCGCCGACGATGGCCGCTACTGGCTTCCCAACGAGATGCCGACCTTGCCGCTGCTCTACTCCCTGCGCGCTCGACGCGCGCCCGCATGATCCGCATCCATCGAACCGCGATAAACACTTGCGCTTGACGCGCGACGCCCGATGCCTCCTCGACCGGGCCGAGTTCGGATGTCGACGAACGTCGGCGGATCAGGTCGTCGGGTCCGGGAGATCATCTGGATATGTCACGTGAGCTGATCGCTTCGTGACCAACAACCGTCAGGACTTCACCCCGCGCATCGTGGAAATCGTTGAGGACGTCACTTTCCGTCCTCGGCAGGTCTCCGGGCCCGGCTCGGCTGCACGCGTTTCGGCTCACCGCGTTGCTTGCGAAAGTGCGGCGGCCAGGGAGCGTCCCCCAATCCCTCGGCCTCGTCCCGCGCGGCCAGGTCGAGCAGCAGGTCCAGCGTTCCGGCGTGCGCGTCGATATCCGCCGACGGGTCCCCCACCTCGGCCAGGCGCTGCGGAACGGTGTCGATGCGCAGGTCGTTCGGCTCGACGTCGGCCACCTCGTCCCAGCGGAGCGGACATGACACGCGGGCGTTCGGGACGGGCCGGACCGAATAGGCCGAGGCGACGGTGCGGTCCCGCGCGTTCTGGTTGTAGTCGACGAACACGCCATGCCGCTCCTCTTTCCACCACTTGCTGGTGGCCAGTTCCGGCACCCGTCGCTCGACCTCGCGGGCCAGCGCCAACGCCGCCCTGCGTACCTCGGTGAACCCCTGCTCGGGCCGGATTCGCACGTTGACGTGGATGCCACGGGAACCCGACGTCTTGGGAAACCCCACAAGGCCATGGTCGGCCAACACCTCACCCACGACGTGCGCCACACGCCGGACCCAGTCCCACGGCACCTCCGGCTGCGGGTCCAGGTCGACGCGCAGCTCGTCCGGACGGTCCAGGTCGTCGCGGCGCACCGGCCACGGGTTGAAGTCGATCACGCCCAGGTTGACCGCCCAGGCGAGGTGTGCCGCGTCGTTGGGACAGAGCTCCGTCGCGGTGCGTCCACTCGGGAAGCTGACGGTCGCCGTCTCGAGCCACTCCGGCGCGCCCTTGGGCACGCGCTTCTGGAAGAACGGCTCGGCGGCGGCGCCGTCGACGTACCGCTTCATCACGGTCGGGCGCTCACGCAGGTGGACGAGCGCGGCGTCGGCGACCGCAAGGTAGTACTCGACCAGATCGAGCTTGGTGACCCCGATCTCGGGGAAGAACACCTTGCCGGGGTTCGACAGGCGCACCTCGCGGCCGTCGACATCGAGCATGAGGTACTCGGTCGCCACCGGCGTTACGCGGCCCAGAGCTCTGCCAGCCGGCCGAGGGTCGTGCGGTAGCGGCTGATCGCCTGGTCGCGGCCGCACAGCTCGATGCTCTCGTAGACGCCGGTCGAGACTGTCCGCCCCGTCACCGCGATGCGCTGCGGCTCCAAGAAGTCACGGGCGTTCTCGCCCAGGATGTGAAGCTGGTCCTGCAGGGCATCCTTGATGGCCTGGAGCTCCCATTCCGGCAGCGCTTCGAGCCTGCCAAGCCCTCCGCCGATGACCTGGATGGAATGCTTGACGTCGGCCGCGACCTTCTCCCACGCCTCGGGCTCGAGGGTGTACTCGCCGAACATCCACCCGGCCAGCGCGTGGTACTCGCTGAGCTTACTGATCTTGCCCTTGACGGCCTTGGCGCTGCGGCGCACACGCGCCTCGGCCTCGTCCCCACCGTTGGCTGCGATGAAGCCCGTGCTGGCCAGGTACTCGACGAGCGCGTCCTCGAACGCCTGCGGGTCCATCATCCGCAGGTACCTGCCGTGCATGACCTCGGTCTTGCGCTGATCGAAGACCGCCCCGCCCTTGGAGACCCGCGCGATACTGAACGCCTGCACGAGCGCGTCCAGCGTGAAACGCTCGGTCTTGTCGTCGTAGCTCCACCCCAAGAGGGCGAGCGAGTTGACGAGCGGCTCGGCCAGGAAGCCGTCGGCCTCGAACTCCTCGACCGAGGCCGCACCGTGCCGCTTGGACAGGCGCTTCTTGTCGGGACCCAGGATCAGGGGAATGTGTGCGTACTTGGGCGGCTCGGCGCCGAGGGCGCGAATGACGAGCATCTGCTTGGGAGTGTTGGAGATGTGGTCCTCGCCGCGGATGACGTGGCTGATCTTCATGTCAGCGTCATCGACCGCGGCCGCGAGATTGTACGTGGGAGTGCCGTCGGAACGAGCCACGACGAAGTCCTCGATGTTGCCGTGGTCGAACGTGACGGTGCCACGCACCATGTCCTCGATAACCGTCTCGCCCTCCACCGGTACGGCAAACCGCCAGACGGGTTGGCGCCCCTCACCGGCAAACGCCGCCAGCTCGGCCCCGGTGTAGTCGCGCTTGCACCGAACGACCGGCGCGCGCTTGTCCCGTCGAGCTGCCTCGCGTTGGGCCTCCAGCTCCCCGGCCGTTTCGTAGGCCGCGTACACCGCGCCGACCTCTCTGAGCTTGACGATCGCGTCCCGGTACACGTCGTCACGTTCACTCTGACGGAACGGACCCTCGTCCCAATCGAGACCGAGCCACCTGAGCACCCGCAGGATCTCGGCCTCGCTCTGCGGGGTGGAGCGCTCGCGATCGGTGTCCTCCATCCGCAACACGAACGTGCCGCCGGTCTTCCGCGCGATCAGCCAGTTGAAGAGCGCAGTGCGAGCGCCCCCCACATGCAGGCTGCCGGTCGGGCTGGGAGCGAAGCGCACGCGGCACGGCTCTGTGATGTCGGGGCGATTCGGTGGCGGCACGCAGGGTATCCCGTCGTCGAGGTCGGCAGGGTCACGAGTGTCCTAGGATAGCTGCGTGAGATTCGGTGCCCACGTCTCCTCCAGTGGAGGGATCAGCAATGCCGTGGGGCGGGGCCTTGCGATCGGTTGCGAGAGCCTGCAGGTGTTCACGCACAACCCGCGTACCTGGGCGCCGATCAACCACAAGGCCGAGGAGATCGCCGCATTTCGCGAGCAGTCGCAGGCCGCGGGGATGGGCCCGTTGGTCTCGCACGGGCTGTACCTGATCAACCTGGGCGCGCCCGATGTCGAGCAGCCGACCGGCCCGCCCGGCAAGCCCGCGACCACGACCCGCAACTTCTACCGCAGCTCCCAGGAGAGCCTTCGCCAGCACCTGGCGATCGGCGAGGCGCTGGGTCTCGCCGGCGTCGTGTTGCACGTGGGCTCGTCCAAGGGCACGACGTTCGAGGAGGCCGTCGAACGGATCGGCGCCGCGATCGCCGCGGCATTCCACGACGTGCCTGGCGAGTGCTGCGTGTACCTTGAAAACACCGCCGGGGCGGGAGACACGATCGGCCGGACGTTCGAGCAGCTCAAAGCCGTATTCGACGCCGTGGGCCACGCGACGCGGCTGGGCTTCTGCCTGGACACCCAGCATCTGTTTGCGTCGGGGTACCCGGTGCACGAGCCCGACGGGATCGATCGCGTGCTCGACGAGTTCGACCGCGTCGTGGGACTCGCACAGCTTCGGTGCCTGCACCTCAACGACTCCATGACCGACTTCGGCTCCAACCGTGACCGTCACGAGAACATCGGCGACGGCCAGATCGGCGAGGATGGCTTCCGCCGTATCCTGGGCCACCCCGCCCTGCAGTCCCTGCCTGGCATCCTTGAGGTCCCCGGCCTTGAGGGCAACGGCCCCGATCAGGAGAACATGGACCGCATCCGCCGCCTGCACCAGGAGGGGTTGGCACTGCGGGGATAGGGACTTGGTGTCGGATTGGGCGACATCTGGGCCCGTCGCTAGCGTACGAGTGTGTCGTACTACGGCCAGGATCTCGCATACACCCACGCTGCGGGGTTCACCTCGCAGGCGGAGCTGGCCGCGGATCGTCTGCTCCAGGAGATCGCCCGCGACGATGCCGAGCGCGGGCTCGTCGTCGAGCTCGGGTGCGGACCGGGCGTGACCGCCGCGCGCCTCCTGGCTGCGGGGTTCGACGTCGTGGGGATCGATTCCTCGCCGGCGATGCTCGCGATGGCACGCCGCCGCGCCCCCAGGGCGACGTTCGTCGAGGGCTCGTTCGTGACCGCGGAGATCCCGCCGTGTGACGCGGTCATCGCCGTCGGCGAGGTCTTCAACTACCTGTTCGACCCCGCCAACACGGCCAAGGCGCTCGAGCGCGTCTTCGTCCGCGTGTTCAAGGCGCTCTGGCCGGGCGGGGTGTTCCTGTTCGACATGGCCGGCCCGGGTCGCATCCCCGGCGGTGGCAGCGCACACTTCGCGACGATCGGCGACGACTGGGGCGTCCTCGTCGACGGCGTCGAGGACACCAAGAAGGCGATCCTGACGCGCACGATCACCACCCTCCGCAAGACGCCGAAAGGCGTCGTCACGACCGAGGAGGTCCACCGGCAGCGGCTCGTCCCGGCGGCCAAGGTCCTCGAGATACTCCGTAAGGCCGGCTTCAAGGCCCGTGCCCTGCAGGGGTACGGCGGCACCCGCTTCGCCCCGGGGCACTCCGTGTTCCTGGCCCGCCGCCCCTGAGCGGGATGCCGTTTTCGAAGACCTGGCACTGAAGATGGTAGCGCGTGCTTCGCGTCGTGGCACGAGCATCACGATCTCGCCCGCGTGACGGTGGACACCGGTCCGTTGCTCATCGCTCAGTGTGGGTTGAAGGCGTATTCGGTGCTGACGCGGATGCCTCCCCCTCATCGCGCCCCAGCCGA
>CAYMSM010000024.1:0-9084 GCA_964393105.1 uncultured Bifidobacteriaceae bacterium
GATGATCGCGTCGGCGTCGACCCCGATCGCGTCGATGGTCCCCGGGACCAGGCCGGGCAGCACCAGGTCGGCGCCGGCGACGGGCCCACCCCCGATTCCCGTCAGGGTGACGCACGCGAACGGCTCGGGACCGACGATGTCGACGTCCTCCGAGAAGTGGAACTCGTCGAGCAGCGCCACCAGCCGCTCGCCATGACCCGACCCGGTGACCAGGCTGAACTCCTGCGGGCCGGTGCGCGCCACGCGCATGTCGGCGTGGATGTGACCCTTGTTGTCGAGGAGCAGCGCCCGGCACGACCCTTGGGGCGCGAGGATTGCCACGTCGTTCGTCACGAGCCCCTGCAGAAAGCCCTCGGCGTCCGGCCCATCCACCCAGACGAGGTCGCATGTCCCGGTGAGCGCGCCGACTCCCTCGGTGCTCACTGCAGCGTCACCTTGCCGTTGGTCTGCGCGCGCTCGGCGGCGACCTCCTGGCGATCGAGGCCCGCGAGCGCATCGCCGAGCAACGTCTGAACCAACGTGAGTCGCTCGGTCTCGGACCGCGACTCGAGCAGACGCTGCTTGGGTAGCGGGTCCAGCTCGACCGCCCCCGCGATCGCGTAGCTCAACGGAACACCATCGCGCACTGCCGGCTCGTGGGCCGCTCCAGCGACCGCCTCGGAGAGCCGTCGAAACCGCTCGCTGACCTCGCCGGCCAGGGCCTGGTCGACTGGCTCGTCGACATCGGCGATGCGGTGTACCCGCGCCGTGATGTACAGCTCGCCGGAGGTCTGCTCGACGATCTCGACCGGTTCGCCGCCTTCGACGATCAGGTTCATGCGCCCGTCGGCAAAGCGACGAAGCAGCGTGTCGGGATGGGCCGTGCACCCGGTCTTGGCGACGCCGTCGCCGGTGGCCAGGCTCAGCACGAACGGTCGCGCGCCCAGCGTGCAGTCGGCCATGAGCGCCCGGTAGCGCGGCTCGAAGATGTGGAGCGGCAGGCGCTCCCCAGGCAGCAGCACGAGCCCGAGCGGGAACAGCCCGAGGTTGGTCAGATCGGCGTCCGGCATGGAATTTAGTCTAGAGGCAACTGTACGATCGGAGCCTCCGATGGATCACCCAGCGTTTCCGTCCAGGCTCGTGCGCCCTGCGCTCGACGCGGTCGACCCTTACGAGCCCGGCCGCCCGATCGAGGCCGTGCGCCTGGAATCCGGGATCGAGGAGGTCGTCAAGCTCGCGTCCAACGAGGGGCCGTTCCCGCCGATGCCCGGCGCCCAGCAGGCGATCGCCGACGCGGCGGTGGGTCTTCGCATGTACCCCGACCCGGGCTGCTGGGCGCTTCGCGACGCGATCGAGCGGCACACGCTGGTGCCCGGGGAGCGGATCCTGCCCGGCAACGGCGTCGACAGCCTGATCAAGCTGATCTGCCTTGCGACGATCGATCCGGGCGATCAGGTGGTGATGGGCTGGCCGTCGTTCATCTCGTGGCGCCAGGGGGCGTTGATGATGGGAGGCGAGCCGGTGCTGGTGCCGCTCGCGGCGAACGGCGCCTACGACCTGGACGCGCTGCTTGCCGCCATCGGCCCACGAACCAAGCTCGTCGTCATCGTGAGCCCCAACAACCCGACCGGCGCCGCCGTGGCGCCCGGGGCGCTCGAGGCGTTCCTGGACCGGGTCCCCGGCCACGTGTTGACGGTTCTGGACGAGGCGTACTTCGAGTATCTGCCGGCCGGATCCCACAACGGGGCGGAGCTGCTGCGAGCAGGGGGCCCGCTGGCGGTGACCCGGACGTTCAGCAAGGTGTACGGCCTGGCGGGGCTGCGGGTCGGATACCTGATGGCCGACACCGGCCTGTTGGGTGCGCTGGCCCGGGTGCGCAACGTCTTCGACGTCAGCGCGGTGGCCCAGGCGGCGGCCATCGCGACGCTGGCCGAGGCCGACGCCCACCTATCCGAGCGGCTCGCGTTGAACGTGACTGAGCGGGCCAGGGTGGACGCCGCGCTTCGTGCCCTCGACCTGGCGCCGCTCGAGTCAGAGGCCAACTTCCTGTTCGTGGACCTGGGCTCGGCCGAGCGTGCCAACGCGGCGTTCGATGGGCTCATCAAGCTCGGGGTCATCGTGCGCCCAGCCCGGGGCTTCGGCGCGCCGACCGCGATCAGGGTCACGATCGGGTGGCCGCACGAGAACGACCGGTTCTTGCAGGTGTTCGAGGAGATCCTGCCAACGCTGCCGCAGCCGGCGCGTCTGTGATGGACGTGGCGGCGGTGCTCGCGGGCGTGCGCGCCGGCGAGCGGCGCTCGGTCGCGCGGGCCATCACGCTGGTCGAGGGTCGCGGCGAGCAGGGGCGCGAGATCCTGCGCAGCCTGCATCCGGTCACCGGCGGGGCGCTTCGCATCGGCATCACCGGCTCGCCGGGTGTTGGCAAGAGCACGCTGATCGCCGCGCTGATCTCACATCTGCGCGCCAGCGGGCGCACGGTGGCGGTGGTCAGCGTCGATCCGACGAGCCCGTTCACCAAGGGCGCGGTGCTGGGCGATCGCATCCGCCTCGTCGATCACTTTGTCGATCGAGGCGTGTTCATCCGCTCGATGGCAACCCGCGGGCACCTGGGAGGCCTGTCCGAGGCGACGGCGGGGGCAGTGCTGGTCCTGGATGCGGCCGGGTTCGACGTGGTGCTGGTCGAGACCGTCGGCTCGGGGCAGAACGAGGTCGAGGTGCAGGCGTTGACCGAGACCGTGGCGCTCGTCCTGATGCCGGGGAGCGGCGACTCGATCCAGGCGATCAAGGCGGGGCTCATGGAGATCCCGGACGTGCTCGTCATCAACAAGGCCGACCGCCCAGGAGCGGACCTGCTGCGCGCCGAGCTCGAGGCGACAATGTCGCTGGTGCCGGCCGGTCCATGGGAGCCGCCGATCGTCGCGACCCGGGCCCACGACGGCGTCGGCATCGCCGAGCTGTGGGATGCCATCGAGCGCCACGGGGCGTTCCTCGCCGAGGGTACGCGTTTTAAGGAGCGCCGCCACGACGGTTTGCGGCGTCAGCTGCGCGCGCTCGCCCTCGACCGTCTGGGCCGTCAACTCGACGCCGCGTGCGACGAGGCGTTGATGGGCGACCTGGTCGCGCAGGTCGCCGACCGCACGATCGATCCCGACAGCGCAGTCGACCAGGTCCTCGACCGTCTCAACTGATCCGACCGCGCCCGAGGATCAGCGACTGCTCAAACGCATGATCTCCTGATTCAGGGCACGAGGCTCTCGGCCAGGGTTGCGACCAGGCGGACGCCGAAGCCGGTCGACCCGCCGTTTGACATCGCGGTGCCTGCGACGTCGACGTGGCACCACGGGACGTCCTCGGCGAACTCGCGCAGGAACATGGCGGCGTAGACCGCACCCGCTTGGCGCTTCTTGGCGGCGTTGGAGAGGTCGGCCACGCCGCTCTTGATCAGCGGGCGGTAGCCCTCGTGGAGCGGCATCGGCCAGGCCAGGTCGCCTGAGGCCTCCCCTGCGGCCCGCACCTTTTCGATCCACTCGCCATCGGAGCCGAACAGGCCAGCGTAGACCTCGCCCAGCGCGACGACGATCGCGCCGGTCAGCGTGGCGAACTCGACGATTTGGGTCGCGCCGTTGCGGGCGGCATAGGTCAAGCCGTCGGCCAGGACCAGGCGGCCTTCGGCGTCGGTGTTGACGACTTCGATCGTCTTGCCGTTCATGGCGGTGATGACGTCGCCCGGCCGGGTCGCGCCGCCGCCGGGCATGTTCTCGGCCGCAGGGATCACCGCGATCGTCTGGACGGGCAGGCCCAGCGTGGCGATGGCGGCGATGCTCTCGAGCGCGATCGCGCCACCGCTCATGTCCATCTTCATGTCCTCCATGCCGCCAGCGGGCTTGATGGAGATGCCGCCGGTGTCGAACGTGACGGCCTTGCCGACCAGACCCAGCACCTGGCCCTTGGTCGCCTTGGGCGGCGACCAGCGCATGACGATCATGCACGGCGGCTCATGCGAGCCCTGGCCCACGGCCAGAAGCGCCCCGGCGCGCAGGCGCTCCAGCTCGCGCACGCCGAGCACCTTGCAGGTGAGCCCGGGGATGGATGCGGCCAGATCCTTGGCATAGGCCGCAAGCGCAGCAGGTGGCAGGTGGTTGGCCGGCGTGTTGGCCAGGTCGCGCACCGCGGCCGTGCGCTCCATGACCACGGCGGTCCGCGCGAGGGCCTTGGCGCCGAGGCCCGTGCCGGTCACGACCAGATCGCGGATCCGCGACCCGCCGTTGCCGTTCTTGGCGTCCTTGAAGCGCTCGAACCGGTAGTCGCCGCGCCAGATTCCCTCCACGAGCGCCGCGGCGTTGTCCGAGGCGATGCCCTCCGGGAGCGCAACCGAGACCCGCGTCGCGCGTGCCTTGGCGGCGGCCTTCGCGAACGCGCGGCCCGCCTGCTCCCAATCGTGACGATCGGTGCCGTCGCCGATCCCCGCCAGTGCAACCCTTTGAGCCGGGCTTGCGGACGTGTGGAAGACCGTGAGCTCCCCGGCCTTGCCGCGAACCTCGCCGTCCTTGATCGCCGCCGCGATCGCTCCGCCGGATGCGGCGTCTGCGGCCGCGAGCGTGCCCGTGAGGGAGCCAGGTGGAGACCCGACGGCAACGAGCAGAAGCTGGCTGCGGGTGCGGAGCGGATCGGCCGAGGCCTTGAGGGTGCATTTCATAGATTGGGTACCGGGTCGTGGGGAGGACTTCGGAAGCATAGGTGAGCCCGCGATGCCCGCGAAATCCCTCACGCGATGCGGGTCTATACTCGGCCAAACCCCGAACGTCTGAGACGGAGCCCCAGTGGACCGGCCGATCCGTGTCGTGATTGCCAAACCCGGCCTCGATGGGCATGACCGGGGGGCCAAGATCATCGCCCGCAGCCTGCGTGACGCGGGGATGGAGGTCATCTACACGGGCCTGCACCAGACGCCCGAGCAGATCGCCGCGACTGTCGTGCAGGAGGATGCGGATGCCGTCGGGCTCTCGATCCTGTCTGGCGCCCACATGACGCTCGTGCCCCGGGTCATGGACCTGCTCACGGCTGAGGGCGCGGGCGACGTGATGGTGCTTGTCGGCGGGACGATCCCAAAGGACGACATCGCCGACCTGCAAGCCCTTGGGGTGGCGGCGGTCTACACGCCGGGCGCCCCGGTGCAGCAGATGGTCGACTTCCTCAACGACGCATTCGCGGCGAGGGCCTAGCGTTCTCGGCTCGTGTCCTGTCTCACAAGTACGTTGATGATGTGGCGAGTGAAAAACCCGCTGGACGAGGACGCAGCCTCCGCCCCATACTTGTGAGTATGGGCGGAGGCGAGGACACTGCTCCCGAGGCGCATGTTCCTCCACCACGCACCAAATCCAGTGGAGTTTTGCAGCCGCCAGATCGCAACGTATTTGTGAGGCAGGACACTCGGGCATAGTTCTCCGTCCCGCACACCCCACCGAACTTTCTGAGACGGAGCATCAAATGTCAGTAGTCACGCTCGAGCGGCGCGGATCGGTCGCGATCCTGACGCTGGACAACCCCGGCAAGCTCAACGCTCTGTCGATCGAGATGCTCGACGGGATCGGCGGACACCTCGACGCGGTCGAGCACGACGACGCCGTGCGTGCGGTCGTCATCACCGGAGCCGGGGAGAAGGCGTTCGCCGCCGGAGCCGACATCGGCCACATGCGCGAGGCGTCGGTCAAGGAGGCCCGCGACTACGCCGAACGCGGCCACGGGCTGTTCGGTCGGATCGAGGCGTTCCCCAAGCCGGTAATCGCCGCGATCAACGGGTTCGCGTTGGGCGGCGGGTGCGAGCTGGTCCTGGCGTGTGACATCCGCCTGGCGTCCGACAACGCGCGTCTGGGACAGCCCGAGGTCAACCTCGGCATATTCCCCGGCTGGGGTGGCACGCAGCGCCTGCCGCGGCTGACCTCACCCGGCTTCGCGAAGGAGCTCATCTTCACCGGTCGCCATGTGAAGGCCGACGAGGCGAAGGCCGCGGGCCTGGTCAACCACGTGTACCCGCTGGCGGAGCTCCTCGACCGGGCCGTGGCGATGGGGGAGGAGATCGCCACCAAGGGTCCCCTGGCCGTGTCGGTCGCCAAGCGGCTCGTCAACGAGGCCCTGGAGGGCGACTACCGGGATGCCCTGGCGCGCGAGCAGGCGGCGTTCGGCGAGGCGTTCGGGACCGACGACCAGCGCGAGGGAATGGCCGCGTTCTTCGAAAAGCGCGAGCCTCGGTTCACGGGTCGGTAATCGGGAGGACGCGGACCGGGGAGCCGGGCGTGCGCACGGCTCCCCCAGGAGTAGCGGGCCTGCGAGCTAGCTCCGGCGAACGAGCTCGCAGCCGATCGTGACGTCCTTGCGGTCGACGGTGGCGGTGTCGACGCCGGCGCCGCAGCGGATCGTCTCGCGGACCTTGTCGCGGGCGTTGACGGTGTCGTTGCCGGCCCCGCCGATGATCACGTCCGCGCCCGGTCCCGGGATGAGCGTGTCGTTGCCGCCGCCGCCGTTCAGGGTGTCGTTGCCACGCCCACCGGCGAGGATGTCGTTGCCGGCGCCACCGAAGATGCAGTCCTGACCGTTGTTGCCCAGGATCCGGTCATTCCCGCCGAGGCCGAGCATCTGCTCCGACGCGGCGGTGCCGCGCAGGACGTTCGCCCGTTTGGTGCCGCGCCGCACGACGTCGCAGCGGTTGAGTCGCACGGTGAACGCCGTCTGTGCCGCGCCGACCAGGTCGGTCATCGTGACCGTGTGGTTCGTCGAGCCTCCGACCGTGGTCATGCCCGCGATCACGCCCGTCGCCGTATCGAACGTCAGGCCCTTGCGCAGGGGCGGCGCGATGGCGAATGTCGCCGGGCCGGTGCGGGCGATCGTCGGCCCGACCGCGATCAGCGGCTCCTCGACGGTGCCGGCGATCGGAGGGTAGGCGACCTGCGGCGGTCCGTAGCCGAACAGCAGGTAGACGCTGCCGGAGTCGAAACGGTCGTTGTTGTCGGCGTGTTCCGCGCCGATGAGGACGTCAGGGCGTCCGTCGCCGTTGATGTCGCCGGCTGCGGCGACCGCGTGCGCAGCGTGATCCTCGATTGCGGCGCCGTCGGCTCGGTAGCCGCCCGTTGCGAGGGCGGCGAGGCTGACCGGCGTGACGGTCGCCTGGCCGAACACCACATGCGCGGTGCCGGAGAGGTTGCGGAGGTTGCTGTCGGCGTCATCGGCCCCGACCACGACGTCCGGCCGCCCATCGGCGTTGACGTCGCCGACCCCATCGACAGCGATGCCGGTGTGATCGCCGTTGAGCGCCCCGTCGATCCGGTAGCCGGCCGAGCCGATGTTCGCCAGGTCGACGTTCGTTTGCGCCGGCTGTCCGAAGATGACGTAGGCGGCGCCTCCGTTGCCTGCAAAGGGCGCGCCGACGACGACGTCGCCGCGCCCGTCCAGGTTGACGTCTCCGGCGTCGGCCACGGACTGCCCGGCATCGTCGTTGTTGGTCGGCCCGTCGATTCGGAATCCGGCGGCGCCCAACGGGAGCGCGAGGTTGACGTCGGCCGGTGCCGGCTGGCCGTAGACGACGTACGCGGACCCCGAGTTGTTGCGGGCGTTGTTGTCTGCGCCAATGGCCCCGACGATCACCTCGGCGCGTCCGTCGCCGTTCGTGTCGCCCGCGCCGCTGACCGAGATGCCTGCCTGATCGCCGCCTGCCGCGCCGGCGATGCGGAACCCTGCTCCGCCGAGTGGGTTCACCAGGTCGATGCTGACCGGGGCGGGCTGACCGTAGACGACGTAGGCGGCTCCCGCGTCGTTGTTGGCCGGGAAGTTCCGACCCGGGGCGCCGATGGCAAGGTCGACGCGACCGTCGCCGTTGACGTCGCCGGCGGATGCAACCGACGCCCCCAGGTTCGCGCCGTCCTGATCGCCGATGATTCGGAAGCCCGCGGCGCCGAGGGCGCGGAGGTCGATCTTGGCGGGCGCCGCCGAACCGAAGATGACGTAGACCGCGCCGGCATTGGAGAGGATCCCGTTGTCAACGCCCGGGGCGCCGATGGCGATCTCGGCGCGACCGTCGCCGGTGATGTCGCCCACGCCCGCGACCGCCCTGCCGGACTGGTCGAAGCCTTCGGCACCGTCGATGCGGAAGCCCGCTGCGCCCAGGTTGACCAGGTCGACGTTGGTCGGAACCGCCTGGCCGAAGACGACATATGTCGAGCCTGAGTTGTCGCGCGCGTTGTTGCGGGTGAACGGAGCGCCGAGGATCACATCGCCGCGGCCGTCGCCGTTGACGTCCCCGGCAGCCGCGACCGAGTAGCCCGCGCCGTCGTCGGGCGAAGCTCCGTCGATCCGAAGGTTGGATTGCGAGAGCAGGTCCACCACGCCGCCCTGCTGTGGCAATACCGCGAGCGCGACCGCCGCCCCCACCGCTGCCAAAGCACACGCCCCGAGCACGCTTCTGATCTTCACGCCAGCCTCCGCTACAAGGATTTAGACTTTATGAAGTCTAGTATCGGAAGCGGACGGACAAACTGTGAGCGGACTCATCCCGGGGCGTGTGGACTGAAGTCGGCCATCGTCAGGGGGTGGTCGAAGCCGCGGAGTGCCCCAACTTCGGTTCGGAAACGGACGAGTTCGATGCCGGGGAAATCGCTGGCCGTGAACACCACCTGGGCGAGTGCGCGACGCAGTTGCCGGCCTGCGAGCGTGGCGAAGTGCCGCGACAACGTGACGCGTGCAGTGTCGCAGCCGGACAATTGGCCATCGCAGGGCGGTCATTTGGCCGTGCGCTTCGTAGTGGTGACGTGGTAGGTTTGCCGCGCTCTCGGCCCGGTTGCGGCCACGTGAGCACGCCTCCGGCGCCGTTTGGGCGCCGCCGATCAAGGAGCCCGCCAGACCGTGAAGATCGCCGTCTGCGTCAAGGAAGTTCCCGATTCCACGGCCGAGAAGAAGATCGATCCGTCGACGTTTCGGCTCAACCGCGAGTCAGGTGACCGGATGCTGAACGCATTCGACCTGAACGCCATCGAGCAGGCGTTGCGCATCAATGCCGCCGGCGACGGTGAGGTCGTGTTGGTGTCGATGGGCCCGAGCCGCGCGCTCGAGTCGATC
>CAYMSM010000025.1:0-31415 GCA_964393105.1 uncultured Bifidobacteriaceae bacterium
CACGTATCCCGAGCGAAAACCGAGTCAGGCAAGGACGCAGTGTCTTGCCGCTATCGGTACCCATAACGGTGAGACCGAGGACACCGCCTGGCGAAGGTTTGCAGCCGGGATACGAGGTTGTACTTGCGAGAGCGACCACTAAGTGCCACGGATAACTGACAGGAGCTATGAGCCGCCGAACGTGGGCGGGCGTCGCTCGCGCGTGGCGGCGAGGCCCTCGGCGAGATCCGATGAGCCGAACGCCCTGACCCGCCATTGCTGCGCCTTCGCCTCGGCGGCGTCGTCGTCGGCGACCGCACGCAGGACGACACGCATGCCCTCGACTGCCATCGGGGCGTTGGCCGCGACGGCGGCGGCCATCCGGGTGGCCAGCGGCAGGACCTCCTCGACTCCGACCACGTGGTTCACCAGACCGATGTCGAGCGCGTGCCGGGCGTCGAACGCCCTCCCCGTCAGGAAGAGCTCCCGCGCCCGCGCCAGACCGATCTCCGCAACGAATCGCCGCATCCCCTCGGCTGTGTAGACCAACCCGATCCGGGCGGGGGGCATCGCAAAGCGGGTGCCCTCCCGGGCGATCCGCCAATCGCAGGCCATCGCAAGCTCAAGGCCCCCTCCGATTGCATCCCCGTTGATCGCGGCGATCACCGGGAACGGCGCCTTTGTCACCGCCAGCGCAACCGCCTGGAGGCCGTGCTCGATGCGCTTGACTCGCTCGATCCAATCCTTCGCCGGCTCCGCACCGAGTTCGGCCCCGCTCGAGAAGTGGCGCTCGCCGTCGCCGGTCAGGATGGCCGCGCGGGCCCCTTGGGCATCGGGACCTTGCATGGCACGAACGAGCTGGTCGAGCATGCGTTCGGTCAACGCGTTCGCCCGACCCTCGTTGACGAGCCGGAGCACGAGGACGTGGTCCTGAACCGTCGACTCGACCCGATCGGGCAGCGGCGGCAGAGATTCCGTCGTCACGATCGGCATCTTGCCGGTTGCCGCGGGCGACGTCTACGCCACGGGCAGGGTGAAAGTAATGCGCGCGCCGCCGTCGGGGCGGTTCTCGGCCCAGATGCGCCCGCCTTGGGCCTCGATCAGGCCGCGGGCGATGGCAAGCCCCAGTCCCGCCCCCGCCTGCCCGCGTGTGCGTGCCCGATCGCCGCGCCAGAAGCGTTCGAACGCCCGCTGCAGGGACTCAGGCGCGAAGCCAGACCCGGTGTCCTCGACTGCCACGACGACCTCGGCGTCTCCGCCCTCGACGCGCACGGCGACCGACCCATCGGACGGGGTGTGCCGCAGGGCGTTCGTGACGAGGTTGAACAGGACACGCGACACGCTGTCGGGAGCGCAACGCGCCGATGGCGTGCCCGGACGGATCTGCGCGCCGAGCGTGACCTTGCGCGCGGTGGCCTCGGCCTCGAGCGCGCGCAGGCACAGGTCCACAAGCCCGTCGAGCGAGGCCTCACGGATCTCGAGCGTCAGGTCGCCCGCATCGATCCGCGCGAGCTCGAACAGGTCGTCGACGAGCATTCCGAGCAAACGCGTCTGCTCGCGCAGCTCCGGCAGGTACCGCTCGGCCGGAACGAGCCCGTCCTCGATGGCCTCGATCATCGCCTGCATCGCCGCGATCGGCGTGCGCAGGTCGTGACTGGCCCACGCGACGAGCTCCCGGCGTGCGTCGAAGAGCCGCTCGATGTGCTCGGCCATCGCGTTGAACGATCCGGAGAGCTCTGCCAGCTCCGCGGGGCCGCCGGGTGACGCGCGAGCGGTCAGGTCTCCGGCCGCAAGGGACGCCGACGCGTGACGGAGGCGCTGGATCGGAGCGCTGACCCACCGCACGACAAGGAAGGCGGCGGCGAGCGCGGCGGCGGCACCCGCGACGACCGCCGCCAGAACGGTCAGATCGTGCTCGGACTCGAACATCACCGCGCCTGAGAGCAGCACGGCGCCCAGCGGGAGGACGACCCCCAGGATCGCCAGCCCCGCCAGCTGCCAGCGCAACGTCGGCAACCGCCGAAGTCCCAGAGCGGCAGCCACGCCGACCGTCAGCGTCAAGCCACCGACGAGCAGGGCCGAGCCGATCACGGCGTGAACCTGTAGCCGACGCCCCAGACGGTCTCGAGGTGATCGGGATGGGACGGGTCGTCTTCGACCTTCTCACGCAGCCGCCGCATGTGCACCGTGACGGTGCCCGTGTCGAGCGCGGCCTCGTAGCCCCAGACCCGGGCCATCAGGTGGTCGCGACTGAATACCCGCTTGGGGTTGCTGGCGAGAAACCACAACAGGTCGAACTCACGCGCCGTCAAACGCATGGGAACGCCGTCCTTGACGGCCTCACGCGTTCCTGCGTCGATGGCCAGGCGATCGAACACCAGCCGCTCGTCGCGCGTCGGCAGGGAGCCGGTCCGCTTGAGCAGGTTGCGGGCCCGTACCGCGAGCTCGCGCGGCGAGAACGGCTTGACGACGTAGTCGTCAGCTCCGAGCTCGAGGCCCACGATGCGGTCGGTCTCCTCGCCTCGGGCGGTCAGAAGAATGACCGGGATGTCCGACTGCGCGCGGATCCATCGGCACACCTCCAGCCCATCGATTCCCGGCAGCATCACGTCCAGCACCACCAGGTCCGGGCTGTGCCTCTGCACGAGCTGACGCGCGGCCTCTCCATCCCCGCACTCGATGACGCGGTAGCCCTCGCGTTCGAGATACCGCACGACGACCTCGCGGATGAGCGGTTCGTCGTCGACGACCAAGACGGTGCGCACGAGCGCATTCAACCCGATCTCTGCGGGGGTGACGAGAACCGTTGCCATGCATGCAGGGTGGCCGACCTAGGTTGCGCACGTGTTCGCAACTCCTTACGCAACGCTTAAAACAGCCAATTGGCGTCGCAGTCGACGGCCAATGGTTACATGGTGCGCGCGAGTGTTGTGACAGATATGACACATTTCGCTGCCGTCACCCACGTCGAAATAGGATCGTCTCGTGGCATACCGCGTTCTGCTCTCCCCCGATGCCCATTGGCGTCCGTCGAACCAGATGCGGATCGAGAACACCGACCTCGCCAAGCAGCTCGGCGCCGATACGCTCGGAGCCAGGTACTGGCGACTCCAGCCCGGGCAAGCCTCGACGAAGCATCGCCACCGCGCGCAGGTGGAGCTGTACGTCGTGCTCGAAGGGACCGGTCGCATGCGCGTTGACGACGAGGTGCTGACGCTGCCGCCGCTCTCGACGGTTCTGGTGGAGGTCGAGCACGTGCGGCAGGTCTTCAACGACACCGACCGCGAGGCGCTGTGGCTTGTCGTCGGCGCACCGCCGGAACCGGCGAACACGCTCGAGATGACCCCGGACGACCTCGCGATTATCTACCCTGACGGACCCAAGGCGATGCCAACCGAGCTCGGAGGAGGACAGGCGCGGTGAGTGACGACCTCAGCTTCACCCGGCTCGACCTAAGTCCGCCGGAGCGGTTTCAGACACTGCGACGCGAGCTCGGTGTTACGACGTTCGGCCTCAACCTGATCGTGCTGACGCCCGGCCAGCGCGGGCGGATCCACGTTCACGAGCGACAGGAGGAGGTGTTCCTGGTGATCGAGGGCACGCTCACGCTCGTCACCGACGACAGCGAGCGCGACCTCGAGCAGTGGGAGCTCGTACGAATCGCGCCGCATGTTCGACGGCAGCTCGTCAACCGCGGCCCCGGCAACGTCGCCGTGCTGGCGATGGGCTCTGCGAACCCGCATGAAGGGCGTGACGGCACCGCGTTCGCCGGATGGGACGACACCGAGGGTCGCTCACCGCCGGAGACCCCGCTCCCCGAGGACCTGCCGGCGGGCGAGCTGCGCACGGCCTGACAGCCCGGAACGCTCGGTCCTCGATGTTGTAGGTGACGAGCCCCGACCGGCAGGTCCGGACCAGCGCACCCGCGGCGACACCCCGTTCGGCGCCGACGGCGATGGCTGCTACGAGGGCAGCCATCGCGACCACCGATCTACGCGCCCAGTTGGGCCAGGTCCAAGACCCGTGCGATGAAGTCGTCGAAGCTCATGCCCGCCGCCTCGACCGCGCGGGGCAGGGCGCTCGTATCGGTCAGACCGGGGATCGTGTTGAGCTCGAGGACCCACACCTGACCGTCCGCGTCCAGGATCGTGTCGACGCGCGCGAAGCCGCGACACCCGAGCGCCCGGTAGCAGCCCAGGGCGACGTCGATCACCGTGTCCGTGACGTCCTGGGGCAGGTCGGCCGGAGCTCGCAAGTCCGTGGCGCCTGGCGTGTAGCGCGACTCGAAGTCATAGAACTCGCGGCCCAATGGGATCGCCTCGACGACCGGCAGCGCCTGCACGTCGCCGTTGCCCACGACGCTCACAGACAGCTCGCGCCCGGAGATGTAGCGCTCCATGAGCAGGCGGTCGTCATAGGCGAGCGCGGCCATGAGCGCGGCCGGAACCTCACCGGGCTCGTGCGCAAGCCGGATGCCGAGTGCTGATCCACCGCGAGCTGGCTTGACCACGAGCGGGAGGCCGAGTCGCGCCTCGATCTCACCCAATGCATCCGCCGCGCCGAGTTCGCGGAACGCCGCCTGGCTGAATGCGTATGACGCCGGCGTGGGTATGTCGTGGGCCGTGAACAGCGCCTTTGCCACGACCTTGTCCCATGCGCGCTCACAGGCCGAGACGCCGGAGCCGGTATACGGGATGCCGAGTATCTCGAGCAACTCCTGGACCGTGCCGTCCTCGCCGCCCTGCCCGTGCATCGCCACGAACACCGCATCCGGGCGATCGGTCCGTAGGGTGCGCACCAGATCGCGGTCCGCGTCGAGCGGCTCCACGACGTGCTCCAGGCGGCGCAACGCCGCCTCGACGTTGGCGCCGCTTCGCAAGCTGACCTCGCGCTCGAACGAACGACCACCCTTGAGTACCGCGACTTTCACTGGCCACTCATCCCTTCGAAGAGATCTGTCAGTTCCCGTACGACGCTGCCGATTCGGGCGATGCCCTCGCTGATCACGGGCGGCGTCATGGCCGAGTAGTTGATGCGCATGGAGTTGCGCCCCGAGCCGTCGAGGAACGCGGCCGCGCCGGGCACGAACGCGACCTTCTGCTCGTCGAGCGACTTCGCCAGCAGATCTTGCGTGTCGATGAACGACGGCAGCGTCGCCCAGACGAACAAACCGCCGCGCGGGCGCGTCCACGTCGCCGACGCCGGGAACTCCTCCTCGAGCGCGGTCAGCATCGCGTCACGCCGCTCGCGGTAGATCCGGTTGACGCGCGCGACATGCTCGCGCCAGTCATGGCGGCGCAGGTACTCCAGCACGAACCGCTGGCTGAGCGTGCCCGAGCACAGGTCCTCGCTCTGCTTGCCGTGGTTCATCTTGCGCAGCACCGGCGGGGGCGCCGCAACCCAACCCACCCGCATGCCGGGGGCCAGGATCTTGGAGAACGTCGACACGTAGATGACCCAACCGCGGCCCTCGTCCAACTCGTAGAGGGAGGGCAGGGGATCCCCGTCGAACCGGATCTGCCCGTAGGGGTTGTCTTCGAGGATCATCACCTCTCGCCGATGTGCGATCTGCACCAGCCGTTCGCGGCGTTCACCCGACAGCGTGACGCCCTTGGGGTTCTGGAAGTTCGGGATCGTGTAGATCAACTTGACCCGCTTGCCCGCAGCGGCCAACCGATCGAGTTCGGGCTCCAGCAGGTCGACCTGAAGGCCGTCGTCGTCCATCGGGATGTGGACGACCTCGGCCTGGTACGAGGTTAGGCACGGCACCGCGCCGGGGTAGGTCGGCCCTTCGGCGATCACGACGTCGCCCGGATCGACGAAGGTCCGGATCGTCAGGTCGATCCCCTGCTGGCCGCCGCTCGTGATCATGATCTGATCGGCTGTGGCGGTCGCCCGCTCGTGCGCCATGATCTCCACGATCCGGTCGCGAAGTTCCCGCAGACCCTCCGTCGGGCCGTACTGCAGCGCGGTGGTCAGGTGCTCGCGCGCCACGGCCTGCATGACCTCCTCGAACACCTCCGCGGGGAACGACGCGGTGTCCGGGAACCCCCCCGCAAGCGAGATCACGTCGGGGCGCTCGGCCAGCGACATCAGGTCGCGCATGGCAGAGGAGCGGATGGCCGTCGCGCGCGCGGCGAAGCGCGCGTCATAGCGCTCCGCATCGGTGGGGGTTACTTGGCTATGTGTCTGGCGGGCGTGGTGTGTCGCCACGGTGGTCTCCTGGTGCAGCGGAATCGTCGAGTGTAGAGGCATCAAGCAGCCGCCGAGAACGTTTGAGCCGCCGGAGGTGGCTCATACGCCGACGAAGCGCCATGTGCGAGGCGGCGTATGGTCCTCCCGCGCAGCGAGCCGGCAGGCCTTTGGTACGATCGGTGGTTGTGGTCGTCCATGAAGCTCCGTCCGCTCGCCGCGGTCGCTCCCGGGTGCTCGCCCTCCCCGACCTGCGGCGCACCAGCCCCGAGGACTGGGCGCAGCTCGTTCGGTTCTGCGTGGTGGGCGCGTCGGGGTATCTGGTCAACCTCGCGGTTTTCTCGGTGTTGCTCAAGGGGCTGGGGGCCCATCATCTGCTGGCTGCCGTCGGCGCGTTCTGCGTGGCGTGGACGACGAACTTCGTGCTCAACAAGCATTGGACATTTCGCCGTCACGGCCTGTCGACCCTCCAGCAGGGCGCGAGAAATCTCGCTGTCAGCCTGATCGGCCTGGCGCTCAACCTCGTGGTCCTGGAGATCCTCGTGCTCGCGGGGATGCCGGAGATCCCCGCACAGGCCATTGCGATCGCGGCGGTCACGCCGGTGAGCTTCCTGATCAACCGTCGTTGGTCGTTCCGGTAAGGGCCCGATGACGCGGCCGGTCCGCCGAGCCGTGATCGTCCTCGCCCTGCTGATCATCGGAGGCGGGGGCGCAACCGCAGCGCCGCAGACACCCGCGCAGGCGCTGGGACCCGAGGCGTCTCCCGGCGTTGGCACGATCCCCGCGCCGGCCAAGCCGCGCCAAGCACTGACCTCGGCGCGGGCCGAGGCGATCGCACGGAGGTCGAAGCGACTCGACGACTGGCTGGCCGACCACCCGGTCGCGCGAACCGCCCAGGTGCGCGACACCGAGAAGAATCTGTGGACGGTCTCGTTCATCGACGCCACGGGGAAGGTGCAGGCCGAGGTGCTGGTCGACGACGCGCGCGCCGTCGTCACCGAGACACGCACCGGCCCCCAGGTCGCGTGGCAGATGGCGCGCGGCTACCCGGGTGCGTTCGGACGCGCGGTCACCGAGCCCCAGATCTGGATACCACTGCTCGCGCTTTTCCTCGTCCCCCTGCTTCGCTGGCGGCGGCTGGTGTCGTGGCACACGCTCGATCTGGTAGCCCTCTGCGGGTTCAGTGTGTCGCTCATATGGTTCAACCGCGGCGAGATCTTCACATCCACGCCGCTCGCCTACCCGCCGATGATCTATCTGGCAGCGCGCCTGGCGTGGATTGGACTTCGCGGCTCGCGCCCGGCGCGCGCGGCCACCGTCGAGACCGACGTGCCGGCACCCGGACCGCACCGACCTCGGTTGGCGTCGTGGTGTCCGACGTGGCTCCTTGTCAGCCTGATGCTCGTCGCCGTCGGCCTGCGGCTGGGGCTCAACGCCTTCGACAGCAACGTCGTCGATGTCGGTTACGCGGGTGTCATCGGCGCCGACCGCATCGCCCACGGACAGACCCCGTACGGCACGTTCCCCGCCGACTGCGGCCAGTGCGACACATACGGACCGCTCACGTACCTGACGTACGTGCCGTTCGAGTCGGCGATGCCGTGGATCGGCAAGTGGAACGACCTGCCGGCCGCGCATGGAGCGGCCGTGCTCTTCGACCTTGCCGCGCTGCTCGGGATGATCGTGCTGGGCTGGCGGCTCGGCGGACGGAGACTCGGGGCGGGGCTCGGGCTGGCTTGGGTGGCATTTCCGTTCACGGCGTATGCGCTCGAGAGCAACTCCAACGACACCCTCGTGGCCGCCTGTCTGGTCTGGGGGCTCGTGCTGGCCCACCGGCCCGTGGCCAGAGGGCTCGCGGTCGGCCTGGCGGTCATGAGTAAGTTCAGCCCGGCGCTCCTGCTGGTCTTGTGGGCGCGACATCCGTTCCCGCGTGCGTCCACCTCACGACGCCGGTTCGGCGCGTACGTCATGGGCCTCGCCGTCGCGGTGCTCATGACCGGCTGGGTGCTCGTGCTGGACGGCGACGACGGGCTGCGCACGTTCTGGTCGCGCACGCTGGGCTACCAGCTCGACCGGGAGTCGCCGTTCTCGATCTGGGGCCAGTACACGTGGCTGCGCCCAGTGCAGATCGGGCTCAGCATCGCGGTCGCCCTGTTCGCTATCTTCGTCGCGATCCGCCCCCGCCGGCTCGACCTACGGTCGTTCGCAGCCCTGTCCGGAGCGCTCCTCATCGGAATGCAGCTGACCGTGACGCACTGGTTTTACCTGTACATCCCCTGGTTCGCGCCGTTCGCGCTTGTCGCGCTCGTTCCCGAATGGCCTGCGCTGCGTCACGTCTCCGCTCCCGCCGCGGCCGGTCCCGAGCCCGAACCGCAACCCGAACTGCAACCCGAGCCGCTGCCGGCCGGCGCGACCACGTGACCCGTCGGGGCGCGACGGGGTCGGTCACCGCGATCGCGGTCATCGCATGGGTCATCGCGGCGAACTGGGACCTGTACCCGCATCAACACCTGACCGATCTGCCGGTGTACGACGAGGTCGCCCGCCGGATCACCGATGGCGCCGTGCCGTATCGCGACTTCGCGTTCGAGTACCCGCCCCTGGCGGCCGTGCTGATGACCGTCGCGCGGCTCCTGCCCCTGCCGTTCTCGACCACGGTCTCGTTGCTGATGCTGGTGGCGCTGTGCGCGACGGCGCTCGGGGTCGCCGCAACCGCACACGCGCTGGGGATGAGCCGGCGTCGCCAACTCGCAGCCGGCGGCGTCGTCGCACTGCTGCCGCTGCTGCTCGGCGACTTCGTGGCGACGCGCTATGACCTGGCCGTGGCGGCGCTGCTGGCGTGGATGCTCTGGGCGGCGGTCACCCTGCGGTGGCGCACCGCCTGGGCATTGCTCGCCGCCGCCGTCGCGCTGAAGCTGGCCCCAATCGTCCTGATGCCGCTGCTCGTCATCTGGCACCGCAAGCACCGTTGCGGGCGCGTCGCGCTGGGCTGGGCCGGCCTGGCGGGACTCGGGGTCATCGCGACGTTCCTGCCCTTCGCCGCCCTTTCGCCCGGCGGGGTGTGGCGCATGTTCAGCTATCACCTGGACCGCCCCCTGCAGATCGAGTCCTTGGGATCGGCATACATGCTCGGTCTGCACGTGCTCGCGGACATCCCGCTTCGCGTCGAGACGACGTTCGGCAGCCAGAACCTGATCGGCGACGGGCCCGCCGTGCTCGCGGCGATCTCGATCGCGTTCGCGCTGATCGGAGTCATCGCCGTGTGCGTCACGGTGGCCGTGCTCCTGCGCCGAGCGCCCGACGTCGCCGGTGCGCAGCTGTTCGTCGCCGGCGCTGCTGCGACCCTCGTCGTCGTCGTGACCGCGGGCAAGGTGTTGTCACCCCAGTTCCTGCTGTGGATCGTCCCGGTGGCGCTTCTGGTCGGCGGCCGATACGGGCGGCTGGCGTTCGCCACCACGGTCGGCGCGCTCGTGGCGACGCAGCTCTACTTCCCGGTGCGCTACTGGGATCTGGTGGCGCTGGAGACCGGCCCCATCACGCTTCTGGTCATCCGCGACACGTTGCTGATCGTGCTCGTGGCGTGCGCGTGGCCGCGGCAGTCCTACGCGCCCGGGACGCTGAACGCGACGATCGACGTGGCCAAGCCGTCCGCACCGGCCTCGACGACGGCTCCCTGAACAAGCACGTCGCCGGTGGCGGGCTCGAAGCGGCCGGGCAGCCCCGACAGGAACCGGCGCAGCACGATGTCGGAGCGCACGCCGATGACGCCGTCGTGCGGCCCGGTCATGCCGAGGTCGGTCATGTACGCGGTTCCACACGGCAGCACCCGGGCGTCAGCGGTCTGGACGTGCGTGTGGGTGCCGACGATGGCGGTGACGCGCCCGTCCAGGTGCCGCGACAGGGCGACCTTCTCGCTGGTGGCCTCGGCGTGGATGTCCACGAGCACGTAGCGGGTCTCGCGGCGAGCGCGGTCGACCAGGGCGTCGACGACGGCGAACGGACTGTGCGCGGCGTCCATGAACACCGCGCCGAGCAGGTTGATGACGGCCACCCGAAATCCGCCGGCGACGTCCAGCACCGCGTACCCGCGGCCGGGTGCCCTGACGGCCAGGTTGTCGGGGCGCAGCACCCGTGGGTCGGATTCGAGCAGTGGGAACAGGTCGGTCTGGCGCAGCGTGTGGTTGCCGCCGGTCAGCACGTCCACACCGGCGTCGAGCAGCTCCCTGGCCTGACGGGCCGAAGTGCCCGAACCCCCCGCCGCGTTCTCGGCGTTGACCACGACCATCGTCGGCCGGTGCGTCGCGCGCAGCTCGGGCAACCGTGCCAGAAGCGCCTGGAGGCCGACGGTGCCGAACACGTCACCGACGAACAGGATGCGCAATGGGTCCGCGGCGTCACTCACGAGCCCACACGCAGGACCTCCATGTGCATGTGGTTGCCCGAGCCCGAGACGTATCTGGCCACCTCGGGCCGCGCAGCCTGGAGCAGGTCGGTGGCGTCGCGCACCTGCCCGATACAGGTGATGCCGGCGGTCACGGGCTCGCCGACGTTGGGCTTGGCGAGGCCACCGACCTTGCAGACGGGGCCGGCACGACGGTCCTCGGGGATGCCCTCGATGTGCCGCACCCGCACGATCACGTCGCTTTGGGCGTCCGGGGTGATGTCGACCTGGTAGCCGGCCTCGATGCCCGCGACCGTGTACGGGACCACGCTCGTGATCGTGCCGTCCACCGGGGCGTAGACGATCGCGCCCGCAGGGGCCGCGATGTCGAGACCGGCGGTCTCAGACCCGGCGCGCCCGTCGCGGGGAGCGATGGAGTGCTTCCAAGTGCCGTCTGGTGAGAGGCCCACCGCGTCGACGTCGTCGACCGCCCGAAACAGCGTGAACGCGATCCGCTGGCGATCGATCGGCAGGTGGATGTCGATGAGCCCTGCCCGGGCGATGACGCGGTCCGGGGGTCTGATGCCCAGGTCGAGGGCCGACGCGGTCACCGGCGATGCAACCGCTCCCGGGTCCACCGAACCGTTCTGGCGTGCCGTCGACCAGACGACCGCAGCCACGCTGACGATGCACAGCGCCGCCACGGCGCGCACCATCGCACGCCGCCGTCGGATGCGCGCCTGGCGAGCCCGCAGCCCGCGGGTCGGCTCGAGACGCTCGGGAGTCACCGCAGCCACAATGGGGGAGGGTATCGCCGTCGCGGTCCAAACGCCAGCGGCTTCGGGAGTTGTACGATTCTTGCAATGAGCAGGCACGTTGCACGCGCTCGCCGGTTCCGGGAGTGACCTCGCCGGACCCGTCCCTCCTTCTGGGAGCCGGTCTCTCAAAGCGATTTCGCAACGTCGCTGCGCTCGACGACGTCACGATCGCATTGCATGAGAGCACGGCCGTTGCGTTGCTGGGCCCCAACGGCGCAGGCAAGACGACGCTGCTGCGCATCCTCGCGGGCGCCAGCGCGCCGTCGGCCGGGCGCGTCAGCCGCCATGCCACAGCGGTGTCGGGCATCGGCTGGGTGCCCCAGACACCAGCCGTCTACCGACGGCTGACCGCCCGCGAGAACCTTCGCCTGTTCACGTCGCTCGAGAACGCCCCTCAACCGGAGTCGTTCGCCGAAGAGCTCCTGGATCGAGCCGACCTGACCCGATTCGCCGACATGCGCGCCGGTGAGCTTTCGACCGGAACGCTTCAGCGACTCAACCTGGCCATCGCCCTGGCGGGCCGGCCGTCGGCGCTCCTGCTCGACGAGCCCACGGCGACGCTCAGCCCCGACCAGGTGCGCCGGCTTTGGAAGTGGCTCGACGAGCTTCGCCGTCAAGACGGTCTGGCGGTGCTCTTCTCGACCCAATCTGTCGACGAGGCGGCACGATACGCAGAGCAGATTGCGGTGCTCAACGTCGGCCGGTTGGTCTTCGAGGGCACCGTTGGGGAGCTGATCCGCGCCCACGGAGCCGAGGGCGTCAGCGAGACCGACGCCGCCGAGCAGGCGTTCCTCAACCTGGTCGGTGCAGCCGCGTGAACGGCGTGCTCCAACTGCTGCGAAAGGACATGCGCCTGCTGTGGCGCGGACGGGGGCTCCTGGCAATCCTGATCGGATACCCACTCGTCGTCGCGGCCCTTGTCACGATCGCGCTCCAGACCGGGGAGCGGCGGCCGGCGATCGCGTTCGTCAACCTCGACACCAGCAACCGCACCGTGCGGGTCGGCGACCAGCGGCTCGGCGTACCGGATTACGAAGCACGGCTCGCGCGTGAGGTCGAGGTTGTGCGCCTCGATCCCAAGGACGCTGCCGCCGCGTTGGAGGATGGCCGTGTCAGCGCTGTGCTGACCCTGCCACAGGGCTTCATCCGTGATCTTCAGTCGGGCATCCGCTCGCCCCAGATCGGCCTCGAGGTCAGCCGCCGGTCCCCGATCGAGGCGCAGTCCATCTCGCGCCGCCTGGAATCGGCGGTGTTCCGGCTCAACCAGGAGCTCGCCAGCGCCTATGTCAAGCAGACCCTGGAGCTCGTGCGCATCATCATCGAGGGTGGCGATGTCGCCGTGTTCTCGCGTTCCGGGACGGTGCTCGGTCTCGAGCGCAGCGAGACGATCGTGCGCCAGCTCCAGCAAGAGCTCGTCGGGCAGGGGCAGCGTCTGCTGGCGGATCGGTTGGACCCGCTGCTGAACTTCATCGTCGAGGCCGGGGTCAACCTGGACCTCGCCAACGCCGCGGCCACCGCAATCAGCCGGCCGATCACGCTCGCGGTCCCGCCGGCGCCGGCGGGCCGGGAGCCGCTCTCGGCGTTCGGGTTCGCGGGGGCCCTGCTGGTGAGCCTGGCCCTGGTGGGCGTGCTGCTGGCAGCGGCGGCGCTCTCGTCCGAGCGGGAGGACAACACGTTGGTTCGCCTGCGCCGTGGGTTGATCGGCCCTGAGGCCCTCGTCGGCGAGAAGGTCGTGTTCGCGGCGATCGTGTCGATGGTGATCGGGGTGATCTTGCTCGCGGTCGTCGCGGTGGGCACGTCGCTCGCCATCGATCGCTGGGCGTTGTGGGTCCCGACCCTCCTGGCGGCAGGGCTCGCGTTCGGCGCATTCGGGGTGCTGGTCGGCGCGGCTGCGCGCGAGACGCGCGGAGCGTTGCTGGCAGCCCTCATGCTCGCGCTCCCACTGATCTTCCTGGGGCTCTTCACCGAGAGCGAGGCCGCGAGCGCCATCAGCGAGGTCGTCCCGTTCGGCCCCGCGTTCCGGTCGTTCCAGACGCTCCTCGTCGAGCCGTCCATCTCGTCCAGCGACCTTTGGCTTCGTTTGGGTCAGCTGACACTGCTGGCAGCGGTGCTGACCGGAGCAGCCGCGCTGGTCCTGCGAAGGAGGTCCGAAGCATGAACGACGTGTACCGGGAGCTGCTGGAGAAGGCGGCGGATGAGGCCACGCGCCTCGCCGAGGTCGTGGATGATCTGACCGAACGCCTCGCCATCGCCGAGACCCAGTACGGGCTCGTCGCGGATTGGGCCGACAGCAGGATCGCGCTGGTGCGTTCCGCGTTGCGGGACGAGCAGTTTGCCGACGTGTCGGGACTGCGGACCGAGTTGGAACAGGCCGAAGCGGAGCTCGCCGCGGTGCAGGAACTCCGCCGCCGTCTGACCGGCGAGCACACCTGACCGGTCGGACCGCTGATCAGGCGAACAGGTTGGACGGCCGGCTCGCTCAGAACGCCGCAGGCAGATCGAGCGCCGACCTGAGCTGCCGCCGGTACTCCGCGGGGTCGAGATCGATCGCCCCGAATCGAGCCATGTGCGGTGAGGTCATCTGGATGTCCCACAGGACGAACCCGCGCTCGACCAGGTGACGGTGGGTTGCGACCAGCGCCGCGTTCCCTGCGTTGGCGACCCGGTGGAACATGCTTTCGCTCGTGAACATCGCGCCCAGCGCGACACCGAACAGGCCGCCCACGATGCGTCCGGCAAACAGGACCTCGACACTGTGGGCGTACCCCGCCCCATGCAGGTCGTGGTACGCGTCGACGAGACGCGGGCTGAGCCAGTCGCCGCCGTCACGCGGCTCGCCACACGCCGCGACGACCTCCTCGAACGCGGTGTCGATCCGGATCTCGAACGGATCCTCCCGCAGCGCCCGCCGCACCGACCTCGGAACCCGAAAGGCATTCAGCGGTATGACCGCACGGGGATCGAATTCATAGAACCCGACCTGCCCGTCGATGTCCATCGGAAACCAGCCGGCGCTGTAGCCGGCGAGCAGGTCATGAAGGCTCGGCGTCGTCATCACGTGCACACCGTACCCATGCCAATTGACCGTCGCACCGTTGGCCACTTGTCACACACCCTGGGTGCTTTCTGTAACAGAGACGACACACACCTCACGCTCCGGACTGAAGGTTGAACCGGTCCATCAGGCTCGCGCTGTGTCGTCTAGGGCGGGGGGTCGACCCCTCCCAGGCGCCCGTCCATGCCGATCGTGCCGAACCGGGCCTGGCCGCCGCGCCAGTGGGCCTGGCGGAAGACATCTGTGACGAGGGCTTCGCGCTCGTCACGGCTCAGACCCTCGAGCTGGCGGATTTGGTCGGCGGACACCACCACGTCCGGGAACACCGCGAGGGCCCGCAGCGGATCGTCGATCAGCGCGGTGCGAAAGGCCTCGTCGGCGATCATCCGTACCCAGAGTGTGGGTCGACTGGCGTCGTCTGATGGCAATGTGCACCTCCTTCACTCGGTGACGCCAGAGGGCGACCGGCGCCGGGCACCTGCACGGTACACTTGGCGGCCGTGAGCCACGACCCCCCAGGCCCCGGCGTCGGGCGTTTCCCGCAGGTGCGGCCACGGCGCCTACGGGCGACCGCGACGCTGCGTCGCATGGTGCGTGAGACCACGCTCGCACCGCATCAGCTCATCCTGCCGCTGTTCGCGGTGACCGGGTCGGGCGTCGAGCAACCGATCGCCGCGCTTCCGGGCCAGTCCCGCCAGTCGCCCGACGTGCTCGCGCGCCGTGCCCGCGCGGCATTCGACGCCGGTGTACCGGCGATCCTGCTGTTCGGGATTCCCGACGCCAAGGACGCGGAGGCAAGCGGCGCGTACGCAAGGGGCGGCGTCGTGCAGAGCGCGATCGGCGCGATCAAGGACGCTGCCCCCGACATCGCCGTCATCACGGACGTCTGCCTCTGCGCATACATCGACCACGGCCACTGCGGCGTCCTGGTCGACGGGCACGTGCACAACGATCTGAGCCTGGAGCTCATCGCACGCACCGCCGCGAGCCACGCCGAGGCGGGAGCGGACATCGTGGCGCCCAGCGACATGATGGACGGGCGTGTCGGAGCGATCCGGTCGGCGCTCGACGCCGCAGGGCACGAGACCACGGCGATCCTGTCGTACGCCGTCAAGTACGCATCCGCGTTCTACGGGCCGTTTCGCGAGGCGGCCGGATCGGCCCCCGGGTTCGGCGACCGGCGCGGCTACCAGATGGACCCCGCCAACGCGCGTGAGGCGCTTCGCGAGGTCGCCCAGGACGAGGCCGAGGGCGCGGATATGGTCATGGTCAAGCCCGCCGGCGCCTACCTGGACGTCATCAGCGCGGTGCGGGCCGCGACCCACCTGCCGCTTGCGGCGTACCATGTGAGCGGCGAGTTCGCGATGCTCAAGGCCGCGGCCGAGCGCGGGTGGCTTGACGAGCGCGACGTTGCGCTCGAGACGTTGACGGGGATCCACCGGGCCGGTGCCGACCTGATCATCACCTACTTCGCTGAGGACGCCGCCCAGTGGCTCGCCCACTAATGGGCCCACAATGACCGATGTGAGCGCACGCCTGTTCGACCGGGCACAGCGCGTGCTGGTGGGCGGCGTCAACTCTCCCGTTCGCGCGATGCGGTCCATCGGCCGCGACCCGATCTTCATCGAGCGTGCCAAGGGTCCGCATGTTTGGGATGTCGACGGCACCCGGTACGTCGACTACCTGTCCTCGTGGGGACCAGCGATCCTGGGCCACGCCCACCCGGGCGTGCTGGGCAAGCTGACCGCCGCCCTGCCGCGGGGCACGTCCTACGGCGCGCCGACGGAGCGCGAGATCGTGTTCGCCGAAGCCGTCACGCGCGCGTTCCCGTCGATCGAGCAGCTTCGCATGACCTCGTCGGGAAGCGAGGCCGTGACCGGCGCCATCCGCTTGGCCCGCGCCGCGACGGGCCGCGACGCGATCGTCAAGACCATCGGCGGCTACCACGGCGCCATCGACTCGCTGCTGGTCCAAGCCGGCAGCGGCGCGACGACGCTCGGCACGCCCGACAGCCCCGGCGTCCCGGAGGGCGCGGTCCAGTACACGCGCCTGGTCCCGTACAACGACCTGGCCGCCGCCGAGGCCGCGCTCGACCGCGCGGCGGCGATCATCCTGGAGCCGGTCGCGGGCAACATGGGCACGGTGCTGCCGGCCCCCGGGTATCTGGACGGCCTGCGGGCCGCGTGCGATCGCACCGGGGCGCTGTTGATCCTGGACGAGGTCATCACCGGCTTTCGTGTGGCATTCGGCGGCGCACAGGAGCGCTTCGGCGTCCGCGCCGACATCACGTGTCTCGGCAAGATCATCGGCGGCGGCCTGCCGGTGGGCGCGTTCGGCGGACCTCGCGACATCATGCGTCAGCTTGCACCCGAAGGCCCCTGCTATCAGGCCGGCACGCTCAGCGGCAACCCGCTCGCCACCACGGCGGGCCTTGCCACCTTGGGCGAGCTCGCCCGCCCCGAGGTATACGAACGGCTCGAGGAGTCCGGTGCGGCACTTGAGGAGGCGATCGGCGCGAGCGGCCTGCCGGTCGTCGTCAACCGGGTCGGGTCGATGCTGACGCCGTTCTTCACCGACGCGCCGGTGACCGACTACGCCTCGGCGACCCGCAGCGACACGACTGCATACGGCCGCTTCGCGCGTGCGCTCCTGGAGCACGGTGTCTACCCGCCCCCGTCCCAGTTCGAGGCCTGGTTCACCGGACTCACCCATGGCGAGGTTGAGCTCGCCCGCACCCGGGAGGCGCTCACACGGGCGGCGGCGACCATTTGAGACAGGCTCTCGCCACCCAGCCCGAGCTGGCCAGCCACCTCGTCGAGCCCGCACCCCCGCTCGTCGCGGCGCCGCTCGCCGGACCCGGCCTGTCGACCGATAATGCGGCGGGACTTGACCTGATCTTGGAAGGGTTCCTGCTGCACCACGGAACCGCGCGACACCTCGACCTGTCCGACGCCGGGCACCGCGTGCTGGCGGGCGACTACTGCTACGCCCACGGGTTGGTCTGGGTGGCCGAGGCCGAGGACCTTCGCGTCATCGAGCTCTTGGCCGACCTGGTCGCGATGTCGGTCGCGCTCGTATCCACAGGCGACCGCGCGGCCCTCACCCCCTTGTGGCGGACGACGATCGCCGCGGTCTCAGATTGCGACCCCACGTTCGCCGAGCGTCTTCGTGTCGCGAAGAACGCCCTGCGAACCACCTCGGACAGCACCGCCCTACACGAGCTCGCGGTCGGACTGCCGGACGCGGAAGGGTTGAGGGAGGCACTCGATGCGTGACCTTCGGGAGTGGATCGACGCGCTGCGCAAGGCCGGTGAGCTTGTCGAGGTCACCGCTCACGTCGATCCACACCTCGAGATCACCGAGATCGCCGACCGGGTGATGAAGTCCCCGGACGGTGGCAAGGCGCTCCTGTTCACGAACGTCCTGGGCAGCCGCCTGCCGGTGCTGATCAACCAGTTCGGTAGCTGGAAGCGCATCCAGATGGCACTCGGCGTCGATCGCCTGGAGGAGCTTGCCGACCGCATCCAGGATCTGATCGAGCTGCAGCCACCCCAGGGCATCGTTGAGAAGGTCAAGGCGCTCGGCAAACTCAAGGAGCTCGCGTCGTTCGCCGCGAAAACCGTCAGGGAGGGCCCATGCCAAGAGGTGTGGCTCACGGAGCCCGACCTGGATCGGCTGCCGATACTGACGTGCTGGCCCGGCGACGGTGGGCCGTTCATCACGCTGCCGCTGGTGTTCAGCAACGACCCGCGCAACGGGTCGCGCAACTGCGGCATGTACCGCATCCAGAAGCTCGATCGGCGTACCGCGATGATGCACTGGCAGATCCACAAGGACGGCGCCGCGCACCTGCGAGACAGCCAGGGTCGCGTCGAGGTGGCCGTGGTCATCGGGTCGGAACCGGTCGTGACCTATGCGGCCAGCGCCCCGCTTCCGCCCGGCATCGACGAGATGATGCTGGCGGGGTTCATTCGCGGCAAGTCCGTCGAGATGGTCCAATGCCGCACCGTCGACGTCGAGGTACCGGCCGCCGCCGAGATCGTGCTCGAGGGCTACGTCGATGCCACCGACCTTCGCCCCGAGGGGCCGTTCGGCGACCACACCGGCTTCTACACGCCGCTCGACGATTACCCGACGTTCCACATCACCGGGATGTCGATGCGCCGGGACGCCGTGTACGCGACGACAATCGTGGGCAAGCCGCCGATGGAGGACTTCTACCTGGGCAAGGCGACCGAGCGGATCTTCCTGCCGCTCATCCGCATGAGCGTTCCGGATCTGGTCGACATGAACATGCCCCTGGAGGGTGTCTTCCACAACGCGATCCTGGTGTCGGTCCGCAAGCGCTACCCGGGCCACGCAAAGAAGCTGATGAACGCGATCTGGGGACTGGGGCTGCTGTCACTGGCGCGCTGCATCGTGGTGGTCGACCACGACGTGGACGTCCAGAACCCCTCGGACGTCGCGTTCCACGCGTTCTCGAACGTCGACGTCGGCCGCGACATGCTGGTCACCGACGGCCCGGTCGACGCCTTGGACCACGCAGCCCCGTACTTCGCGTACGGCTCCAAGGTCGGTTTCGACGCGACCCGCAAGTGGCCGGGCGAGGGTGTCGTCCGCCCCTGGCCAGACGAGATCACCATGAGCGACGATGTCCGCGCCCTCGTCGACCGTCGCTGGAACGAGTACGGCCTGGGCTGACACCCTCGTCACAGCCGCAGTCAACACTGCAGGGTCTGGTTTGCCAGCGAAGGGACATCCGACCCGGAAGGTCGTGTTGTAACCGAGCCCCGAGTCCGGTTGAATCCCGGGCATTCCGTCAACCGGAGGGTCAGTGGAGCACGAGCACCAGAATGGAGCGCCCGCCGAAGACGGCGAGCACGGCCTGTACCAGGGGCCGCGCGCGCACGTTCCCGAGGTTGAACACGACCACGACGACGATCCCGGCTACCAGACCCGCACCAGGTTCCTGAGCATGGTCGCCATCGCCGTGGGCGGGGTCATGACCGCTGCCATCCTCGTTCCGGTCATCGGCTTTGCCGTGACGGACTCACTTGAGCCCGAGCAGTGGCGATGGGTCGACGTCGGCCCGTTCCGCGACTTCAAGGCGGGGACGACGACCTCGCTCAGGGTGAGCGGCCCTGACCCGGAGGCCGACCGGCGCGTCTACGTCCGAAACCGCGACGACGAGCTGATCGCGATCTGGAACCGCTGCGCGCACCTGGGCTGCCCCACCAAGTACTCGCCGGGGTCGGACGGCTTCGTCTGCCCCTGCCACGGCGGCGCCTACGACAGCCGCGGCAAGGTCGTTGCCGGCCCGCCGCCGCGCCCGCTCGACCGTATGGACATCAAGATCGTCAACGCGTCCGGCAAGGACGTCGCGTACGCCCGCGCCAGGCCTGCGGATCGCGTCCTGATCGGCAAGGCGTATTCGATCGACGCCGACGAGAACCCGTACGCGCTGCACCCGCCCGGTGACCCCGTCACCGGGGTCCTCTCCAACCTCTTCCCCTTCGTCTAGGGACGGACATGGCCACGACAGAACAACCGGAGCCGCCAGCGAAGGACATCGGCCCAAAGAACCCGGCCATCCAGGCGGGAATCGGCGTCGTCGACTTCCTCGACGAGAGGACCGGGGTCAAGACGGGCGCCAAGTGGTTCATGTTCCGCAACATCCCGCGCGGCACGAGCTGGTTCCAGACGCTCGGCTTCACCGCGATGGTGGTGTTCGGCATGCAGGCGATCACCGGGATCATCCTGGCGATGTACTACAAGCCGGACCCGGCGATCGCCTACGAAAGCATCCGCCACATCACCGAGGACGTCACGTGGGGCTGGCTCGTGCGCGGCATGCACAAGTGGGGCGCCAGCGTCATGATCGTGGTGGTGTTCCTGCACATGGGCCGCGTGTTCATCTGGGGCGCGTACAAGTACCCGCGCGAGCTGACCTGGGTCACCGGCGCGTTGCTCCTGTTCATGACGATGATGATGGGCCTGACCGGCTACCTGCTGGTCTGGGACCAGAAGGCCTACTGGGCGACGGTCGTCGCGGTCAACATCACCTCGCAAGCGCCGATTCTGGGGCCCTACATCGGCGATATCCTGCGCTCGGGCCCCGAGTTCGGGCCGGACACGTTATCCCGGTTCTACTCCATCCATATGCTCTTGATACCCGGGGGCATCGCGATCTTCATCGCGATCCACCTCTTCCTGGTCTCGAAGCTCGGGATCGCCGAGCCGCCGTGGTCCAAGCGCCGCCTGGCGATCGAGCGTGCCGAGGAGGAGGCGCGCCGGGCCGCGGTGCGTGACCGGATCCCGTTCGGCCGCACCCCGGTGCCGGCGGGCGAGCCTGCCCCGGACCCCGTCCGCGTGGAGGCCGAGTCGTGAACCGCGCGCAAAAGGACGCCTACAAGCGCGATTACGCGGCGGCCAAGGCCGACGGCAAGCCGTTCTTCCCGTATGCGGTCTTCAAGGATCTGATCGTCGCGACGGCCGTCATCGGCATCGTCATCGCCCTCGCGATCTGGGCACGCGCCGAGATCGGCCCTGAGATCGACCCGACGACCGAGGACTACGTCCCGCGGCCGGAGTGGTACTTCTTCTTCCTGTTCGAGCTGCTCAAGGTCTTCAAGAACCAGGATGCCTTACGGCCGATGATCATGGCCACGTTCATCGTCCCCAACGTGCTCTTGGGACTCCTGATCGCATGGCCGTTCCTCGATCGCGGCCCCGAGCGGCGCATCCAGAAGCGCCCGGTGTCGATCATGGTCGGCGTGGCGGTCATCGCGTTCCTCGGGTTCATGACCTACAAGGGCGCGACCTCCCCCGAGGGCGGCGGAGCGCAGCCGGTCGTGTCGATCCCCGAGAGCGATACGGCGGCGGTCGCGGGTGAGGTGCTCTTCCGAGACAACGGCTGTCTCAGCTGCCACGCGGTCGGATCGAACGGAGCCCCGGGTCCCGGCCCGAACTTGACGAACGAGGCCTCCAACAACCGCGGTAAGGAATGGCAGGTCGCCCACCTCAAGGATCCTCCGTCGCAGACGCCGGGATCGGCGATGCCGGCATTCCCGGGATTCACTGAGGAGGAGTACGACCAGATCGCAACCTTCCTCGAGGGCCTCGGCACCAAGTACAAGTGACCCCGGTACGCGCACCGGTTCGCCGCGTTCGGTATGCGGACACCTTGGGGGGCATGTGCACTAACATTCACGGCGAATGCGGTTCTTTCTCGGGATCACAGGCGCCAGCGGCGCGATCTACGGCGCGCGCGCCCTGCAGGCATTGAGCGGCGCCGGCTGCGACGTGGGCGTGTGCGCGAGCGACGCGGCACTGCAGGTCGCAGGGCACGAGCTGTTCGGAATGGGACCGCGGCCGGCGGTCAGCGACGAGCAGATCACCGCGCGCCTGCTCGATCGGTTTGCGACCGGGCCTGGCAGCGTCGAGATGGTCGATCCCCGTGACCTGACGAGCCGCTACGCCTCGGGGTCCTCCAAGCTCGACGGGATGTTGATCGCGCCGTGCTCGATGTCCACGCTCGCCGTGATCGCGCACGGCACCGGCCAGAACCTGATCCACCGCGCCGCCGACGTCGCGCTCAAGGAGCGGCGTCGCCTGGTGCTGGTCGCACGCGAGACCCCGCTGTCGGCCGTGCACCTGGAGAACATGCTGGGCGTCACGCGCGCGGGGGCCGTCGTGTTGCCGGCGATGCCCGGCTTCTACAACCTGCCTCAGACCCTGGACGACGTGGTGGACTTCGTCGTCGGCCGCGCCCTGGATCAGCTGGGCGTCGATCACGACCTGACCCGCAGGTGGGGCGAGCGTCCCGCCGAAGCCGGCGCATGAGCGCGGCGCCTCCGGGGCGGCTCCCTGCGACCGAGGTGCGGGCGATGTTCGACCGCATCGCGCCGCGCTATGACCTGATGAACCGCCTCATGAGCGGAGGCCTGGACGGGCGGTGGCGACGCCTCGCCGCAGCAGCAGCCGACCTGTCGCTCGGATCGCGCGCCCTGGACGTCTGCACCGGCACGGGGGACCTGGCGTTCGATCTCGCCGACCGGGTCGGTCCATCCGGAGCGGTCGTCGGTGTGGACTTCGCCGAGCAGATGCTGGACCGCGCGCGCGCAAAGGCGGCGGCCAGGGGCGCCCCGGCGACGTTCGAGGTGGCCGATGCCCTCGACCTGCCGTTCGACGACGACGCGTTCGATGGCGCGACGGTGGCGTTCGGCGCGCGGAACCTGGCGGACCTGGACCGCGGCCTGGCCGAGATGGCCCGCGTGGTGCGGCCCGGCGGCCGCGTCGTCGTGCTCGAGATCACCACCCCCCAGCGCCTGCGCGCCCTGCACGCCTTGTGGTTCGACCGGGTGGTCCCGCGTCTTGGTGGCCTGATCGGTGGCGACCGGGCCGCGTACGGCTACCTGCCGGCGTCGGCCAAGCGCTTTCCCACTCCGCCCAAGCTTGCCGCGCTCATGACGCAGACCGGGCTGACGGACGTGTCGTGGCGGGCTTTCATGGGCGGCATCGTCGCGCTGCATCACGGACGCGTGGGCTGATCGCCACCGCCGCCCCACGCACGCGCCTCGTGCGACCGTTTGCGCCGCTCCTTCGCTCGACCGAGAGGCGCCTGGCCGGCGTCGTGTCGAACCACGTGCCACAGCTGTCCGAGCCCGCCGGCGCGACCCTGGCCGCGGGAGGCAAGCGCGTGCGCCCGCTCTTGGTGTTCTGCGCAGCACCACGCAAGCGCGGGCGCGACGAGGCACTTGTCGCCGCGGCCACGGCCGTCGAACTGGTCCACATGGCGACGCTGGTCCACGACGACATCATCGACCGGGCCTCGTTGCGCCGGGGCCGGCCCACGGTCGCGCAGGCCCAAGGGCCAGACGTGGCGCTGCGTGTCGGGGACTTCCTGTTTGCCCGCGCGTTCTCGGAACTGACCCGCACCGGCGACCCGCGCGCCGTCCAGGCGCTCGCATCCGCTGCGTTGGAACTCTCACGCGGCGAGATGGTGCAACAGGCCTCCGCGCACGACCTGGACCTGTCCGAGGACGCCTACCTGGCGCGCTGCCGCGGAAAAACCGCTTCGCTCTTTGCGGTCTCGTGTCGTTTGGGCGCGATGGTCGGGGGCGCCGACCGTGACACCGAGGAGCGCCTGGCGGTCTTCGGCGAGCACGTCGGGATGGCCTTCCAGATCTTCGACGACATCCTGGACCTTACCGGCAGTCCGGCGGCCACCGGAAAGCGCCGCGGCACCGATCTGCGCGAGGGTACGGTGACGTTACCCGTGATCCTGGCCCTGCAACACGAGCCGGGACTCGCGCCCGCGATCAAGGCCCTCGGCAACGGAGGAGGGGTCGACGCGTTGTGCGACCGGCTGGCCGCCCATCCCGGTGTGGTCGAGGCCCGGGAGCGGGCGCTCATGTTCGTTGCGACCGCGCGCGACGCGGTCGATGGGGGTCTTGACGGGGTGGCGTCGGGTGCGCTGCTCGAGATCGCCGACGGAGTCGTCGACCGGTACTCATGACACGGGACGAACTGGTGGCACTGTTGCGCGAGCGCGACGCGCTCTCGGCGGCCGCCGGCCTGACGATGACCGATGCGGTGCGCGTCACCCGCGCCGGTGATCCGGGGGACTGGTTGACCGACGGCGACGACGAGCGCCTCGTCGAAGAGCATCGCCGCGCCCACAGGGAAGGACGCCCGAGCGTGGCGACGGTCACCTACGGCGAGGGCATCGACGCCCAGGTCACCGCAGACCGCATGTTGGCTCTGGCCGCGCTGGCCACCGAGACCGGGATGTTGCGCGCGGTATGCCCGGTGCCGGCACCCGGCGTGCGAACGCCAGGCTCGTGGGGCGTCGAGGACCTGACTGTCGTCGCAGCGGCACGGCGTGTCTTCGACCCGTCGGTGCGCATACGGCCCAGCTGGGAGCGCCTGGGCGCCCAGACCTGCGGGGTGACCCTGGCGTTCGGCGCCGACGAGCTGATGGTGCCCGCAGACGAGCGCAGCGACGTCGCGGCGCTCGCCGCGTCGGTGGGACGAGCGGTCGCGGGAGCGTTGACACCGCCGCTTCGCGTGGGGCGCATCGTCGCTCTCAACATGTATCCCATCTACCACCACCTGGAGCAGACCGCAGATCCGGGATTGTCGTTCACCGACGGGCTGCCGGCGGCGCTCAACGCAGCGGTGTTGAGCGGCGACCTGGACGTCTCGGCCATGTCCAGCATCGAGTACGCCCGCAACGCCGACCGGCTGGAGCTCCTGCCGGTCGCCTCGATCTCAGCAGCCGGTGCGGTCGACTCGATCCAGGTGTTCTCCCGGGTCCCGTTCGACCAGATCCGCTCGGTCGCGGTCACGCCACACAGCGCGACCTCGGTGGCGCTGCTGCGGATCCTGGTCGGCCAGGCGGTGACGTTCACGCAGCTCGTGACGCCGGCATCCGATGCACTGGAAGAGTCCGACGCGGTCCTGTTGATCGCCGACGAGGCGCTGCACGGACTTCGCGACGGGCTTGCGCCGATCCACACGGATCTGGGGGAGCGCTGGCGTGACCTGACGGGGCTTCCGATGGTGTTCGCGCTCTGGGCGGCGCGCCGCGACCTGGCGTCCCCGGAGCACCTCGAGCGTTTGGCGTCGCTGCTTCGCGACGCCCGAGCCTCGTTCGTTGCGGATCCCGACACCGTCGTCGCTGCCGCTGCCCGGCGCTTTCCGTTCCCTCCCGACTACATCCGGGGGTACTTCTCACGGCTGGGCTACGCCTTCGGCCCCGACGAACGTGCTGGGCTTCGCCGGTTCCTCGAGTTGGCCCGCGCGGCCGGCGAGCTTGACAGCGTTCCGGCGTTCGTCGCGTAATCCCCATTGTGCGGTAGGTGGTACCCTACATTCATGAAGAAGACGAGCATCTACATCGAGCCGGAACTCGACGTCGCGCTGTCCGATATCGCGCGCCGTGATGGTGTCTCAAAGGCGACCGTGATCCGACGCGCCTTGCGACGAGAGGTGGACATCGAGGGCGATGCGCGACCCCGAGTGGTCGGCATCGGGGTGTTCGAGGGGCCGGGGGACCTCTCGCAAGACGTCGACCGCTACCTCCGAGAGACCGGGTTCGGTACGGATTGATCGTTCTCGACACGTCGGTGATCCTGGCGCTGCTCGATGCCAGAGACAGCGGCCACCAGGCGGCGAAGGGATGGTTCGAGGAGCATCATCCGAGGTTTTCGACGACGCCACTCGTGCTTGCGGAGGCAGATCATCTCGTGCTCCATCGCGGAGGACAGCCGGCTCACGCGGCATTTCTGACCAATGTCGCCACAGGTGCGTTCCGAGCGCTGTGGTGGGATGAGGCGGGCGCCGAATCCGTCGCCGTCGCCGAAGCGCATCCCGACGTCGGCCTGACCGACGCGTCGCTCGTCGCGCTCGCGGCCAGATTGGGGACGACGCAGATCGCGACGTTCGACGAGCGACACTTCCGGGCCATGACGCCGCTGCAGGGTGGCGGGCACTTCACCTTGCTTCCTATCGACTCGTGAGCCTCCGCACGGGATAACATTCACCGTCGTGGCAACCCTCGCACCCGCACATCACCTCGAGATCTTGGAGCGCGCCGACGCCGGCGAGCGGTTGACCGATGAAGGCGCGCTCGCCCTGCTCGCCTCGCGAGACCTGATCGCGGTCGGGGCGGCGGCGCGGCGCGTGCGCGAGCGCCACTCCGAACCCGACGAGGTCACGTTCATCGTCGACCGTAACGTCAACTACACGAACGTCTGCGTCACCGACTGCGACTTCTGCGCGTTCTACCGCCATCCGCGCGACGCCGAGGCGTACATCCTTCCCAAGCAGGTCATCTTCCGGAAGATTGAGGAGACGCTCGCGCTGGGCGGCACGGCGTTGCTGCTGCAGGGCGGCCACCACCCGAACCTACGGATCGAGTGGTACGAGGATCTGTTCACCGACATCAAGTCGCGCTACCCGATCCATCTGCACGCGCTCTCGCCGTCGGAGATCATGCACATCTCGGAGTACTCCAAGCTGACGCTCGACGAGACGATCACCCGCTTGAGGGCCGCGGGGCACGACTCGCTTCCGGGCGGCGGCGCCGAGATCCTTGTCGATCGGGTGCGTCAGGTCATCGCGCCACGCAAGACCACGAGCGACGAGTGGCTGGCGGTCATGCGCGCCGCCCACCGCGCGGGGATGTCGACCTCGGCCACGATGATGTACGGCACCGTCGACACGTGGGAGGACCGGATCGAGCACCTGCGCCGGCTGCGCGAGCTGCAGGACGAGGACCCTGGCTTTCGGGCGTTCGTCTGCTGGAGCTACCAGTCCGGCGGCGGCAGCGTCCGCGGTGACGACCACGTCCCGACGACCGCGGCCGACTACCTGATGATGCTTGCCGTAAGCCGCCTGTACCTGGACAACTTCCCGCATTTCCAGTCGTCATGGGTGACGCAGGGCCTTCGCATCGGACAGCTCGCGCTGGAGTTCGGCTGTGACGACATGGGGTCGATCATGATCGAGGAGAACGTCGTGCGCGCCGCGGGAACCGCGTTCCGCCTCGACACCGAGCGCATGGTCGCCGCCATCGAGGCGACCGGCCGCCGCGCCGTGCAGCGCGACACCACCTACCGCGTGGTCCGCCGCTTCTGACGGCTGGCTCCAGCCGGACAGGTGCGACACGAGGCTACTGCGGTGGCTCGCCCTGGTACGGCAGGCCCTGGGCGGCCCACGCCAGGATGCCGCCCTCCAGGTTGGCCACCTCTCCGTGATCACCCTCGGCGTTGAGGTAGTCGGCCACCTGCCCGCTGCGGTTGCCGCTGCGACAGATGATCACGAGTGGCGCTCCTGACGGAAGCTCATCGATTCGATCCGTCAGCTCGCTCATCGGGATCAACGGGACGCCCGGAACGTGTGTCGTGTCGTGCTCGTACTGTTCCCTTATGTCGACGATGGCGACCTGCCCGGCCTGCCATGCGTCATGGGCGTCCTTTGCTGAATAAACCTTCACTGGCTTCTCCGTTCCGTCGACGATCCGCAGGGTAGCGCCCCAGCTGACCCGAGGTCCACACCCTTGTGCGCCGGACGTCCGAGGATGGGCCAAGTGACCGCGCGTGCAACCGCCAAGTGACCGCGGGTGCAACGGTCAAGTGGCCGTGGTGTCGTCGTGGAGCCCGGCCGGGCCTGGGCCGACCACCTGGGTCCAGAAATGACAACGGGCGCCCCCGGGCGCCCGTCGAGTGAATTGTGCGGTGCGTTCCTAGAAGTCCATCGGGAGGATCATGTCGGACTGAATCGCCTCGACGAGACGCTCGACGTCCTCCTCCATGTTGGCCCGGGCGAACGTGCGAAGGCTCGCGAGGAGATCCTCGGTGCCGTCGTTGAGAGCGTCATCAAAGCGCTCGACGATGTCGTCGTTGTACTCACCCGTGTGCCACCACTCACAGTCGGGGCAACGCAACGTGATCTCCCAGGCGTCGCCGCGGCGCTCTTCCCATCCGACGGGATAGACGAGGTCACCCGCGCATTCGGGGCATACGTGGAGGTCCTGCTGCTCGGTCGCAGTCGCTACCGTCGCGTCCTGTTCGGTCACCGGAAGCTCCAGGTGTTCTGTGGCCTCCCCACCGAACACGACGACCTCGATGAACTTGCCGCCGGGGAGTGCGATCCGTTTCGTGTTGTAGCTGCGCATCAGATTTCATCCTGTGAAAGTGGGCCGTCCGGCGATCCGTGCCGTCCGTTTGTGGAATGCCCGATTGATTGATGCCCCACTTATCGGCCGTGTGTCGTGGAACTGAACCCCTTCCAGGAGTCCAATTACGTTTTCTTCACACACTGCGTGAGAGTGAAGCGTATCGGGTCGGAACCTGCGAGAAATCGACCTGCTCCCGCCCTCAACGCGCCAGCGGCAGCGGCAGCTCCTCGGCGACCCGATCGGCCTCGAACGACGAGCGCACCAACGGCCCCGCCTCGACATGACCGATGCCGAGTGAGCGGCCGAGGGCCGCGAGGGCCGGATACTCGGCCGGGGCGTAGAAGCGCTCCACGGGTAGGTGCGCGGCTGATGGCCGCAGGTACTGTCCGACCGTGACAAGCTCGCAGCCGACGCTCGCCAGATCGACGAAGACGCCGGCAATCTCAGGGAGTCGCTCGCCCAGGCCGACCATGATCCCGCTCTTGGTGCGCAGGCCGGCCCGTGCCCCGCGCTCCAAGAGCTCGAGGGTGCGTTCGTAGCGTGCGCCCGGACGCACACGCCGATACAGGCGGGGCACCGTCTCAGTGTTGTGGTTGAGCACGTCCGGCGCAGCCTCGATGATCGCCTCGAGGGCGTCCCAGTTTCCGCGCAGATCGGGGATCAGCACCTCGACCTTGGCCTCGGGCAGGCGCTCACGCAAGGCCGCGATCGTCGACACGAAGTGGGCAGCCCCGCCGTCCGGCACGTCGTCGCGGGCGACCGCCGTCACCACGACAAACCGCAGGCCCATCGCTGCAGCCGCCTCGGCGACCCGCGCCGGCTCATCGGGATCAGGTGGCGCCAGCGGCTTTGCGCTGACGACATTGCAGAAACGACACCCGCGTGTGCAGTGCTCGCCGGCGATCATGAACGTCGCCGTGCCGCGGCTCCAGCAGCGCGAGATGTTGGGGCACGCTGCCTCCTCGCACACCGTCGTCAATGCCTTGTCGCGCATCAGCGCGCGCACCGCGACGTACCCTGGTCCGTAGCTGCCCTTACCGATCACCCAGCGGGGCAAGCGGGTCGCGTCGACCAGCTGCCGCACCTCGGCGACGCTGACGTCAACAATGTCGAGCGACTCGGCGGGGTGGTCTCCCAGGAAAGCGCCGTCTGCGAACACGACGTCGGGCACACGGCCCGACGCGCGCGCCTCGTCGAGCCCGGAGATCAGATCCGGCGTGCCATCGATTCGGAATCCGCGCTCTCGATCCACCCCATCAGGGTACCGGTCGCCCCGGTATGCTCGCCTCAGTGGTTCCCCTCGCATGATCCTCTCCGATCGCACCATCCGAGAACAGCTCGCCGCTGGACGGCTCGTGATCGACCCGTTCGACGACGCGCTGGTGCAGCCGTCCTCCGTCGACGTGCGTGTCGGCCGGGAGTTCCGCGTGTTCCACAACAACCGGCAGCCCTATATCGACGTGCGGCAGGCCTCGGAGGATCTGACCGACCTGGTCGAGATCGGTGACGACGAGCCGTTCATCCTCCACCCGGGGGAATTCGTGCTGGGGTCCACCCTGGAGCGCGTGGCGATCCCCGACGACCTCGTCGCGCGGCTCGAAGGCAAGTCGAGCCTCGGGCGCCTTGGCCTTCTGATCCACTCCACCGCCGGCTACATCGATCCCGGCTGGGACGGATACATCACGTTGGAGCTTTCGAATGTCGCACGGCTTCCGATCACCATCTATGCCGGGATGAGGATCGGGCAGCTCTCGTTCCAGCAGCTCACCACCGCCGTTGATCGGCCGTATCAGGGCAAGTATCAGGGCCAGCGCGGGCCGACCGCCAGCCGGTTCTTCAAGGACTTCGACGGAGACCACTAGTCGCGGTGGCGGTGGCGGTCCTCGCGTTGCGGACGGAGCCAGGCCGCTGCCATGACGCCCCCGGCGATCGCGGCGACAGCACCGAGAAGCGCCGTCAGAAGCCATGTCCGCGTGGACCCCGGGACAAAGCTGGGCGACGAAGGCCCGCCGACAATGCTCGCGAAATTCCCGAGCACGACGAACAACGCATGGAAGGCATACGCGGCAAGCGCCGCGACGACCGCATGGAGCGGCCGCAGGCCCTCCGCACGAATCCCCGCCAGGAACCCGCCGACCAGGAACGCCGCCACAACCGCGACCGTGCGCGAAACATCTCCACGTTCGGCGCCGACGAGCAGCCCGATCGCAGCGATCAGCCCGCCCCACCCGACAGCCATCCATTCGAGACGCCTCAAGATTCTGCTGACCTCACCGACCCATGCTACCCTCGTAGTACCTGCAGTCCCCCACCGCGAAGGAGCCAGACATGGGTCAAATCGGCTGGCCACAGTTGGTGATCGTCCTCGTCATCGTGCTGGTCATCTTCGGCGCGAGGAGACTGCCCGAGGTCGGACGAAGCCTCGGCTCCGGCATGCGTGAGTTCAAGGACTCGATCACGGGCAAGGATGACCCGGCCGAGCCGACCATCACCGCGGACGACGATACAAAGCAGGTGTAGCTGCTGGTCCCACGTCGGGGGACCGTCGGGACCCCTGTGTTACCTTCCTGACCGTGCTGCTCGACCAAAAGAGAACCCGGCGGATGGTGGTGATCGTGTCGATCATCTGCGCGGTTGCGTTCGTGGGGGTCCTGCCGGTGGTCCTGGGCCTTGTCGTGTTCGGCGGCGGAAGCGACTCGCAGACCCAGCAGATCCTCGAGGACGCGGAGAGTCGGGTCAAGACGGCTCCCAACAGCATCGAGGCACTCGTCACCCTGGCGGCGCTGTACCGGGGCGCCGGCCGCCAGCAGGACGAGGCCGTCACACTGCAGAAGGCCGTCGCCGTCGGCGCTAAGGACAACCAGGAGCTCCAGATCTTGCTCGGGGGCCTCGCCCAGCAGGTCGGCCCGCGGCTCCAGGTTCTGCAGGCCTACACCAAGTCCCATCCCAAAGACGCCGATGCGTTCCTGACGTATGGACAGACGGCCGAGACCGCCAACCAGACCCTTGTCGCGCGCCTTTCCTATCAGCGGGCCCTACAGCTCGCACCCAAGGGGTCGACGCTCAGACAGAACGCCCAGACGGGTCTCGACCGGCTCAGGAACACCCCGGCGGCGCCCACGCCGACCGTGCCGGCACCCACCCAGACGGGCCCGGCCACGCCGTCCGCACCGGCCACCCCCTAGCAGTCATTCCTGCGCGGGCCTGAGCGGCTCCCCAAACCGACCGGTGGTAACATCCCGCGCCGCGGGCCGTTAGCTCAGCTGGTAGAGCAGGGGACTCTTAATCCCAAGGTCGAAGGTTCGA
>CAYMSM010000026.1:0-34148 GCA_964393105.1 uncultured Bifidobacteriaceae bacterium
CGCGTTGCGTCGAATTAAACCACATGCTCCGCTGCTTGTGCGGGCCCCCGTCAATTCCTTTGAGTTTTAGCCTTGCGGCCGTACTCCCCAGGCGGGGCACTTAATGCGTTAGCTTCGACACGGGCGGAGTCGACACCGCCCACATCTAGTGCCCATCGTTTACGGCGTGGACTACCAGGGTATCTAATCCTGTTCGCTCCCCACGCTTTCGCGTCTCAGCGTCAGTACCGTTCCAGAGAGCCGCCTTCGCCACCGGTGTTCTTCCTAATATCTGCGCATTTCACCGCTACACTAGGAATTCCGCTTCCCTCTCCCGGACTCGAACGCGGCAGTATCCAGTGCAGGCTTGGGGTTGAGCCCCAAGATTTCACACCAGACTTATCGAGCCGCCTACACGCGCTTTACGCCCAATGATTCCGGACAACGCTCGCCCCCTACGTATTACCGCGGCTGCTGGCACGTAGTTAGCCGGGGCTTCTTCTGGGGGTACCGTCACCCCGTGGGCTATTAACCCCGGAAGCTTCGTCCCCCCTGAAAGAGGTTTACAACCCGAAGGCCGTCTTCCCTCACGCGGCGTTGCTGCGTCAGGCTTCCGCCCATTGCGCAAGATTCCCCACTGCTGCCTCCCGTAGGAGTCTGGGCCGTGTCTCAGTCCCAGTGTGGCTGATCGTCCTCTCAGACCAGCTACGCATCGTCGCCTTGGTGGGCCGTTACCCCACCAACAAGCTAATGCGCCGCGGGCCCATCCAAGAGCGGAGGCCGAAGCTACCATTTGGCGTCACGCCTTTTGACATGACGCGTTATGCGGTATTAGCTCGGGTTTCCCCGAGTTGTTCCGCTCTCTTGGGCAGGTTGCCCACGTGTTACTCACCCGTTCGCCGCTGTACTTGCTCCCGAAGGAGCTTTCTCGCTCGACTTGCATGTGTTAAGCACGCCGCCAGCGTTCGTCCTGAGCCAGGATCAAACTCTCCGTGAAAGAGATCTTTGATCGTATCCACCGGTCGAGACCGGGGATGCGCTCGAAGTCTGACGTTTGCCCTCCTCACCCGAAGGTGTGAGGGCCCCAGCGAACAGCGTCGGCTCGCGCCGGACTGCTCGCCTTGACAGGGTTCGTGAAAATTACCTGATCATCATTTGATCGCCCCACGGCAAGGCCGCGGGTGACCGTTGATGCATGCTGTTTAGTTTTCAAGGTTCTCGCGGCCGTTTCCGGGCGCAACCCGCCGGACCGGATTCCGGTCAGCGGGACCCGAGAGATTAGCATCCCCCGCGGCATCGTCAAGCGTCTCAGACGACGCCCTCCCCAAGAGCCCCCGGCAACGCCGGTCGCTCAAGGTCCCAGGAAGGTAGCAGACACCCTCGGACGTCGCCCGGCTGGGACCCCAGCCCGCACCAAATGGGGCCCCACGCAGGAGATTCCTGCTCGTGGTCCGCTTCGACGCCCGATGCATCGAGTGCGATCCTGCCTGGCGGTGAGTGGCGCCGAGTGCCCAACTCAAGAGGCAATGTCCCGCCAGGATGTCATCCCTCAGCCTGCGGCTCCAGGGGGCCGGCCTGCACCCTGACGAATCGCCTCTTTCCTGCGCGAACCACCTTCCCGTCGAGTGCCGCCGCTGCAACATCCAGGTCGCCGAGCCGTTCGCCATCCGCCGTCACTCCACCCTGCGCGATCAGACGGCGGGCCTCGCCGCGGCTCGCGACGCCCATATGGTCGACCAGGAACGCGGGCATGTGGACGTCTCCTACTGGGATCGTCACGACCGGGGTGTCCTCCGGGGCCTGGTGATCGCGGGTCACGGTATTGAAGTGGGCCTCGGCCCGCGCGCCCGCGCCGGCGCCGTGGAAACGATCCGCAACAAGACGCGCCAGGCGGCGCTTCTCGGCACCGGGATGCCCGGCGGGACTCGGCTCGACCGGAAACAGCAGCTCGTAGAAGGTGGCCATCGCGTCGTCGGGGATGCTCATGATCTTGCCGAACTGCTCCTCGGGCGCTTCGGTGACGCCGATGTAGTTGCCGCTCGACTTGCTCATCCGCGCGACGCCGTCGGTACCGGGCAGAATCGGCATCGTGAGCGCGACCTGCGGCTCCTGGCCGTACGCCTGCTGCACCTCGCGGCCGAGCATCAGGTTGAACAGCTGGTCTGTGCCGCCCAGCTCGATGTCCGCCTGGATCGCGACCGAGTCGTATGCCTGCATGAGCGGGTACAGCAGCTCCAACACCGAGATGGGGCGTTGCTCGCTCATCCGGTTGCTGAAATCCTCACGCCGCAGAAGCTGGTTGACGGTCGTCGTTGCGGCGAGCCGGAACAGCGGCTCCAGACCCATCCCGGCGAACCACTCGCCGTTGGGGCGGATCTCGGCGCGCTCGGGGTCGAGCACCTGGAACGCCTGGGCCCGATACGTCGCGGCGCTCGCGTCGATCTCCTCGGCCGACAACATGGGTCGCGTCGACGAGCGCCCGGACGGATCCCCGACCCGTGCTGTCCAGTCGCCGATGATCAACACCGCGATGTGGCCGGCGTCTTGGAACTCGCGCAGCTTCTGCAATGCAACGGTGTGCCCAAGGTGGATGTCGGGCGCGGTGGGATCCACGCCGAGCTTGACGCGCAGCGGGCGCCCCAGAGCGAGCTTGGCCGCCAGGCCATCCGGGGGGACGACCTCGACCGCCCGAGCCGCGAGCGCAGCTGCATCCTGGCTCACGCGGCCGCCGCCACCGGAAACGGACGGGACAGGTGTGGCGAGCCGGCAACCCCAAACCGCCACGGCTGCTCCGTCGCCACCGAGATCCCGATCCGTGGACCGACCGCGATGTCCGACACCGGGGCCCCCGCGCGCACACGCACCGGACCCTCGCCCAGCACCGTGCCGTTCATCGATCCGTCGATCCCGAACGCCGCGCACAGACGGCCAGGGCCGGAGCACAACTTGCGCTCGTCGAGCGTCCGGCGGCGCTGGCGCATGACGTCGAGACCGCGCGTCGGCGCGACCGCGCGGATCAGCACCGCCGCGCCGTGGCCCTCGGGCTCACACACGACGTTGGCGCACCAGTGGATGCCGTAGCTTCGGTACACGTACAGCCGCCCGGGTGGGCCGAACATCACCGCGGCGCGTGGCGTTCGCCCGCGGAAGCTGTGCGACGCCGGGTCGTCCTGCTGGTAGCGCTCCACTTCGACGATCTCACCGGCCATATCACCGACCTCCATCACGCAACCCAGCAGCCCCGGCGCGACCTCGGCGGCCGGGCGCGCGAAGAACGCCTCGCCGAGCGGAATGTCGATCACCGTGTGGTCGCTCAGAAGAGCGATGGGGGCTCCTCGCCGCCCCGCCTACGTCGACCCCGCTCGGGCTGCTCGGGCGCCGCCTCGGCCGCACCGCCCAAGTCGGCCAGGATCGCCGCCTCGCTGCGGGCCGCGACGATCGGATGGGCAAGGCCCTCGAGCCAGACGCGTGTGCGGTTGCCGGGGCCGCGTTCCTCGCCCTCGATCGGCTCGAGCGCCAACACCCGATCGGCCCGGACGAACCGCCCCAACCCAAGCGAAACGAATCCTGTGCTCACCAGCTTGCCACCTCCGCTTGTGCCGCCTCCAGTTGCGCGACGACCATAGCCCGGGACGTGCCGCCAGGCACCGCCTTTGCCTCAACGGAAGCCTGCACCGTGAGATCGGGCAATGCGACATCGCCGAGGCCCGCCGCGTCGAGCTCGGCCGGAGTTGCGGTCTCAAGACCCGCTCCCCGCTCAAGCACCGCCCGCACCAAATTGCCGACCGCTTCGTGCGCCCGCCGGAACGGCCACCCCAACCGGACGAGGTGATCGGCGAGGTCCGTCGCCGCCATCGCTCCACCCTCACACGCCGCCGCCATGCGCTCGGGCCGAAAGGCGGCGTCGGCGATCATCCCCGTCATCGCGGGCAGCAACAGGTCGATGGTGTCGGCGGCGTCGAACACGAAGCTCTTGTCCTCTTGCAGGTCCTTGTTATACGTGAGCGGGAGCCCCGCGACGACGCCCTGAAGGCCCGCCAGGTCGCCGATGAGTCGATGGGCCTTGGCTCGGGCCAACTCGGCGGCGTCGGGGTTCTTCTTCTGCGGGAGCATCGACGAGCCCGACGTGAAGGCGTCGGGCAGCTCGACGAAGCCGAACTCCTCGGTCGACCACAACACCAGCTCCGCGCCGAGCCGCGACAAGTGCACGCCGAGCTGGGCGGCGAAGTGCAGGTAGTCGCCAATGGCGTCGCGACTCGCGACGGCCTCCAGGCTGTTGGGGCTGGGTCGCGCAAACCCAAGCTCCTTGGCCACCATCTCCCGGTCAACCGCGAAGCCCACGCCCGACAGCGCGCCGCTTCCCAGCGGGCACTCGGCCGTCGCATCGATCGCGGCCGAAAGCCGGGTCCGATCACGACGCACCATCCACACGTACGCCAGCAGGTGGTGTGCCAGACGCACCGGCTGCGCGCGCTGCAGGTGGGTGTAGCCGGGCAGGATCGTGTCGATGTGGCGCTCGGCCTGGTCGATCAGCGTCTCGGCCAGGGCCCGCAGCGCGGGCACCTGAGCCTGGCAGTGACGTCGGATCCACAGGAGCATGTCCGTCGCGACCTGATCGTTTCGGCTGCGCGCGGTGTGCAGCCGCCTTCCGGCATCGCCCGCGATCTCGGTGAGCCGACGCTCGACAGCCGTGTGGATGTCTTCGTCGCTCGGCACGAACGCGAACGCGCCCGACCCCATTTCGGTGGCGATGTGGTCGAGGCCCGCCAGGATCGCCGCGGCGTCTGACGGGGGGAGGATGCCGCATGCGCCGAGCATGCGGGCGTGCGCCCGCGAGCCGTCGATGTCCTCACGCCACAGGCGACGGTCGAGCGACAGCGACTCGTTGAGCCGTTCGAACGCCTCGGCCGGCCCGCCCTCGAACCGCCCACCCCACAGGCGCACCTCGCTCACGGCCGACCCCGCTGGGCGGCGATCGCCTCCGCGACGGTGGCGCACACGCGCTCGACCTGTTCTTCGGACATCTCGGCGAAGAACGGCAGGGCGATCGTCGACGCGCTGATGGCCTCGGTGACCGGGAGATGCCCCGGCCGATATCCGTGTACCTCTTGGTAGAACGGCTGCAGGTGGATGCACGGAAGGTACGGCTTTGCCTGAACACCCTCGACCTCGAGCGAGCCGATGACGGCGTTGCGGTCGATGTCGGCATCGAGGCGCGGTGCGTAGACGAACCAGGAACGGCGTTGCGGCCCCTCGTACATGGGCGTGACCCCGTCGATCTCCGCGATCCGTGACTGATACCAACGGGCGACCCGGGCACGATCGGCGAGCATGTCGTCCAGCCGCTCGAGCTGCGCAACGCCGATCGCCGCGTGCACGTCCGACAGTCGGTAGTTGAATCCCAACCGGGAGTGCACGAGCCACGCGCCGTCGTCCGAGCGTCCCTGGTTGACCAGGCTCTTCAGGTGACGAGCAAGGTCGTCGTCGTCGGTCAGCACGATGCCGCCTTCGGCGGTCGTCATCTGCTTGTTCGCGTAGAACGCGAGCACCGTCGGATGCCCAAACGTGCCGTACGCCCGCCCGTCGTAGTCGCCGCCGATCGCCTGGCAGGCGTCCTCGACGATCGCCAGGCCATGGCGGCCGGCGATGTCCGCCAGATCGGGCAGCGCGGCCGGGTAGCCGAAGATGTCGACGATCTCGATCGCCTTGGTGCGCGGGGTGATCGCCGCCTCGACCGCCGCGGGGTCCATGTTGAACGTCTGTGGATCGACTTCGACGAACACCGGCGTGGCGCCGGTGAACAGGATCGCGTTGGCCGACGCGACAAACGAGAACGACGGCACGATGACCTCGTCGCCCGGCCCCAGCCCGAGTGCGTGAAAGCACGCGTGCAAGCCGGCGGTGCCGCTGGAGCACGCGACCGCGTGGGCGACGCCTGCCCGCTCGGCCCAGTCACGTTCGAACCGCGCCAGCATCGGGCCCAGCGACAGCTGCCCCGAGCGCAACACCTGGCCCACCAACTCCAGCTCCCGGTCACCGATGACCGGCTTGGCAAGCGGGATCTTGTCGAGCGCTGCGTCGATCACGCGGTACGAGCCCGTGCCCGGGCCGCGCGCCGCGCACCGTGCTCGAGGCTGTCAACGAGGGCCTGCCACGAGGCCTCGATCAGGTTCTCGCTGACGCCGATCGTGCCCCAGGTGTCGTCGTGATCGGCCGAGTCGATGAGCACGCGCGTGATCGCCGAGGTGCCCTTGGCCTCGTCCAGGATCCGGACCTTGAAGTTGACGAGCTCGATCGCGTCCAGCTCGGGGACCCGACCGGCCAGTGCCAAGCGCAGCGCACGGTCCATCGCGTTGACCGGACCGTTGCCTTCGGCCGTCGCGACGATGCGTTCGCCGTTGTGGAAGAGCTTGATGGTGGCCTCGGTCTCGACGCGCCCGTCGGTGCGCTTCTCCGTGATGACCCGGAAGCTCTCGAGCACGAAGAGCGGCTCGTACGTGCCGATCTCCCGCTCGAGCATCAGCTCGAACGATCCGTCAGCGACTTCGAAGTGGTAGCCGTCGCTCTCGAGGTCCTTGACACGCTCCAGGATGTGTGCGATCTGCTCGCCGCCGATCTCGACACCGAACTCTCGCGCCTTCGCCAGAATCGTGCCACGACCCGACAGCTCGCTGACGGCCACGTGGCGCTCGTTTCCCACCTGCTCAGGATCCAGGTGCTCATAGGTGGCCGGGTCATGCAGGATCGCCGACGTGTGCATGCCGCCCTTGTGGGCGAACGCGTTGTGGCCGACATACGGCGCCCACTGGTCCGGCGGCAGGTTGGCCGTCTCGGCGACGTAGTGGCTGAGCGCCGTGATCTCGCCGACCTTGCCGGGGTCCAGCACCTCGTACCCCATCTTGAGGGCAAGCGACGGGATGATCGATACCAGGTTCGCGTTGCCGCATCGCTCGCCGTAGCCGTTGATCGTGCCCTGCACCATGCGGGCACCCTCGTCGACGGCGGCCAGCGAGTTGGCGACCCCGCACTCGGCGTCGTTGTGCGTATGGATGCCCAGCTGCACGTCGGGCAGTGCCGCCCGGACGGCCGCCACGATCTGCGTCATCTGGGTCGGGAGCGTCCCGCCGTTGGTGTCGCATGGGGTGACCCAGGTCGCGCCACCCGCCGCTGCCGCCTTGAGACAGTCGAGTGCGTAGGCGGGGTGGGCGCGGTACGCGTCGAAGAAGTGCTCCGCGTCGTAGATGACCTCCTTGCCCTGGCCGACCAGGAATGCGACGGAGTCCTCGATGATCGCCAGGTTCTCGGCCCGGTCGACCTTGAGCACCTTCTGAAGGTGCAGGTCCCAGGTCTTACCCACGATCGTGGCGACCGGGACAAACGACGCTGCGAGGTCCCGGAGGGCAGGGTCGGTGTCGGCCGTGGTGTCGCGCCGGCGGGTCATGCCAAACGCGGCAATCTTGGCCCTGGCGATATCCTCACGCTCGAGCGCGTTGAACAGCTCGCGCTCCTTGGGATTGGAGGATGGGAAGCCCGCCTCGATGTAGTCGACCCCGAACTCGGCGAGCCGCACTGCGATCGCCAGCTGCTCGCCCACGGTAAGGCTCATGCCCTCGCGTTGCTGCCCGTCGCGCAGGGTGGTGTCATAGATCGCGACGCGACTCAAAGGGACGCCCGCGCCGGAACCTCGACGTAATCGAGCCACTCCGCAGAGCGCGGGTCCTTGCCCTGCGTCACCGTGAAGAACCGTTCTTGCAGTCTTCGGGTGATTGGCCCGGGGGGGCCGATCACATGCTCGTCGATCTCGTTGATCGGACACACCTCGGCCGCGGTCCCGGTCACGAAGACCTCGTCGGCGAAGTACAGCTCGGCCCGGGCGATGTCGCGCTCGATGACCTCGAAGCCCTCCTCGCGTGCCAGATCGATGATCGTGTTGCGGGTGATCCCTTCGAGAATGGATGCTCCGACGGGAGGCGTGATGAGCACACCCTCCCTGACGACGAAGATGTTCTCGCCTGAGCCGTCGGCGACGTACCCATGCTCGTTCAACAGGATCGCCTCCTGGTAGCCGGCCTTCTGGGTCTCGATCTTGGCCAGAATCGAGTTGAGGTACTGGCCGCCGGCCTTCGCCGTCGCCGGAACGGTGTTGTTGCCGATGCGCCGCCAGCTCGCGATCTTGGCCCGGATACCGTTCTTGAGCCCATCCTCTCCGAGGTATGCGCCCCACTCCCACACGGCGATCGCAACGTCCACGGGGGCGTCCAGCGGGAACAACCCCATCGTCCCGTACCCGCGGAAGACCAGCGGCCGGATGTAACACGAGTCCAGCTCGTTGACGCCGATCGTCTGGTGGATGGCGGTGCGAAGCTCCTCCCGCCCATACGGAATCGGCATGTAGTACATCGCCGCCGACCGTTCCAGACGCGCCAAGTGGTCGTCCAGGCGAAACACCGCCGGGCCGCGATCGGTCTGGTAGGCACGAATCCCCTCGAATACCGAGGTTCCGTAGTGCAGCGCGTGCGAGAGCACATGCACCCGGGCCTCACCCCAGTCGATCAGCGATCCGTTCTGCCAGATTTTCTCGGATTCCTGCACGCCGCACACCTTTCCAAAGAGCGATCCCGCAACGATAGCCTGGCCGAGACCCTCGGCAAACCCGCTCGAGCACTCAAACAGCTTCGCGGGCGGTCGACGCCCACCTCCACGTTCAGACGGCGGAGCCCCCCGCGACTCGATGGTCCTCGGCGAGGAGCTGGAACAGGACGTGATCCTGCCACACGCCTGCGATGCGCAGATACCGGGGTGCCACACCGATCAGGGTGAAGCCGTTGCGCTCCAAAACGCGTTGGGAGGCCACGTTCGTAGTCAGTGTGCCGGCTTCGAGTCGATGCAGACCGGCCACCTGGAACGCCCAGTCGCTCACCTGCCCGACAGCGTGTGTCGCGATGCCGCGGCCGTTGTGCCCCTGGGCGACGAAGTAGCCGATCGTGGCGCTTTGGGACACGCCCCGGACGATGTTGTTGACCGCGAGCACGCCGGCCAACTCATCGTCGGCGAAGATCAGGAACCGCTCCGTAAACCCGGCTGCGCGCAACGCGATCGTGCGCTCGAGCAGCAGCGACTGGCCGGATCGCGTGAAGAACGTCGCGTCGCGCTCGGGCTCGAACGGCGCCAGGAACTCCCTCTCCGCCTCGTACAGCTCCGCCAGCGCCGACGCATCATCGACCCGGACCTGGCGAAGCGCCACCGTCGGGCCTTTCACGCCACCCTCGCCACCTCGTCCAGGAGCAGGTCGCCGACGGCGGTCGTGGTCAGGTCGCCGCCCAGGTCCCGCGTGCGGTGCCCGGCGTCAAGGAGCGTCGCGACGGCGGCGTCGATCCGGTCGGCTCCCGCGGCGCAATCGAGGGAATAGCGCAGCATCATCGCCGCCGACAGGCACGCCGCGATGGGGTTCGCGACGCCCTGCCCTGCGATGTCCGGGGCCGATCCGTGCACCGGTTCGTACAGGCCCGGACCGCTCGCACCGAGACTCGCCGACGGGAGCATGCCGATGGAGCCGGTGATCATCGCCGCCTCGTCGCTCAGGATGTCGCCGAACATGTTCTCGGTGACGATGACGTCGAAGTCGCTCGGCCGCGACACGAGTTGCATCGCCGCGTTGTCGACCAGCATGTGGTCCAGTGTGATCTGCGGGTGGTCGGCGGCGACCTCCAACACCGTCTCTCGCCACAGCCGTGAGCTTTCGAGGACGTTCGCCTTGTCGACCGAGGTGACCTTGCCGCGCCGACCGGCGGCCGCGCGAAATCCCCACTCGGCGACACGCCGAACCTCGGCCTTCGTATAGAGACAGGTGTCGTAGGCGCTGTCGCCCTCGCGCCCGCGCTTGCCGAAGTAGATGCCGCCTGTCAGTTCGCGGATGACCAGCAGGTCGGTGCCTTCGATGCGTTCGCGACGGAGCGGGCTCGCGTCATAGAGCGCCGGGAACGGCCGCACCGGTCGCAGGTTGGCGAACAGGCCCAGACCCGCTCGCAACGCCAGCAGGGCCTGCTCCGGCCGGGGCTTGTCCGGGTCGGTCGTGTCCCACTTGGGCCCGCCCACCGCACCCAGAAGGACCGCGTCGGCCGTCTGACAGGCCTCGAGCACCCCGTCGGGAAGCGCCGTGCCGTATGCATCGATGGCGGCACCCCCGACCGTGTGGTCCTCCCAGGTGATGGCCAGCGCGTGGTCGCTTGCCACGGCATCGACGAGGCGTCGGGCTTCGGCGACGACCTCTGGGCCGATTCCGTCGCCGGGCAGGGCGACCACTTTGACGGTACGCATCCATCCTCCCGATTCGTGAGCCGGGGCAGGCTATCGCGTGCCGGCGCAGGCAGCCGGCGCACGATGGGCGCTACGCTCCGTCCACACCAATTCGAGGAGCGACGATGGACGAGGGCGGATTCCCGTTCGGGGGGATGTTCGGAGACCCGGACGATTTACAGAAGGGGCTTCGGGACATGATGGAGCAGATGCAGGGCGCCCAGAAGGTCGCGTGGGCCGACAACGCGATCAACCTTGCGGTGCAGATGACGGTCGCGTGCATCCAACGGCTCGACTTGACCGGGGCGCCCGAGGCGCAGGCGACGCAGGTCCGCGACGCCATCCGCGTGCTCTTTCCCGAGGCGGTCATGCTGGTGCGCGAAGCCCGCCAGGGCCTCACGTAGCGGAGCTCCGCGCTCACCACGCGCGCGATCTGACAACCCGAGCCGGCTTCATCGTGCTCACCATCGCTTCCCTTGAAGGGGCCCGCCGACCGTGCGTTGACCACTCACCGTTTGCCGCAACACAGGGTGTCTGACACCGCACGTTGCGCACCGGCCACCTCACCATCGCTTCCCTTGAAGAGGCCCGCCGAAGGTGCGTTGACCCCTCACCGTTTGCCGCAACACGGGGTGTCTGACACCGCACGTTGCGCACCGGCCACCTCACGGTCCCGCCATAGCGCTCGAGGGGCGTCGTCATAAGGGCGAGGACCCGACGGATCGCCGCGCTCCAATCCTCGGAGTCCATTCGATCGGCCAGGGCAGTCGAACCGACGACGTCGGCGAATAGCGCACTGACCAACCGTCGTTCGGCGGTCGTGGCGGTCACCTGCTCGGGGGATGGTCGTGCGGTCATCGCGTGCTCATCCAATCCCATGGTGCCGTCGTCCGGCGGTCGGAGAGCCTACCGACGCGGCTCGTCGATGATAGTTGCTCCTGTCGTGCCCGCCACGCTAGACGAGGTCCATCGCGAGACGGGCTTCCCAAGCTCCGGGCCATGTCGGTCTCGAGTGACGCTCGACCCTTCAGCAGCCAGGTCCTGATAGCCAAGATCCGTGACGGCCTGCAGCTGATGTCCGAGGTCGCGATCGATGCGTCGTGGACGGCGCTTGGCGTTCTCCACGACGTGCCCGGTCAGCCGCCGCGGGGAACCAATCACCGTCGCGCGATGCGTCAACCGCACCGGGATTCGGACCGGGGAACGCGGGTCTTACGCCCGACACGTTACCTCTCCGTCGCGGGCAGGCGATCGGGTGGCTTAGCCGACTCGATGATCACGATTGTCAGCAGCGCCGCCGCGACGATGCCGAGCGGCACCGCCGGCGGGAGTGCCGCCATCCCGGCCGCCCCGAGCGCGACGCTCATCACGACGAGGGCAGCCAGCCGCGCGACCAGGACCGGGCCGCCCAGGATGCGCAGCGAGAGCGCCGAGGAGGCGACGAACAGGGCGACCCCGACGCCGAGCGCGGCGAGGACCGGGCCGGTCATCGGGTCGTCCGGGTGCGCGACCGTTTCCTCCACCGCCACGGCGAAGCCGACGATCGCGCCGATCAGCGGGAAATGGGCGAGGCTGAACGCATCGCGCGCGAGCGGTCCGTAGCGGTGCGGGTCGGCCGCGGCGAAGCGATGCGCCAGCGCCTCTTCCAGCCAGCCGAAGTACGTCCACCAAAGCAGGCAGGCCACCACGATCGACGCGCCGACCGCCATCACGAGGCCCGGGTCGAGCTCGGCGTCGGCGATGGCCGTCCCGGCCACGATCAGGGACTCGCCAAGCGCGATGATCACGAAGAGCCCGTGCCGCTCGCTGAGGTGGGCGGGATCGAGGTCCCAGGTCGTCGCTCGCCCGGCAATGGTGGCGGCAGCGAAGTCGGCGCCGATAGCGGCGAGCCAGACGATGCTGCGAAGCTCCGGGTCAACGAGCGCCCCGGCCAGGACGAGCGCAAGACCGACGAGCGAGGCGCTGGCCCAGCGGTAGACGGCGGCGTGGTCGGCGCCCTTGCGCTCCATCTCGACGCGCACCTGGAGTCCGAGGCCGAGCAGCCGGACCGAAAGGTAGGGCAGTGCGAACCAGATCGCCTCGTCGGTGAAGGCTCGCGGCACCGAGGCAGCCATGATGAACGCGGCTGCGGTCGCGACCAGCGTGAGGACGCGGACCCATTGGTGGGTGGTGTCCGCCGGGTTGAGCGTCCAGGTGAACTGGGTCCACGCCCACCAGACGAGCCAGCCTACGAGGACCGCCCGGAGCACTCCGGATGGCGTCAGATCTGCCGCTGTCGCTGCGGTGATCTGGGTGACCGCGAAGACGAAGACCAGGTCGAAGAACAGCTCGACGAACGTGACCCCCTGCGGCTGGGTGGCCCGCACGCCGCGCCGCACGGCCGTGGTCGTCCCGGCTCCGGTGTCGCTCAGGTGACTGCCCCCATGCCCGGCCCTCCGTGTGCCGGCCACCTCAAGGCCGGATATCGTAGCGGAACGGTACCGGACGCGCCCTCGAAATGTCCGGATGTGGAGCCGGCTGCGGTTCGACTGGCGGGCGTGCTCGGTGCAGCGGCTGCCCGACCCGCGACCTTAGAGCCCCGACCGGCCGGAGTAGGCGCTCTCATGCCAGGCGCTTGGCCGCCGCGCCCTACTCATCGCGACCCTCGATGGGCAGGGTGTAGGTTGTTTTCGCGCGCCCACCCACCTGTCGGGCGCGCCATAGCCGCATCTGGCAGCGCGAGGCCGTGCGCTTCGGCCGCCGGGTGAGCGGCGCCGCCACGAAGGACGAGCCCGCGACCACGATGCGCTCGTAGATCGCGTGGGATAGGTCGGCCTTGGCTGCTGACGGCGCTCCAGATGCTGCGCGCGCGACGCGACGTGAACCGGATGCTGTAGCGCTCATCGTCGATCCTACGCCGGATGCCGTCGATCCACCCGACGCACAGCGCCTGATCAACTGACTCCGGCCACGTGATGCTCGGGTACCCGGTGCCCTTCTTGTAGAACCCGACCAGGAGCTCGTCAGCCATATCGTGGTTGGCCACCGGCCACGCCCGGAATGCGTCGGGTGTGGCGAAGAAGACCGCGTCCATGGATCAGCGAAGCGCGGTCGTGGCCGGCCCTTCGCGCTCGCGCTCGGCCTCGTAGCGGGTGATGTCGGCCTCGTGGCTCAGCGTCAGGCCGATGTCGTCGAGGCCGTTGAGCAGCCGGTAGCGCGTCGCGGGGTCGATCGTGAACGCCACCTCACGCTCGTCCGGCGTGACGACCATCTCGCGCTCCAGGTCCACGGTCACCGTCACTCCGGGCTCTGAGGTCGCTCGGCCGAGCAGCGCCTGCACCTCGGCATCGGGCAGCACGACGGGCAGCAGGCCGATCTTGGTGCAGTTGGAACGGAAGATGTCGGCGAACGACGGCGCGATGATCGCGCGGTAGCCGAAGTCCTCGAGGGCCCACGGCGCGTGCTCACGCGATGAGCCACAACCGAAGTTGCGGCCGGTCACGAGGATGGGCGCGTCCCGGTAGACCGGGAGCTCGAGCGGGAACCCCGGCTCGTTGCGCCAGTCGAAGAACAGGAACTCGCCGAAGCCCGTCCGCTCGATGCGCTTGAGGAACTGCTTGGGGATGATCTGGTCGGTGTCGACGTCCGCACGGTCGAGCGGCGCGATCGCTCCGGTGACAACGGTGAAGTTCCTCATGCTCCGACCCCTGCCAGCTCGACGTCCATTGACCGCACATCGACCAGGTGCCCGGCGATCGCGGCGGCCGCCGCCATCTGCGGGCTGACCAGGTGCGTGCGCCCGTCCTTGCCCTGGCGGCCTTCGAAGTTGCGGTTGGATGTCGAGGCGCAGCGCTCGCCCGGCGACAGGATGTCCGGGTTCATGCCGAGGCACATCGAACAGCCCGCGTCGCGCCACTCGAAGCCCGCGTCGGTGAAGACGCGGTCGAGCCCCTCCGACTCGGCCTGCGCCTTGACCTGCATTGACCCGGGCACCACCATCGCGCGGACCGACGCCGCGACGGTGCGTCCCTGCACCACCTTTGCCGCAGCCCGCAGGTCCTCGATCCTGCCGTTGGTGCACGATCCCAGGAACACGGTGTCGATGGCGATGTCCTGGATCGCCTCCCCGCCCTGCAGACCCATGTAGGCAAGCGCGCGACGGGCGCTCTCGGCGTCGCCCCACTCCTCGGGCGTGGGGACGCGGCCGGTGACCGGGACGACCATCTCGGGCGTCGTGCCCCACGTGACCTGCGGGGCGAGTGACACGGCGTCGACGACGATCTCGGTGTCGAACACGGCGTCCTCGTCGCTGGGAAGCTGCCGCCAGGCGTCCACGGCTCGTGCGAAATCCTTTGGCGCGCCTGCGCGACCTTCGAGGTAGGCGAACGTCGTCTCGTCGGGCGCGATCATGCCCGCACGACCGCCGGCTTCGATCGTCATGTTGCAGACGGTCATGCGCCCTTCCATCGTGAGTGCCCGGATCGCCGACCCGGCGAACTCGATGACGTGGCCGACGCCCCCCGACACGCCGATCTGGCCGATCGTGCCGAGGATCAGGTCCTTGGCGACGACGCCGAGTCCCGGCGTGCCGTCGATCGTGACGCGCATTGTCCTGGGCTTGGTCTGCGAGAGCGTCTGCGTCGCCAACACATGCTCCACCTCGCTCGTACCGATACCGACGGCCAGCGCGCCGAACGCGCCGTGCGTCGCGGTGTGACTGTCGCCGCAGACGATCGTCATGCCCGGCTGCGTGACACCGAGCTCGGGCCCGATGACGTGAACGATGCCCTGGCGGTTGCTCGTGATCGAGAAGAGCGGCACGCCGAACTCGGCGCAGTTTCGCTCCAACGTCTCGATCTGTTGGCGCGACAGGAGGTCTTCGATCGGCTTGTCACGCCCGGTCGTCGGGACGTTGTGGTCGACCGTGGCGAGCGTGCGGTCGGGACGGCGGACCGCGCGCCCGGCGAGGCGGAGCCCGTCGAACGCCTGCGGCGACGTGACCTCGTGCACCAGGTGCAGGTCGATGTAGATCGTCGGCGCGCCATACCCGTCACCCTCACGCACCAGGTGCGCATCCCAGACCTTCTCGAACAACGTTGCTCCCACTACACGCCTTCCTTCACTCGTTCGCCCTCTTCGACCTTGCGGCTGGCGTTGACCGCCCGGATGTACGCGATCGCGCTCGCCTCCAACACGTCCGTGGAGACGCCGAGCCCAGTGTAGGTCCGCCCGTCGATCTCGCAGACCACCCGCGCCTCGCCGAGTGCGTCCTTGCCGCTGGTAACCGCGCCTACCGAGTATTCGAGCAGCTTGCCGCTGCTGCCCATGGCCGCGTCGATGGCTTTCATCAGCGCATCGACGGGCCCGTCACCGGACGCGTCGGCTTCGACCTGAACACCATCGGGACCTGCGATCACGACGTGCGCCGTCGGCTCGTCCTCGCTGCCGGCGGTCAAGCTGAATCCGGAGAGCACATGGCCCCCGGTCGCCTCGACTCGCATCTCGTCGCCCATCAACGCTTCGAGATCGAGCGCCGACAGCTCGCCCTTCTTGTCGGCGACGTCCTTGAACCGTGCGAACACAGCGGCCATCGCCTCGCGGTCGAGCGCGTAGCCCAACTCCTCGAGCGCGTGCTGCAGCGCATGGCGACCGGAGTGCTTGCCCAGGACCAGCTCGCTGCGCGCCAGGCCGACGCTCTTGGCGTCCATGATCTCGTAGGTCAGCGGGTTGGCCAGCATCCCGTGCTGGTGGATGCCCGCCTCGTGCGCGAACGCGTTGCGGCCGACGACGGCCTTGTTGGGCTGGATCACGTAGCCGGTCATGCGGCTGATCAGGCGGCTGGAGCGCGTGATCTCCTCGGTGTTGATCTCACACCACAGGCCACCCACGTCGTCGGCGCGGGTGCGCAGGATCATCGCGAGCTCCTCGACCGAGGCATTGCCCGCGCGCTCGCCGATGCCGTTGACGCACCCCTCGACCTGACGGGCGCCGACGTGCATCCCGGCCAGCGAGTTGGCGACGGCGAGGCCCAGGTCGTTGTGACAATGGACGGAGAGGGTCACATCGGCCAGGCTCGGGCAGCGCTCGTAGAGCTCCAGCAGGTACTTCTGGAACTCGTTCGGCATCGTGTAGCCGACGGTGTCAGGGATGTTGATCGTCGTCGCGCCCTCGTTGATCGCCGACGCAACGACCTCGGCCACGTAGGCGACGTCCGAGCGGGTGGCGTCCTCGCACGAGAACTCCACGTCCTCGCAGAGCGAGCGGGCCAGACGCACGGCGTCGGTCGCCGCCGCCAACACCTGGGCGCGGTCCATGCGCAGCTTCCACTTGAGGTGGATGTCGCTGGTTGCGATGAACGTGTGGATTCGCGGGTTGGCGGCATCCTTGACCGCGTCCCAGCACGTGGTGATGTCCCTGTCCTGCGACCGGGCGAGCCCGGCGATGATCGGCCCCTCGACCTCGCGGGCGATGGCCTGCACACCCTCGAAGTCGCCGGGTGACGAGATCGGGAACCCGGCCTCGATCACGTCGATGCCGAGGCGCGCGAGCTGGTGCGCGATCTCGACCTTCTCGCGCTGGTTCAGGTGGATGCCAGGCGCCTGCTCGCCATCGCGAAGGCTCGTGTCAAAGAACCGGACGCGCTTGTCCGGATCTCGTACTTCGTGTGTTTCGGTCTCACTGCTCACAGCGGTTTCCTCCCCAGTCGGCTTCGAGGCGTCACGTGCGCACCAGGCGCGTGGGTGTCCAGTCGCTTCCCCTAACGGGGAAGGAGGAAAAGGCCGAGAAGCAGGCCGAGGCCGCGCTGCGGAGCGTCAATGTTCCAGGCGGCCGTCATCGGGCGGGAGAATAGCACGGCCGACAGACCGCGGGCCACGGTGTGATCAAGCGCCGAGAGGTTCTCGGATATCCGGCGGAAGCGGCTCATCGAAATCGTCGCGGATCACGCTATCCCCGGCCATGACAGCATGAGGAAGTCTGCTCCCGGGACGCAACGCGACGATCGGGAACTGCCGGTCCGTCCGAGTCCGGTACTTCTGGTATCCCGGGTAGACGGCCACAAGGGACGTCCACAGACGATCGCGGGCGTCGCCGGTAAGCGCTTCGGCGTGAACGTTGGTGAGCCGGTTTCCCATCTGGACCGTCGCCGCCGGATTCGCGCGAAGGTTGAGGTACCACGCGGGGTGCGCGTCGTGGCCCCCAAACGACGCGACGACGACGAACGCGTCCCCATCCGGAACGTAGAGCAGCGGTACGGTCCGTCGCTTGCCGCTCCGACGGCCCGTCGTCGTCAAGAGCAGCACCCCGGCCTTCCCCACACGACCACCCAGCCGCCCATCCGTCGCTCGGTACACGACGCGCTGAACGCGTCCGGTCAGGCGGATGACGATCTTGGGCGGCCGCATGGCCCCACCCTACGCGGGGTGTACGGAAGGGTCCAACCGCGACCCGCAAACCCTTTGCCGATAACGGTTCTTGACACATTCGTGCCTGTGGCGAGAGCGCTCCGCCCGCGCAACTGGCTCTCTTGGCCAAGCCCTAGCCGGTGCCCAGGCGCCCGGCGGCGGCTACTCCAGGTCGAGCTGGACGAACCAGACCTGCTCGAAGCCGTCGATGGCGGCGATCTGGTCGGCGACGTCCTTGGGGACGGGGGAGTCGACGGTCACGGCCATGACCGCGAGGCCCTCCGCGCGGCTGCGGGAGACGGCCATCGAGGCGATGTTGACGCCGGCGCCGCCCAGGATCGAGCCGACGCGGCCGATCATGCCGGGCACGTCGAGGTACCGGAAGATCCCGATGTGGGGCGCGAGCTCGATCTCGATGTCCTGGTCGAACGCCGACACCAGGCGGGTGCGAGACGTGGTGCCGATCGTCGTACCCGAGACGCTCACGACGCCGGTGCGCAGTGTGATGCGGTTGGTGTAGTCGCGCTCCTGGCGTGTGGTGGCCTCGATGAGCTTGATACCACGCTCGTCGGCCAGATGCGGCGCGTTGACGAGGTTGGCCGGCTCGGCCGTGTGCCCGGCGAGGATTCCGGTGAGCGTCGCGGCCGTCAGCAGGCGCGTACCGTGATCGGCGAGGCCACCCTCGATGACGATCTCGAGCGGTGACACCTGGCCCCCGGTCAGCGCGCATTGCAGCTTCCCCAACTGGCGGGCGAGCGGGATGAAGGGACGCATCGCCTCCATCCCCTCCGCGCTGACGGACGGGATGTTGACGGCGGTCGTCACGACGCCTCCGGTGAGCGCGGCCACGACCTGCTCGGCGACGTCCACGCCCGCTCGATCCTGGGCCTCGACGGTCGATGCGCCCAGGTGCGGAGTGACGACGATGCCGGGCACGCCGAACAGCGGGCTCTCGGTGGCGGGCTCCTTGGGGAACACGTCCACGGCGGCGCCGGCCAAATGGCCACTGATGACCGCCTCGGCCAACGCGGCGGCGTCGACCAGGTCACCACGGGCGACGTTGATGACACGCGCGCCGGGCTTCATCTTGGCGAGCGCGGCCGCGTCGATCATGCCCCGGGTCTCGGGTGTCGCGGGCATATGCAGCGTGATGAAGTCGCTCCGGGCATACAGGTCGTCGAGTTCGGCGATCCGCTCGATGCCGAGCTCCTTGTAGCGGCCCTCGGCGATGAACGGGTCGTAGGCGATGACGTTCATGCGAAGGCCCTTCGCACGCTCGGATACAAGGCGGCCGATGCGCCCCAGGCCCACGACGCCGAGGGTCTTGCCGGTCACCTCGATCCCGCCGAACTTGGACCGCTCCCACGCGCCCTCGACCAGGCGGCCGTGCGCCTGAGCCACGTTGCGGGCCTGCGCCAGGATCAGCGCGATCGTGTGCTCGGCGGCCGACAGCGAGTTGGACTCGGGCGCGTTGCACACCACGATCCCCCGCCGCGTGGCCGCCGCGACATCGACGTTGTCCACCCCGGTGCCGGCCCGGCCGATCACCTTGAGGCGGCTGCCGCGTTCGATCAGGTCGGATGTGACCTTTGTCGCGCTGCGCACGACGATGCCGTCGTACGCGTCGATTCTGTCGGCGAGATCCTCCGTGGACCAGGCGGTGCCGTCATCGACCGACACGTGCTGGCGCAGGTAGTCGATTCCGGCGTCGGCGAGCTTCTCGCAGACGAGCACGCGCAGGTCGGCCCGGGCGAGCTGCCCGGACTGAGGGCCGTTGACCACTCCCCTAGCCCGCCGCGCCCGTGTCCGGGATCTCCGGTTCGGCCACGTTGTCAGGCCTGCTTCCGTTGAGTGCGGCCGCGGATTCCGGACCACGACCACGGTATGCGGTGACAAACCGCTCGATCGCGCTGACCTGCGCGGGGGCGAACGGTTTACAGACCACCCACCGCTGCCAGCTCCCGGCGACGACCGCGTCCTTCGGAAATTGCGGGCTCGTGTCGGGCACGATCACCAAGTAGGCCGGCGACTTCGCCCACAGCTCCCGGAGCGCGTTGACCCCCTCGACCGGGACCTCCGTGCCGTAGTGGATGATCACGCCGCCGTGCTCGAGGTTGTGGATCTGATGCTTGTACGGGATGGGCTTGTTGTACACGCCCCAGTCGGCCCAGCCCTCGTTGTGGGCCCCGGAGAGCGGCGGGATCGAGAACGCCGCGGCTGCCTCCCCCGAGATGTGGCTCTGCGGATCGACCTCGCTCGGAAACGAGGTCACCGTGCATTTGGCGGTCTCCGCGGCCGCCTTGACCTCGGCGGAGATCGGAGGGGGCGGGTCGTTGTAGGTGACGCTCGGGCCGCGTGGCGAGCGGTTCGGCCGGTCGCGCGCCGGCTCGGGCTTGACCAAGCCGGAACGATCGTCGGTGAAGTCAGGTTGCTGCGGCGTTGCGCCACCAGTGGTCGTGGGCGTCGCCGAATCGCCGCCACACCCGGCGACAGCGAGCGTGAGCGCGGCGGCGAGCGCGGAGAGTCCGACGCGGCTTAGAAGTCCTGCTTGATCCAACTCATCATCCCCCGCAGGCGCTTGCCGACCTCTTCGATCTCGTGGTTGGCCTGACGCTTGCCGATCGCGTTGAAGCGCGGCTTGCCGACCTTGTTCTCGGAGAGCCACTCCGATGCGAACGCGCCGGTCTGGATCTCCTTGAGGATCTTCTTCATCTCCGCGCGCGTCTCGTCGGTGATGATCCGCGGGCCGCGCGTGATGTCGCCGTACTCGGCGGTGTTGGAGATGGAGTAGCGCATGCCGCTGATGCCCTTCTCGTACATCAGGTCGACGATCAGCTTGAGCTCGTGAAGGCACTCGAAGTACGCCATCTCGGGGTTGTAGCCGGCCTCGACGAGCGTCTCGTAACCGGCGCGGACCAGTTCCGTGAGCCCCCCGCACAACACGACCTGCTCGCCGAACAGGTCGGTTTCGGCCTCCTCGGCGAACGTCGTCTCGATGACGCCGGCGCGAGCGCACCCGATGCCCTTGGCGTACGCGAGCGCCAGGTCGCGGGCGTTGCCGCTCGCATCCTGGGCGATGGCGACGAGGCCGGGGACGCCCTTGCCCTCCTCGAACTGACGGCGCACCAGATGCCCCGGCCCCTTGGGGGCGACCATGAAGCAGTCCACGCCTGCCGGCACGTCGACCTGGCCGAAGTGGATCGAGAACCCGTGGGCGAACATGATCGCGTTGCCCGGAACCAGACCGGGCGCGATCTCGTCACGGAACAGGTCGCCCTGGAGCTCGTCGGGGACGAGGATCATCACGATGTCGCCCTTGGCCGCCGCCTCGTCTGGCGGCAGGACCGTCAGCTCCTGTTCACGCGCCTTGGCGACCGAGGCCGAATCGGGTCGCAGACCCACGATGACGTTGACGCCCGAGTCGCGGAGGTTGAGCGCATGGGCGTGGCCCTGGCTGCCGTATCCGATGATGGACACGGTCTTGCCCTCCAGGTTGCGGAGGTCGGCGTCGTCGTCGTACAGCATGCAGGCGGCTCCTGGCGGTCTTGGCTTAGTGCTCGCGCTCGTACGTTCGCCGGCGTTTCCCGAGCGAAAACCGAGCCAGGCGAGGACGCAGTGTCCCGCCGCTATCGAAGAGCATAACGGTGGGACCGAGGACAAAGCCCGGCGACGGTTTGCAGCCGGGCAAGGTGGCGATTCTCGCGGGCGTGAGCACTCTGGGTCTAGTGCTCTGGCTCACAAATACCCTTGCGATCTGGCGGCTGCAAAACTCCGCCGGATTCGGTGCGCTGGTGGGGGAGCAGTCGCCTCGGGGGCTGTGTCCTCGCCTGCGCCCATACTGACAAGTATGGGGCGCAGGCTGCGTCCTTGTCCGGCGGGTTTTTCACTCGCCATATCGTCAAGGGATTTGTGAGACAGAGCACTAGACGTAACGCGCCAGGGCCTGCTCGACGGCCGATCGGTATCCGGCGCCGAACAGGATCAAGTGGACCAGCAGTGGCACCAGCTGGTAGAGCGCCACGCGGTCGTGAGAGCCGTGGGCGAGGGAAGACACCTCGTCGTAGGCGCTGAACACGCGCTCCGAGAAACCCCCGAACAGGCGCATCATCGCCAGATCGACCTCTCGGTGGCCACCGTAGACGGCCGGGTCGATCAGCACCGGCGCACCAGCCTCATCCACGATGGCGTTGCCGCCCCACAGGTCACCGTGCAGTCGTGACGGTGGCTCGGGCGGGCCGCACAGGTCGGGCATCCGGCCAAGCAAACGCTCCCAACGCGGCAATGTTCCCCGGGCGAGGAGCCCGGCGTCCATTGCACGGTGGACAAGCGGCTCGAGACGGCGGGACGCCCAGAACTCCGCCCAGGTCTCCGCGGGCTCGTTGGATTGTGGGAGCGTGGCCAACAGGTTGGGGCGGTCGAGCCCGAACCACGGGGCGCCCGCACGGTGCAAATGTGCCAGGCCCTGGCCCAGCGCGTCGTCGTGCGTCGCAGACGGCGACCCACGCTCGATCCATTCCAGGACGAGCAGCCGCGGGGCCTCGTCGCGCACGGCAATGACCGCGGGGACGCGGAGCGCTCCGGCGGCAGCGAGCCACCCAAGGCCATGGGCCTCGGCCGCGTATGCCCCGGGGGCCGCGTCGTGACGGTGCTTGACGAAGACCTCCGTGCTGGATACGAGCCGCATGTGAAACGCCCGGTTGATGTCGCCGCCGGTGATTTCCCGGGCCTCCTGCACCGGCTGTCCGACGGCGGCGGATACGGCATCGCGCAGGTCGGGCGTCACCGGCGAAGCGTTGTCGAGGGCCCGCAAAGATAGTACTGCGACGATCTGGCGGCGCCCGCTCGCCATCTCGACACATCATTCATCCTTCACGAGCCCCAAGATCCCCCGGCATGCGCGTTCGACCATGTCGAACACCTGGGCGAAGCCGTCGGGCCCACCGTAGTACGGATCGGGAACCTCGGCATCCGGCGGGGCCGTGGGGTCGTAGCTTCGAAGCAGCCGTACCTTGCCGGCGGCTTCGTCGTCGGGGACCATCGCGAGCAGATCGTCACGGTTCTCCCGGTCCATCGCCAGGACCAGATCAAACCGGGCGAAGTCCCGAGCCGTGAACTTCTGCGCGAAGTGACGCATCGGCACCCCACGCCTGTGGGCTTCGGCCCGGGCCCGCGGGTCCGCCCGGTCACCGACGTGCCAGCCTCCGGTGCCGGCGCTTTCGATGACGAAGTCATCTCCGAGCCCCGCCTGCTCGACAAGGTAGGCCATCACCGCAGCCGCCGTCGGCGACCGACAGATGTTGCCGAGGCAGACGAAGCACAGGCGGATGGGCTGCGTCATACCTGGGGCCTGTCGGAGCACTAGGAGAACGTGCGGGCAACCTCGACGAGCGCGAGGGCCACGTCCACGGTGCGCTCCAGGCTCTCCATGGCGATGCGCTCGTCGGGTGTGTGGACGTCGATCATGTCGTTGCACAGGTTGACCGACGCCACCCCGTTGCGAAGGAACGCGTTGGTGTCGGAGCCGCCGCCGGTCTCGACGAGCGATACCTCGTGACCGCAGGCCTGCAGGGCCTGGCGGGCCAGGCGCACCTGGGGATCGCGGTCACTCAACCTGTAGCCGGTGAACTCGTTGACGACCCGCGATTCCAGGTCGACCTCGGCCTCGGTGGCCGCCCAGGTCAGGGCGTCCAGCATCGCCATGACCTGTTGGGCCAGGACCTTCTCGTCCAGGCTGCGGGCCTCGGCGGTGAGCGTGCAGCGTTCCGCAACGACGTTTGTCGCGGTGCCGCCGTGAATGGTGCCGACGTTGGCGGTGGTGACCGGGTCGATCCGCCCCAGGGGCATGCGCGAGACGGCTCGTGCGGCGGCTTCGATCGCGCTGCGGCCCTGCTCGGGGACGATGCCGGCGTGGGCGGTGCGCCCGACGAACGTCGCGTCGATCTTGCGAAGCGATGGCGCCGCGGAGACGATGCCGCCGATCGGGCCGGTGTGGTCGAACACGAACACCATCGCGGCCTGCGTCGAGGACGGATCAAACCGTGCGGAGCCCTGCAGGCCGATCTCCTCGCACGGGGTCAGGATCACGTCGACCCCGGCGTGGGGTCTCTGGTCGTTCACGATCCGGCGCATCGCCTCGATGACCGCGGCCACGGCGGACTTGTTGTCACCGCCCAGGATGTCAGCGCGGTGGTTGGTCAGGAACCCGTCGACGAGCTTGACCTCGATGGGGCCGCTGTTGGGCACGGTGTCGAGGTGCGCGCAGAGCGCGATCGGGGTGCCGCCTTCGACGGTTGCGGGAAACCGCGCGACGATGTTGCCGCAGCCGGCCGGGATCTCCGTCGCCGCGCCGTCCTCGGTCAGGCTCGCGCCCATCGCGACGAGCTCGTCCCGAACGAAATCGGCGATCGCTTGTTCATGCCGCGACGGCGAGGGGATCTCGCACAGTCGCACGAAGAGCTGGGCGACCGGGGGGAGCTCGGCGATCTGGTCCGGGCTCACCAGTGGTCCCCGCCGGAAGTTCGATCGCGAATCGCCGGCTGCAAATCGTCGCGATGCGGCGTCCTCGGTCGCCCGAATATAGCCCAGATATGCAGGCTCCCTGCGTCCTTGCCTCGCTCGATTTTCGCTCGGCGATTCATCGACGTACTTCCGGCGGAGACCACTAGGCGTGGAGCCGGGCCCCGACGGCTGCGCCGACGAAGTCACGGAAGAGCGGCGCCGGGCTGGTCGGGCGGCTCTTGAACTCCGGGTGGAACTGCGACGCGCAGAACCAGCGAAGGCCGGGAATCTCGATCATCTCGACGAGCCGCCCGTTGGGCGACTTTCCGCAGACGACGAGGCCCTTGTCCTCGAGGCGGGTCCGCAACATGGGGTTGACCTCGTATCGGTGGCGGTGGCGCTCGTAGATGACCGGCTGCTCCTCGTAGCATTCGCGGCCACGTGTGCCGTCGACGAGCGACACCGGGTCGGCGCCCAGCCGCATGGTGCCACCGCGGTCCTCGATGCCCTGCTGTTCGGGCAGCAGGTCGATGACCGGGTAGGGGGTCTCGGGGTCGAACTCCGTGGAGTTGGCGCCGTCCATGCCGGCGACGTGTCGCGCGTACTCGATGATCGCGACCTGCATGCCCAGGCAAACGCCGAGGAACGGCACGTCATGCTCACGGGCGTAGCGCACCGCCTCGATCTTGCCCTCGATGCCGCGGCTGCCGAACCCGCCCGGCACCAGGATGCCGTCGGCCCGGGAGAGCTTGTCGTCGAGGTCCGGGTCCTCGGCGTCGATCCAGTCGATCTCCAGGTTGACGCCGTGGTGGATCGCCGAGTGGCGGAGGGCTTCGGCCACCGACAGGTACGCGTCGTGCAGCTGCACGTACTTGCCGACGAGCGCGATCCGCACGGTGCCCTCGCACCCTTCGATGTGACGAACGAACTCGCGCCACTCGCCGAGGTCGGCGGCGGCGGCGTCGAGGCTGAGCAGATCGAGCACGACGCGGTCCAGGCCCTCCTGCTCCATCATCAGCGGGACCATGTAGATGTCGGGGGCGTCCACGGCCGAGATGACCGCGTTGTGGGGGATGCCGCCGTAGAGCGCGATCTTCTCCTTGATGCCGGCGGTGAGCTCACGGTCGGAGCGCAGCACCAACACGTCCGGCTCGATCCCGATGCGCCGCAGCTCCTGCACCGAGTGCTGCGTGGTCTTGGTCTTGAGCTCACCCACCGAGTCGAGGAACGGCACGAGCGTGACGTGGACGAAGATGACCCGCCCGCGGCCCATCTCGCTGCGCATCTGGCGGATGGCCTCGAGGAACGGCTGGGACTCGATGTCGCCGACGGTGCCGCCGACCTCGACCAGCACCACGTCTGCGGCCGAGGCCGCCGCTGCCTGGCGGATGCGGTCCTTGATCGCGTTGGTGATGTGGGGGATGACCTGAACCGTGGCGCCCAGGTAGTCGCCGCGGCGCTCCTTCTTGATGACCGAGTCGTAGATCGCGCCGGTCGTGACGTTGGACGCCCGCGTCAGGTTCTCGTCGATGAACCGCTCGTAGTGGCCGAGGTCCAGGTCGGTCTCGGCGCCGTCCTCGGTGACGAACACCTCGCCGTGCTGGTAGGGGCTCATCGTGCCCGGGTCGACGTTGAGGTAAGGGTCGCATTTTTGCATCGACACGCGCACGCCCCGTGCCTTCAGCAGCGTGCCCAGCGAGGCGGCGGTGATTCCCTTGCCAAGACCGGAGACCACGCCACCGGTGACAAACACGTACCTGACATCCCGTTCGGACACCACGACTCCCTCGCTCTCCTACAGGCCTCGAAGAGGATAGCGGCGCCCGCGGCCGTACTGCCCGGCGTCGGACCTGCGATGTTCGCGTGATGCGGCAGCTACCAAGCAAGTGCATGTCACGACGAGCCGAGCTTCGTCAGCCCGCGGGCGGTGACGCGGTAGCTCTCGGTGGCGCCCTCGGCGTCCAGGACCTCGCCGTTCAGCGTCAGCGCGACGTTCGGCGCCCAGGCGACGCCCAGCCACAACGGCGTGGCCGAGCGGATCAACCGGGTCACGCCACCACCCACGATTCCCGCGAACACCTGCTCGCCGCCGACATCGCCGCGACGCACCTCCACCCACACGGTCTTGCCTGCACGTGCGCCGAGTTTCAGCTCGATCGCCGCCGTGCTCGGCGGGGTCGGGCGGATGACGGACGGGGGCGAGGGCGTTGGCGTTCGAGGGGCGCTCGTGGCCGGACGTTGCCGTGGTGTGGCCTGGGTGGTCTCGGTGGCATCCGCCTGGGGCCGGCTCGTGTTCGAGCCGAGGCCGCCTCCCAGCAGGATCAGCGCTCCGATGCCGATCACCGCACCGGCTCCGACCCACGCGAGCGTCGTGTCGCGTCGTACCGGTCCGCGGACGATCGGGATCGGTTGGGTGTCGGCATCGGGGTCGTCCGATACGGACGCGCCGGCCACATCGGCGAGTCGCCGTGCGTCAAGACCCAGGTGCGTCGCGTATCGCGCGATCAGGTATGGCGCGTGCGCGGTCGGTGGCAGGCTGTCGAGGCGCCCGTCCTCCAGGGCAGCCAGGAACACCTTGCCGATACCGGTGGCGGTCGCGCACGTGGCGAGTTCTTCGCCGCGTTGCACGCGCGCCGCACGGAGGGTGTCGCCGATGTCGGTCACGTCCGACCGATGTTGCCAGTGCCGGCGGGGGCCACCAAGGTGGGTGGTAGCGTCACGGCGTGATCGTCGCACGTGAATCGCGCGGTCTGTGCGTCGTCCTTCAGGTCGACCACCAGGAGCAGTGCCGGCTCGCGGCCGGTGCATGGGGCAACGAGGAGTTCGCGCGTCTCGAGCCGTGGGGGCCGGTGGAGGTCGCCGCGGCGGTGCATGACGAGGGGTGGCGCGCCTGGGAGGCCATGCCGCAGATCGATGCCGACGGGCGTCCGATGGACTTCCCCCACCTGGCGCGGGAAGAGCACGTCCAGTTGTACGAGGCGGGCATCACGAAAGCTGAGGAGCACGGACCGGCGGTCGGGCTCCTCGTCAGCATGCACGGACTCGGTCTGTACCGCTCCCGCATGGGCTTGGACGGTCCTGCCGGGGATCTGGATGCGCTGCCGCGGGTGGCCCAAGAGTTCGTCCGCGCGCAACTCGCCCGTCAGGAGCGGTTGTGGGCGGTGCTCGGCGACGGACCCGAGCGACGCGAGTGGGCGTGGGCCGCGTACCGGCTGCTCCAGGCGTGGGACCGTCTCAGCCTGTACCTGACCTGGCGGGGCCTCCCGCAAGGCCGCGACGGCCGGTTGCCATCCGTCCCACGCGATCCGACCGACCCGGGCATCGATCTCCATTTGCGGCCGGTCGACCCGCACACCGCGATCTGCGACCCGTTTCCGTTCGCACGCGCCGAGACCATCATCCCGGTGATCGCCCGCGTCATCCGGGATCGCGCCTACGCCTCACACGACGACCTCCGAGCCGAACTCCTCGACGCGCCCGAGGAGCACCGGGGCTTCCGAATCATCCCGCCGACCAGCGCCGACAACGTCTGATCGGCCAGGGCCACGGCCCACACCGCACCAGTTCCTGACCTTCCACCGATCATCTCCAGGTCCCCGCGCTGCCATCCATGGCCGGCCCGCGGGCCTGGCGACGACGTCCCGCGAACTCTCGAGGGAGCGCTGGCCGTAGTCGCAACCGCACCGCGACACAGGCCCGCTCGGCGATCTGAGCATCGAACCGACGGAGGATCTGCGACGTCCACGACCTCCGGCGATTCAACGCGTGCCGAACTTCACGCTCGTGACCGGTCAATCGAGGGTGGAGTTGGTCAATTGGCCGTGGGCGAACGGCCAATTGGTTGCCTCGGGGAACTCAGATCCCAGATGGCGCGCCTGGAGCCCGTTCCGATGCCGGCCAGCGCCCCCCGGAAGGCTGGCCGGTCGGACGAGAACGTCCCGAAGGGGCGTCGGATGGCGCTGCTCATGCGGATCCGCTCCGGCGCGCAACCGGTATCGCTTTGCGCGGTTCGTCACTGAACCCCGCGAGTCCCCTCGGTAGTAAGGCGGGCAACGGTGGCTTCGAGCCGGGCACGCAGGTTGACGTCGACGGGGACCAGCATCTGCCCCCGGGACGGTGTGCCGATGGTGAGCGCAGCCTCCGGCATATGGATGCTGCGGTGGGCGACGTACGCGCAGACGATCGCGTCGAGGATCGCGGCATCGCGGATCGGCCCCCAGTCGTCGTCGGACGCGGTGGGTGTCCAGCCGCACAGGTCGACGTGCCGGGCGAGGAGTGCCGTGACCGCCGCGATTCCCGCCGGTGTCGCCCTGCCCGGTCCCTTCGGCCGATAGGTGGGCGCGCGGATCCCGAGCCACCTCTCCCGGTAGTCGCCGAGATCGATCGGCACACCACCCCCGGCGTCCTCCCACATCAGGAGGCGGAGGGCCAGGTCCGGATGCGTCTCGACGGCAGCGACCGTGGGCGGAAGGGCCTGCGCAAGCTCGACTCCGCGGAGGCCGCCGTGAACGTTTTCGAGCCGAACGCGGGACACGGGAAATGCCGGCACGTCACACCATGCGAGGATGCGCTCGACGGCGCGCTGGCCGCTGTCGTTGGCAACCGCGAGCGGTGCGTCGGCGACGACGACCGCCGGGTCGGGGCCCACCGCCGAGACGATCTCGGCCGTCTGCGACGCCGCCTCGACTCGCGTGAGGGCACCATCCGCGTCGAGTTCGACGACCATCGAGGGCCGTCGCGTATCGACCAGGTCGACCGACTGCATGAGATGGACCCCGACGGCGCGCACGTCCGACCAGGCTACCCGTGCGTCAGCCGACGTTCACCGGTACGCTTCGACCAATGCTCCAGTCGCTTCTGCTCCTGTTCGTCGCGATCGCCGGTCCCTGGGTCGTGCATCTCGCGCCTGTCCGGCAACGCCTGATGGCGCTCGTCGGGTTCGTCGGCGTGCTGCTCCTGTGGCTCGTGCTGGAGAGCTGGATCGGCAAGTGGTGGTTCTGGGTCGGCCTGGCGATCGGAATCACGTCGGTCCTGTTCCTCGGCGGGGGCCCGCGGGATCGACGCCCGCCCCCCAGGCGGCGTCGCACCCAACCGACCGACATGACCGAGGAGATCGGCCCACCGGTCTCGCGCTAGTGCTCTGTCTCACAAATACCCTTGCGATCTGGCGGCTGCAAAACTCCGCCGGATTCGGTCCGCTGGTGGGGGAGCAGTCGCCTCGGGGGCTGTGTCCTCGCCTGCGCCCCATACTGACAAGTATGGGGCGCAGGCTGCGTCCTTGTCCGGCGGGTTTTTCACTCGCCATATCGTCAAGGGATTTGTGAGACAGAGCACTAGGGAGTGTTGGGCTCGAGGCTCGACGTGATGATCTGCTGGGCGCGCACCGGGTCGGCCAAAAGGCGCAGGCCTCGCTTGAGATCGGCGACCCCTTCGACGGTGCGGGTCAGCCCGATCAGGGCGACCCCGCGTGCGATGCGCGGCTCCTCGTAGCGGGGGTCCAGCGCGATCGCCGCGTCAGCCGCCGCGAGCGCCGCCGCGAACTGGTTGGCGGTCAGCAGCGCGTACGCGTGGAACGTCGGTGCGATCGCGTCGGTCGGATCGACCGTGCGCGCGGTCTGGAACGCCGTGATCGCGCGGTCGTTCTGCGCGTTGAGCGTTCGCGCCAAGCCCTGCTGGAACGGTGCAGCAGCCATCGTCGGGTCCGCCTGCAGGGCCCGGTTGTACGCCCCGGCGGCGCTCACCTGGAGTCCCTCGGCCGAGAAGATCGCGCCTGACAGGAGCTCCCCCGGCGCGCTGGTCTTCTCGGTGGCGGCCCACGCCGTATAGAGCGCCTTGGCCCCTGCGGTATCGCGCGCGTCGAGTCGCTCCCTGACCCGCGCGTACTGGTAGACCCTGATCGACGGTGCCGTCTGCCCCGCTGCGGTCAGCGGCGGCCCGTAGTTGGGCGGCGCCGTCCAGTCGGGGGGCGCGGTGTACCGGATTGTCTGGCGCACGCCGGCCCGCTCCAGCTCGATCGGGACCTCGACGTTGGCCGGAAGGTTGCGCATGGCGACAAACCACGATCCACGCGCGTCGACGTTGACGCCGTTGACCGTGTGGATGACGTCGCCGCGTTGGATGCCCGACGTTGCGGCCGCCGTGCCCGGTCCGACGGCCGCCACGATCTGACCTCCTGGCGCCGCTGCGATCCCGCCGATGATCGACGGCCACGCTGGAACGGTGTACGTGTGCAGGACTCCTCGGGGCGGACGCAGCGTCAGGCGAAACGCACGGGTGACGAGGTTCGAACGTCGCTTGGTCGCGTCAACGGCGAAGATCTCGAGCCTGTAACGGCCGGCAAGGAGCTGGAAACCCCGGTCGTTGTTGGCGTCGATCAGGAGCCACACCCGGCCCGGGAGATGCCGCCCGGGGGTCTTGGCGGTCTTGACGACCCTGCCCGTCCGGATCGAGACGACCCTGACGATCACCCGCGCCTCGGTCGCCGTGCGCAGGCCCACCAGGAATCGCGCGTGGCCCTGACGGGCGGCGACCGAGGTCGGCGCGATCACGTTGCCGATGCGCGGCGCAGCAGGCTTCGGCGGGGCCGGAGTGGTGGCACCCGTCGTCGTCGGCGCCGGCGCCGCCAGGCCTGCCGCCGGTGCGAGGGCCGCGCAGACGAGCGCGACACCGAAGAATGCTCGCCGCGTCTGCATCGGCGTGAAGCGTACCAAGGGAAAGCTATGTTTCCCTGACCGATGGTCGCGGCGCTTGCCCCTCTCGAACTGCTGGAGCGCACCCGCCGGGGATCGCCGGTGGATCCCGAGAGCGTGACCGCCTTCGTGCAGTCGTGGTCAGACGGGATTGTCGGGGATCCGCAGATGGCCGCGTGGTGCATGGCGGTGTGCATCCAGGGGCTCGACATGCCCTCCACACAGGCGTTGACGACAGCGATGGTCGCCTCGGGAGACCGCCTGGAGCTGGGCAAGTTCGGGCCCACCGGCGACAAGCACTCCACCGGTGGGGTCGGCGACGCGACCAGCCTGGTCGTGGCCCCGCTCTCGGCGGCGCTCGGCGTCAAGGTCGCCAAGATGAGCGCCCGGGGACTGGGACACACGGGCGGCACACTGGACAAGCTGGAGTCGATCCCCGGGATGCGGGTCGACCTGGAGCTGGCCGATTTCGTCCGGCAGCTGAGCGACGTGGGCGTGGTCGTCGTCGGCGCCAACGAACGGCTCGTTCCGGCCGACAAGCGGTTGTACGCCCTGCGTGACCAGACCGCGACCGTCCAGAGCCCGTCGCTCATCGCAAGCTCGATCATGAGCAAGAAGATCGCCGGTGGCGCGCAGGCGATCGTGCTGGACGTCAAGGTCGGCTCCGGCGCGTTCTTCGAGGACCTCGACTCGGCTCGCGAGGCGGCCGAGATCATGGTGGCCCTGGGCGCCCCGTGGGGCCGCGCCGTGCGCTTCTTCATCAGCCGAATGGACGAGCCGCTCGGGCGCATGGTCGGCAACGCCATGGAGGTCGCCGGGGCCGCAGAGGTGCTGCGGGGTGGGGGAGCGGCCGACCTGCGCGAGCTCTCGATCCGAATCGCCGGATCGCTTGTGGAAGCCGCCGGTGTCGTGCCGGCGGGTGAGGGGACGGCCGCCGCGTCCGAGGCGCTGGTGTCGGGTGCGGCACTCCAGATGGCCGAACGGTGGGTCGAGGCCCAGGGGGGTGATCCCGCGGTGTGGACGGACTCGTCGCGCCTGCCGGCCGCGCCGTTCATGTTGGACGTCGCCGCACCGGCGGACGGATACGTCGGCCGGCTCGATGCCCGGCAGGTGGGCGAGGCCGCACGTTACCTCGGCGCCGGGCGGCTGCACCCCTCACAGCGCGTCGACCCGGCGGTCGGCATCGAGCTTGCCGCCAAGATCGGCGATCCGGTCACGGCCAGTGCCCCGCTCGCGGTGGTGCACTGCCGCAATCCCGAGATCGGCGACCGGGCGGTCCAGATGATCCGCGATGCGTATGGCCTGGGTGACACGCCCGTCGAGGTACCGGAGCTTGTCATCGAGGAGTCCGGTGCCTGAGCTTCCCGAGGTCGAGACGATCCGCAGGCAGCTCGCCGGCGCCGCCTGTGGACGTACGATCACCAAGCTGCGCATCCACGATCCCTTGCTTGTCTCGCCGAGCAGCCCCAACCGGGTCCGGGGGGCGGTCGAGGGGCGGCGCATCGAATCCGCCGGGCGGCGTGGCAAGTACCTGCTGGTGGCGCTGGATTCGGGTGACACGCTCGCGATGCACCTGCGCATGACCGGGCGCCTGCACCACAGCCCCACGGGGGTCGCGCCGGCCGACCCGCACCGGCGCGCGCGCTTCTATCTGGACGACGGGGCGACCCTGGATTTCTCGGACACCCGCAGGTTCGGCCGCGTGTGGATCGTCTCCGTCGATCACCCGGACCCGCAGGGCTACTGGGACGCCCGTCTGGGCGTCGAGCCCCTGGAGCGCCAGTTCACCGCAGCCCGCCTCGGGCAGCTCCTTTCCGGTCGCACAGCGCCGGTCAAGGCGTCGATCCTGGATCAACGCCTGATCGCGGGCGTCGGCAACATCTACGCCGACGAGGCGCTCTTTCAGGCGGGTGTCCACCCGACCCGCCCCGCGGGCTCGCTGGACGCGGTCGAGGTCGCGGCGCTTCGCGACGCCATCCGCGATCGGCTGCGCGCCGGTATCCGCTCAGGCGGTGCGTCCATCGACCGCTACCGCGACACGATCGGCAGGCCTGGCACGATGCAGGACATGTTGCGCGTCCACCGCCACCAGGGCGATCCGTGTCCGCGGTGCGCGACGACCATCGTCAAGAGCCGCGTCGCGGGGCGCGGCACCTACTTCTGCCCGACGTGCCAGCCGGTCGGCTGACCGACGTCCCAGGGGTCCGCGTCGGCCACTGGACCGACGCCGACGCCGGCACGGGCTGCACGGTCGTCATCCCGCCGCCCGGGACGATCGGCGCGGTCGACGTCCGGGGTGGCGGCGCGAGCACCCGTGAGCTGGAATTGCTGGCGCCGCTGTCGGGCGACCGCGAGGTCACCGCACTGCTTTTGACCGGCGGCTCCGCGTTCGGCCTGGCCGCCGCCGACGGGGTGATGCGCTGGTGCGAGGAGCAGGGTCTCGGCATCGACGCCGGCGCGGCCCGCGTCCCCGTCGTGCCCGCGGCGGTGATCTACGACCTCGGCATCACCGGCAACGCGCGCAGACCCGGCCCGCAGGAGGGCTACGCGGCGTGTGTCGCCGCATCGGCCGCGCCGCACGAGGTCGGCAGCGTGGGCGCAGGCACCGGCGCGACGGTCGGCAAGCTCCTGGGGCAGCGCGGATGGTGCAAGGGCGGTTTGGGCGCCGCCAGCGCGCGGCTGCTGGACGGCGCCACGGTGGCGGTGCTCGTCGTCGTCAACGCCTTCGGCGACGTGTTCGACGAGCGCGGCGAGGTGATCGCCGGCGCGTGGGATCCCCAACGTGGCTTCGTCCGCGCGCCGACCTACGTGCTCGAAGCACCGCCGGAGCACCCACGCCTGAGCGACGGGGAACACACGACGCTCGTCTGCGTCGCGACCGACGCGGCCCTGACAAAAGTCGAGGCTGGGCAGGTCGCCCGAATGGCACACGCCGGAATCGCCCGCGCGATCGCTCCCGTCCATACCCCGCTCGACGGCGACGTCGCGTTCTGCATGGCCACAGGGGCGCACTCATCGAGCGCCTTCACCGTCGGTGTGGTAGCAGGTGAATTGGCGACCCGGGCGGTGCGCGCGGCCGTGCGAAGGGCGGAGTCGGTGCGCGGTGTCCCCAACGGTCTGCAACGCGCGTTGCGACCGTCAACACCAGACGACGCTTGAATTTCCCCGATAAGGCGTACATTGCATCGAATGCCACACCGGACGCTCACACCTCGCGATGGGTTACCAACGCTCAATCTCAGGTGTGATCGTCGCTCACGTATCTGGTCTGCCCCCGGTGGTGGGGTCGGGGCGGAGTGAGCAC
>CAYMSM010000027.1:0-26476 GCA_964393105.1 uncultured Bifidobacteriaceae bacterium
AACCGCGACGACGTCGTGCGTGGCGCAGAGGGCATCGGCCGGGACCTGGACGACCACATCCGCCTGATCGTCGCCGCTCTCGCGCCCATTGCAACGGAACTCGGGGTTGGCGACGAGCACGGAGTTCGTCCAAGGCTGGATGCCATATAACTTGCTTGCCACCAAGCTATCCCCGGGCGGGCACAACTACGACGGCGATTGGCCAGCCTCGGCCTCGAGGCGGGCCTGCTCCTTCTCGTGCGCGATGTGCTTGCGCTCGCGTAGGGCAACGATGCCCGCGACGACGACGGCGACCCCGAGTGCGATCAACAGGCCGATCCAGGGACGGTCCTTGAACGACTTGCCGAAGATGAAGCCCAACATCGCCGCCTGCGTGGACCAGAGCAGGGCACCGAGCGAATCGAAGATCAAAAAGCGTTTGAAGTCCATCTGGCCGGCGCCGCACGAGAGGTTGATGGCCAGGCGGATCCCCGGAAGAAACCGGCCGACGAACACCAGCGCGGGCCCTCGTCGCTGCACCATGCGCTCTGCCGCAAGGACACGGTCGCGTCCCGCGACACGGGCGAAGAACCTGCGGATGCTCTCGCCGCCGGCACGTCCTAACCAGTAGGCGCCGGAATCGCCGATCACTGCGCCGGCCGCGCCGGCCAGGATCACGCCGATCAGGCTGAGCGACCCCGTCGATGCGAGTGTGCCGCCCGTCACGATGACAGTTTCGCCAGGAAAGAGCGGGAACACGCCGTCGCCCGCCACGATGCCGAGGATCGCCAGATAGCCGTGTTCGGTTGCCCAGTCGGTGAACCGGTCGAAGAACCCGGCGCTGGTCGCGGCGGTGAAGAATGTAAAAAACTTCAGCATGAGGGAGTAAAGAAGTTGAGGAGCCCGCGATTTGCGACGACAACAGGGTCATCATGGCAGCAATGACAGCAGCCTCATCTCCTCGTCGTCGCCACGTGCTGGTGGTCCTCGGGCGCATACGAGAGGCACTGCGGCGATCCGGCGGCTGCAACCCGTCGCCAGACGATCCGCGCGAGATCGCCGTTGTTCCCGATCGCGGCGAGGCTCCCGGGCACCGCCCGACTCGGGTTTCGCTCGCCGTATCGACACGGCGCGTGTTCTCGTACGCGCCCTTCGCGGCCCTGGTCTGCGCAGCGCTTGTCGTCGTCACACCGGATGGTGCGCATGCAGTGCCGCCTCCGGCGCCGACGCAGGTTGTCCCCCCGACGCCGTGGTGGTCCTGGGCTGCGCGGGTGCTGGCTCCGACGACTGTCCGCGCCGCCCCCAATCTGGGCGCCAAGTCACTCGGTGTCTTGCAGCCGACGACACCGCACGCGGATGGTCCGACGACCTTGCTCGTCCTCGAGACACGACTCGTCGGAAAGACCGAGTGGGCGCGGTTGCTGCTGGCGCAGCGCCCCAACGGCTCCAGCGGGTGGGTGCGGTCCGACGTTCTGCGTTTCCGCCTCAACCCGATGCGGATCATCATCGACCAGAGCGATCGGCGCACGAATGTGCTGCGAAACGGCAGGCAGGTGCTGTCGGTGCGAAACGCCGTCGGCACCCCTGCGACGCCGACCCCGACCGGCCGGTTCGCGGTCGCCGAGGAGATCCGGGTCCCCAGCGGTTTTCTGGGCCCGATGGTGCTCGTGACGAGCGGCTTCTCTGAGGTCCTCAACGAGTACGCGGGCGGCAACGGCCGGTTCGCCATGCACGGCACAAGCCTCCCGGGCCTGATCGGCACCAGGGCAAGCCACGGCTGCATCCGTCATCTGAACGCGGACATCCTGCGCATCGCGTCGCTGGTGTCTCCGGGGACGCCGATCATCATCCGCAAGTAAGGGCGCAAGAGAATCTGCACGCCCTCGGCCGTCGTCTCGATGACGGTCGCCTACCGAGGGCGGGTGTCGCCCTGAGTCTCTGATTTCGCGGGCTTTGATGTGTGACGAAACGTCACAGAAGTCACTCGGTTGATGTGACGATTGGCCGTCGCGTGCAGAGCCAATTGGCCGTGTTATCAACGTCGCGATTCGGCTCCAGGGGTGAGTGGTCTCCGTCGGAAGCACGTCGCTCAATCCCCGAGCGAAAATCGAGCGAGGCAAGGACGCAGGAAGTCCTGCATATCTGCCGATATTCGGGCGACCGAGGACGCCCATCCGACGATCTGCAGCCGGCGATCCACGATCGAACTTCCGGCGGAGACCACTTAGGTCCTGCGCACGCCCCAGATGACGACGGCGGCGCCGAACGTCAGGCGCTTGACCCGCAGGTCCTCGATGCCCGCCGCGCGGTGCATGTCGACGACCTCGCTCATCGGATGGGCGCGCCAGAACTCCGGGATGCTCGTCCGCAGGAACGACATGGCGTGACCCCAACCCGGTGACATCGCGCGGCCGGCAAGCGGCGCGACGACGCCGGTGAACGCATGCCAGCCCAGACGGGGCACGAGCGCCGGCGGCACGCCGAACTCCAGGCTCGCGACGACGCCGCCGGTGCGAACGACCCTGGCGAGCTCGCGGAGCGTCGCGGCGGGATCTGCCACATAGCGCAGCAGGTAAGTGAACGTGAGCGCGTCGAACGACGCATCCGGGAACGGCAGCCGCTCGGCTTCACCCCGTATCAGGGTGATCCGATCGCCAAGGCCGGCCTGGTCGACCGCGCGGCGCCCTTGTGCGAGCATGTCGGGGTTCTGGTCGATGCCCGTGACGCGACACCCGCTACGGGTGGCAAGCTCGATTGCGACCGCCGCGGTCCCGGTTGCGACGTCCAGGACGTGGGCGTCTGAGTCGACGGTGGCGTGGTCGACAAGGAACCGCCGCCAACGGGCATCCTGCCCCAGCGACAACCGGGAGCCCCCCGTCAGGTAGCCGTCCGAGATTCCCGTGAACAGCGACTGCGTCGCGTCCTTCCTCGTGCCGCTCAGTAGAGCGCCTGCGACAACCGCCGCCGGAATCGTACGGTGAGGGGGTGCTGGTCACCCAGCTCGCGGAAGACGCCCACCATCGCGCCGCGCACCGTGTCCCGCACATCACCGGACGTTCCGCGGACCGCATCCAGCAAGTGCATGAGCGCGCCCTCGCGATCGCCGCGATCGAGCGCGGCGAGCCCGGCCGCCACGTCCGGGTGGTCGATCACGCGCAGGCCCGCCAGCGCGAGCAGCCCTGAGGCGTCCAGATCGTGCGACGCCGGGCGCAGCACTGCAACGGCCTCCTCGAGCCGGCCATCGGCCAGCATGATCCGGCCCAGCGCGACGCGGGCGGGGGTTGAGCCGGCGTCGCGCACCAGCGCCTCGCGAAGCGAGTCCTCGTCTCCTGCGGCAACCAGCTTCTCGACCGCCGATGGGATGACCTTGTTGAAGAACGACTCGATCGATGGCTCTGGCTGCACGCCGACGAACTCCGCCACGATCGCGCCGTCGCGAAACCCCTTGACCGCGGGGATGCTCATGATCTCGTACTCGCGCGCAAGGCCAGGGTTGGCGTCGATGTCGACCTTGACCAGCAGCACCTCGCCGTCGCGACGCTCGGCAATCGCCTCGATCAGCGGCGCGAGCTGCCGGCAGGGGCCGCACCACGCAGCCCAGAAGTCCACGACGACGGGGGTCTCGCGGGACCTTTCGATGACCTCTGCCTGAAATGTCGCCTCGGTGACGTCCACCGCCGCCCACCTCCTCGTCTGCACGTGTACAGCTCGGAGGGTAGCGAACCCGCCGACGCCTGTGCCGACGCGGAGTGGGAGGACCGTCGGCGACGCGCGCGCGGTCAGACGCCGAGTAGGACCACGAGCTGCGTGCCGGCTGCGGTGGACTGCGCGTATGGCGTGCCGTCGAGCGCCGTGACCGTAGCCACCTGCAGGTCCTTTGCGAGCTGCTCGGCTGCCGGCCGTGACCCTTCGCGGTAGAACACGACCGTCGGTCCGGGCCTCGCGGTGGCGGTCCCGATCGACACCGTGGAGTATCCCAGTCCCCTGAGCGTCCTGGCGGTGCTCGCGGCAAGCCCTGCGCGCGTCGTACCGTTCATCACGCTCACCACCACCTTGTCGCGCGCCGGCGGTTCGGCTGGCGCGGGCGGCGCGACGGTTGTCGTCTTGGGTGCCGGGTCCACGACGGTGACGTCGACGCGGGCGTCGGGCAGCGCAAGCTCGTCGTCGCCGACGCTGGCCAAGGCCCATCCGCCGACGAACCCCAGGATGAGGCATGACACGGCCAGGACGACAGGACGGATCCAGTTCGAAGACGACACGCCGACCATCGTATCGACGGCGTCTGACGGACCCGAGTGCGCGCGATTTCGCAGATCAGGAGAACGTACCGCGCTGTTGTCGCGCCGGCAGGTGGTACACTTGCGGCGCGCGCCGATCGGGGCGCCCGTCCGGCAGGTCCCGAACTCCCAGGCCACGCGGCCCCGGAGTACCGACACAGAGATCGCAGCACTCGGGACCGAAGTAGACGCCACCGGGCACAGCTCGCTGCAGAGGAGCGCGCGAACCATCGTTGGGGGCATGACCGAACCGACCACCGTCGCGGCCGACCCGCGAGCCGACGCACTCAGACAGGCACTCGCCGACCCCGCGACCGCGTGGCCGGGGGTGTCGCTGCGCGAGCACCAGTTGGAGGCGCTCGACGAACTCGCCACGCACCTGCACATGGGTGCGAGCAGGACGTGGATCCACGCCCCCACGGGGTCCGGCAAGACGATCACGTTCTGCGCGCTGGCAGCGGCGCTCAAGGTCCCGACGCTTGTCCTCGTGCCGCGGCGCAACCTGGCCGACCAGACGGCGGCGGCGTTGGTGCGCCACTTCCCCGGCGTGCCCTACAACATGGACGGTCCGACGGCTGCGGGGCGCCACGGCGTGACGATCGCGACATATCAGGCGAGCCTGCGCCACCAGGACGAGATGGAGTGGGAGCGCATCGGCCTTGTCATCTGCGACGAGGCCCACACCACGCTTGGCCAGCAGACGAGAAGGCTGCTCGACCGCGCCGAAAAGGCGACGCTTGCGGGGTTCACCGCCACGCCGGCGACGACGACGGGCCATGTGGAGCAGGTCTTCGGTCCGGTCGCCGCGACGCTCGACCGGCTCGAGGCCATCAGGCGGGGCATCCTCGCTCCGCTTCGCAGCTTGCGGGTGGAGCGGGCGGTCGACCTGTCGGACGTCGTGCGCGTCCGTGGCGACTTCGATCAGGCGAGCCTGGGTCGGGCGCTCGATCGGGCCCTGTGGCATCAGGCCTGCGCCGATGTGTGGGCCGAGCACTTCGGTCCGCTGGGACTCGCGGGCGTCGCCTACACCGCCACCGTCGCGCAGGCCCACGCTCTGGCGGAGGAGATGCAGGCGCGCGACGTCAAGGCGGCGGCGGTCTCGGGGCAGACGCCGCTGCGCGAGCTCAACCGGGTCCTCGCCCGGTTCGGTCGGGGCGAGATCGACGTGTTGTGCAACGCGGACCTGCTGACCGAAGGCTGGGACGAGACCCGGGCCGCGGTGGTGATGCACCTTGCGCCGACGACGTCCGAGCGCGTCTTCGTGCAGCGACTGGGACGGGTGATGCGTCCCGACGAGGGTAAGGAGGCCGTCTCGGTCGAGTTCCTGCCCGCCGGCGATCCGATGGGCGTTCAGACCAGTCACGACCTGTACGGCATGGGGTGGTACAAGCCGCTCGGCCGTGTCGCCGGACCTCCCGACGCGGCGGAGTCGGGCAAGCTCGCCGTGGCGGCAAAGCTGTTGGCCGATCGGGACGGCGGCGGCGCCAAGCTTGTCAACCCGTCCGCCTCGCCCGCCAACATCGCCGCGGGACTCGCAGACGGCGGCTGGCGTGGCGCCGACCCAGGGGTGCTGCCCCGTGGTGCGCTCGAGGACTGGGTCGCAGCGGCCGGGCGGGACATCACGATCCCCGAGCTCGTCGACCGGCTGACCGTGGGCGTGGGCGAGCAGGCCGCCCTGGCATGGTGGGCACTGACCGGTGTTGTCGCGCGCAAGGCCGTTGACGGCGAGGATCAGCCGGTCTGGCGTGCATGGGCGACCGGCGTGCTCGTCCAGCCCGACCTGCGTAGCGGCCTGCCTGCCGATGCCCCGCGCAGCATTCTCGACCGCTTGCGCATGACCTCGCGTGAGCGGCTGCGTGCCCTGTGGTGGCACGGCGACCAGGCGGGCAAATGGGATCGGCTGGCGTCGCTCGAACAGCTCGCGCGCTCAGGAGAGCGGCGACGGCGCTGGTCTGCGCTGGACGAGGCATCCACATGGGCGCCGGGATGGGCTTGGGATCTCTCGCGCTCACTCGCCGATCTTCGTCCGGGTCGTAATCAGGAGCTCCACCGCATCGCCTCGTGGGAGGCACGCCACATCATCGGGCACGGCGGCGAGCTTGCTTTGATCGCGAGTTGGCTCAGAGGAGCGGGCGAGCCGCCGCCACCCCCGGCCCCGCCGGCGACGCCGCCCACCCTTCGACTGGGCCAGGCTGCCCGGCTGGTGATGATGTTGGGGCCTGGCGACGTTCCGTCACGACCCGAGTACCTGCGGATGTGTGCCCGCGGCGCTGCTGCCTGCGGTGGCTGGGCGGGGATGCGCGCGTTCCTGGACGGCGTCGACTGGTCGACGCCGGACGCGGTGCGCTCGCTGCGCGCAGCCGTTGGCGCCACCGCACAGCGAGCCCTGTCGAGCCCCCGCGCGTGGAATGCCCAGCGCGCCAAGTCCCCCCGACTTCCCGAGCCGTCCGTCGTCGGGATCGGCGGATCAGAGGGCGAGAACGGCGAGGGGCGCGCGCCCCGCCGGCGCAGACGCCGTCGCCGTCTGCAGACGGATGCGGTCGACGGAATGCCGGCGGCCATGAATGGTGATGGGTCACAGGAGACGCGGGTTTTGGCAGCAGAGGGCACGTCTACAGAGAACGGCGCCGCACCCGTGGATGCTCAGCAGCCAACTCGTAAGCGCCGCCGCCGCCGCCGCCGAAAGAAGCCGGTGGGGGTCGAGGCGACGAATGGGAGCGGCGGCGCTCCATCGGCGTCGGACCGCGGAGACGATCCGGTGGGGCACGATTCATCTGACGCCGCCGAGCCGTCGGCCGTCTGACCTTTGTGTCGGTGCACGAGATTTCGGGCCGGTCGCGCATCGCGGAGAGGACGTAATCGAGGTCCGCCTCGCTCAGATCGTGCAACTCGAAGTTCGCGACGCCGCGAACGAGTCCGTTGAGCGGGCCGTTCGACTGGATGGCGTTCAGCCATGCAGCGGATCGGCATGTCGTGGATGATCGCCAGGATGTCATACGTGCGTTTGCCACCAAACCGCCCTATCGTTCGAGGGGTGATTGATCGGGCCGAGGGAGCGGACGGGGTAGCCAACGAGGCGTGGGCGCGCGTCCGAGCGCTTGCGGACAAGGTGGCGCAGCTCGAGTCGGCCGCCGCCGCGATGGTCGACCCGGATCCCGACACGCTCGCGCGACTTGACCGTGCGCGCCTGAAGGCGGCCAGGGCCGCCCAACGCGCGTCGCTCGCCGACGCGCTGGCCGATCACCTGGGTGACATCAACTCGCGGCGCGTCAACCATCCGTAAGCCACGCCTTAGCGTGCGCACAACATGTCTCCCACGATTCCCTCAGAAACACGCGGTACAACCTCGACTGTGAACTCACCACTTCCCCCCCTCACACCACGACCCAAGCGTCAGGACGGCGAGTTGCCCCGGCTGTCACCGCGTCCGGAGCACCGCGACGGGTTGCCACCGATCCAGCGCCCGCCGACGCCGCTCCCCCGACGCGGTCCCGCCGATGTCACCGGCAAGCTCACGCCCATCGGGGCAGGCCAGGCAACCGAGCGGCTGCCCGTGGAGACCACGTCGCGACACCGAGGCCCGCGGCGCGTCCTGATGGCGGTGCTGCTACTGCTCACGGCGGCGGGCGCGGGCGCGGTCTCCGCGCGCGTGTTCGCCCCGGAGAGCGCCACGATACCCGCCACCGATGGCCCGACACGACCCATCGCTGCGAGCGACACGGCGCCGCGACTTCAGGACGCCGTCCGGACGGCGGGACCGTCGGTGGTCGAGGTCAGGACCGGGTTCGGTCAGGGAAGCGGCGTCATCGTCGAGCCGCAGGGCCTCATCATCACCAACTACCACGTCGTAGAGGGCGCGACCCGAGTCGAGGTCAGGAACGCATCCGGTGCGAGCCTGCCTGCCGAGGTCGTCAGCACCGATGAGTTCCAGGACCTGGCCGTTCTGCGCCCGGCGGGCGACGTCGGTCCGGGAATCCAACTGGTCGACGCCTCCTCGGGCACGCCCGAGATCGGTGCGGCGGTGTTTGCCATCGGCAGCCCGTTCGGGCTGCAGAACACCGTGACCGCCGGGGTCGTGAGCGCGTTTCGCGACGATGGCGGCCGGCCGGTCATCCAGTTTGACGCCCCCGTCAACCCCGGCAACTCGGGTGGCGGGCTGTTCGACCTGGACGGACGCCTGATCGGCATCCCCACGTCAATCAAGAGCCCGATCCCCGGCAACGTGGGTCTGGGTTTCGCCGTCCCGGCCTCGCGTGTCCGCGAGATGCTCGCACGAGTCAGCTGATATCAGGAGACCCACGCATGTCGATGTTCGAACCCACCGCAGTCCCGTCACCCGGACAGACCCCGCGCGAACGGCTCGAAGCCGTGCTCTACGAGCTCAAGCGCGTCATCGTCGGTCAGGACCGCCTGCTCGATCGGATGATCGTCTCGCTCCTGTCGCGCGGGCATGTCTTGCTCGAAGGGGTGCCCGGACTCGCCAAGACGCTCACGCTCGAGACGGTGGCCAACGTCGCCGGCGGGCAGTTCTCTCGCATCCAGTTCACGCCCGATCTGGTTCCGTCGGACGTCGTCGGTGGCCAGGTGCTCGATCGGACCGGTGCGTTCACGACCCGTCTGGGACCGGTGTTTGCGAACTTCGTGCTGGCCGACGAGGTCAACCGTGCGCCCGCCAAGGTACAGTCGGCGCTCCTTGAGGTCATGGCCGAGGGCCACGCGTCGATCGCAGGCGAGACCCACCCCGTGCCCGCACCGTTCTTCGTGCTGGCCACGCAGAACCCGATCGAGAGCGAAGGCGTGTACGCGCTGCCCGAGGCGCAGCTCGACCGCTTTGCGATGAAGCTCATCGTCGACTACCCCACCCAGGAGGACGAGGAGGAGATCGTCCGGCGTATGGCCTCCGAGCCGCCGAAACCGCGGCAGCTGATGTCGCCGCAGGAGATCATCACGCTGCAGGAGACGGCCGACGCGGTGTTCGTCGATCACCGGGTGCGTTCGTACGCGGTGCGGCTCGTCACCGCCACCCGCGACCCCGCACGTGAGAACCTGGCGCATCTCGCGCCGTACCTGGAGCTGGGCGGTTCGCCGCGTGCGTCGCTTTCGTTGATCCGTGGCGCCAAGGCGCTGGCGGTCATGCGCGCGCGCAACTACGCGCTGCCCGAGGACGTCCACTCCCTATTCCTTGACTGCCTGCGCCACCGCGTGATCCTGAGCTACGAGGCGATGGCCGCCGACGTCAAGCCAGACCAGGTCCTGGACGCGATCCTCGATGCAATCCCCCAACCGCAGGTGGAACTTGGAACCGGTCGCGCAGTCGCCTGAGACGATTCTGCGGCGGGTCGAGCTGCGGGTTGCACGCAGGCTCGACGGCCTGTTGCAGGGCGAGCGTCGCGGACGGCGACCAGGCCCGGGCGGCGATCACTCGTTGACGCGCTCGTACGAGCCGGGCGACGACGTGCGGTGGCTCGACTGGCCGTTGTCGGCGCGCACCGGCCAACCGATGGTGCGCGTCCCCGAGCTCGAGCCGGTGTTGACGGCGTGGGCGCTCATCGACACGTCACCCTCCATGGCGTTCGGAACCGTGCGTACGACCAAGCGTGATCTGGCCCGCGAAGTCCTGGGCGGTCTCGGGGTCGTGCTGCGTCGCCGTGGTGACCGGCTGGGCGTCGCGGTCAGCGGTGGCACGGGTCTTGATGTGGTGGGCGCGCCGCATGGGGACCGGCGGGGCCTCATCACCGCGCTCGCAGCGTATGACGCCTACACGCCCACCCACGACGGTTTGCGCACAGACCTGGCCGCGGCGATCACGTCTCTGGGACGGGTGCTCAAACATCGCGGGCTTGTCACGATCCTCTCCGACTTCCCGATGTCGGACGGGCTCGAGCAGGCGCTGGGTGCCCTTGGCCGACGGCAGGAGCTGCTGTTGATCGAGCTGCGCGACCCGCGTGAACGCGAGCTGCCCCAGGTGGGGCCGCTGAGCCTGCGCGACGTCGAGACCGGGCGCACCGTGACTGTCGACACCGCCGACCCCCGGTTCCAGGAGCGATTCCGGGCCGTGTCCGCCGCCGCCGACCGCCGCCGCCAAGCCATGTTCCGCAGGGTCGGCGGACGCCACCTGGTGGTGAGCACCGATACCGATTGGGTCCTGCCCCTGGCCCGAGCGCTGATGCGCCCCGTCCCGGCACGGCGGGCGTCGTGAGCTTCGGCTGGCCGTATGCGCTTTTGGCGCTGCTCGTATTGCCCGCCGCCGTACTCGCGTACGCGGCGTACCGCCGCAAGGTCTCGCGGCACGCGGTGCCGTTCCCCGATGTGGACCTGCTCGTGGTCGCGTCGCAACGCGGACGGCTTCGTCGCTTCGTGCCGGTCGGCCTGGCCGCACTGGCGTTGACGGGCTTTCTCTTCGCGCTTGCGCGTCCCGAGGTGTCGCGGTCGATCCCCAAGGAGCAGGCCACCATCATGCTCGCGATCGACACGTCGGGGTCCATGTCGGCCGATGACGTCGCTCCATACCGGCTCAGGGCGGCGCAGGACGCCGCGCTCACGTTTGCCGAGCGCGTCCCGCGCCAGTACAAGGTCGGTCTTGTCAGCTTCAGCGGCAGCGCCGCGACGCTGGTGTCGCCCACAACCGATCGGGTGGCCTTCGCCGCCGCCGTCGAGACGCTCCGCGCCGACGGTGCGACGGCCATCGGTGAGGCCGTCTTCGCGTCGCTCGACGCGCTGAGCGGCTCCCAGCCGGGCGCCCTCAAGCTGAAATCGGCGCGCATCCTGCTGCTGTCCGACGGCGAGAACACCGTCGGCCGTACGCCCGAGCAAGCGGCGCAGGCGGCGCGTGAGGCCGACGTCCCTGTTGCGACGGTCGCGCTGGGGACTGCGGACGGCGTTCTGCCCAACGGCCGCCCCGTGCCCCCGAACCCCGAGGCGCTCAAGGCCCTGGCCGAGTCGACCGGCGCCGTATCGTACGAGAGTCGCGACGCCGGGTCGCTCTCGGCCGTCTACGAGAAGCTCGGCAGCGTGATCGGGACGCAGCGGGTTCTCGATGAGGTCACCGCATGGCCGGCGGGTATCGCGGCGCTCCTGTTGGCAATGGCGGGTCTGGCGGCATGGCGCTTCGGATCGAGGCTGCCGTGATCTGGCGAAGTCCCTCGTGGCTGTGGGCGCTGCTCGTGCTGCCGTTCCTGGCCGCGGCGATGGTCGCCTGGGCGCGGGATCGCAAGCGCGCAGGCGCGCAGTATGCGGATCCTCGGCTGATCGACCTGACTCCGGCACGCCGTGTCCGAGTGCTGCGTGTGGTCGCCGCGAGCCTCGCAGTGCTCGCGACCGGCCTTGGGATCGTGGCGATGGCGCGCCCCGCCCGCAGCGCGGACGGAACCCAGACGCGCAGCACGATCGTGCTCGCCATCGACACCTCCAAGTCGATGACGAAGAACGACATCGCGCCCACCCGCCTCGCGGCGGGCGTCGACGCCGCCCGGCGGTTCTTGAGCGTCGCGCCCAAGGAGGCGGCAATCGGCTTCGTCGCGTTCGCCGGCAATGCCGTCGTGCGCGTCTCGCCCGTGACCGACCGCGACGAGGTCAGCCGGGCGCTCGACAAGCTGCCGATCTCCGAGGGCACGGCCATCGGCGACGCCGTCCTGGCGTCGCTATCGACCATCCAGGGCTCAGGCGCCCTGACCGAGGTGCCCGAGAGCGCCGAGAGCTCGCCTGCGCGTATCTTGCTCCTGACCGACGGCGCCAACTCCGCGGGCTCGTCACCGCTCGATGCGGCGGCGCGTGCGGCGGAGCTTCGCGTCCCCATCTACACGGTGCTGTTGGGCAACGACCCCGGTCGCCCGGACGAGCTGAGCCCCTCCGAGACGCTCTCGGCGCTCGCCACCCAGACCAGTGGGATCTTTACCCAGTCGACCTCCACCGAGGACCTGCGCCGGGTGTTCGAGGACATCGGCGCGGCCCTCGCATCGGTACAGCGGCTTGAGGAGCTGACCGTCTGGGTCGTCCTGGCGGCCATCGTCGCCCTCCTGCTCGCCGCAGCCGCCGTGGCCGCGTCCGAGGTTCGGCCGCGTCCGGTCGCGTCGCGCGCCGCCTGACCACCACTCCCATACGCCGAGTGGTCTCCGCCGGAAGTTCGATCGCGAATCGCCGGCTGCAGATCGTCGCGATGGGGCGTCCTCGGTCGCCCGAATATAATCCAATATGCAGGACTCCCTGCGTCCTTGCCTCGCTCGATTTTCGCTCGGCGATTCATCGACGTACTTCCGGCGGGGACCACTGAGGTCCACCGAGCTCAGGGGGTGACGGGGTGAGCACAGGCAACGACGTCTATTGGCAGAACGAGCAGCAGGAGCCGTTCGGCGGGCTCGACGGCCGGACGGCGGTGGATGTCGTGATCGTCGGTGCCGGGGTCGGTGGCCTGGCGACGGCATGGCATCTGGCCGAGCGCGGCATCACGTCGACGATCATCGAGGCGCGGGCCGTCGCCTCGGGTGCAAGCGGGCGAAGCGGGGGGTTCTTCATCGCCGGCCCCGCGCCGATGTACAACGACGCGCGCGAGCTCTTTGGCGCGCACCTGGCCCGACGGATCCAGGCAGCGACCCTGGCGGCACAGCAGCAGGTCTACGCCGTGGCCGAGGCGATCGGAGCCGCCGATTGCTTTCGCCACGTCGGGATGCTGCGCCTCGCAATCGACGCCGACGAGGCCGAGCACGTTCGCGCCCACGCGCGGGCCCTCGCCGAGGACGGGTTCCCCGGGCGCCTCGTGGATGAGGGCGACCTGCCACCACCGCTTCGCCGTTCCGGACGCGTGGGGCTCGTGACGGACCACGACGCGTCCGTGCATCCCGTGCGCTTGCTCACGGCCCTGGCCGGCGCCCTGGTGCGCCGGGGGGTGACGATCGCCGAACGTGTGTGGGTCAAATGGCCAATTGGCACACGCACCGACGGCCAAATGGCCATTTTGGAGACCACGCATGGACCGGTGCAGGCGGCGGCGGTCGTCGTAGCGGCCGACGGCGGCGTTGGCGCGCTCGTTCCACAGCTCGCCGGACGTGTCCGGGCTCGACGGCTCCACATGCTCGCGACCGCCCCGCTCCGAACGGCGCATGTCGCCCACCCGGTGTACGCGCGGTATGGGTACGAGTACTTCCAGCAGCTCACCGACCGCCGGATCCTGCTCGGCGGGTTCTCGGACTTGGACGGCGCCGCCTCGTACACCGATCGCGAAGTGGCCAACCCGTTGGTTCACGCTCGCTTGGCGCGGTATCTGGTCGAGGAGCTCGGTGTCGAGGCCCCGATCACGCACCGTTGGGTCGGGATCGTCGGCTACACCGACGACGAGCGTCCGTACGTCGGCGCGGTGCCCGGCACCGAGGGTGTCTACGCGATGGGCGGCTACTGCGGATCCGGCAACATCACCGCCTGGGTGGGCGGCCGTATCGTGGCCGATCTGATCGCGACGGGGTCGAGCGTCGATGCCGACCTGTTCGATCTGTCACGGAATGGGCAACCGGCTGGCCCGGCGGATGCTGACGATAACCACTGAGGCCAGGACGAAGAGGCCGCCCACAACCTGCAACACCGCAAGACGCTCGTCGAGGATGGCGACCGCGAGCACCGTGGCGACGACCGGCTCGAACGTCGCGAGGATCGTCGCCGTCGAGGGTCCGACGCGCTCGGTGCCGGCGGCCAGCGCCGTGACGGCGATGACCGTCGAGAAGAGCGCGAGCGCGCAGATCAAGAGCCATCCAGTCCCGGACGTTGCAATCGGGAGATGGCCGCTGGCGCCGGCGGCGGTCAGAAAGGAGATGGCACACCCCGTGCAGACGCTCGCCGACAGCGCGACCGGGTTGACCCGACCCACAATCGCGTGGGACAGCAGCATGTATGCCGTGAACGCAACGGCGCACCCGAACGCGAACACCATGCCCAACCCGTCGACCTCACCGATGCCGCCGCCGGTCGCGACGAGCGCTGTTCCACAGAACGCAACGACGAGTGCAACGACTTGCGCGCGGACAAGCCGCTCACGGCCGAACGCGACGGCCGCGACCGCCACGAGCACCGGGGCGATGTAGACCAGCAGCACGGCGAGCCCGGCATCCAGTCGCGTCAGGGCCAAGAAGAAAAGGCCGGTCTGGGCTGTGTAGGCGACGATGCCCAGGCCGATCCCGGCCGCGGCGCCGCGACGCGACGGTCGGCCCGCTCGTCCGAGTGACGCGACCAGCACCCACAGGACGATCGCCGCAATCGAGAACCGCGCAGCGAGCAGGCCGCTGACCGTCAACCCTTCGTCATAGGCCAGCTTGCCGAAGATGCCCGTCGCGCCGTAGCTCGTGGCCGACACCACGCACAGGATCGTTCCGACCGTTCGGTGGGTCACGCGCGGTGTCGGTCCTGCCCGTCCTGCATTGTCGGACGCTACCAACGGCTTGAGCGCGGTTCTGATGCCACAGGCGATCGTCCGCGAGCGGGGATGTTCCAACACTCCTTGCAGTCGGGCCCGTGTCGGCGCAAGATGCGGGTCATGGACCTCGCTTGGTTCACGTCAGCTCCCTGCAGGTGAGCTCCCGCCCGTCACGTGGGGCGCCACTGCCGCTGGGCGCCCGTGACGGCGTCGATCCGAAGTTGGTCGCCGTCATCGATCGACTGGGCCAGGCGTTGCGCGTGCAGATGGGACAGGTCGCCCGGGCTCATGGGCTGACCTCGACCCAGCTGCAACTGCTCGTCAGGCTGCGGGTGGATCCACCCGAGCGGCGCAGGGTCGGGGCGCTGGCGGGGGAGCTGGATGTGACGCTCCCGACCGTTTCCGACTCGATCACCACCCTGGAGCGAAAGGGGTTGGTCGCACGTGGCCCGGAACCCAGCGACGGTCGCGGCGTGCGCATCGTGCTGACCGAGCGCGGCAGGGCGGTCGCCGACGCCGCGGACGCGTGGCAGGTCCGGGCGCAGACGCTTCTGGGCTCGGTGTCCGAACGCGACAAGCAACGGGCCCTGGGATTCCTGACCGGGTTGATCGCGGAGCTGCACCGAGAGGGCCTGGTCAGCGTCGCACGGATGTGCGTGACGTGCCGGTTCTTTCGCGAGGAGGCAGGCGGCCCGGACGTCCATCGCTGCGCGCTCCTCGACATCACGCTCGGGCCGAGTGATCTGCGCGTCGACTGCCCCGAGCATGAAGGCGTCGCCGCCTGACGCCAGTGTCCTGTCTCACATCGGGCGCAGGCTGGGCCCAAGGCCCGTCGGGATTCGCTCGCCAACAACCTGCCGCCAGTTCCGACCGTGTCGATCGGGACGCGTTGGGTCGGGTCGACGAATGCCAGACCCGTTCTCGTGGCCGCCGAGGTCGGCGAGCCGATCAGCCGATCGCGACCATTCGGTCGATGGCGAGGCGGGCCCTCGCGGCGACGTCGTCGGGGACGGTGACCTCGTATTTCCAGTCGCGGAGGCTGTTGCGGAGCTTCTCGAGGGTGATCATCTTCATGTACTTGCAGATAGCCCGCTCGGAGACGGTCTCGAAACGCTTGCCGGGAACATCCTTCGCGAGGCGGTGGAGGATGCCGTTCTCGGTCGCGACAAGGAACTCCCGGGCGGGTGACTCGCGTGCAAACGTGACCATCTTCTCGGTCGAGAGGATGTGGGTCTTGTTATCGCCGAACGCCATGCACTTGCTGGCGCAGCCACACTCCGGGTGGACCAGGAGCTCGGCGTCCGGCTTGGCGGCGCGGGCGGCCGCGATGTCCCCGGGGTGGATGTCGGCGTGGACGTGACACTCACCGAGCCACTTGGTCAGGTGGCGGCCGGTCACCCGCTCCAGCCAGATGCCGAGGAACTGGTCGGGCAGGAACAGGATCTGTGTGTCCTCGGGGATCGCGTCGATGATCGCCTTCGCGTTGCCGCTTGTGCAGCAGTAGTCGCTCTCTGCCTTGACCTCGGCGGTCGTGTTGACGTAGCTCACCACCACGGCCTCGGGGTTCTCGGCCTTCCATGCCCGAAGCTGGTCGGCGTCGATCGACGCGGCCAGTGAGCAACCGGCGTCAAGGTCCGGGATCAGCACGGTCTTGTCTGGAGCCAGGATGACCGCGGTCTCGGCCATGAAGTGGACCCCGCAGAACACGATCGCCTCGGCGTCGGTCTCGGCCGCCTGGCGCGACAGACCCAGCGAGTCGCCCACGTAGTCGGCAACGTCCTGCACCTCGGGCACCTGGTAGTTGTGGGCCAGGATGACCGCCCCGCGCTCGCGCGCGAGGTCGCGTACCTCGTCGTGCATCGTTGAGTACAGCTGCGTGGTCACATGATCTCCATGGAGACGTCCAGCCATTTGGCCGAGTGGGTGATAGCGCCGACGGAGATGACGTCGACGCCGGTCAGGGCGACTTCGCGGATGGTGTCGAGGGTGATGCCCCCTGAGGCCTCGACCTCGGCCCGACCGGCGACGATCGCGACGGCCTGGCGCATGAGCTCGATCGGCATATTGTCGAGCATGATCCGCTCGGCCGCGCAACCCAGAGCCTCTTGAAGCTGGTCGAGGGTCTCGACCTCGACGGTAATGTCAAGGTCCGGCTGGGCCGCACGTGCCAATGAGATCGCTCGGGTCACGCCGCCGGCCACGCGCAGATGGTTGTCTTTGATCAGGAAGGCGTCGTACAGTCCCATTCGGTGGTTGACGCCGCCGCCGCATGCGACCGCGTACTTGTCGAGCGCGCGCATGCCGGGCATCGTCTTACGGGTGTCGAGGATGCGAGCGCTGGTGCCGGCGACCGCGGCCACGTACGCGCCGGTCAACGTTGCAACGCCGCACATACGCCCCAGCAGGTTGAGCGCGGTGCGTTCGGCGGCAAGGACCGACCGAGCCGGCCCCTCCACCGTCACCAGGTCGAACGGGGCGACGACGGGCGTGCCATCGGCAACCAGGATCTCGACGTGTATGTCTGGATCGACGGTGCGAAAGAGCGACTGCACCACCTCGACTCCCGCGAGGATCCCCGATGACCTTGCCACGATGACCGCGCTGCAGCGCCGGTCAGCCGGGACCGTCGCCTCGCTGGTGACATCGCCGTTGCCCAGATCCTCTTGGAGGGCCATGGTGACGATTGCATCGCGTGCGGTCGTCGTTAGCTCCACTGCTGAAGCTCCGGGGTCTGGTTCTTGCGTTGCACGATGTGGCCGAGCATGTGCTCCTCCTCGAACGGGTGGTCGGCGCGAAAGTGCACACCACGGCTCTCGTCGCGCATGAGCGCCGCCTCGGCGATCAGCCGGACCAAGGTGTGGGGCGACTCGAGCAGTTTCTCCAGACCGGCGCCGTCGCGGACGAGCCCGGCGTCCCGCCACAGGGCCTCGCGCAGCTCGGGCGACGGTCGGGGCTCGGATGGGGCCGGCTCGGGCGCACGACGCGGGGGCGACAGGGCGGGTTCGGCGGCAGCGGCGATTGCCGCGCGGCGGCCGAACACGATGCATTCAAGCAAGGAGTTCGACGCCAGGCGGTTGGCGCCGTGCACGCCGGTGCACGCGCATTCGCCCGCGGCGTAGAGACGCCTGATGTCGGTTCGCGCATCGAGGTCGGTGACGATGCCCCCGACGAAGTAATGGGCGGCAGGCGCCACCGGCACCGGCTGGGTCGCGGGGTCGTATCCCTGCTCCTCGATCGAGTGCATCAGTCCTGTGAAGCGGCTGCGGTCGATCGCGCGCAGGTCGAGCAGGGCGGTGCCGTGGTCGTTGATCGCACGGGCGACGACGTCGCGTGGCGCAAGTTCGTCGGTGAACCGCTCGCCGTGCTCGTCGACGAGCAGCGCCCCGGCACCACGCAGGGCCTCGGTCAGGAGCAAGGACGAGCCCGCAAGCGCGGTGGGGTGGAACTGTGTGAACTCCATGTCGGCGATCGCCGCGCCGGCCCGGTAGGCCGCGCCGATCCCGCCACCGACAGCGCTGGGCGCGTTGGTGGTGCGTGCCCACAGGCCCGCTGCGCCACCGGTCGCGAGGATCGTGGCGCGTCCCGCGACGGTCCCCTGCTCGGTCAGCACGCCGAAGCATTCACCGTTGTTGACCCACAGGCCGCGTACGCGCTTGCCCTGGGCGATCGTGATGCGCGGCTCGGCGATGACCCGTGCCGCAAGTGCACGGGCCACGTGGCTGCCGGTGGCGGCCCCGCCGGCGTGAACGATGCGGTTGCGGGAGTGGCCTCCCTCCAAACCGAGGTCGTTGTCGAATACGACCCCCAGGTCGACGAGGTCGCGGATCCGTGCGGGTGCCTCGTTGACAAGCATGTGGACGGCGCTCGGTCGGCAGATGCCACGTCCGGCCGCATGGGTGTCTTGCTCGTGCAGGGAGGGGTGGTCATCGTCGCCCATCGCGGCGGCGATCCCGCCTTGCGCGCGGGAGCTGTTGGTGTGCTCGACCGGGCCGGCGGTGATCAGATGAACGTCGGAGTCGGCGGCCGCCACGATGGCAGCCTGGAGTCCCGCGATGCCCGATCCGACAACGATGACGGGGGCGTCGGCCTTGTGCCGTCGCATGCGGTCCGTTAGTTTGCGACTACGAGTCGAAAACATCGTGGGAAGTGTAGCAGACACCGCCTTCCCGGCGGCAACACACGTGAGCCTGGCGGTGGTGTTCCAGGTCCGTGACGGGCGCCTTCAGGTGCTCGCCTGGCGCCGCGAACGCGACCCGTTTCGTGGAACGAATGCCTTGCCCGGCGGGTATCTCGCCGAGGGCGAGAGCCTGGAGGCGTCGATCACCCGCCACCTCGCCGCCAAGGTCGACATCCGCGAGGTCGCGCACATCGAGCAGCTCGGCACGTGGAGCGATCCCGGTCGCCACCCGTCGGAGTGGCAGGTCGTGACGGCCTACTTGGGCCTCATCGCAGCCGACCTGGATCCGGCGCTACCACCGGACACCTCGTGGCATTCGGTCGACGCCCTGCCCCCGTTGGCGTTCGACCACGAGGCGATCGTGCTGACCGCACGGGATCGTCTGCGCGCGAAGCTCTCGTACACGAACCTGGGCTTCGGGCTGGCACCACCGACCTTCACGATCTCGGAGTTGCGTGACATCTACGTCGCCGCGCTCGGCCACCCGGTATCGGCGACCAACCTCCAGCGCGTGCTGGTCCGCCGCGGGGAGCTGGTGCCCACGGGGGCGCGCAGAGCGCCAGGATCGGTCGGGGGTCGCCCCGCGGCGGTGTTTCGCTTCCGTACGACCGGCCTCGAGGTGACCGACCAGTTCGCCGTGCTACGACCCCCTCGAGCCGGAGCGACCAGGTCCGAGCCGTCTGAGTAACGACCTTCCGCACGCGCCGTGATTCCTGTCGCGGTACGCGAACGCGTACCGTGACCGTTCACCGCACCACAGGGTGTCTGACACCTGGTGTTGCGCGAAAGGCCCGCCGCACCACAGGGTGTCTGCCCGCGGCGGGTGACAAGGGGACTCTCCATCACGGACGATGTCCCTTTCGCCAGTCCCATTTGCCCTCTGACGCGTCGCGGTGAACAGCCACTCGACTGGCAATTCACCGAGGCGTGATCGACGCGTGGTAGGTGCGACGGTGCGCGGTTGCCACTCAAGGCTTTGGCTTCCCCTGTCGATGGTGCGAAGGCAGGCCGGCCTCGCCGGAACCGACTGCGCCCGAGAGCGTCCGGCGAACGGAGGTCGTGGGAAATGCGCCGCATCATCGCGACGGCAGTCGCAGGTCTTCTGGCGCTCGCCATGGCCGCGTCGGCCTCGGCGGCCGAGATCAAGCTGAGCATGTCGACGTCCTTCGATCCTCGTGTCAAGGCGCTGACCGTCCCGGACGGCAATCTCGCCTACGGCTGGTACTCCGATGTGCCCGTGCAGGTCTACGAGGCGACGGTCATCGGCGACGACGGTCAGCCGGTCAGGAATGCTTGCCTTGCGAATGGAGCACGCATCGAGATCCTCGACGCCACCCTGAAGATCCTCGGCGGGGCCAGTTGCACAAACGCGGACGGCGCGTGGCAGTTCGTCCTGACGACCACTCGGGTCAAGGCGCCCACGACCCTGACTGCGCAGCTTCTGACGCCCGCGACCACGCTCGACGGCAGGGTCGTCTCGCCTGCGGCGAGCAACCAGATCATCGCCACGATCGCCCCCAAGATCGTCCTGACCTCACCGACCCGGTCGGCGGCAGACCGGGTCCTCATCGCCGGTGGGGTCAAGATCCCCACGCCGCGCAAGCTGGGGACGGTCCTGCTGCAGCGACAGAAGGGCTCCGGCTGGACGACGCTCGCCAAGAGCAGGACCGATGCCCGCGGGCACTTCACGTTCACGGTCATCAGGGGTGTGCCGGGCACCGCAACGACCTATCGAGTGCGGTATCAGACGATAAAGACCACGCTCTGGGCGCCGAGTGGTTACCGGTTCACGATCACCTGGGTCTCATTTTGAGCCGCGTGCAGTGGACGGGGCCTTCGCCCTCTTGACCTTCGGCGGCATCGACGCGACGAACCGGAATGCTCGCTCGATCCATTTGCCGAGCGCCCCGTCGTCGTCGTGCATGTCCCGCGGCAGCAGCATGTACTCGCGCATGGGACGTCCCATCGGCGCGAACCGCTCGCCACCCGCGGTCTGAAGCTCAGCGCGATCGGCGTCGGGGAGTCGCACCACGAGGTCCTGCTCGAATGTCCCCATGAACATGTTCCCGTTGATCCACGCAGCGCGGGCGCCGAACATCATCTTGCACTCGACGCCGGGACGATCCGGTACGAGCCGTTCGAATAGCTCGAGGATCTCGGGGCGGGGCTTCTCGATCTTCATGAGCACGAGTGTTGCGCGTCGCCTGCGTCTCGGCAAGCGGCGGGCGATGACGGCTGGGCATGGGTATGGGTGAACAACTACGCTGGGCTCGATGCCGGGCTTCGTTCGTGACCGTCTGACGTGGCTCGTGTACCTGCAACTGGGGGTCTACGGGTACATCCTCTACGGCATTGGCCCGTCAGTTCAGCTGCTTCGGGATGACCAGGGCATCAGCAAGACGCTCTCGGGTCTCCACGGAACGGCCCTCGCGCTCGGAGCGGTGACCGTCGGTGTGATCGGCCCGCGTGTGGTGCAGCGGATCGGGCGGAGCCGTGCCCTGTGGGGCGGTCTTGCCACGGCGTGTGCGGGCATCGTGCTGTTCTGCGCGTCAACGGCGTTGCCGGTCACGCTGTTCGGGGCGTTCGTCGCGACGTTCGGTGGATCGTTCGTGGTGAGCGTCAGCTCGACCGTGCTGGCCGACCATCATGCCGTTGCGGGATCCGGAGCCGTCAGCGAGGGGCATGCCGGCGCCGCGACCGTCGGCATGTGTGCGCCCCTTGTCATCGGCGGCGCGGTTGCCATCGGTGCCGGATGGCGCGCCGGCCTCCTCGTCGCGTTGGCTTTGGTGGTGGTGTTGGCGGCGGCGCTTGGACGCGTCGTCATCCCGGACCACCGTCTTGCCGAGGACCACGACCCCGCGCCCTCGCGCTCACTTCCCGCCCGGTACTGGTGGGCCTGGACGGCGCTTGCGTTCTGCGTTGCCGTGGAATTCTCGATGACGATCTGGACGTCCGACGTCCTGCGCGATCGAGTCGGCCTGTCCGAGGGCGCGGCGGCAGCGGGGGTGACCGCGGTCGTCGCGGGGATGGCAATCGGACGTGTCGCCGGCGGCCGGCTGTCGCTTCGGCGGGAACTCGACTGGCTCTTCTACCGGGCGCTGATCGTGACAGCCGCGGGGTTCGGGGTGTTCTGGATAAGCACGGCGGTGTTTCCGGCAATGATCGGCCTGGCGATCTGCGGTCTCGGCATCGCGCTGCATTTCCCCGTCGGTCTGATGCGGGCCATCAACGCGTCGTCGGGCAGGACGGATCTTGCCGCAGCCCGATCGTCGCTCGCCGTGGGGGTGGCAGTCGGTGTCGGCCCGTTCGTGCTCGGCGCACTTGCCGACGAGGTCGGCACGCATACGGCGTTTCTCGTCGTGCCCGGCTTCCTCGCCCTGGCAGCAGTGTGCATACGTCAAGGCGCGCTTCGACCCTCGCCGTTGTAGACGGTCAGCCCGTCGGCTCGGAGGTCGTCCGAGCGAACGACCCTTGGACGACGCGATCCACCGAGAACCGGCCCGCGCCCGTCCACACCAGCACGACGAGGATGATCACGAGCACGATCGGCAGGCCGACGTGATTGAAGTTCGGCTCGATTCGTCCCGCCGTGGAGAGCGCGCCGATCATGTTGCCGATGAGCGCGACCGCGATCGGCCGAGTCAGGAGACCCACGATGAGCAGCAGCCCTCCGACGAACTCGAGCGTCCCGATCAGGTACACGGTCACGTCGGGGAACGGGATGCCGTAGCGGTCGAACGCGTTGGCTTCGGAGTCGTGGCGCCGGAACTTGCCCAACGAGTACGACACGAAGAGGACCCCCGCCGCGAGCCGCAGGATGAGTGGCGCAAGCGTTGGGCGCGTGCTGAGGACCCGATCGAGAATGCGGCCGAACACTTCAAACTCCAGTCCCAGGTTGCATCGACTGGAGCGTAGGTGTCAGGTCTTACAGATCCGTTACGCGGGCTTGCGCGCGATCGCGTAGAGCTTCGCGAACGTGTACTCGAAGCCCCGTGCCCCTGAGACCGCCTGGATGCCGGTCGCGACCCGCTCCAGCAACGCGGCGACCTCGTCGTCGCTCATGCTGCCCGCGGTGATGTGGCTGGCGACGACGCGCATGCGCTCCAGGTACGCCTCAGGTGAGCTATATCGCCGCCGACGCTCCATCCAGATGTCGATCGGCTCCAAACCGGCGTCGACCAGGTAGGTCTCCATGTCCGACACGTCACGTTGCACGAAGTCGAAGGCCGCGTCCCACTCTGGCGGTCCCGCCGGGTCGAGGTCGCGAAGCACCTGCCGAAACTCGTTCTCTCCACCTGCGCCCGAGCACAGGATGCCAAGCACTCCGCCCGGGGCGAGTGGACGGGCCATCGCGACAGCGGCACCTGCCTTGTCGGGGAACCAATGCATCGCCATCGACGAGATGACCGCGTCGTAGCTCTCGGGCGCGACGCTCATCGCCATGACGTCTTCGGCACGCAGATCCACCTCGACGCCGGCCAGCTCGTGGACCTTCTCGCCGAACACGTCGAGCATTCCCTGCGCTGGGTCGACCCCGGTCAGGTGGGTCACGCTGGGGAACCGCTCGATCATGGCGAGAGCGGACCACCCGGTTCCGCAGCCGACATCGAGGAGCCGCCGGTAGTCCCCCTCGGGGAGCGACATCACCAGACGATCTGCGCCCTGGATGTTGTGGCGGACGACCGCGTCGTAGTCCTTGGCGGTGGTGGTGAAGTTGTCGGCGACGCCGGTGCTGGCATCACGTTGGGTGGTCTCGCTCATCTGCGCTCCGGGCTGGGTGTGTGCGGCCGCGAAGAATTGCACACCTTCCGTACAGACCCGCGATCAGACGAGCGGTTGGCCCTTCTTGCGCGCGTGGGAGCACGGTCCGCATGCGGCGCCGTGGTTGTAGCGGTTGAGCTTGGTGGCGCAGTGGATGCACAGACGTGGGCGCGTCGCCTTGGCGACCGACTGCGGCCCGGGGCAGTCACACAGGCGTGGGATCGGGGCGTGGCGCGTGGGACGAAACAGCTCCGCCATGACGCCACAGGTCTGGCAGACGACCTCGATTCGCTCAGGTCTGCGTTTCACCGACGTCGCTCCATACCGTCTGTATCGACCGCGGCGGACATCCCACGAGGGTAGCGCTCCCGGCGACATGACGTGGGAGTCGCCCGCGTAGAGTCCTGTGCGGCATGGCAACCGAACCACACGATCTGAACGGCAACGGAAACGGCAATGGCCCGCCGGCCGATGGCGCGAGTGGCGTTGCGCCCGTCGACCTCGAGAACTTCCTGCGGGTGCTCGCCGAGCTGGACGAGCTGCCGATTGACCACCCTGACGCGGTCGCGGCGCGCAGGGCGACGGCGGGCCTGTACAAGACCGTCAAGAAGCGTCGGCGTTCGGAGCGGCGTCGGGTGGTCATCGCAAACGACGAGGCGGTGACGTCGGCGACCGCGACGGGAGCGCCAGGCCGCATCGACGACGAGACGCAGGGATTGCCGCTCGCGCCGAGTGCAACGGGCGCGACGGCGGGGACGTTGCTTCGCCCTCGCGCGTGCTACATCTGCAAGCAACGCTATCTGCAGGTCGATGCCTTCTATCACCAACTCTGCCCGGAGTGTGCCGCGCTCAACCACCAGCGGCGAACCGCGCGGACCGATCTCACCGGCCGCCGGGCGCTGCTGACGGGAGGCCGGGCGAAGATCGGCATGTACATCGCGCTGCGCCTTCTGCGCGACGGCGCCCACACGACGATCACGACCAGGTTCCCCAAGGACGCGGCCAGGCGCTTCGCCACGATGCCGGATGCATCGGATTGGCTGCACCGCCTACGCATCGTGGGGATCGACCTGCGAAACCCGGCGCAGGTGGTGCGCTTGGCGGATTCGGTCAGCGACCAGGGGCCGCTCGACATCCTGATCAACAACGCGGCCCAAACGGTCCGCCGGTCCGCCGAGGCGTACGCGGTGTTGATGGAGGCCGAGTCCGGACCGCTCCCGGCGGGTGAGCTTCCGCCGATCGTCACGTTCGGCCCGACCGGTATCGACCAGCTCGAGCCGGGGGTCACCGGGAGCGGGCTGCGGCATTGGACGCCCACCCCGCACGCGGTGACGGCCCTTGCCTTGACCGCCGGATCGGCCTCACCGGAACGTATCGCTGCGCGACGGGCGATCGACGCCGGCGGCCTGGTGCCGGATCTCGAGTCGGTCAACAGTTGGGTGCAGCGCGTCAACGAGGTGGACGCGATGGAGCTGCTCGAGGTGCAGCTGTGCAACATGACCGCACCGTTCATCCTGGTCAGTCGCCTGCGGGCGGCGATGGCAGCGTCGGTGGCGCGTCGCAAGTACATCGTCAACGTCTCTGCCATGGAGGGGCAATTCGGCCGCGGCTACAAGGGCCCTGGGCACCCGCACACCAATATGGCGAAGGCGGCGCTCAACATGCTGACCCGCACCAGCGCCACCGAGCTTCTGACCGACGGAATCCTGATGACCAGCGTCGACACCGGGTGGATCACCGACGAGCGGCCCCACCCGACCAGGATGCGCCTGGCCGAGGAGGGTTTTCACGCGCCGCTGGACCTGGTGGACGGCGCCGCCCGCGTGTACGACCCGATCGTGCAGGGTGAGGCCGGTGAGGATCTGTACGACTGCTTCCTGAAGGACTACAGGCCCTCGGCCTGGTGACGCGACGGGCGACCGCTACTGTGAGCGGATGCTGAAGCTCATCGAGTTCCCCGTCGACGATCCCGACCGAGCGCGACTCTTCTGGTCGCGGGTGTTGGCGGTCACGGTCGACGTCCGTGATCCCGATGCCGGACAGGGCTGGCAGGGGCAGCTTGGTGACGTGATGCTCGGGCTCCACGAACGTGGGGCGGGCCCAGGCGATCGGTTCTCGCTGCCATACTTCGCGGTCGCCGACCTGCCCGGCACGCTCATACGAGTGAAGGAGTCCGGCGGCGAGGTGATCCACCCGGGCGAGAAATGGGCGGTTTGCCGTGATTCGGAGGGCAGCCCCTTCGGGCTGACTCAGGCCGGTTCGGCAGCTGCCCCCGCGGAGTCACCCGCGCCCACGGGCACCTGAGACAACCCTCGAGTGCCGTCGGCGTTCATGGCGTCGTCACGCCGCGAAGCGCTTTGCCGCGCGGGCGCGCGCCTTGGCTGCCTCGGCCTCCCGGTTCTTCGGCGGCGCGGTGGTCGATAGCTCGCCGAGCAATCTCAACGAGACATCGGCCACGGCCGCGACGGCCCGATCGAACGCCTCGACGTTGGCCTGTGACGGCCGGGTCGTCCCGCTGATCTTGCGCACGTATTGCAGGGCGGCCGCGTGAACCTCGTCATTGGTCGCAGGGGGCTCGAAGTTGTGGAGGGTGCGGATGTTGCGGCACACGGTGTGGGTTCCTTTCGCAGACCTGGTGACGATGCCTCGAGGCAGGCTATCCAAGCGCCCGTGAAGGGTCCAGTGACAACCAGAGAGGCGTCGGACGAGGCGATGGGACAAGCGCTACGGAGACAAGGTGGCCTTAGCCTGGATCCACCGACAATCGTGGATGCGGGGCGTGCGGGCGCCGAGTCAGGCGGGTGCGGGGGAGCACCCGCAGGGTGCATCCTTCGGGTTGACCCCGAACCCGTATGGCGACGGCGATCCGCGCGCATCCGCGCCGCG
>CAYMSM010000028.1:0-16149 GCA_964393105.1 uncultured Bifidobacteriaceae bacterium
ACCAGCGCATTGACGAGGCCCGGGTGGCCGAGGGCGAGCGTGAGTCCCGCCGCCGCACCGAGTCCGACGCCCACGACGATCGCCTCGCCGCCTTCGGCTGTGATCAGTCGCGACACGTCCGAGGCGAAGTCGTCGATGCTCCACGGGCCCCCGGGCGTCGGCGACTTGCCGTGACCGCGCAGGTCGGGGGTAACCACGCGAAAGCGCTTGGTCAATGGCTTGAGCGCCCGCAGCATCACGTCGCCCGAGCGACCGAGATCGTGCAGAGCGACGACGATCGGGCCGCGGCCACGCTCGGTGTGAGACAGTGAGATTGCGGGAGGCAGGGAAGGCATTGTTACTCCTGTTGCAAACCAGTGTGATACGTATTTACTGGTGACAACAATACGCCGTCAGTGGGGGGGTGGTCAAACCGGATGAGTGCCTTCGTGTGGATTGGGGGTCGTCCGTCCCTCGACCTGTGCAACACGGCTGCCGGCGGGACCGACCTCCTGTGCCAGCCGACCGACGTCGCCGACTGGCTGGTGGAGGCCGGGTTCGGCACCCCGGAACATGTACCCGAGTCACGCGACCTCAATCGCGTACGGGCGCTCCGTTCCGATCTGCGTACGGCGTTCGTGGCGCGCGACGCGGCGGTGATCGCCGACGTCGTCGCGGACTGGCTGCGCGGGACCCCCGGGCGCCTGGCCGTCGATCGCTCCAGCTTGCGTCCCAGCTTCTGCCCCGAGGTCTCCACGTGTCGCTGCCTGCTTGTGCCGGCGCTCTTGGATGCGCTCGACCTGGCCCGGGACGGCATCGACCGTGTACGCGAATGCGCTGCGCCCGACTGCACCTACATCTACGCCGACACCAGCCGCAACGGCAGCCGCCGCTGGTGCGCGATGGAACGCTGCGGCTCGCGCGCCAAGGCCCACACGTACTACGCACGCCGCCGCGCCGCGGGTCCCCCCCTGCCGCCGCAGTAGGGCTGCCGCTCGACTGCGCGACAGCCCGACGACGGGTGTTGCGGTGAAGACGGTGCGGCGCATGCCGAGGCGCACCGCGCTGGCCATCGTCGACACCGCGCCCGGACCCTGCGAGGCGCTGATGAGCCACGCGGCGACGAAGAACGCGAGCCAGGTATTGGCGTCACGTCGGGATCATTCGGGCGACGATCGCGGCGAACTCGGCTGGGCGCTCCAGCGCGGAGAGATGCCCGGCGCCGGGGATGATCTCGAGTGTCGCGCCGGGGATCGCACTCGCGAGCGCCGCCACCGCATCGTGCGGGGTGACGGCGTCGTCCTGGCCGCCGATCACGATCGTGCGCGCTTCGATGCCCGCCAAGTCGCCGGTGTGGTCCGGGCGATCGCGAAGCGCCTCCAGCGCCTGGCACACGGCGTCGGCGTCTTGGGTCTCGGCGAGCGCGTAGGCTCGCTCCCACACGTCGCGCTCGGCGCTCGGTGACAGTAGCCGTGGCACCAGCTCGGTCAGGTAGGTGTCGAGCCCGTCGATGCGGACGGTGTCGAGAGCCTGCTCGCGCGCCCGCCGGGTCTCGGGGCTGTCGGCCTCGGCACGGGTGTTGGCAAGGACGAGCGCGGCCACCGCCTGGGGATGCTCGACCGCCAATGCCAGGGCGACGTACCCGCCCAGCGACAGGCCCACCACGATCGCGGGGCCTGAGTCCTCGGCGATCAGCTCGGCGACCTGTCTGGCGAAGTCCGCGATCGTCGGGGCGGCAGTTGGAGTCGCGGCACCGAACCCGGGGAACTCCGGTGTCAGCAGCGTCACGTCCGCGGCGAGCTCACGCCACATGGGTCCCCAGAAGCTTGCGTCCATCGGGAACGGGTGCAACAACACCAAGAGTGGTCGTTCGTCCGCCACGTGGCAAGCTTACGTGCGATGGTGACAACAGCTCCTCCAGCTCGGGATCACGTGCGCGACGCAATTGGGTTCGGCGGGCTCGTGCCCACGGGTGCCGTGGCCCGCGGGGGTGAGACGCTCGTCGCGGCGCTCGGGGTTGAGCACCACGCCGATGGTACCGTCGTGCCGCTCCTGGTCCTGAGCCAGGCGCCCGGCTTGGTGGAGTGGGAGCCATCCATGGGGCTCTCGATTCGCGACGATCGCGGCGACCGATACGAGGCGCACGTCCTTACGTCTGCATCGAGTCTGGGTCAGCTCTGCGTTACGCTGTGGGTCGCGCCCGCGCTTCCCCCCGAGGTTCGTCGGATCGAGTTCGTCGTCGACGGGCTGGCGCGCATCAACCCCACTCGCGGCGGCGGGCGGGGTGTCGCCCGCCCGCTTGTAGGGGGACCTTGGAGCCTTGTCGTCGACCTGGTTCCGGATCGCACTGTCGCCGAAATGCCGCCCCAGCCCGCGGCGGGGCCGATGTCGGGTCAGGCCGGCTCGGTTCCGGTCAGGGCACATGGAGTGTTCCTCGACGTGGTGCCCGCCGGGCAAGCGCGCCTCGGTGAAGGGATCGCCATATGCGTCCAGGCGATCGAGCGATACTGGGATCGCGCCGTTGCAACGCTGGTGGCGCTGGGGCCCCCGGGCGACGAGGCCAATGCCCCTGCGATCGGCCGCGCGGTCATCGGCGTGTGGGACGACCGCGGTCATCGGTACGGGGTGACTCCGATACAGGGCGTCGCCCGCGGGGCGTGGAGCGAGGTCGCGGTCGAGATCGTCCCTGCCATCCCGCCAGATTCACGCGTGCTCGCAATCCAGGTGTCCGACGTCCCGCGCGGCCCCGACTCGAGTCGGTCGAGCCACATCGCGGGACCGTTCATCTTCGGCATCAAGCTCCCCACGTAGTGTCCTGCGTAGGAAGTCTCGCGTGACCGACCGGTGGCCGCCGGGCACGGCGTGGGTGGTGCTTCCGACCTATCAGGAGGCTGAGAACATCACGGCGATCCTGGATGGGCTGCTCGTCGTGTTCGATGACGCTGCGCTGGACGGTCGGGTGCTCGTGGTCGACGACGGGTCGCCCGACGGCACGGCTGACCTGGCTGATCGGGTGGCCGCGCGTGACCCGCGGGTGTCCGTCCTGCGTCGCATGAGCAAGAAGGGGATCGGGCCTGCGTACCGGGCGGGGTTCCGCCACGCGCTCGAGGCCGGTGCCGAGCTGGTGCTCGAAATGGACGCCGACTTCTCGCACGATCCCAAGGACGTCCCACGCTTGATCGCAGCGGCGCGTGAAGCCGACCTGGTGCTGGGCTCCCGGTACGTGCGGGGTGGGGGTGTCGCGCGGTGGGGGGTGGTCCGTCGCGCGATCAGCCGCAGCGGCTGCTGGTATGCGCGGCGGGTGCTCGGTGTCGCCGTTCGCGACTTGACCGGTGGCTTCAAGTGCTTCCGTCGGGTCGTGTTGGAGACCCTGCCGCTCGACCGGGTCACCGCCGCTGGCTACGTCTTCCAGGTCGAGGTCACCTACCGAGCGCTCGTCGCCGGCTTTCGCGTCGTCGAGGTTCCGATCACGTTCACCGACCGGATCCTCGGCCAATCGAAGATGAAGGGCTCGATCGTCGTCGAGGCGGCCACGCGCGTCCCACGCCTGCGCCGCCTGGGCCGACCGCCGGGCTGAGCGGCGAATGGCCCGCGGCGATCCCGGCAACGCCGCCCAGGCGCGTGCCCGACTGATCGTCGCCGCATATTCAGATAGTCGTGATCGCTCGCACGCATCTCAACCAGCCATCGCGACGGTCACGCCGGGGCCTCCTGAGCTTCGGATCGTCAGTCACGTTTCGGGTAACCCGGGCTCGCTCCCTGCCAAGTGCGGCCGACGGGACCCCGAAAGACCAGCACGAATGGGTACCTCCATCTGAAGCGCCCCGCGAATCCGCCCTGAGCAGGGCGAATCAACTCCCGGGCACTCTCAGGTGGTCAATTGGTCGTGTCTGCGATGGCCAATCGTTACATCATCGGAGTGAATGTTGTGACGGTTTGACACACATGGCCGGGTGCCGTCGCGGTGAGCGTCGAATCGCAGCGAACCTTGCGACGCGCGACGAGCGGCGCGCGCTACCAGCCGGGCTGGCAGGTGGGGGCCGTGGCGAGGTCGCGTTTGGGGTCCAGCTCGGACCAGCGCTGCAGCGCCTCCGTGCGCTCGGCGACGTCACTGACCGCTGCGAGGCACTCCCACGCAAACGGGTTGTCGGGCTGGCGGTCGGCAGCGCGGCGGGCCGCCGCGGTCGCGCCGACCCGGTCCCCGACATTGTTCAGCGCATACGCCTCGACCAGGAGCGACCCGATCGCGAGTGGTGCGTCGTCTGAAGCCGCACGGGCCAGAGTCGCAGCTCGGCTGGGATCGGCGTCCTTCAGGAGGAATGCTTCGCTCGAGTCCCGCTCGCCGCTCCACAGCCACATTGCGCTGACGGACGCCCCGATCGCGACCACTGCGACCACTGCGACAACTGCGATACGGGACGCCGCGACGCCACGACCAGCGGCGTGGTGGCGGGCACCCATCGCCAGGATGACTCCGGCAGCCGCCATCGGGGGGATTGTCGCTGCAGGAGAGGTCCAGGGGATGTCGAGCTGCGCCTGCACCAAGAAGGCCGCGACGATGGCGAGTGCCGGCCCAGCCGTCCGCCCCGCCCTGCGTGTGCCCCACGCCACCGCGACGACCGCCGTCAGGCCCAGCCCGAGCCCGACCAACCCGAGCTCGGTCAGAAGCTCCAACCCCAGCTGGTGCGGTTGGCGCACCTGCAGGTTCTCGACCGCGACGGTCCGCTCGGCGATGTGGGTCAACGGAAAGCTGCCCGCGCCGGATCCGGCGATCGGGGCGTCCAGGAACCCCCGCCACGCCTGCCCCCACCACGCCGTCCGGTTGTTGCTGCTCAGGCTGATCAGGCGCCCCGCGCCCGGCTCGGCGTCGCGGCCGATCACTGCTGCCAGCACGATCCCGCCGACGATCGCACCCCCCGTCGCCGCGAGGATCAGGCGTCCTGCAGTCGGTCGCTCGATCCATCTCGCCACCCGGCGGGCAGGTGGATCGAGCACGTCACCGATCGAGCCCGCGATCACCGCGCCGATGATCACGAGCGCTCCCAGTACCAGCCCCGCCCCACGGCGCGCGGACGGATCGTCCAGCACCGGCTCGGAGGTGAACGGCCCGGCGGTGAGCGCGTAGACCGCGGCCGGTGCAGCGCCGACAACCGCCGCGCCCAGTGCGCCCAGCATGGCCGGCCGATCCGTCTGCAGCCACAGCGCCAATGCGACGCACGCCGCAAGCGCCAGGATGCCGCTGCGCGATCCGGTCATCGCGACCACCAGGAGTGCACCCATCAGCACGATCGTCCCGGCAGGGCGCCATCGCCGGTCTGCGGCCAGGCACAGCGCCCCCGGCACCGCGAACACCGCGACCAGCGCCAGGGTGTTGGCATGGCCGATCGGTGCCGCGAGCCGCGGCGCGTCGCCGGCCGGTGACAGGAACTCCGGTAGCACCCGACTCGCGATTGCCCACCCAAGCACGGGCACGGTCGCGACGGCGAGGCCGATCGCGAGCCGACGCGCGGGATCGCGCGTTGCGACCGCCAGGGCGACCCCGATCAGGAGCGCGGCCAGCCCGAGCGCCACGCGGTTGGTGGCAATCCACGCGAGATCGGGCGCCGACGCCCAGGTGATCGAAAGCGCCGACCACGCGACGAGCGCCGCAATCGCCCCGAGACCGAGCACGGCGGGCCCGCCCCACGAGCGAGGGCGCGCTCCTACGACCGCCCCGACCGCGAGCACCGCGGCGCCAAGCAACCCCCACGCCAGGGCGGTTGAGCCCGCGCCGGCCGGCAAGCGCCCCAAATCGATCGCGCCATCGGTCATACTGAGCACCGTCCAACCGGCGAGCGCCGCCCCCGAGAGCCACAGCACAACCCGGGCGTCTTGAGCGCTTAACGTCATACCGGTACGATCCGCGCCGCGTCCGCGAATGCGGCTCGCCTCATCACTCACCCGGTGGTCCCCCTGCCCCGTCGCCTCGCCGCCCTCCTCATCGCGCTCATCGCGATCGTGTCCATTCCCGGCACGGCGCTCGGGAGCCCGAGGGACGTTATCAACGACTTCTCCGACAACGGGGCCATCGACGTCTGCCACAGCAAGGCCGACTACGACGGGGCGCGCACGTTGCAAGTCGATGCCCAGTATGGTGACCCGCAGGGCGCGATCGACACCGCGGTCGCCAATCCGGCGCTGGTGGGCACTGACGCCAAGCCGTGCCCGGACGTTGCGTCCGAGAACGACGGCGCGGGAATCGGTGGGATCGCGCTTGTCGGCATCCCGATCGGGTTGTGCATCGTGGCGCTCGCGCTGGTGTTGGGCGGGCGCCGGCGTCGCGCGGCCAAGGGCGACGGGCCGGATCCGGCCAAGTGATCCTGCGCAGGGTCATGAAGGACGTGGTGCTGCCGGTCGCTGTCGCGATCGCGCTCGCGTTCCTGATCCAGGCGGCCGTGGCAAAGCCGTACGAGATCCCGACCCCGTCCATGGAGCCGACGATCCTGGCCGGCGATCGCGTCATCGCCAACCGGGTCATCTACAAGTTCCGGGACATCGAGCGGGGCGACATCGTCGTGTTCCACCCGACGATTGCGGCTCGCACGACGTGCTCAGGTCCGGAGGGCGCCACCGACGAGACGCCGTTTGTCAAGCGTGTGATCGGGCTGCCGGGCGACCGGGTCGAGGTCGAGGCGTCCAAGCGCGAGGTCATGGTCAACGGCACGCCGTTCGACGTTCCGGCTGCAGGGACGAATCCGTTGCAGGGTCCATCGGGCTCGCAGCCGCGCGGTTCGTTCCAGGTCCCCGCCGGCAAACTTCTCGTGCTGGGCGACAATCGCCAAAACTCATGCGACTCCCACCAATGGAGCGACCCGTACGTGCCGATCGACGCCGTCATCGGCCAGGCCGAGGTCACCTACTGGCCGATCAAACATGTGACGTTCCTGCGCTAAGGGCGCGCAGGAACAACTGCTGTGCCGGGGATGGCGGGCGAATTTCTCGGGACACATCTATTCCCGGTCGGTACGGCACAAACGATTTCGGCGGGGGCTTGCAGCGGGCGCCACAAAGAGGGAGGATGCACCTCCCACGCGCTGAATGTAGCGTGTGGTTCCTTCGTCCGACCCCAGGGATAGCGTTCCGCGACCGTGATCTGTCCGTTCTGTGAGCACCCCGACCACCGTGTGGTGGAGTCCCGCGTCTCCGACGCCAAGGACGCGATCCGCCGCCGGCGCGAGTGCAGCGCGTGCGAGCGCAGATTCACGACCTACGAGCACATCGAAGAAGCGTCGATCGTCGTCATCAAGTCGTCGGGGGAGCGTGAGCCGTTCGACCGGCAGAAGCTCCTGTCGGGGTTGCAACGCGCCTGCCACAAGCGGCAGGTCTCGACGCAGCTGCTCGAGATGGCCGTGCGCGACATCGAGTCCGAGCTACGCAACCGCTTGCGCCAGGAGGCGTCCAGCCAGTTGATCGGCGAGCTCACCCTGCGCAGGCTCAAGGAGATCGACCAGGTCGCCTACGTGAGGTTTGCCTCGGTGTACCGGGCCTTCTCCGACGTCGAGGAGTTCGAAGGGGAGCTCGCACGGCTCGAGCGCGAGCCGCCGTTGCCGCGCGGCCAGGCCTCGCTCGACGAACACATGTTCGATACAATGACTGGTCCAACCGGCGCCACACAGGGTCGCCGCGGCCGCCTCCGGGCACTGTCGGGCGGACTCGCCACACCAACCACCGCATCACCCGATCAGGAGGGTACTGACTGATGGCCACCCAGCTCGCCGCCTCGCAGGCTACCGGCGACGCCCGTGCGCGCCTTGCGCTGCGCAGGCACTTCACCACGCCCGGTGTGCATCCGTACGACGAGGTCGCGTGGGAGCGACGGTCGGCGGGCATCCAGGCCGAGGGCGGCCAAGCCGTGTTCGAGCAGGACGACATCGAGGTCCCCAAGGACTGGTCGCAGCTTGCCACCAACGTGGTGGCCTCCAAGTACTTCCGCGGGCAGCTCGGCTCGCCGCGGCGCGAGTCGAGTATCCGGCAGCTCATCAATCGGATCGTGCTGACGTTGCGCAAGTGGGGTGAGGAGGAGGGCTACTTCGCCGACGTCGTCGAGGCCGACACGTTCGAGGCCGAACTGACCCACCTGCTCGTCTGTCAGAAGATGGCGTTCAACTCCCCCGTGTGGTTCAACATGGGCACCCGCGAGAACCCCCAGTCGAGTGCGTGCCAGCCCTACGGTGCGCTCATCTCGACGCCGCGTGGCATGGTCCCGATCGGCGAGATCGTCCAGGGCGGTCAGGTCGGCCTCGAGGTGTATGACCCCGATGGCGTCACCCGCGTGGCGGCCGTCAAGGCGAACGGCCAGAAGCCCGTCTTCCGAGTGCGGCTTCGCAACGGCAGCTTCGTCGAGGCGACCGCCGACCACGTCGTCAAGGCGGTCCACGAGCGGCGTACGTCGCCCGAGTGGATGCGCGTCGAGGAGCTCCGCCCGGGGATGCGGATGCATCTTCATCCACACCGCGCGAAGGTCGTCGACCGGCCGCTTGTGGCGGCCGGCGTCGGGTCGCACATCGTTGCCGAGACGCCCGAGTTCACCCTCGGCGCGATCGACGAGCTCTTGGTCTCCGAGGCGGCGCTGGCGGGTTGGCTCCAGGCCGACGGGTTCGTCGGGCAGTACGAGCACGGCACAAATCGCTCGCTCACGATCGAGTTCATGACCGTCAACGACGAGGAACACGACTGGGTCATGTCCCACCTGGACGTGGCGTTTCCCGAGGCCCACCGCAAGGTCCGCGAGGTGCCTTCACAGGATGGTGATCTGCACATCCGGCGCATCCGCATCTACGGAGAGGTGCTCAGGGAGTTCGTCGAGTCATGGGAGCTTGTGGCCCGCGGCACCGAGATCCGTGTTCCGAAGCGACTCTGGACGGCCTCGCATGACGAGATCTCGGCGTACCTTCGCAGCATCTTCCAGGCCGACGGGTACGTCAGCGTCCGCCGGCAGAACGGTCAAGAGAACGGGCGCGTCGCGTTTGCCGTGATCTCCGAGGAGTGGGCCGAGGACGTGCAGGTCTTGCTCGGCGTGCTTGGGATCTACTCACGCCGCGTTCGCAAGGAGGAGAAGCGCGAGGATCGTCACGATCTGCATGAGGTTGTTATCGCGATCGGCTTCGAGCGGGCGCGGTTTGCGGAGCAGGTCGGTTTCGTCGGAGCCGACAAGCAACGGAAGCTGCTCGATTCGCTCGATCTGCGCGGGCTCAAGCGCTGCCCGGATCTGCGTGAGGAAGAGATCGTCGCGATCGAGCCGGTCGGTGTGCAGGAGGTGTACGACATCCAGACCGAGTCGGGTGAGTACCTGACGAACCACGTCGCGGTCCACAACTGCTTCATCCTGTCGGTCGACGACACGATGGACTCGATCCTGAGCTGGATCGGCAAGGAGGGCATCATCTTCAAGGGCGGCTCGGGCTCGGGCATCAACCTGTCCAAGATCCGCTCGTCACGCGAACACCTGTCAGGCGGCGGCACCGCGTCGGGGCCGGTCAGCTTCATGCGCGGAGCCGACTCCTGCGCCGGGGCGATCAAGTCCGGCGGCACCACCCGCCGCGCGGCCAAGATGGTCATCCTCAACTGCGACCACCCCGACATCACGGACTTCGTCGAGTGCAAGGCGACCGAGGAGAAGAAGGCCTGGGCGCTCGGTGAGATGGGCTATGACATGGGCATCAACGGCGAGGTCTGGAACTCGATCCAGTTCCAGAACGCCAACAACTCGGTCCGCGTCACCGACGAGTTCATGCTCGCGGTCGAGGCCGGCAAGGAATGGCACACAAAGTCGGTGACGACCGGCGAGGTCATGGACACGTTCCCCGCGCGCGACCTGATGCGCAAGGTCGCCGAGGCCGCGTGGGTCTGCGGCGATCCGGGCATGCAGTACGACTCCACGATCAACCAGTGGCACACGTGTCCCAACAGCGGCCGCATCAACGGGTCGAATCCCTGCTCCGAATACATGCATCTGGACGACTCGGCCTGCAACCTCGCATCGCTCAACCTGATGAAGTTTGTGGACGACGAGGACGGGTTCCTGGTCGAGGACTTCCAGCAGGCGGTCGATGTCACGATCACCGCGATGGACATCATCGTCACGCGATCGGGCTACCCGACCGAGGCGATCGGCGCCAACGCGCGCGCGTTCCGCCAGCTGGGGCTGGGCTACGCCAACCTGGGTGCGCTGCTCATGTCCAACGGCATGCCGTACGACTCGGACGCGGGACGTGCGTACGCCGGCGCGGTCACGTCGCTCATGACCGGTCGCGCTTACGAGATGTCGACCCGGCTGTCGGAGCGCATGGGCCCGTTCGACGGGTACTCCGTCAACGCGCAGCCGATGCAGGGCGTCATGCGGATGCACCTGAGGGCGGTCGAGGAGATCGACGAGCACCTCGTCCCCGATGGCGGCCTCTTGGACGCAGCGCGTGAGGCGTGGCGCAACGTCGCTGATCGCGGCCCGGTGCACGGCATCCGCAACTCCCAGGCCAGCGTGCTCGCGCCGACCGGCACGATCGGCTTCATGATGGACTGCGACACGACCGGCGTCGAGCCCGACATCGCCCTTGTCAAGTACAAGAAGCTCGTCGGCGGCGGCGTCATCAAGCTCGTCAACAACACCGTCCCGCGAGCGCTTCGCAAGCTCGGGTACTCGGAGGCGGAGGTCGAGGCGATCGTTCGATATGTGGACGAGCACGAGACCATCGAGGGTGCTCCGGAGCTTCGCGACGAGCACCTGTCGGTATTCGACTGCGCCTTCACGCCGCTCAAGGGAACCCGCTCGATCAGCCACAGCGGGCACATCAAGATGATGGGCGCCGTGCAGCCGTTCATCTCGGGCGCGATCTCCAAGACCGTCAACATGCCGACCGAGGCGACGCCCGAGGAGATCGCAGGCGCCTACCAACTCGCATGGAAGGAGGGGGTCAAGGCCCTCGCCATCTACCGCGACGGGTCCAAGCGCACGCAGCCGCTGTCGACGGGCAAGGCACTGCCCGAACCGACCCAGGTCGCCCGTCCGGTGCGCCGGCGCATGCCCGACGAGCGCGAGGCGATCACCCACCACTTCTCGATCGCCGACCACGACGGGTACGTCACCGTCGGCAAGTACGAGGACGGCAGCCCGGGCGAGGTTTTCATGAAGATGGCCAAGCAGGGCTCGACGGTCGCCGGGCTCATGGACTCGCTCGCGATCTGCATGTCGCTCGCGCTGCAGCACGGCGTGCCGCTGCAGGTGATGGCAGACAAGCTCAGCCACATGCGGTTCGAGCCGTCCGGCTTCACCGGCAACCCGCAGATCCCGATGGCAAAATCGATCGTCGACTACCTGGTGCGCTGGCTGTCGGCCAAGTTCCTGTCCGAGGACGAGAAGCGCCAGGTCGGCATCATCACCGACTCGCTCCGGGCCGAGGCCAAGGCGATCGCCGACGGCGAGGCCGCCGCCCGGATCGGTGACGATGACACGGCGACGCCGGCCGGCAACGTCATCGAGCTGCCGGCTGCGCAACCGTCTCCCGCGTCGCCGAACACCCCGGGGCAGACGGAGATTCCGCTGTCACCCGCCCAGGGCGGGGCGTACACGTTCCGCATGCAGACCGACGGCGCGATCTGCTCGAGCTGCGGCTGGACGATGATCCGCTCGGGCAGTTGCTACAAGTGTGAGAACTGCGGGTCGACTTCGGGCTGTTCGTAGCCACTTGGCAGGATGGTCGTCGGCCGGCGCGCCCGGAACGCGCCGGCCGACGCTGTCATTTGGCGTCGACCGCGATGGCCAATCGTTACATGACATGAATGACTTTCGTGACGGTTTGGCACAGATCGGGGAGCGCTGCAACACTAGGATCCGCGCGTGGCGCTCTCCCCCCGTTCCACGCCGATCGGTGGTCCGCGCGAACCGCATGGCGGGTCGATCGGCGGTCGGCTCAACTGGTTGCGCGCGGGCGTGCTGGGCGCAAACGATGGGATCGTGTCGACGGCGAGCCTGGTCGTCGGGGTTGCCGGCGCGACGAGCGATCGCGGAGCTCTTGTCACCGCGGGCATCGCCGGGCTCTTCGCAGGTGCGCTGTCGATGGCGGTCGGTGAATACGTCTCGGTCAGCACCCAACGCGACACCGAGCGCGCACTGGTGGCGATCGAGCGGCGGGAGCTGGCGAATGACCCGGAGGGTGAGCTTCGCGAGCTGGCGCAGATCTACGAGACCAAGGGCCTGTCGCCGGAGGTCGCCGGGCGCGTCGCCCAGGAGCTGTCCGACCACGACGCGCTCGCTGCGCATGCCGATGTGGAGCTCCATCTCGACCCAGACGAGTTGACGAGTCCCTGGCAGGCCGGTGCGGCGTCGTGCATCGCGTTCATCGTCGGTGCCCTCCTGCCCCTCCTCGCGATCGCGCTGGCGCCCGCCGGCATTCGTGTGGCGATCACCTTCTTGGCCGTCCTGGCAGGTTTGGCCCTGACCGGGGGTCTGAGTGCCCGCCTCGGTGGCGCCCCGCGACGCCCCGCGATCCTGCGCGTGGTGGCCGGTGGCGCCCTGGCGATGGCGATCACCTACGCGATCGGTCTCCTCGTCGGCACCACCGGGCTCACCTAGCGCCGACGTCCCCGTCCGCCTGCGACGGTCGTCGCTTCGTGGGCATCCTGCCGGCCCGGTCATCTCCGACTGCTCTCATCTGACCCGGACCGCGTTACGGCGAGCCAGAGCGAGTGGCGACGGCCAGTTGGCCATCACGTGCGCGGCCAATTGGCCAATCGCGCAACGGCCAATTGGCACACCGTGCGAGCGCCAAATGACCAGACCGGGTGGCGCATCGACGGGTGGGGCGGGGGGCGCGTTAAGTCGCGCGCGCGATCCGCCGATCACAAGGGGGATGTTCTCGCCTGAACGGATACTCGACCGTGGTCGCCTGCTGATCGGCATGATGATCGTCGCGCCGCTCGGCGCGCTTGCGCCCGCCATCGGTCGTCCCGCGCCGCAGCTGCCTGCGTGGTCGGTGACGGCGACGACCCCCAACCCGATCACCGTGGAGGCGCCGTCCCCACGGGACGTGCTCGCAAACCTCACCAACCCCACGGTCTCCGGCACACCCGCTTCGGCTCCCGCCGCTTCCACCAACCCAACCTCACCGTCAAGTACACAGTCAGATACCCGCGATTCGCTCCCGGCGGATGCCACCAGCGAGGTCGGAAGCGAAAGCACGGAGCCGGTGCAGCAGTCGCTCCAAATCCCCGGCACCTCGCCTGACGCCGCGCTCGCCGCGCAGCTTCGCCAATCGCAGTCGCGATTCGCGCCGCCGGCCAGTGCGACCCCGGAAGCGTCACCGTCCGAAGGGCCCATGCCGTTCGCCACGCCGCTCACGGCGTTCTACCCGACGCCTCAGGGTGCAAGCCACGTGTTCCCGATCGTGGGTGGTGGTTCGTTCTCGAACGACTGGGGCGGCCCGCGTCCCGGCGGTCGCAGGCACCAGGGCATCGACCTGTTCGCCAAGAGCGGCACCCCGGTCGTGGCGATCAGCGACGGCACGCTGTTCCGCGTCGGCTGGAACCGTATCGGGGGGTGGCGGTACTGGCTGCGCGACCCCTGGGGCAACGAGTTCTACCACGCCCACCTGTCGGCCTTCGCGCCGGCCGCGAAGGAGGGCGCCGTCGTCAAAGCCGGGACGGTTATCGGCTTCGTCGGCAACACCGGCGACGCGCGCACGACGCCGCCGCACGTGCACTTCGAGATCCACCCCGGAGGCGGGGGCCCCATCGCACCGTTCTCGTACGTCTCCGGCTGGCCCCGGGTGTGACCACCGGCTGACGCCGGCGCGTCGTGGCCGTTCGACGGGCGGACGGGGATGTCGAGAGTACAACTCCTCCGATCGAACGGGCGCAACTCTGCCCGCGTCGCGATCGTCGGACCCCGGCCATCTGCTGCAACGACCGCGATCGATACCGGGGACCTAGACGATCGTCTAGGAACAACGTAGACGATCGTCTAGTGACAACACCAAAATTCTAATCGTTCGGGTCCGAGGTTCTGTTCTTTTGCGGGTGTTGCGAACCAGCCTGTGGGGAGACACTCCTCAACATGGCATGGACCGCCGACAGGACAACCAACACAGCACTCGCCCAGGCCTCCGCGCCACGTCGGCGATTGCGCTGGCTGCTCTCGGCCGGGCTCGTCACCCTCGCCGCAGGCCTGATGGCGGCGGCGATCGCCGCGGCCGCCGACCCGGTACCGGTGCCCGGCGTGCCGGGGATCACGGCGCCCGCCGGGCTGGCCCGGGACACCAACGGCGATCTGTGGGTCGCGGACTCGGGCGGGGGCGTCTGCCGCCTGCTCGACCCGCCGTTTGCGCCATTCGAGGGGATGGTGTGCCCGCCAAAGGAATTGCAGGGCCCCAAGTCACCCGGACAGATGGCCCTCGACCCGTCCTCCGGCTCGGTCTTCGTCGGTGACGCCGCGGCCGCGGGCGGCGCCGTCTGGCGGCTGCACCTCGACCAGACAGCCGACCCGGCGGTCATCGACTCCGCCACCCTGCTTGTGGACCTGCCCGCCGACCGCGTTCTCGGCATGGCCTACAACGTCGCCACCGGCGCGCTGCACTACAGCACCAAGGACTCGCCCGCGATCCGGCGTATCGAAGACGCCGCGACGTGCGCCGCGCCGTGTGTCGCGACCACGGTGGGAGCCGCGGTCGCAAAGGGTGCCCGATCCCTTGCCCACGACGGTGACGGCCGGCTGTACCTGGCGGATGTCGCGGGCGTCACCAGGATCGAGACGCTCGGCGTCGGCGCAGCCCAGGCGCAGCCCGTACCCGGCTTCGACGGCAGCTACGACGCGCTGGCGTTCGACCCCGCAGCCGAAGCCGACGGGCACGGCCGGATCTACGCCGGCACGAACAACCCAACCGGGGCCGACTGGATCGACGTGCTGCGGGTCAGCGACGATGCCCTGGTCTCCCGATACTCCATGGGCTTCGCCGCCGTCACCGCGATCGGGATCGACACCCGTGACGTGTCCGACCGCGCGCTCGACGTCGCCGACGACCCCAGCGCCAAACAAGTCGGTGAGGACACGGTCGGGGCAGGGCGGCGGCTGACTGTTCCGTTCGAGCGGTTCGAGCGCCCGACGATCATCGACGCTCCACCCTCGGTCACAAACGTGAGCGATGTGACCTTCGGGTTCACCTCTCCGACCGACACGACGTTCTGGTGCTCCCTCGACGGCGGTCCGGCACAACCCTGCGGCAGTGGCTTCGCGGCGTCCCGGGACTACCTGAACCTGACGGACGGCGACCACGTCTTCCAGGTCCAGACCGACAACACGATCACTGGTGGACGGGCCAGGCACGCGTTCGAAGTCGACACCCGTGCCCCGATTGTCACCCTCGGCGCGCTCATCGTCGCCGGAGCGTCCGCGCACATCAGCTTCGTCGCCGACGACGTCAGCGCGGACTTCGCCTGCAGCATCGACGGCGCCGCCGCAGCGTCGTGCGACAGTCCCGCCGTGTACACGGGCCTCGCTCCGGGCGAGCACACCTTCGCGGTGACAGCGATCGACTTCGCCGGCAACGCCGGCACACCGGTCAGCGCCCTCTTCACGATCGTGGCGCCCGCGGTCATGGTGCCGCCGGTCGTGACGCCCCTTGTCGCGATACCCCCTGTCGTGACCCCGCCCGTCGTGGTGCATTCCGGTCCAGTTGCGCCGTGGAAGCCGGGTCTGATCTCGGCGACGCTCCGAGGCCGTACGCTGCGGGTCGCCTTCGACGTGCCCCCGGGCGCGAGGTACGTCCGCTTCACGATGACGCGCAAGTCGGCCTCGTCCGTGAGCACCAGCCCGGTACGCGTGACCGATGGCAAACGCAACGTCGTCCAGATCGTCCTGACGCGACAGATGGCGCAGCGGCTGCAGGGCAAGCGGTTCACCGTGACCATCTACGCCGGCGCGACTCAGAAGCGACTGACGACATCGGCGGGCAAGGCGCCGCTTCGCATCGTGGCGGCGCTTCAGGCGACCACGGGTCGGACGAGATGACGGCCCGCGCCGAGACGATCCGAGGCGGCGACAATCGCGCGCTGCTCCTGATCCTCGCGGTCGGTCTGCAGGTCGCGCTGCTCGGGGCCTACCTCGGGGTCAGGACGTTGTCCGACGACGGCGCAGAGCACGCG
>CAYMSM010000029.1:0-5582 GCA_964393105.1 uncultured Bifidobacteriaceae bacterium
CGGGCTATAGGCGAACATCAGCACCGTGCTGAGCTGGGCGATGATCCCGGCGTGCCGTGGGCTCTGCGGGCTCACGTACCGCAGTTGCCCGTCGATGAGCTCATACGGCTCATCGGGATGCAGCAAGCCGATCTCGAGCATCCGCCACACCTCGTCGGCGGTGAACCGCCGAATCGCGGGTGGTGGCTGTGTCGCTGCCATGACCACAAGGCTACCTCCGAGCAGGGGGTCGTGGAAGGAGCCCGGCGATCCATCGACCGGCGTGGATGGTGGCCGAATTCCATGACCGCAATGAAGACAGATCACACGTCACAGCAGGCGCGCGAAGTGTGCCAATTCGCCACAGAATTGTGTCAAATGCCGTAACACCTTCGGGCAGCTCCCATCCCGGTCGACGCGGTCCCCAACACCCCGGCCAGCCCGCCGTACGACTCTGTCCACCTCCACGGGCCCCCCTCGCGCCACCACCCCCTTCCGCATCAGCTGACCTGCCGCTTACAAGACGACACCTCAGGCGGCCGCCATGCCTTTGCTGGGGCCATTTTCTCGACCTAACACAGGAACACGGATCAGTGTCTACGGCGTGGCCGAGCGGATCGCTACCGGTGACGCGCTCGACACACTCTGCGAGGAATACCCGTCGATTCCGCTTGAAGCGTTCGAGACCGCGATTGCATACGCACGCTCCCACCCCAGGCGTGGACGACCGCGCTCACACCGCCCCTGGCGAACACCCGAGGGTTGAAGCTCCTCAGAGACGAGAACCTTTCGCCAACCCTCGTGCAGACCGCTCAGGCTCGAGGTATCGATGCAACTTGCACCCGCGACCGCGGAAGACTCGGCCTACCCGACCACGCCATATTGCGGGTCCGCCCGGTGACTGGGCCGGGGCATGATCACCTGCACGGCGATCCGCTCGCCAACGACGGGAAGCGTCAGTTCGCCGTCGCGCGGGACGTCCTGGACGTGCTCCCAGCTCCCGTCTGATCGCGATCCGCGATGGGTGATGACCCGTTGCCCGTTGATGTCGACGATCCAATACTCCGGACAACCCGCAGCGGCATAGATCCGGGCCTTGTCGAGATCATCGCGAAGCCTGGTGTGGGAGACCTCGATGAGGAGCAGCACTTCGTCCGCACGCGGGTGGGCCGCGTTGATCTCGCGCGGACCGGTGACCGAGAGGTCAGGCTCGGGGATGCTGTCGTCGATCCCACCGATCGGGAGTTGCACGCCGACGTCGTGTCGCTCGCCGTAGGCGCGACTCAAGATCGCCGTGAGCCGCCGGACGGCACCTGCGTGCGGCGGGTCCTGCGGGCTCACCCGCCGGAGCTGCCCGTCGAGCAGCTCATACGGCTCGTTCTCGCCCAACAGACCGATCTCGACCATCTGCCAGACCTCGGCGGCCGTGAACCGCCTGGTGTCCGGTGGGTCCGCCGTCGCCGCCATACCCACTACCGTACCTCCTGATCGCTCGTACTGAAACCCCGGCGCGCCGGCTCCGCGATCCCACGTTGTACCCGTCGTTCGCCATGCCGGTATCAAGACAGATCGAATGTCACAGCAGACGCGCGAAGTGTGCCAATCCGTCACGAAACTGTGTCAATTCGCGTCACACTTCGGGCCCCTCATCACCCACGACGATCCGATGGCCGGACTCGTCAACGTCGAGGTGGGCATCGCCGCCCTGGATCGGTTGGAGCTGCGCTCAGCCGAGGTCGACCGCCGCTACGTCATGCGCGCCGTCCGCCAGCGCCTGCACCAGCAACAGTTCCGCCGGATCGTGCTGAGGGCATACCGGGAGCGCTGCACGATCTGCCGCCTGCGCGAGACACGTCTGCTCCAGGCCTCACACATCGTCCCCGACCGCGACGAGCGGGGGTTCGCGGAGGTCCCCAACGGACTGTCCCTTTGCTCCATCCATCACGGTGCGTTCGACGCGAACCTGCTCGGCATCAGCCCGGATCTGGCGGTCCAACTCTCGCCTCGCTTGCTGGAGGACGAGGACGGCCCGATGCTCGAGCAGGGGCTCAAGGCCTTCCACGGCTCGCAGATCAACGTCCCGCGGCGGGAGGTTGACCATCCATCGCGCGATTACCTGGAGGAACGCTTCGCGGCCTTCCGGACTGCGGCGTAACCCGCTCGACCTCCATATGTCTCCGATCCGCACGTCGGTGTCGAGCCAAGAGATCATCGCAGGGAGCCGATAGGTGCGACGGCTCGGCTCGGCTGGCCGGTGACAGCGCAGATCGCGTCGAAATCGGCGTCGTAGTGCAACAGACCGATCCCCGCGGATTCGGCTGCCGCGGCGATCAGGCAGTCGGTGAACGTCGCCTGGCGGTGGCGGTGGCGCTCGGCAAGCGCCTCCATCACGGCGAACGCCCGCTGATACTCGGCAGGGCCGATGGGGCAGAACGGAAGGGCTGCGAACTGGTCGCGAGTCGCGATCAGGTCCTCGTACCCCCGGGTCGAAAAGAGCACCTCCCCGATGACGTGATCACACGTCGCGATCTGTTGCCCCCGTACCGCGTCGGCGAACCCGGCCTGAGCCAGCGGGTCGAGTGCGTGCAACTTGCCCCAGACACTCGAGTCCGCGAGCTCGATCATTCAGGTCGCCGGGGGCCGCCTGCGACCCGCCCACGCAGCCGTGCGAGCAGATCAGGCGTCAGATCGGGAAAGGTCCGGCCGGCGAGGGCCTCGAGACGCTGCTGCTGCACCACGCGCGCCAACGCCATGTGAATCGCCTCGGTCTGCGAACGAGCACCGAGCGCTTCTTTGGCCTCGGCCACCAGCCGGGTGTCCAGGTTCAACGTTGTGCGTCCCATACCGTCACGCCTCTCTTCCGACAGCCAGATCTGCATCAATCATATCCGAACGTATGCATACCAACCAGAGCGGCGTTGGTCTATCTCCTGTCACGTCCCTTGCCGGAGCGGTTGGACTGGAACTTGAGGGCCTTGCGCTCGGCGGCCTTCCACTCGTCGAGGGCGGCGAGCTTCTCCATGACCTCGGCCCTCGCAGCGAAGTCCTCGGCGCGCGCCGACCCGTATCCGACCCCGCGAAGCTGCGCCGCGGCCGCCAAGAGCATTCCTTTCGCCCCACCTACGTCGCCGTGGTCAGCGGCGTCGATCGCGTCCTGCTGGGCCTTGGCGGCGGCGAGGATCGCGACCTCCTCCCGCACGTCGGTGTCGATCCCCGCGGCGGTGGCCTCGGCGGCACTCGCGACGTGGACGGTGACCGGCATGTGGAGCCTGTGCTGCGCGACCTCGTCACCGATGGACGTGTACTCCACGACCAGCTCGGCCACCTGGCAGGGCCCCAGGTCCTGCAGACCGGTGACGTCGAGCACGAGGACCAGGCGTCGGGTGCGGCCGGCGTAGGCGTCGCCGAGCTCCACCCGCAACTCCTTGCCGGTCGCATGAACCGGCCAATCTCCAAGCAGGGCGACGCCGGTGACATTGGCGTGCGCCGCGCGGATCGAGACCGCGACGTTCTGCGCGACGAGCGCGGCCAGGTCGTCGGCCTCCTCGGCGAACACGCCGGCTGCGTCGTCGGGAGACGCCGCGTAATGAGCAGCGCCGCGCCCGGCGTCGGCCATCGATGTGAGCAGGTCCTCGTCGAACCCGTCACCGAATCCGATCGTCGTCGTGGTGATGCCGCGGCCGGCAGCGGAGCCGGCGACGTGTACGAGTGAGGCCGGGTCGACGATCCCCACGTTCGCCTGCCCGTCGGTCAGCAGCAGGATGCGGCGGGTGGCCACATCGCGGAGCGGTTCGAGCAGTTGCAGGCCCGCCAGGAATCCCCCGGAGAGGTTGGTCGAGCCGCCGGGCCGCAGCGACTTGACCGTACGAGCGACCCCGCCGCTCGCGACGGGGACGGGCGGCACGTGGATCGCGATCCGTTGGGCGAAGCTGACCAGCGCGAGCCGGTCGTCGGGGCGCAGCCGCTCGGCGAGCCAGGCGGCGCACGTCGCGGCGGCCTCGAGCTTGTCGCCGTGCATGCTCCCGGACCGATCGACGACGAGCGCGATCGCCATCGGCGGGCGGCCTTCCCCCACAGCCGCGGGCGCCGCCAGCTCCAGCATCACGTGAAGCCGCTGGTCATGGTCGACGCTGATCAGGTTGTGTTCGAGCCGGATGTTTCCCTGCATGGCGATCCCCCTCGGTTTCGGTTACTGGAAGAGAGTCGCCGAGAGAAGGTCCTGGTCTTACGGATCGGGGATCACAGAGGAATCCAACGGCGGCCACCCGTCGGCAATCGCGGCGAGATTCGCCCGCGCACGGTCTCCGACGACCTCGGCGGGTGAGATGCGCTGTGTCCGCGCCAAGCGGATGCCGGCACTGATGAACGCCAGCCACTGCTGGTGGTTGAGGCCGCCGAAGCTCAACAGCGACACCTTGCCGGCGTTGGCCGCGCAGGCGACGAAATGCGCGATAAAGCTCATGGCCTCGAAACGCGCGCTGCAAGAGATGCCGTCGGCGTCGCCCAACCCCGAGCGAAGATCAGCGGCGAAGTCCACGTCGTCCGCGCCGCGAAGCGCAGCGTACGCGCGTAAGACCACGTCGGTCGCGGCGGGAGCACTTCGCAAAGCCAAGGCGAAACGGGCGTCGTGGCCGTCGAGATACATTCGACGCGCAACACTCGCGATAGTCTGCCCGCTCGGGCCCGGCGCCTCAACGTCCAGAAGACCAAGCATCGTCCAGCCAGGCGCCGGGACCCCCATCACGGTGAACGCATCCGAGAGGGTGTGCCCCATCTGCAGCACGAGCGCGCCGAGCACGCCCTCAACCGGCGCCATGGTCTCCTCCACCCGCCACCGCCCTACATTGTCGATCCAGGTCATCTGGCCACGCAGGACGTCCAACGTCCCGAAGACGAGGCCGAGCAGCGGATCATGCCCCGGCGTTCGGGATCGGTGGTCCGGTCCGCTCGTGCCCTTGACCACGCGGTCGTAGCTGACCTTGACGTAGCCGCTGAGCGCGTTGTCATGCGGCAGCTCGACGGCCTTCAGGAGCGTCGCGAGCGGCCCGGGTCCTGCGATGAGCGAGAGTGGGAACGCCTTGTCTCGCAATGCGCGAGGGATCCCGACGATGAACACGTCGGTGAGGGCGCCCGCCGCCCCGGCGACGATCGCGGCGATGACATCGTCGCGGTCGAGTCGGGTCTCGAGGCGGAAGCTCCCGCCAAAGCGTCGCTCGATGTGACGAACCTCGTCCGAGTCCAGGAAGGTGTCGAGGGTCAGTTGGTCGACATCGATGCCGCGCTCAGCAAGACGCGCTCGGCTCTCCCCCACGAAGTCCTGCCAATCGACGGGTTGGTGTGCACCGATCCCTCGGGTCCGAGAAGACGGGATGACGGGTCCCGAGATCCCGAACTGCTGCTCGAGCGCTGCGATCCTCGCCGCTGTCTGGGCGGTGGCGTCCCGCAGCTGGACCGCGCTGAGGAGGCTGTCCGTGACCTGCCCATCGAGGAAGGTCAGCGTCAGGGTGAGCTCGCCGGGCGCTACGGGGTCTGTGCGGCGAGTCGTTGGTTGGTCCATTCGCGCGCGTCCTTTGTAAGGGCGAGGATCTCCTCGAGGCGCTCGA
>CAYMSM010000030.1:0-41112 GCA_964393105.1 uncultured Bifidobacteriaceae bacterium
TGACCGTCCCGGCCTGACGAACGATTGTGGCGGCATGAGCAACTGGGACGCCGCCTCCGTGGGCGGACGGGCGTCGTCACCGGTGAGGACGCCGTCGAGCACGCCCGGCCGTCAGGCGTGTGCCTGGAACGCAGTTGGGGGTTCACCACCCGGTGTCTGATCTGACACCGGGTGGTGAATGGACCACGGTAAGTGCATCGGGTACTGAACGCGTATGGACGCACCGGCGGGGTCGAGGTTGGTTCCGGGCCCCGCCTCTGAACGGTGCTCAGAGGCGGGGCCTGCTGCTGGAGACCGGGCCGGAAAGCCGTCGCTCTTCGATCAGGTGCGCACGGAGATTGCCTGAATGATCGATCCAGAGGCTGTTGCGGTGATGCGCTGAGCCGCGGGGACGGGGAAGATCAAGACGATCGAGGTCTCCGAAAGACCACTGAGCTGCACCGCGGTCGGCCCGGTTACTTCGATCTGGCGCGTGACCTCGACGACCGTGGAGCCTCGGAACACCGCTGCGAGGACGACAACGATTGCGCTATCCGCCTCGCAGGCTTGCGTAACAGTGTCTGTCAGCGTCCCGCCGACGAACAACTTTGCCTTCGCGATGAGATTCGGTTGAAGCGCCTGAGCGGCATCCGGGGTCGCGAGTGTGACATCCGAGCCGTCATAGGTGCAGCTGACGGGCATGCGGGCCGTGATCAGGTACTTGCCGGCCTCGGGGAGGTTAAGGGTGACCAGGTTCTGATCCGTGAGCGTCTCGACGTCAACGCTGCCTGCGGGCTGGCGGGCCTCGAGGTAGCGGCCACCGGCCGCTGCCACGATCTGCGGCACCGAGAGCCCGCCGAGGGTGGAGGCGTCGTTTAGGTCGGCGGCGGCCGTCGCTGCGAGATCCGCGGAGGTAACGGTCCCATCGGCGATATCAGCAGACGTGACCTGTCCATTTTGGATCTTCGCCGAGTTGACTGCGTTGTTATTGATTTTGGCCCTCTTGACCGCGTTGTTCGCGAGGTCCACCGACTTTACTTCGCCGTTCTTGATGTGCACGCTACGCACTTGGTTGAGCGTGACGCTGGCGTACGCGCCGCCGCTGAGCGCGATGAAAAGCGCGACAAGCGCGACGATCATCGATGGCGACGGTTTCTTCCATCTAGCTGGATTCATCGTGTACCAAACCTCCATTGTGTGTCCGAATTGGAATGGGCCCGATAAAGAGATTCATTCTTTCGGGCGCCTCGGACCCACACACCCACGGACGGATGGTTCGTGGGTGCCGACCGACCGATGTTTCGGCATTTTGCGCGAGAAACGATCCGCCAGCCGGATGGTGCACCGTCGTCACGGTGCCAGGTGTGGTCAGCCCAGGTCGACGAGCCGTTTGGTGGTCCAGTCCACCCAGCTCTCCGGCAGGCCGGGCGCGGTGGCGAGGCGCTCCAATGCGGGCCGGTCCTCGCGGCCGTGTGCGTACGTGTGGTGAAACTCGGCGATGGTGATCGAACCCTCCGCGGTCTCGACGATCTGGGCGGAGTCACCTGCGCCGACCTCGCCTTCTTCGAGGACGCGGAGGTAGAAGCCCATGCGGTTGGCCTCGCGGAAACGGGCGGGGAAGCGGTGGTCGCCCATTCGGATGCCGAGCTTGAAGCACGGCTCGCGGGGTGAGGTGACCTTGACGAGGGCGTCACCGATGCACAGGACGTCGCCCACCTGCACGGCCTCGTCGGTGAGACCCGTCACGGTCAGGTTCTCACCGAACTCGCCCGGCTGGAGCAGGTGCCCGAGTTCGGCCACCCACCATTCGTATGAGTCCTGCGAGTACACGTATGCCGCCATGTCCGTACCGCCGTGGACGCTCGGGTCGGCCTGGCCGTCGCCGTCGAAGCCGCCTGCCCGCAGCATCGCTCGGCCCTCGACCGGGTACTTGAAGATGCCCGTGCTGATCAGGTTCCCGCGATAGGGAACCGGCGTCGGCTGGCCGACGTTGACGGAGCGGACTCTCTCAACCACCAGGATTGAGGTCGATCGGCTCCTCAAGCGAATGGAACGCCACGCCGGTCAGGAGTTTGGGGAAGAAGTACGTTGACTTCTGCGGCATCGTCTCGCCCGCCTCAGCGACGTCGATCACGGCGGCTTTGGGCATCGGGCGCAGGATCAGCGCCGCGGCGACCTCGCCGGTCGAGCCCAGCTGCCACGCCTCGGCGGTGTCCTTGGTGTAGGTCAGCACCCCGTCGTGAGCGAGCGCCGCCTGGTCTTTGCCGAACGCTTGCTTGAGGATCCGCTCCTCCAACACGGCTACATCGAGTTCGGCCGCCGGTGATGACCCTCCGGTGGATGGGGCCGTGAGGATCCAGGCGCCCTTCGGCGTGACGAGCCCGAACGCAGGCGCGTCCGGTGGGGTTTGGGCAAGCGCGAGCCGCAGCGACGCCTCGCTCGTGACCTGCGCCGTGGTAAACCCGCCATCCGCCCCGTCGGGCCACTCGTTGAGCAGGCGATGGGTGGGAAGCACCACCAACCCCGGGTCCTCGATCGCCGTCAGGCCCATCATCACGACGTCGTGAGGCCCGTCGCCGTCGCCCGCCGCGCGACGCTCCTGGCGGTATGTGACCGCGGTCTCGTAGCGGTGGTGGCCGTCGGCGATCAGGATCCAGCGGTCTGTCATCGCGGCGGTGACCGCTGCGCACCGGGCGGGGTCGTCGATCCACCAGAATCGGTTGAGCGTGCCGTCGCGACCGAGTGCCTGTGCGTGGGCCTCGCCCGTCACACCGATCGCGGTCCATACCGCGCCGATGTCGTCGGGGTAGATGCCGTACACCGGCGAGATCTGCGTCCGCGCCCCATAGAGCAGTTTGAGCCGGTCGGCCTTTGGCCCCGCATGGGTGCGCTCGTGCGGGCGGACGACCCGTGCCTCGTATGGCTCGACCCCGACGGTGGCCAGCAGCACCTTGCGGTCGTGGGTTGAGCCGTCGTCCAACGTGAACGTTTGCGTCCATGCGACGACGCCCGGCCTCGCGGCCCGCGCCAGCACACCTGCGCCCAACCACCCGTCGATCAGCGCGCCGACCAGGTCGTACGAGAGCTCCGGCAGCTCCAGCCGCACGGCGTTGTTGGGGCTCGCTGCCAGCAGGTCCCGTTGCTCTGCGTCGTCGATGACGTCATACGGCGGGCACACAAGGCGGTCGAGATCGCCTGCAGCCTCGCCGTACCTGAGCGCTCTGAAAGGTTGGACGTCGGCCACGGGTGGTGATCGTACCTGCTGCCTGTCCGCAGGGCCGCGTACCATCAGCGGGTGGTTCTCGATGGCCTTACCGACGAGCAGCGCGACGCGGTCACCCACCCCGGTGGGCCGCTGCTGGTCGTCGCGGGCGCGGGGGCGGGGAAGACCCGGGTTCTGACGCACCGTCTGGCCTGGCTGGTCGACCAGGGTGTGGAGCCGGGAGAGATCCTGGCGTTGACGTTCAGCGCTCACGCGGCCGAGGAGCTTCGCGCCCGGGCCGAGGCGCTGCTGGGCCGGGCACACGAGACGCTGCGGGTCTCGACCTTCCACGCGTTCGCCGGCGAGCTGGCACGCGTGCAGGGTGTCGATCACGGCCTGCTGCCGCCCGCGGTCTGGGCGACCGAGGAGGATCGCGCGCTGATGCTGCTGGAGCGTATCGGCGAGCTCGACCTGATCGCGCACGACCTGCGCGGTGACCCCGGCCGCGTCGTCAGCGAGATCCTGCGACGCATCGATCGCTGCAAGAACGAGTTGGTCGGGGCCGACGACTTCGTCGTGTTCGCCGACCACTCGCTGCAGAACGCGTCGACGTCCAAGGAGAAGCGCGAGCGCCTGAAGGACCTGGAGTTCGCCCGCGCCTACCAGGCCCATGACCGCTGGCTGGCTGAGGCAGGAATGGTCGACTACGGCGAGGCGATCGTCCGCTCATTGGGACTCATGCGCACGCATGCCGACCGGCTCGCCGCCGTGCGCGAGGTGACCCGCCACGTGATGATCGACGAGTTCCAGGACACCGACCACGCCCAGGCGCAGCTGCTGTACCTGCTGGCCGACACCGCCGCGAGCGTAGTGGCGGTGGGCGACGACGACCAGGGCATCTACCGCTTTCGCGGCGCGTCGACAAAGAACATCGCCGACTTTCGCGCCCGGTACCCCAAGCGTCGTGAGATTGTGCTGGAGCGAAACCACCGCTCCACCCAGGCGATCCTGGCCGCAGCCCACGCGGTCGTCGAACGCGTCCCCGAACGTGCCGAGAAGCGCCTGGTGGCGCTCGACGGCGCGACCGGTCCGGCGCCGTGCTTCTGGGTGGCGCCCGACGAGGATGGCCAGGCGCGGGCGGTCGCGGACGAGATCCTGCGGCTGGGCGACGAGGGTATCCCGTTCGAGGAGCAAGCCGTCTTGATGGACGCGGTTCGCACGGAGTCCCCGGCGATCGTCCGCGCGCTGGAGGCCGCCGGGATTCCCCACCAGGTGCACGGCGGACTCGGCTTGTTCGAACGCCGAGAGGTGCGTGAGACCCTCGCATGGCTGCGCGCACTGACCGACCCGTCCGATGCCCAGGCCCACCTGCGTCTGGCGGCAGACCCCGGCCTGGAGCTTCCGTGGGGCGAGACCGCCGACGCCGTCGCCAGCGCGGCCGCCGCGGGTGTGCCTGTCACGGGCGCCCTGCTGCACGTGGCCGGCGGCGCCGGAACACCGCTGGCGATCGCGTTGGACGCGGTCGGGCCCGCTACCACCGGTCCGGCCGAGGATCTGGTGCGCGAGGTGCTGGACCGTTCGGGCCTGCGCCGGCGGGCGCTGGCCTTGGGTGGGGCCGAAGGCGCATCGCGACTGGCGGGCATGGCCTCGTTGGAGCGCCTGGCGGTCGAGATCGCCCGTCGCGACACGTCGCTCGACCCCGCAGGGCTGGTGCGCCGCCTGGTCGGGTTGTCCGAGGTCGGCCACCGCGGCCGCATCGAGCGACCCGCCCAGCGGACCGGGGTGCAGGTGTCGACGATCCATCAGAGCAAGGGCCTGGAGTTCGACGCGGTGTTCTTCGTCGGACTCGTGCACGCCCGCATGCCCGGGCGCGACCGCCAGCAGAGCGACATTCCCGATGCACTGCTGCCCGAGACGATCCAGCGTGGCCGCGACGCGCACATCGCCGAGAAGCGCAGGTTGGCGTATGTCGCGATGACACGTGCACGCACGCACCTGTACCTGACCACCTACGAGATGGGTGAGCGGGCGCGGCAGCGCACCTCACCGTTCTTCGAGGAAGCCCGCGAAGCCATGAGCAACCCCGAGCCGGACTCGGTGGGCGCGGGCGTGAGCGTCGCGACGCTGGCAGAGGTGGGAGGAGCCCGCGAGGCGCTCGAGCTGGTCGGCCAGGCGGCGGCGTCCGCCCTCGCCGCCGGGTCTGTCGATGCCGACGCCTTGATCGTCCGTGCGGAGAGGGCGCTCCGGGAGCTCATCGCCTCGCGGGCCCGCGCGCTGACCGCCCCGCCGGACCCCGTCGTGGCGCCGGTCGTCGTGTCCACGGCCCGGCCGGCGATCGACATCTCCCCGAGCGATCTGCAGACCTATCGCATGTGCCCGTTGCGCTTCCGATTCGGGCGGATCGACCGCGTCCCGCAGCGTGACCGTCCCGGCGGCAAGATCGGTACCGCGGCGCACCTGGCCCTCGAGGCGCACTACCGTCCCGGTGGGAGCGGAGGCGACGGCCAGGGGCTGGTCGCCCGGTTCGAGGCACAGTTGGCCAGGCTCGGCGTCGCACAGACGCCCGAGGGTGAGCAGGCGCTCCGCCGCGGGCGCGATCAGCTTCCCCGGTACCACGAACGCGTGATGCGAAGCGGCGCGACCCCCGCCGGGGTGGAGCGCAAGTTCACGCTGCCGTTGGGTCGTCACACGGTGCGCGGGCGTGTCGATCGTATCGACCGCCACCCCCGTGGCGGTTTCCAGCTGATCGACTACAAGACTGGCCGCCCGCCCGGGATCAGCGGTGTCGGCGACGAGGACCTGGTGATCGCGCTCTACATCGCCGCTGCCCAAGCGAACGGCTCCAAGATCCAGGGCGCGCGGTTGGAGTACGTCCTGGACGGTGACTCGCGTGTGTTCGATCCGGATCCGGCAGAGCTTGCGACCCTGGTCGAGGATGCCCGTAAGCTGGCCGACGCGGCCGCCTCGGGCGCGTTCGAGCCCCGACTGGGGTGGCACTGCGAGTCGTGTGACTTCCAGCTCCTTTGCCCTGCGAGGGATCGATGAGCAGCAACGTGTCCGCGCTCGAGGTGGGGCAGCCCGTCGAGGGCGTCTATGCCGTGCGCAAGAAGGAGCGGCGCCTTTCACGGCAGGGCGATCCGTACCTGGTCCTGACGCTGGCCGACGCGAGCGGCGCGATCGGGGCGTTCGTGTTCGACCAGCCCGACTTCTTCGCTGGGCAGTTCGAGGCCGGTGATCGGGTGCGGGTGGCCGGTCAGGTGATTCAGCGTCAGGGCCGTCCGGTGGTGCGGGTACGTCACCTCCGCCCGGCGGGCGACGAGGTCGGGGTGGAGGAGTTCCTACCGCGAAGCCACCGTGAGCCCGACGAGCTGATGGGCTTCGCCGTGCACCTGGCCGACGAGATCGCCGACCCGAAGCTGACGGCGATGACGAGGGACGTGCTCGAGGACCGGACGCTTTCAGCCGGGTGGCTGACCGCGCCATGTACGCGGTCGGGCCACCACGCATACCAGGGGGGTCTGTTGGAACACACGGTCGGCGTCGCGTCGATCGCCCAGACGCTGTGCCAGTGGCACCCGCGCCTCAACGTCGACCTGCTGCTGGCCGCGGCGCTCGTGCATGACGTGGGTCACATCCGTGGATGGCGGCTCGGCGCCACGTTCGAGCCGACCGACGAGGGCCGCATGCTGGGGCACCTGGCGATCGGCCACGAGATCGTCGATGTCGCCGCGCGCCGTGCGGGGCTCCCTGCCGAGCAGCGGCTCGCCGTGCTGCACGCGATCGGCTGGCACCACGGGCCGCCGGCAGGGCAGGGTCCGGGGGGCGCAAGCCCAGAAGCGCTCGCGCTGTGGCGGATCAACAGCCTCGAGGTGGGGGTCAAGGCCCGGCTGGAGGGCCGCGGGCCGATCGACGAGTAGGTCTCGGTAAGAATCCTGGAGGTAGAACGTGGTATTCGCAGACGCACCCCGCACCCAAGGACCGGAGACCCGCATGAAGCTACTGATCGCGATTCGTCGCCATTTCCTATTGCTGATTCTCATGGTGTTCCTCGCCGTCGGCGCGCTCGCGACGGTGGGCGGCGCAGTCGCCTCGTCGGCCAGCGGGCCAAGCGCTGGATCCGGTGATGACAACACCGGCGCGCTCGTCGCCTCCAAGGATGACGATGATGGCGACTGCGACGAAGACGACGACGGCAAGCGCGACTCCGACGATGACGACGACGACGGCGACGGCAGGCGAGACGCGCTGGACACCGATGACGACAACGACCGCATCCGCGATGCCAACGACACGGATGACGACAACGACGGCATCTCCGACAGCCGCGACCTGGACCACGACAACGACGGTCTCGTCGACACCAAGGACACCGACGACGACAACGACTGTGTCCTGGACGCGAGGGACAAGGACTTGGACAACGACGGCGTCAACAGCAACCGCGACCGTGACGACGACGGCGACGGCATCCGCGACGGTCGCGACAACGATGACGACAACGACGGCATCTCCGACAGCCGCGACAACGATGATGACAACGACCGCGTCCGTGACGGCCGCGACACCGACCGCGACAACGACGGCCTCTCGAACGGCCGCGACGACGACGACGACAACGACGGAACGCTCGACCGCAACGAGTAGGAACCTCCGCCGGAGACGGCGTCAAGCGAACTCCTGAACACATCGGGCTCCTGTACGGAGCCCGATGTCGTTATCCCTCGGCTACGTCCGTCGTCTTGCGGCGACGATGGCGGAACGCCGCGCCCTTCTCCCGGTTGCCGCAGATCTCCATCGAGCACCAGCGCCTGGACCTGTTCTTCGAAGTGTCCAGGAACGCCCACCGGCAGCAATCCCGTCTGCAGAGCTTCAACTGGCGCCAGCTGCCGCGATCCATCGCGCGGTGGGCACCCGCGAGGATCTGGCCCAGGGCGCCATCGATCCCGACAGCCGCGGGCTCGATGACCGTTGAGCCGTCGGTCCTGAAGCGCATGGTCAGCCCTGCCCGCCGGGCCGCGTCCTGCAGCACGGAATGCGCGTCAGAGGGCAGCGGCACTCCCATGTTGACGCCGACCAGATCGCGCAGAGCTTCGCGAACTGCGATGGCACGTTGCAGGTCGTCGCGCGTCGGCGGCTTCCGTCCCGCGAGCGGCAGTCCGGCTTGGCTCAGCCACGAGCGCAGGGCCTGAGGGTTGGACAGTTCGTCGGGCCCTTCCTCCAAGTCGACGGTGTTGAGGAAGCTCTGGACAAGCTCAAGGTCTGAATGGGCGTCGGGCATGACCATAAGCGTAGCGCATCGATGCAACCAGTAATGGCGTTTGACTGGTGCGGAAGAACCGGTAAACTCATATCAATGGTTTGAGCGACTGGGAGTGTGAGGTGATGATCAACCACCCAACCATCCGACGTGATCTCGCGCAGATGCGCGTCGACGAGTTCGTGCGCGACGCCGAGCTTGCCCGTCGCGCTCGCTCACTGCGCGACAGCGGTCGGGCCAGGGCGGCCGACGTCATCGTGATTCGCGAGGCGGTCCAGGCCGACGAGCCGGCGCTCGCGCAGTTGGCCGAGTTGGCAGGCGAGCCGGTCCTCACCGGTCCGGTCGTGGTGGGCTCCGTCCGCGGAGTCGTCCGCGCAGCGGTCGCTATGGACGGTCGGGGCCTCGCCGACCTCTTCGTCCCGACCGCGGACGTGATGGACCTGGTGCGTATCCGCGCCCGTCAGCTCTGCGCAACCTACGGCGACTGCGTCGACGCCGCCCGGTTCAGCCCGCGCCGGCTCATCCACCGCCGAGCAGCGCTGCGGCACTGACGGCGAGGACGAGGAGGGTGGTGGGCGAGGGGCCGCCACCCTCCGTTCGGGCCTGAGCCCTTGTACGGCCACCCCCGCCCGCCCATGACGCGAGTCGTAAGCTCCGACACCGACGTGTGCCAAAGCGTCACAGAACTCACTCGTATGATGTAACGATTGGCCGTCGCGCACACGGCCAAATGGCAGCTACACGTTGAAGCGGACCTGCATCACGTCGCCTTCCTGGACGACGTATTCCTTGCCCTCGATGCGCACCTGCGCATGTTCGCGCGCCCTGGAGAACGACCCGGCTGCGACGAGTTTGTCCCACGCGACGACCTCGGCCCGGATGAACCCGCGCTCCATGTCGGAGTGGATCTTGCCGGCGGCCTTGTCCGCGGTGGTACCGCGGGTGATCGGCCATGCACGCGCCTCTGGTGGTCCCGATCCCGTGAAGAACGTGACGAGGTCCAGCAGACGGTACGCGGCGGCGACGACGGCGGGGGCGCCGCGCTCGTCGCCAAGGCCCAGCTCTGAGGCCAGCTCGGCCGCCTCGTCGGGGTCCATGTCCGCCAGCTCCAGCTCGACGCCGACGGGCAGGGCCATGGCGCGGGCGCCATGTGAGGCCGCGTGGGCTACGACATCGGTGGGCGGGTCGCCGGGATCGTCGGTGTTGACCAGGTAAAGGACCGGCTTGGCGGTCATCAGGCCCATCTCGACGGCCAGCGCCACTGCAGCTGGGTCGGTGGCCGAGCGTGCAGGGCGACCGTCGTCCAGCACGGCGGCCAGCGCTTCGAGCACACCGAGTTCCGCCTTGGCCTGGGCGTCGCCGGTGCGGGCGGCCTTGGCGGTCTTCTCCTCCCGGCGTCCCAGCAGGTCGCGGTCCGCCATGGCCAGCTCCAGGTCGACGGCCTCTGCGTCGCCGACAGGGTCGATGCGCTCAAGTGGATGGCCGACCTCGGCGTTGGCAAAGCCGCGCACGACGTGGATCAGCGCGTCAACCTCGCGCAGCCGCCCGAGGGCCTGCCCGCCCAGGCCCTCGCCGCGGCCGGCGCCGGCGGCGAGGCCCGCGATGTCGACGACCTGCACCTGGGCGCACACCCGGCGCGGGATGTCCTGGATGTCGGCGATCGCGTCGATCCGCGGGTCCGGCACGTCGGCTGCGCCCTTCCGCGGCTCGCGCGTCGAGTACGGGTAGGCGGCCACCTCCGCCTCGTCACCGGTGATCAGGTTGAACAGAGCGGTCTTCCCCGAGTTGGCGAGACCGACGAGGCCGAGTTCCACGACGCGGCAGGTTAGCCTATGCCGCGAACCCCTGATCTCGGAGGCAAATGCATGGCAGACGTGACCGCACCCCTGGCGGCCCGGCTCGAAGAGGACATGAAGGCCGCGATGCGCGCCGGCGAGAAGCAGCGCCTGGGTGTGATCCGTCGGGCTCGCGCGGCGATCAAGAACGCCGAGATCGCCGCCCGCGAGCCGTTGGACGAGGCCGGTGTCGAGAAGACCCTCCGTAGCATGGTCAAGCAGCACCGCGAGTCGATCGAGCAGTACTCAGCCGCCGGTCGCGTGGACCTGGCCGATGTCGAGCGCGCCGAGCTCGCGATCCTCGACGAATACCTGCCGCGACAGCTCGACGCCTCGGCCATCGAGCCGGTCGTCGCCGCGACCATCGCCGAGCTGGGTGCGACGAGCCCCAAGGACATGGGCGCTGTCATGAAGGCGTCGATGGCCAAGCTCGGCGGCGACGCCGACGGCAAAGAGGTCAGCGCGATCGTCAAACGCCTGCTGGAGGGGTGATCTCAGCGGTGGCGTCGTGGGCTGACATCGAGGCGAGCGAACCCGAGCTCGCCAACGACGCGAAGGGGTTGATGGAGCAGCGCGTCCACAAGACGATCGCGACGCTGCGCCCCGACGGTTCGCCGCGCATCAGTGGCATCGAGGCGCGGTTCATCGACGGCGAGCTGTCGTTCGGGTCGATGCCGAACTCGCCCAAGGCGCGCGACCTCGCCGCCGATCCACGATTCGCACTACACAGCGGATCGCACGAGCCGGACATCTGGACGGGTGACTCCAAGTTCGCGGGCACGGTCATCGAGGTGACGGACCCTGACATCAAGCAGGCCTACGTCGCCGCGGCCGGCTCGGCCCCGCCCGGTGACTTCCACCTCTACAAGACCGACCTCACCGAGGTTGTCACGATCCGTCTGGGCGACCCACCCGACCACCTTGTCGTCCGCCGCTGGACCCCGGGCCACGGCGTTCGCATGTCAAAGCTTCGCTGAGGCCGCCAGCGATGGTGACCGCAGGCCTGGAACGTGCAGAGACAAATGGGCTCGTTCGAATGAGACGGATCGTCGATGCTCGTGACGCGAGATCCAGACCTGGCGGAACTCGGGGCTGCGACGATCTGGGAGCTCGCTACGAGCCTCCGAAGCCGACGCGGGAGGGCTCGCCCGGCACCAGGCGGATGTAGACGAGCTCACCCGTGTTGAGCCAGTGGGTGCCCTCCTCGGCCTCGACCGACCGCCACTCGCCGTTTCCGTCGCCAAGGCCGGCAGCGAGGTTCTGCGCGGCCTGCTCCTCGATCGTCAAGCGCAGGATGGTGCCGCCCTCGAACCCCATCTCGACGCGTCGTCCGGCCGCCATCAGTTGGCCTGAAGGATGGGGAGGGTCTTGGCTCGCTCGGTCGGCGGGGTCCACGCGGGCAGGCGTTTGATGATGTCGACGTGCTTCATCGACTCGATCTGGTCGGTGAACTTCAGGAGCTGGCCGCGGCCGTACTTGCGGAACGCCGCGACGCCGAACGCCTCGTAGACGAACCGCAGGGCGCGCGGTGACAGGTTGCGCCTGATGATGCGGAACGCATCGGGGCCTCTGCCGATCACGGCGAGCGTCAGGACCTTGGGCAGGCGCACGGTACAGCGCCACTCGCGGGCGAACAGGCCGACGATGCGAAGCAGGTTCTTGCCGATCTCGCGGTTGAACATCCGCACCCAACCCTGTGAGGAGTAGAAGCGCAGCATGCCCCGCCAGGTCTCCATCTGCAGCTGGTAGGGCGTCATGAGCTTGGGCGTGATGATGCAATGGTGGCCGTCGTACAGGGAGTAGTCCTCGGTCAGGACGCGCCCGTCCTGGCGCATGCCGTGGTCGAACGCAGTACCGGGAAGCGTGGTCAGCATCATCATCTGCAGCGTGTCGACCTTGTGCTCGATCGCGAAGTCGATCGTTGCGCGAACGGTCTCGGGCGTGTCGGTGTCTGCGCCGACGACGAACATCCCGTGCACCCGGATGCCGTAGTCGTGCAGCAGCTTGATCGAGCTCGTGATGTGCTCGACCTTCTGCTTCTTGTTGTAGGCGTCCAGGCCCTCCTGGGTGATGCTCTCGAACCCGACGTACACCATGTAGCAACCTGAATCGCGCATCAGACCGAGCAGCTCGTGGTCGGGCTCGAGCGTGGTCTTGGACTTGTAGATGGAGTCGGCACGGATCTGGGCGGTCCACATCGGCGTGATCTTCTCGTCGAGCATCGCGCGGAACAGCGCCTTGGACTGCTTCTTGTCAACGATGAAGATGTCGTCGTAGAAGAACACGCTCTGCGCATCGGCCAGGCGCAGCTCGCGCATCACGTTCTCGACCGACCGGCTACGCAGCTTGCGTCCGAACATCTTGATCACCGAGCAGAAGTTGCAGTCATACGGGCAGCCCCACTTCATCATGATGGGGTAGGTCTGCATCCGCTCGCGACCCTCCAGCAGATGAAACGCGGGGAACGGCAGTGCGTCCAGGTCTTCGCTCGAAGCCGGGGGCGCCTCGGGGTTGTTGATCTGCTGCCCGTCGCCGTCCAACCACGAGAGACCGAGGATCGCGTGCAACTCGTCCCGTGCGCCGCCGCGCGTGAACCAGTCGACAAGCTGGACGAAGCCCACGTGCCCCTCGCGGCGGATGACGTAGTCGGTGTGCTTGAGCGCCTCGTGCGCCATGAACGTCACGTGCGAGCCGCCCAGCACCACCGGGATGCCCTTGGCCCGCAACCGTTCGGAGTACGCGTAGCCCTCCAGCGTCGTGTTGGTGGTGGTCGAGATGCAGACCAAGTCCGCTGACTCGACGTCGTCCCAGTCCACCTCCGCGCCCGCGATGAGCTCGCAGTAGATCCATTGGTCGGTATCAGGGTGGCGCTCTGAGATGCACGCCGCGAGCAGCGGCAACCCGAGCTTGGGGAGGTTCGCGATCTCGTAGATCGTCGCCCCGCGCGGCTTCGGCTCGATGTATCGGATCTTCATGGCTCGGTAACTCCGGTGTGTCAGTGGGATTGAACGAGCTCGGTCAGGACGCCTCCGCTCGCGCGTGGGTGGATGAACGCGATCATATGACCACCCAGGCCGCGGCGTGGATGGTCGTCGATCAGCTCCGCGCCGCCGTGGCGCAGCTCGGCGAGCGCGGCCGGGAGGTCGTCGACTTCGAACGCGACGTGGTGCAGGCCTGGTCCATGCCGTTCCAGGAACCTGGCGACCCCGCACTCGGGGTCAACCGGCTGGATCAGCTCGACGTGGCTCGTTCCGGCGCCGAGGCTGACGGCCTCGACCCCTTGGTCATCGAGCCGTTCGCGTACCTCGACGGTCATGCCGTACCGGTCGGTGTAGACCGCGAGAGCCGTGTCGATGTCCTCGACCGCGTACGCGACGTGGTGGATTCGGTCCAAACGCACGCGGCGAGTCTAGCGTCCATCGCGCGTTTGCGGGGTGGCCCGACGGTGTGCTCCGCGATCCGGGAGGCTCAGCCCTTCTTGCTGCTCGAACTGTCGTCCGAGTCCGGCACGTCGGGGGCGTCAGGCGTGTCCTGGCTTTGCTCCACCTTGGGTGCGTCGTCCGCGTCGGACGGCGATGCGGTCTTGCCTGAGCCGCTGCCCTTCCCGCTTGGGCTCCCTGATCCTTCGGCGTCATCGTCGCCGCCGCTGCCGGACGGGCCCGATCCCGACGTCGTACCGCGGCGGTTCGTGCCCGAATCGCCCTCGTCGTCATCATCGTCGCCGCCACTGCCTGGGCCGCTGTTGCTGTCGTCGCCGTCGTCGTCGTCTGACCCGCGCTTGCCCTTGCCGGAGTCGGAGCCTGGCCCCGAGTTCGCCGAGGGGCCCTTGTTGGCGCTGACCGCCCAGGTCGGCGTCGCGGCGTCGTCGACGTCTTCGGATGTGGTCGACGTGTGCACGAACTGAACGGCGTGGGCCGATGGGGTGCGGTCGACAGTCGGAGCGATGGCGCTGCCACCGACCATCGCGGCGGCCACGATGCCGGCGACCGGCAAGGCGCGCCCGATGGGAGCGCCCGGGGGAAGGTTTGTGATGGTGACGGCGAGGGCCGGGTCGCTCACCCGCAGCGCGAGCGGTGCAAGGCCGATGGGGATGAGACCCCACGCGACAGCGCGGCCGTTGCGCAGGCGTCTGCGTGCGCGAAACAGCGCCTGGTGGATCGCGTTTGGCGTGGTGCCGAGTTCGGTGGCGATCGCCTGCGCACCGATGCCGGCCTGGTCCATCTCGAGGGCCTTGCGCTCACGGGGCGGCAGAGCGGCCATGCTGCGGAGCGCGTCGTCGATCTCTTCGCGCTGCTCGACCAGGCCCGCGGTGTCGTCCAAAGCCGCCGTTCCGAGGATCGCGGTGTCGGCGACCGGGTCGGCGCGACGCGCGACGTTGCGACGTTCGTCGATCGCCAGGTTCCGGACGACCCGGAAGAGCCACGGGCGGGCGGCGGCGGGGGCCTGGTCGGATGCGGCCAGGCCGAGCAACCGCAGGTAGGCCTCCTGGACGACGTCCTCGGCTGTGTCGGATCGGTCGCCCAGCACGCGGCGCGCGTACATAACGAGGTCCGAGTGGTGCGCCCAGGACTGGCTGGCTCCACCGAACGTGCTCTCACTCCGATCTGACTCGCTGCTCAACTGCGCCCTTCGGTTTGTCCATCAAGACCACGCCGGGCAAGACGAATACTTACGACCCTTCGTACGACAACGTACGAAACTGCAAAGCCTTCATGTGCAGGGTAGCGCGACACGGCCCTGAGCGTCGGCGGGGCTCATCCCACGGCGGAGCCCGCGCCGTCGAAGCTGCGGGCGAGGCCGGTCAGCGCGCCGCTCCACATCTGGGCTTGCGTCTTCTCGGGGAAGGTCAACCGGTAGGTGAATCCCAGGGCCCCGCGGGATTCCGAGGTGAGCGTGACAAGGGTCCCGTCCGCGTGGGGCGCGAGGGTCGTCACCGTCGGGGCGCGCATCCCCAATGCACGCGTCTCCCATGCGAGTCGTCGCGGCGCGTCGAGATCGGTCAGCGCCGGGGCGGTCCAAAACGTGCGGCCGCGGGGAAGTCGCATCTCGAGCCGCAGGCGTTGCCCCTCCTCGAGCGGGGAGCGGACCTCGGTCGAGACGCATGCCGGGTTCCATTCCGGCCAGCGCTCGATGTCGCTCAGGCGCGACCAGACCGCTGCGGGCTCGGCGCCGACCACCACGGTGACCGTGTAGCTCAGCCCACGCGCTCCAGGCGCAGGATCTCGTCCATTGCGGCCCGGCCGACCGCGAGATCCTCTGGACCGGGCTCGATCGTGGCCAGGTGGGCCTGCAGGGCATGTCCCACGCCGTGGACGAACCGCGCGACGGGATGGTCGGGGCGGCGCGTGGCAAACGAGAACAACTCGACGGCGACGCCGACGCTCACCGCGGTGGCACCCAAGCGCACGGCGGACGAGGGCCGACGGACCACGGTGCGCACCGCGGAGTTGCAGATGACCGTTGCGACCATCAGCGGCAGCACCAGGTTGCTTCCGCAACGCGGGTGTTCCTTGGCGTGTGCGGCGGCGTTGGCGACCTCGGCCGCGCCTCCGTTCTCGTAGGCCGCGATGCTCTTGTGCTCGACCCCGTGCCAAATGGCGGCGTCCGACGCGCGCAGCGCGACCAGTGCCGGCATGAGCCCGGCGACGGCGCCCAGCACCTCCTGGCCGACGATCGAGCGCACGCGACGCCGAGCGAGCGCCGTGGCGGCGGTTGAGCCCAGCATCGCGACGATGACCGTCGCGTTCTCCATTGCCAGACGTGCGCCGGGCGTGTCGCGTCGTGCCGCCGGAACCACTGCGAAGGCCTCGGCCATGCGGAGCACCCCGCGCACTAGCGGGATCGCGGCGAGAGGGCCGCGGGCAAACCGGGGCTTGCGTCCGGATGCGACGATGACCTGGCCCTCGGGGTTGCGAATCGCCGCAGCCCAGTGGGTCGGCCCATGGACCAGGAGCCCGTTTGCGAGCGCCATCCCTCCCAGCCGCGGATGGTTGTCGTCGCTCACGAGCCCAATCTATCGCGTGCCCGCGTGGCCGCCCGCTCCTCCTGCCGCCGCTCGGCCGCCAACCGCCCGGCCACCTGCGACGAGCGGTCCACGAAACGCATCATTTCGGCGATCATCCGGTGGCCGGCTTCCTCGTCGATCAGGCGATGCATCTTGTGGGCGACCACCCGGTAGGTCTCGTGGCCCTGGGGTTGGCTGCGAAGCTCGATCAGGTGCATGGCCTCGCGGGCGTTCATCGTCACCGTGAACCGGATCCGGTGCGCGAGCGTGACGGCGTACGGAGCTTCGTTCGGGAACCTGTCGGCCATGTCGTCGTACAGATACGCACATTCACGTTGCGTCGCGACGTATTCGTCCTCGCAGCCGGCGTCGACGACCTCGCGAGGTACGTCGTAGCCCAGATACGGCGTCAGCGGTTGTGCCTGCAGGGTCAACATCCGGTGCCGTTGCAGGTCGCGGTAGGCGCCGTAGTCGCACACGACCTCGAACGTGTAGGTCGTCGCCTCCAGTGCCCGACCTGGTCGGTGGCGACGGTCGCCACGCATCCCCGAGTACGCGTGCATCACATCGAGCATCTCGGTGATGCTCATGGCTTCGGCGGCGCCGCGTACATCGGCGAACGATCGTCCGCTGGCGGGCCACAGCGCGTGGGCGACGACGCGGGCCTCGCCATCGCGGTCCCAGTCCACGAGCCGCACGATCGGTCCGTCGGGCTGCTCGGGCCGCTCGCCCAGCAACTCGACGGCGAGCATCGCGGTTGCCTGCTCGGTGCCCGACAGGTATGCGCCGTGCCGTACGCCCCTGTCCTCGCGGTCCACGCGGGTCAGAAATGCCGGAATGACCTTGCGAAGCTCACGCAACATCACGGTGGCGCAGTCGCGGGCTTCGATCAGGGGGTGTGCCTGCAGCCGGACCAGGAGCGCCTCGTACGCCTGGCCGGAGGCGAAGATCCCCAGGTTCACCTGGGTCGCAGCAGGCAGCAGGCCACGCAGCGCGTCGAGCGCGCGTGCGCGAATGGCGCGGACGCGGGCCTCGGCTGGGGTGTCCGGACCATCCGGGACCAGCGTGTCGATGTGGGCGACGAGCTTGGGGATGAGGCCCGCGTAGGTGTCGAAGGCCAGGTCGAGTGTCGTGGTGTACCTCGTGCCGAGGTCAGGCTGGGCGAGCACGGCGTCAGGACGGTGGTAGCGGTGGCGCCCGCCGGGCTTGTCATCCAGCCGGATGTACCGCGTCGACTGCTCCAGGTAGCTCGCCAGGCGCCCCCATTCCAGGATTTTGGTGAGGACGTTGGATGCGCCTTCCACGGCGACGTGTGCCCCGCCGAGCTGGGCGACGGAGTCGTCACCGTACTCGGCGAGCACCCTGTCGTAGAGCGCCGCGGCTCGGTCCTCTCCGGTGTCCGCGCGTTCGCTTACACCGGACCCCCCAGACGGCAGGAACTCGTCGAGCAGGAGTCGGCGCAGCGACTTGGGGCTGCGGCTGTAGCGGGCGAACAGCGCGCCTTTGACAACCTCGGGCAGGTTGGTCAGGGCGAACACGGGCCCCACCGTGTCGGTCACGTACGGGGCGATACGTTCGCGTTCCGCTGTGCTCAGGTCGTCGGTGGTGCCCACGGCGGCGATGCTACCCATGTTGTGGGACACCCCGAGTGCCGTCGTTGCGCTCGTCATCCGCCGAATGTCGTTGAACGACACATGTGCCCATCGGCCGCCCTCGAAATGCGAACGGCCGGAGCGTGTGCCCCGGCCGTTCGAACCTTCGGTCTCTGCTCGGGTTAGAGCGGGACGACGTTGGTGGCCTGCGGCCCCTTCGCGCCCTGCGCCGGCTCGAAGCTCACGCGCTGGCCTTCGTTGACCGTACGGAACCCTTCGCCTTGGATCTCCTTGAAGTGGAGGAACAAGTCCTTGCCACCGTCATCCGGTGTGACGAACCCGTAGCCCTTTTCGTTGGAGAACCACTTCACGACGCCTTCTGCCATTTGTATCTACCTCATCTGTTCTGGCGAGCCCATGATCACCGTCGCCAGAATGGTCGACGCCGCTCTCGATCCCGCGTTCACGCACCCACTGTCGGATGCACGCGGAATGGTAGCGGCTCTGAGGCCCAAACGTCGAATGCCGCGAGCGTCGTCACGGTCGGGAGGGACATCGTGCGGTGTCAGGGGCTACCCTTTCCGGCATGAACAGTGCGTTCTTGCATACGTGTTACCGGGTGTTCGATCTTGAACGATCCATTGCGTTCTACACCGAGTGCCTCGGCATGGAACTCCGCCGGAAGATGGCGATTCGTGACGAGGCGACCAATGCGTTTCTGTCGTTCGCCGGCGAGGAGGAGTCCCGTCTCGAGCTGACGTTCAACCACGACCGCGCCGAGCCGTACGAGATCGGCACCGGGTACGGGCACATCGCCTTGGGCGTGGCGGACCTGGACGCCACCCTGGCAGCCCTCGCGGAGAAGGGCATCGAACCCGAGAAGCCCCCCTACAGCGTCCGCGAAGGCGGCTCTCGCCTGTGCTTCATCCGCGACCCGGACGGCTATCGGATCGAGCTCATCGACCGAGCATAAGCACCTGTATTTGGGCTGGTCTACTCAGAAGGGGCGCTCGGGCTCGCCCTCGTCCGTGCCACCATCCCGAAGTTGTCGTAGCCGCTCGGCCAGCTCGGCCTCGACGCCCCGGTCGGTCGGCTCGTAGAACCGTCGCCCCTCCATGCCCTCGGGCAGGAGCGACTCGTCGACGACGCCATCGGGGAAGTCGTGTGGGTAGTTGTAGCCCTCGCCGTGGCCGAAGTGCCGTGCGTTGGGACGGCTCGAATCGCGGAGCGCCAGCGGCGGGCGTCTGGGCCCGTCGCGTTCGACGGCCTCCATGGCGGCGTTGATGGCTCGGTACGCGGCATTCGACTTGGGAGCCAGCGCCACGTACGTCGCCGCCTGCGCCAGGGTGATCCGGGCTTCGGGCATCCCGATGAACTCGACGGCCCGGGCGGCCGCGGTCGCCACGTCGAGCGCGCGGGGATCGGCGTTGCCGATGTCCTCGGATGCGGCAACGACGATCCGCCGTGCGATGAACTTGGGGTCCTCACCGCCCTGCAGCATGACCGCCAGGTAGTACACCGCTGCGTCCGGGTCGCTGCCCCGCATCGACTTGATGAACGCCGAGATCGTGTCGTAATGAGCGTCGCCGTCGCGGTCGTAGACGATCGGCCTCCCGCCTGCGGCCTGCCGCACCTCCTCGAGGCTGACCGCAGCGCCGTCGCCCACGCCTGCGGCCGCGGCCTCGAGCAGGTTGAGCGCATGGCGCGCGTCGCCGCCCGCGCGAACCACCAGCGCCTCCCGGGCGTCGGCGACGAGCGTCACGCGCCCCGCCAAGCCCGTGGGGTCGACCAACGCCCGGTCGACGAGCGCCCCGATGTCGTCGGGACCGAGCGGCTCCATGACCAGGACCCGCATGCGCGAGACGAGCGCCGAGTTGACCTCGTAGTACGGGTTCTCGGTCGTCGCCCCGATCAACGTCACCAGGCCGTCCTCGACCGCCGGCAGAAGCGCGTCCTGCTGGGCCTTGTTGAACCGGTGGATCTCGTCCAGGAACAACACCGTCCGCTGTCCCGAGGCGAGCCGATCGCGCGCCCGGGCCATCACCGCGCGCACGTCGGCGAGCCCGGCCGACACAGCCGACAGTTCCTCGAACGCCGCCTGGGTGGCGCCGGCCACCACGCGCGCCAGCGTCGTCTTGCCACAACCCGGCGGGCCGTACAGGACCATCGACGGCACACGATCACCCTGGATCGCCTTGCGCAGGAATGAGTCCTCACCCAGGAGTGCCGGCTGCCCGACGACCTGTTCGAGGGTGGCTGGTCGCATCCGGGCGGCGAGTGGTCGCGCTGCGTTCAGCCGATCCTCGACCAGACCGGCAAACAGATCGTCGCCCCGTTGTGGTCTACGCGGTGCCATTCAGGCCCATTCTGTCGTAGGTCGCGGAAGGAATGCGGCGATTGCCGCTGAGATCAGGGGGATCGCCGCCATGATCCAGAGCGCGGTCTCGCGCCCGGCGGCGTCGGCGATGGCGCCGATGGCCGGCAGCCACGGTGTCGCCGCTCCGATGGCGGCAAAGCCCAGGACCCATGCGGCGGCCAGCGCGGGCCGGTGCGGCATGTACTGCTGGCCCATTACCACCGTCGCCGAAAACGACGCCATCAGGATGAAGCCTGCGATGGCAAACGCCAGGATGCTCACGGCTCCGTCGGTCAGGATGAACGTCGCGACCAGCGGCGCCGCGAGGGGCATCGACCCGACGAACATCGACCTGCCGCCGACGCGGTCGGCGACCGCGGCCCCGACGTAGGTGCCAATGCTCCCGGTCATGACGAACGCGAAGATCACGAAGCCAACGGCGCGTGCCGACATCTCCCGTTGATCGGTCAGGTAAAGCGGCACGATGGTCATCAGGCCGAGCAGGATCCACGTCCGCAGGCTGACCGCGCTCACCAGCAGCACCATGCCGCGCATGTCCGTGCGCCCGGCAACGCCGAGCGTCGTGTGGTGGGCGATGATCGGAACCCCCAGGCGGCGGTGGTTGAACAGCAGCAGCGTGCATGCCAGGGCGCCGGGCACGAGAAAGATCAGCGTCGTGCGTTGGTCGAAGAACGGGACGAAGAGCGCGACGAGCAGGGGTCCGATCGCAAAGCCCAGGTTGCCACCGATCGTGAACCACGCGACGCCGCTTGCCTTGCGTGTGCCGGCGAACTGGTTGGCGACCCGTGCCGCCTCCGGGTGATAGCCACCGACGCCCAGCCCGCACAGGACGATCAGGGCGAGAAGTACCCAGAACGCGGTCGCGAGCCCCGAGAGCGCCAGCCCCGCCGTCGCCATCGCGACGCCGCCCCACAGAAACCACGTTGCCCTGATCCGGTCGGCCACCACGCCGAACAACGGTTGGATGAACGACGACGAGAACGTGATCGCCGCGAGCACCATCGAGGTCCGCAGGTCCGAGAGCGACATCGCCCTCTTGAACACCGGCAGGAGCGGGCTGAGGGCCCCCAGCGTCATGTCGACGACGAAGTGCCCGGAGCCCAGAAGGATGAGCCCGCGACGGTCCGGATCGTCCACGCTCATCTTGGTCTCAGTAGGGTCAACGACCATGTCGATGGATCGTCCCATCTTGGGTGCCGATGTTCACGCGGTCCTTCGCAGCCTTGGTCCGGGCGCCTACGAGGCAGACCTCGCCGAGGCGTGGATCGCGGCCGACGATTCGTTCAGCAGCGTGGAGCAGATCGAGGCGCACTGCCCGCCCGAGCGGATCGGGCTCTCACCGGGCGCCTTTCACGCCCTGCTCGGGCCGCTCTTCGGGGAGTTCGAGTAGGGCCGTCGCCGCCGCCCGGTCGTCGACGAGACCATGCCCGACGTCCGGGTGCTCCTGCCACCACGAGGCCTCACGCGCGAGCGAGAAGACCCGCGCCAGCATCATGCTCGCGATGAGGCTCGCGGCCACGCCGGAGATGAGCGTTCTGCCGCCGGCGTCCACACCGAACACGCCGGTTGGCAGGAACACGAAGTCCGAGCCGATCAGGACCTGCCGCGAGTTGACGAGCGGCGTGAAAAGGAGCCCCCAGGCCAGGAACAGGATCGGCGCGAACCACAACCCTTTGACGATCCAGCTTCCGGGCAGCCACCTCTGGGCCACCGCGTAGATCGCCGCCACGATCACCCCCAGCGCGAGCGTCAGGGCGAGCCCCGCCCTGGCGGTGGCCTCCACGCCGAACGCGTTGCCGAGCCCGTCCGGGAAGTCGTGCTGGGTCCACGTGACTCCGAAGATGCGCCCCGTGTGCCCCTCCTGCAGCACGAACATCCAGGCCAAGGCGGCGAGTACGCCGCCGATCACAATCGCTGCGACCAGCCGACCGGCACTCACGAGGCGCGGGAACGACGCTTCGATCGTCGCGTCGCGCTCGGTCATCCCTTGGGTCGTCTCGAGCGGCCCGGGTACTGGTTCTCGCGCAGCCACGCGATGCGTAGATAGAGGTCTCGGTCGGTGATGTCCGGCTCCAGGTCGAAGCGCTGGCCGCACAGCGGACACTGCGTCACGTTCTGAAACGCGGGGAGCCCCTCCTCATCGACCGCGCCCGTCGGAAACAGCACCAGGTCGCCCCAACAGTCGGGCGTCGGGCAGCGCACGCGAGCATCCGGATTGACAAAGTCGCTCTTGCGCAGTGTGGCGGACACGATGCGGATCCTCGTTCTCGGGGACCCTGCCAGGGTACCTCAGTACACGGTCTCAGGTGTCTCGATGGCAGCTGCCGGCGGCAGGGCTCGGTTGGATTTGTTCTGAGACGGTGCGCTCGGTGACTCGATTCAGGGAAATGGCTATAATCCCAGAAAGTAATTCGGGTATAGGTGGAGATCGACATGTCGCGGACCTATCAAGAGCTTCTGGCAGAGGCCCGGGAGGAGATTCCGGAAGTCGACGCTCCGACGTTGGCAGATGAGCTGGACGGGCTGCAAGCGCCGATCGTCGTCGACGTGCGTGAGCAGTCGGAGTGGGACGAGGGTTTCATTCCGGGAGCCGTGCACGTGCCACGGGGATTCCTGGAGAGCCGCATCGCCGGGGTCGCCAAGCACGATCAGCGCATCGTCGTCAGCTGCGCCGGCGGCACTCGGTCACTCTTGGCCGCCCACACGCTCGCGCACATGGGCTACAGCGACGTGTCGAACTTGGCCGGCGGCTTCTCAGACTGGAAGCGTCGCGGACTGGCGTTCGACGTGCCGCGCCGTCTGTCGGATGCCCAGCGCCGTCGCTACAGCAGGCACATCCTGATCCCCGAGGTCGGTGAGGAGGGCCAGCTCAAGCTGCTCGGAAGCAAGGCGCTCCTGATCGGCGCGGGCGGACTCGGCTCGCCGGCCGCGCTCTACCTGGCGGCGGCGGGGGTCGGCACGATCGGCCTGGTCGACGACGACGTCGTCGACGAGTCCAACCTGCAGCGCCAGATCATCCACACCACCGATCGCGTCGGCACCCTCAAGGGCGAGTCGGCGAAGACCGCCATCCAGGCCCTGACCCCGGACACCACGGTCGACGTCCATCCGTTCCGCGTCACCAAGGACAACGTCCTGGACCTGATGGCGACGTACGACATCGTCGTGGACGGCGCAGACAACTTCCCCACGCGCTACCTGCTGAACGACGCGGCGCTGATGACCAAGACGCCGCTCGTCCACGCGAGCATCCTGCGCTTCGAGGGACACGCGTCGGTGTTCATGCCCTACGAAGGGCCGTGCTACCGGTGCCTGTTCCCCGAGCCTCCCCCGCCCGAGCTGGCGCCCGCATGTGGCGAGGCCGGCGTGCTCGGCGTGCTCTGCGGCGTGATGGGCAACATCCAGGCCACCGAGGCCATCAAGGTGCTTCTGGGAGTCGGTGACACGTTGGCGGGCCGCCTGCTGGTCTACGACGCCCTGGCCATGACGTTCACCGAGCTCAAGCTGCGGCGGGACCCGGACTGCCCGGCTTGCGGGCCCAACGCCCAGCTCGAGTTCAAGGACTACGAAGCGTGGTGCGCGGGCATCGGTCGCCATTACGCGGCGGGAGCGGCATGAGCACCGTGCGCATCCCACCGGTGCTGCGCGCCGCCGCGGGCGGTGAGCGCGAGGTCAACGTCATCGGTGAGACGATCGCCGACGTGCTGGAGTCGCTCTATGACCAGCACCCGGACATCCGATCGCAGCTCGAAAGCTCCGAGGGTCAGCTGCATCGGTTCGTCAACCTGTACCTCAACGACGAGGACGTCCGAATGTTGGGCTGGCTCGACACGCCGGTCTCGGAGGCCGACACGCTCACGATCCTGCCCGCGATGGCCGGCGGGGCCGGGTGGAGTATGGGGGGATTCAGTTGAGCGTCGGGCTCGCGCCGCCCCCGCAGGCGGTCTCGCCGGACCTGATCGCGACGATCGGCAACACGCCGCTGGTCGAGCTCTCGCAGATCACACCCAACCCGGACGTACGGATCCTGGCGAAGCTCGAGTCCGCCAACCCGACCGGCTCGATCAAGGACCGGACGGCGCTGTCGCTGATCGACGATGCCGAGCGGAGAGGGTTGATCAGTGCGGGCGACACGATCATGGAGCCGACCTCCGGCAACACCGGCATCTCGATGGCCATGATCTGCCGCGTCCGTGGCTACAAGCTCGTGGCGGTGATGCCGGAGAACGTGACCGAGGAGCGGCGGCAGCTCCTTCGGATGTATGGCGCCGAGATCGTGGACTCACCGGGCGAGCACGGCTCGAATGGAGCGGTCGTGCTCGCACAGCGCCTGGCGCGCGAACGGAATCTCTACATGCCGTTCCAGTACGGCAACCCGGCCAACCCGCGGGCGCACGAAGAGGGCACCGCCGAGGAGATCGTCCGCGACTGCCCGGAGATTGACGTGCTGGTAGCGGGGCTCGGAACGGGCGGCACGCTCATGGGGTGCGCCGCCAGGCTCAAGCGCCATCGCTCGGACATCCGCATCGTCGCGTGTGAGCCGCTTCAGGGTGAGCCGGTGATGGGCCTGCGCAGCCTGGACGACGGGTTCGTCCCACCGATCCTGGACGTCAGCAAGCTCGATCGCAAGCTCCTTGTCGCCAACCGCGACGCGCTCACGATGACGCGGCGTCTGGCGTCCGAGGAGGGCCTGTTCGTCGGCATCTCGTCGGGCGCTGTCATCCACGTGTGCGCGCGCCTGGCCCGCACCATGGCGAGTGGCACGATCGTCGGTGTCATCGCCGACGGCGGGTGGAAGTACCTGTCCGCCGGTATCTGGGGCGACGACGTGGACGCCGTCGAGGATCGCCTGGACCGAGGTGTGTTCTGGTAGCCCTCGCGGTCCGACAGCGAGATACCGATGGCGTTCCGACGGCTGCGACATGTCGCGATGCCGTGTCCACGGTTGCCCGCGCTTTCCCGATATGTGGACAGCGCTCCATCCTGGCCTCACTCGGTCTCGCTGGCCGCAACCACCACCCCATGTCGGTGTCGGACCACTAGCGTTGGTGCTCCCCGCGGAGCTGGCCGACGATCTGGTCGCCCACGCCCGGTCCGAGGCACCGAACGAGTGTTGCGGTCTGATCGCGGGCCGGGACGGCGTTGCGACCAGGGTCTTCCGCGTGACCAACAGCGAGGCCAGCCCGTTCATGTACGTGATGGAGCCACGTGAGCAGTTGCGAATCATGGACGACATCGACGCCGCCGGATGGGATCTGCTCGCGATCTACCACTCCCACACCCGGTCAGCCGCCTACCCGTCGCGCACCGATGTGGAGCTGGCGTTCTACCCGCAGACCGCGTACATGATCGTCTCGCTCTCCGATCGGCACCGCCCTGAGATCCGTGCGTACCATCTGGCGCGCACCGCACCCGAGGGCACGCAGATCACCGAGATCCCCGTCGAGATTCGCTAGTAGGGCGAGACCTTCGGGTCGACGGCGCTCTGGGTGATCGCGGTCTCGTCGCCCTCTGTGGTCGCTCGTCGGCGCACCCGGCGCTTGGGCGCCGCGGCGTCCTCGTCCGACGATGGCGCGTCGGCGACCGGATCGGTGTCCGCCGCCGCCGCCGGCTCGGCCGCCTTCGTACGTGGCCTGCGCTTGGGTTTGGGGGTCTCGTCCCCGGCCGGCGTTTCGGCGGCGGGCTCGGCCACGGCCTCGTCGTCGGCCTTCTTCGTGCGCGCGCGGCGCTTGGGCTTGGGAGCCTCGTCCTCGTCGGGCGGTGTCTCGGTGGCTGCCTCCGCGGCGGGCGCGACGGCCACGTCGTCATCGGTCTTCTTGGCACGCGTGCGGCGCTTGGGCTTGGGAGCCTCCTCGTCGTCCCCCGGCGTGTCGCCTGCCGGCTCTTCGGGTGTCGTGATGGCACCCAGCACCGTGCCACGCCGCACGCGGCGGCGCCCTGACGTCGTCGCCACGCCTTCGTCGACTGTCGCGACCTGTTCGTCCGTGGTCGGCTCGTCGCCACCCTCGTCTACTGCGAGATCCTCGGCGGTCGGCTCCGCAACCGTCGAGAGCGAGCGGCGCCGGCGGCGTGAACCACGCGTCGGCGGTTCGTCGACCGTGTCGGATGCCTCCACGAGCTCTGGGATCTCGCCGCCCAGGTCGTCACCTGCGAGCACGACGTCCTCGTACGTGATCGGCTGATCGAGCGGAGGCAACGGCGCCGCGACAGGCGGACGTGCACGCACCTCGAACTCGAACACCTCCGCCTCGTCGTCGGCACCAGCCTCGGCAACCCGGTCGGACTCGGTGATGCGACCGGGAGCGCCGGCGGAGTCCGACGGCTCGCCCCGCCGCCGCCGCCGCCGCCGGCTTCGCTCGGCGATCTCGACCGGGGCGCGCTCCTCGGTGCCCAGCGAGGGCCAGTCGGAGGCCGGAGCGGCGTCCGTCAGCTCGACGGCGAACGTGCCGCTACGCGGGTCGCGTTCCAAGCGGACGACGCCTTTTGACTGGGCATCTTCGAGGAACTTCGAGAAGGTCGAGAAGCCGATCTCGCCCTCGTCGAACGCCGGATCGCGGCGACGCATCGAGTCCTTGACGGCGCTCGCTTGCGGGTGCTCATCTCCTTCGCGCTGGCGGGCCATGAGCGTCTCGCGAAGCAGCGAGAGCGCGTCGGGGCGCACGCCACCACCGGCTGCGTGATGTGCCAGCGCCTTGCTGGCGAGGCTGTCGTAGAAGAAGAACTCGTCGCAGTTGGCGATCAGCAGCGGACTCGCCGAGGACGCATCGCGGCCAACGCCGATCACGCGCTTGTTGAGTTCGCGGAGCTTCCCCACCAGTGGCGTGAAGTCGCTGTCGCCGGAGACGATCACGAAGTTGTCGACGTGCTGGCGGCTGTAGGCGATCTCCATCGCGTCGACGGCCATCTTGATGTCGGCGCGGTTCTTGGCGCCTTCGCGCGCCGACGGCATCTCGATCAGCTCGAGGCCGGCGTTCATCAGCTCGCGCCGGGCATCGCGGTAGCGGCTCCAGTCGGCGTATGCGCGCTTGACGACGACGCGGCCCTTCTCGGCCAGGCGGTTCATCACGAGGTGGATGTCGAACTCACCTCGGTTGCGCGCACCAGGGCGCGCCATGTTCTCGATGTCGACCAGCACAGCGAGTGCGTGCTCGGACGCATTGTGCACGGAAAGTCCTCCGATACTCGGGTCGCCTCTCGAGGCGACGGGTCATGCGGCAAGTGCCGACGCCTCCGCCCGTGGGCAGATGCGTTGAACCATCGTAGCAGGGTCGCCCGGAGCCACTTTAGAAACCTTCTAAAACCGCCGATAACCTTACTATGAAAACGATGGATGACGATCGCGAGAAGACGGGCACCTGGACCCTCGTCGTAGTGGGGACGATCTTTGGCATCGCAGGCTTCGTGCTCCTGTTGTTTGGCGGCGGCTGACGCCCTTCGCGTCACGAGGGCCCTGATGTCCCGTCCGTCGTCCCCCGGGGTCTCTGCGGGGCGGCCGGTGCGCACGTGGAGCGCATCCACCGGTAGACTCCCTCGGCCCGACCCGGGGGGAATGGGGCCTCCGGGTGCAACACGGAAAAGGACGATGCATGGCGACGACGAAGGCGACGAAGCGAGCGCCGGCCAGGAAGGCTGCGGCGGCACCCGAGACGCTCACGATCACCGACAACCGCACCGGCAAGGTCTACGAGCTGCCGATCGCCGATGGGACGATCAAGGCGACCGACCTTCGGAGCATCAAGGTTAACGAAGACGACTTCGGGATGATGACCTACGACCCGGCGTTCATGAACACCGCGTCGTGCCGAAGCGCCGTCACCTACATCGACGGTGATGTCGGAATCCTTCGCTACCGCGGGTACCCGATCGAGCAGCTCGCGCAGAGGTCGAGCTTCGTCGAGGTGTCCTACCTCCTCAACTACGGCGAGCTGCCGACCAAGGCACAGCTCGACGCGTGGAACGAACAGCTCGCCAAGCACGTCTATGTCGACGAGAGCATCCGCCACGTCATCAACGGCTTTCGCCACGACGCGCACCCCATGGCCGTCCTGCAGGCTGCGATCGGTGGACTCTCGACGCTGTATCCCGATTCCAAGGAGCTCGGCGACCCCGACAACCGTATGACGCAGATCGTGCGCCTCATCGCCAAGACCCCCACGATTGGCGCCTGGGCATTCAGGCGCAACCTGGGCCGGCGCCTGCTCGACCCGGACCCCGGGCGCAGCTATGCGTCGAACCTGCTGCACATGCTCTTCGACGAGAGGGGCACCGAGTACACCTTCGATCCGCGCATCGAGAAGGCGCTCGACATCTTGCTCATCCTGCACGCCGATCATGAGCAGAACTGCTCCACGAGCGCGGTGCGCAGCGTCGGCTCTTCGGAGACCGACGTCTTCCAGGCCGCATCCGCCGGGGTCGCGGCGCTCTACGGTCCGCTGCACGGCGGGGCCAACGAATCGGTGCTCAAGATGCTTCGCCGCATCGGCACCATGGACAACATCCCCGACTTCGTCAAGGGCGTCAAGGAGCGGCGCGAGCTTCTGATGGGCTTCGGGCACCGCGTGTACAAGAACTACGACCCGCGGGCGAAGATCGTGCACAAGACGGCGCACGACGTGTTCAAGGTCACGGGGGTCAACCCGCTGCTCGAGATCGCGGTGGAGCTCGAGAAGATCGCGCTCGAGGACGAGTTCTTCGTCTCGCGCAAGCTGTACCCCAACGTCGACTTCTATTCGGGGCTCATCTACGAGGCGCTCCAACTCCCGGCCGAGATGTTCACCGTCATGTTCGCCATTGGCCGCATGCCCGGCTGGCTCGCCCAGTGGAACGAGATGGTCGCCGATAACGACCAGAAGATCTCCCGCCCGCGGCAGATCTACACCGGCTACGACGAGCGCGCCTACGTGCCTATGAGCCGGCGCAAGTAGGGACGGGCCCTAAGCTAAGGTGCATCGGCGACCTGCCGATGATCGCAGCTGGCGCGCATCTGCGTCGAGCGCGGGGGGCGCGCCGGAGTCGGGTGTGGCGGCGACGATGACAGGGTAGGCTGTGAGCATGGCTGAGATGAATGATGACCTTCGCAAAGCACTCAGAGACATCGGTCAGGAGATCGTGAAGCTGCTCGAGCGTGCCAGCGGCATGGCGCGCGAGCACGCGGGCGACGTGACGCGCTGGGCCGGGCAGGCGGTCGGACACGACTCCGGTGGCGGTGCTGCGCTCGACCAGATCGAGCGGCTCGGTGTGCTTCGCGACAAGGGTTTTGTGAGCGACGAAGAGTTCCAGGTGAAGAAGGCCGAGCTGCTCAAGAAGATCGTGTGACCCAGGCGGATGCCTGGGAGGCGTTCCTCGCCGAGATCGAGCCGCACGTGTCCCCCGAGTGGATCCGCCATGCCCGGTCGCATGGCACCCAGGCGTGGATCCGTTTGATTGCGATGGTCGACGTCCACCACCAGATGACCTCCCCGCAGATCGTCGAGAAGATCGCGTTGACGCTGGCCGATCTGGCCGGCGATCGTGAGGCCGAGGTCGCCGGCTGGATCGCGATTCAGGACGCTGCGCGCGAGAAGCGCCGCGCGATTGCCGATAACGTGATCCAGGTCGCACCAGACGTCCTTCCGCAGGACCTCATGGCGTTGTTCGAGAGGTCGCTGACGCCTGTCTTCAAGGAGTAGCACTGCCCAGACGCCGGAGCGCGGTGGGCGGATAGAGCGCGACAAGGTGGCCCGCGCGCTCTCGGAGCACGGGGACTTCGATCAGCGCGAGCGACCCTTTCTTGAATTCCACCCAGCCTCCGATCAGGTCCGTCGTGACCGTGCTGAGGTCGGGCTGGTGGCCGCACACCAGCACCGACTGCGCCTGGGATTGCTCGAGGAGCAGACCGATGAGCCCGTCGATGTGAAGGCCTGGGCGCAGGCGCAGATCGACGCGTGTCGCCGTGCCCAGCGTGTCACCGACGATCTCGGCCGTCTGGAGGCAGCGCGTGAGCGGGCTCGTGAACGCGGCATCGAATGCGAGTCCGAGACGAGCGATCCCGCTGGCCGCAGCGTGTACACGGCGGCGACCCTCGTCGGTCAGCGCCCGCGACTCGTCGCGCCAGTCGGTATCGGGACCGGCATCTTGGGCGATGCCGTGGCGAAGGAGACCGAGGAGCATCAGGGACATGGGTGGGATGTCATGGCCCCGAACCCTCGCGATCGCGGCCACCGCCGTCAACTCCCACGCCGACGCGCCCTGGTCGAGGCCGAAAGACGCGCTGAGTGGAAGCGGACCCACCCGTGTACGGAAGGTCATTCCGGCGCCCCGGGATCCCATATCGGTAAAGGGTTCTCGGGTAATTCGTGCCTGAGGGGAAAGTGGGACTCACAAGAGGGACGACGTCCCTGAGAGCGAGCCTACTTTCACCCGCCGCCGGTGGGCGCCACGCCCGGCATTCCTGACACCGTTGCCAATCCTTTACCGACGCCCAGGCGGCCGGTCGGGGGGCATCGCGGCGTGGTCCGCGCACACCGATAACCTCCCTGCACGTGGCTCGAATACGTACGACCCCGGGCAACCCGGCCAAGACTGTTGTCGCCGGATTCGCCATCGCCATCCTGGTCGGGGCGGCGTTGTTGATGCTCCCGATCTCGACGACCGGACCCGGGGGCGCGCCGTTCCTGACGTCGTTGTTCACTGCGACCTCGGCGACCTGCGTGACCGGGCTCGTCGTCGTCGACACCGCCACGTACTGGACCGAGTTCGGCCAGACCATCATCATGTTGATGATCCAAGTCGGGGGCATCGGGATCATGACCGGGGCGTCGCTCCTGTTCCTTGGTATCTCGCGACGTCTCGGTCTTCAGCGTCGGCTTATCGCGCAGGCCGAGACCAAGGCGCTCAACCTTGGGGACCTGCGGCGCGTCCTGGTCGGCGTCGTCCTGTTCAGCATCCTCGCCGAGATGATCGCGACCGTCGTCCTCACGATCCGCTTCTGGTCCGGTGGGGCGTCGTTCGGCACCGGATTGTGGCGAGGTCTGTTCCATGCGGTGTCCGCGTTCAACAACGCCGGGTTCTCCTTGTTCAGCGACAACCTGATGGGGTTCGTCACGGACCCGGTCGTCAACATCACCATCACTTTGGCAATCATCGCCGGCGGTATCGGGTTCCCGGTGTGGCTTGCGCTCCGGCGGGACCCACGCCGCCCGTCACGCTGGAGCATCCACGTCAAGATCACGCTGGTCACGACGGCGGCGCTCTTGGCCTTCGGAACGATCGCCTTGACTGCGGTCGAGTGGGACAACGACGGGACGTTCGGACCGCTCAGCATCCCGGGCAAGCTGCTGGCCGGCTTCTTCGCCGCGGTCACGCCACGCACCGCGGGATTCAACTCGATCGACTACGAGCAGATGCACCCCGAGGGCCTTCTGATCACCGACATGCTCATGTTCGTCGGAGGTGGCAGCGCCTCGACGGCCGGTGGCATCAAGGTCACCACCTTCGCCTTGCTCGCCATGATGGCGTGGGCGGAGATGCGTGGCCGGGCGGACGTCCAGGCGTTTCGCCGGCGCGTGCCGAACGTCGCTCAGCGACAGGCTCTGGCGATCGCGTTCGCGTCGGTCAACCTGGTGGTGCTCGGCGCGCTCGCGCTCATGGCGTCGAGTCCGTTCGACTTCTCGCGCACCCTGTTCGAGGCGATCTCGGCGTTCGGGACGGTGGGACTGTCGACCAACCTGACTCCGCTACTGTCCGATGTCGGTCAGAGTGTGCTGATCGGACTGATGTTCCTGGGCCGGGTGGGTCCCTTGACGCTGGCGGTGGCGCTCGTGCTGCGCGAGCATGGTCAGCGATTCCGCTATCCGGAGGAAAGGCCGCTCGTTGGTTAGGCAAGAGATCCTCGTCATCGGCTTGGGCCGTTTCGGCCGCGCGCTCGCGTACACGCTCGTCGAGCAGGGACACGAGGTGATGGGCGTCGACGCGGACGCCGAACGGGTTCAGAGCGCAACGCGCGACTTGCCCCACGTCGTCCAGGTGGACGCGACGGATATGGATGCCATGCGAGAGCTCGGCGCGAGCGACTTCGAGACAGCGGTCGTTGCGATCGGGACCGACATCGAGGCAAGCATCCTGGCCACGTACATCCTGGTCGACCTCAAGATCCCCCGGATCTGGGCGAAGGCGATCACCGGTTCCCACGGCTCCATCCTGGAGCGTGTCGGTGCCCACCGCGTGGTCTTCCCCGAGCGCGACATGGGCGTTCGCGTCGCGCACACGCTGACCGGTCGCACCATCGACTACCTGGAGCTCGATCCGCATTTCGCGCTCGTCGAAACGACCGTTCCGCGGGAGGTAGCGGGAAAGACGCTCGCCGACGCCGAGATCCGCAGCCGGTACGGCCTGACGGTTGTGTGCGTCAAGCAGGGCAACGGCCCGTTCACATACACGACGCCAGAGACGCTGCTTCGCGAGGGTGACGTCTTGGTCGTGGCGGGTGAGCCACGCAAGGCCGAAGAGTTCGCATCGCTCGAATAACGCTGACTGGAGGTGGGTGTGACCGGGATGCTCGACGGCAAGACCGCGTTGATCGTTGGCGTCGCCAACAAACGGAGCATCGCGTGGGCGATCGCCTCACAGTTGTCGGCCGCGGGAGCCCGGTGCGCGTTGACCTTCCAGAACGAACGGGTCGAGGCTGACGTACGCAAGCTCGCCGAGACGCTGCCGAATCCCGGTCCCGTGCTGCCGCTCGACGTGCAGGACGAGGCGCAGCTGGACGCCGCGGTCGACGGTGCCGCGGCTGCGCTCGGCGGCCTCGATATCCTGGTGCACGCGGTCGCGTTCGCGCGCGCCGACGACCTTGGTGGCCGGTTTGTCGATACGGACAAGGCTGGCTTCGAGCTCGCCCTCGACATCTCGGCGTTCTCGCTGGCGCAACTTGCCCGCAGGGCCGAGCCCCACATGAAGGCGCGTGGCGGTGGATCTGTCATGGCGCTTAGCTACATCGCAGCCGAGCGGGCCGTGCCCGGCTACAACGTGATGGGGGTGGCCAAGTCGGCGCTCGAGTCGATCGTGCGCTACCTCGCGTGGGATCTGGGCGACTCGGCGATCAGGGTCAACGCGATTTCAGCCGGACCCGTGCGGACGCTGGCGGCCCGATCGATCCCCGGGTTCATGGACATGGCCGACAAGGCGGCCGCGCGCTCTCCGCTTCGCCGGGCGATCACCGTCGAGGAGGTCGCAGGCGCCGCGCTCTTCCTCGCATCGCCGCTGTCGAGCGGAGTCACGGGCCACGTCCTGTACGTCGACGCGGGGTACCACGCCATCGGCCTCTAGATGGCTGTCCAGGCCGGGCGCATCGGGGTGGTGGCCGACACCCATGTCGGCGAATGGGTGGCAGAGCTGCCGCAGGCCGTCCTCGCCGCCCTGGCCGGCGTTGACCTGATCCTGCACGCGGGTGACATCAGGTTCCGTCAGTCGTTGCCGCCCGAGGTCAGCGCCCCCGCAGTCGGAATCATCGAAGCCGGGCCCGGAGGCCTCGACGCCCGGATCGTCCGACTCGCGCCGGCCAGTGGGGATTCGTCGGAGCCGCCGTCCCGGGTCGCGCCGCAACATGCGTAGCCGGAGACTCCATTTCCGAAGGCGGTGACGGTTTGCTCGCCGCGACTGTTGTTTCACGCGACGATGCGGACACCCTCATGCTGCGTCTTGCAGCCGTCAGATGCCCGCACGGTTCCTTGCTGGCCAGACCTCTACGGGCCGCAGATCACGTAGGCGGTAACCGTTTCCCCCGCGGCGGAGTCGTACTTGGCGGACCAGCCGGTCGCCGGCCCGGTTGTCACCAGTGCGTTGGCCGCGTTGATCGGGGCGCTCCGCTGAATGCGCCGATTGGTGGCGGCTGTGACGATCGTCCCGCCGCCGCCGAGCGCCCGAGGCGTCGCCGCCGGACACTGGACGTTGACGATGGCCCCTGCGCTCGTGCTCGTGGCGCTGACCACCGTTGCGCTGGTCGTTCCACTCGGTCCCTGAGGGCCCGTGGCACCGGCTGCACCGGTTGCACCAACGGGACCCTGCGGCCCAGGCGCACCGTCGGCGCCAGCCGGTCCGGCCGGGCCAGTCGGGCCGGCTGCACCAGGTGCGCCATCGAGACCGGGGGCACCCTGCGGGCCTGCGGGGCCAGCGGTGCCTTGCGGGCCCGCGGGCCCTGCGGCACCTTGCGGGCCTGCCGGGCCGCCTGCGCCGTCCAGGCCGGGGCTGCCCTGCGGACCGGCATTCCCGGTGGCTCCGGCCGGGCCCTGCGGACCCTGCGAACCGATCGCGCCCTGAGGACCGATGGGGCCGGCAGGCCCGGCCGCTCCGTCGAGTCCGTTGGTGCCGTTCGTGCCGTTGCTGCCATTCGTGCCGTTGGTTCCGGCGGGGCCGGTGGCGCCTGCGGGGCCTTGCGGTCCGGTGAGGCCTTGGGGTCCTTGCGGGCCCGCGGGGCCGGTGAGGCCGATGGGGCCTTGGGCACCAGTTGCGCCGGTTGCGCCGTCGGCTCCGTTAGCGCCTGGCGCTCCTGCGGGGCCTGCCGGTCCTTGCGGTCCGGTTGCTCCGTCGAGTCCGTTGGTGCCGTTCGCGCCGTTGGTGCCGTTCGCGCCGTTTGTGCCGTTTGTGCCGTTCGTGCCGGCGGGGCCGCTGGGTCCTTGGGCTCCGGTTGCGCCGGTTGCGCCGTCGGCTCCGTTGGCGCCTGGCGCTCCTGCGGGGCCTGCCGGTCCTTGCGGTCCGGCTGGTCCGTCGAGCCCGTTCGTGCCGTTCGTGCCGTTCGTACCGTTCGTACCGTTCGTGCCGTCGGCGCCTGCGGGGCCTTGTGGCCCGGTGAGGCCGATGGGTCCTTGGGCGCCGGTCGCGCCTTGCGGTCCGGCGGAGCCCTGTCCGCCGTCAGCTCCCGTTGCTCCGGCCGCGCCCTGGGGCCCTGGGACGGGGGTCTGCCCGACGGCAGCGAGCGCGCTCGCGGCCGCAACGATCACACGACGCTCAGTCCTCTTGCATCTGAACCTCAGGTTGACGACCCGGGCGGCGCCGGTCTTCTTGAGGAAGCAGAACGCGATGCTCGTCCGCGCCGTCGGCGTTGCCGCAGCCGCCGATCCGGCCGAGGCGCCGCTGATCGCCGCTAGGGCAATGATCGCGAGCGCCGCGCAAGCGACTCTGAGGCGGGCGGGGGTTGCAAGCTGGGGTGGGGAGGTCATGATGCGTCGTTTCCTAGGGTGATCAAGAAGGGTTGATGTGCTTGGCGCAAACGGCGGGATAGCCAAGGCATTACCCGCCGAGGCCAGCTGTAGCGTCTATCGACAGATGAAGGCTGTTCCTCGACCCTCCCCTCGCAGATCGCGCTTCTCCCCACCCGCGGTCATCGGCTCAATTGTCGCTGTGCTCGTGATCGTCGTCGTCGTGATCGTCGTCGCCACCAGGGGAGATGACGGCAACCAGACGGGCACTCCGACGACATCGGGAACGCGGGCGGAACCTGTCAAGGCCAACGCGGATGCCCTGCGCAAGGTCGCCGCGGCGGTCGGTCACCCCGTCTACTGGGCCCCCGGGGAGACGACCGCCACCTATGAGCTCACGCAGACGCCCGATGGTCGCCTGTACATCCGCTACCTGCCTGCCGACGTGCAGATCGGGGACCCACGACCCAACTTCCTGACGGTCGGGACGTATCCGCAGGACGACCCCCTCGCCTCGGTCCAGCAGGGAGCCAAGCGGAAGGGTGCGGTCACGAAGGACCTTGCGGGTGGGGGAATCTCGGTGAGTCAAAGCGATCGCCCCACCAGCGTGTTCTTTGCGTACCCCGAGTCGAAGGTGCTGGTCGAGGTCTACGACCCGACCGCGAACCGGGCCGCGACCCTCGTGGCCTCAGGAGCCATTCTCCCGATCGGTTAGTCCACCGTCGCCACTGCGCCCTGCGGCCGGAGCCCGCCTGGTCGCAGGATCCGAGTCGCAGACGCTGCATGGGAGATGGCGCCGCTCGTCGCCAGCGCCGCGAACGTTTCGTCTGTCCACAAATGTGTCATCACGTCACAAAATGCATACCACTCATGTAACGATTGGCCGACGCGTTCACGGCCAAATGACCGTTCAAAGACCAATGAGCTGGCCTGCTGGAGCGCGTGTCGCGAGCGGTCTGCCTGCGGCTGCGTTTGTGGACCGCGCCGGTTCGCAGCGAACCATGGCTCCGCGGCTGTACTACTGACGGGAGCGACGGGACTCGAACCCGCGGCCTTCGGATTGCAGATGGATGCGAAGGGATCGAGGAGACGATCACGCTGCAGCGCCTCCACATCACTGGATCGCTCAAGCGGACCCTCGCCTCGACGAACCCGATCGAGTCGATGTTCCAGATTGTCCGACGCATCCAACGCAACATCAAACTCTGGCGATCCGGGGACATCCCCGCGGGCAGGCGCCGCTGAGCGAGATACCGCTGAGGCGCCGGCGGAAGCGGGGACTTCGCGCCGGCACCGCGGGTGGTTCAGCTGGAGCAGCCGAGCGTTCCCAGCGTCTGCTTGTAGGTCGTCTCGAGCGTCGAGACGGCGGACGCGAGCTGCGCCTTGGCGTCGGACACCGACTGACTTCGCAGGACGTTGTTGAGGATGGTCACCGCCTGCGTTGTGAACGTCTGGTTGGCCGCCTGCACCTGCTGCTTCTTCTCCTGGGCCAGCTCTGGCACGGCGCCGGCGATGGTCTCCACGTCGTTCTTGATGGCCTCCAGGTCGGTCTTCACCGCGTCGACGGTCACGGTCGAACCGGTCATCGACTTGAGGTCGGCTACCTGCTTCTCGATATCCGCCGTGGCGGAGCACACCTGAGCCTGCGCCTCCGCGGCCGAGTCGTCGCTGCTCCCGCACGCGGCGACCGCGAAGGGAGTGAGAGCGCACAGCGCGAGGATGACCAGCGTGGGACGTTTCATGATGAACCTCCGTGGCAGAAACGGACGGCGTGAAGCTACACGGCTCGCCGGGCGGGCCCACGTCGGGACGGGCGCCAGAGCGTCCTCGGCCGCCCCGGAGGCGTCGCCGCCGCGGCGCGGACCACTAACGGACTTGTGTCCTGCCTGTTCACAGTTCCGATGACGATATGGCGAAGTGAAACCCACCGGATAGAGGAACGGGACTCGAAGAGTCCAATTCCCATACGCCGTGGACGGGCGGCCCGCCCGCTCCCCTGAAAAGGACGCAGCCTGCGCTTATATCGGTGGAGGCTGAGAACCGCGTCCACGCAGGGCTTTCCAGAAGCGGGAGCGACGGGACTCGAACCCGCGGCCTTCGGATTGACAGGCTCCTGGCGGCCATGCGGATTGGTGCCGCTGCGTCCGCAAGGGCGTGTTCCGAACGGGTTCGAGCGAGACCGCAGAGTGTGGCGAGGTGTCCCGTGATGCCCCGTTCGGCTCCGTTCGTTTGCAAGGCGTTTGCACGGCGGTGCCGGGCGGCGGCACGAGATCCGGATAGGTCGGTGGCTACGTCCGACGGCGATGGCCTCAGGGAGCGGCCGATCTGTCCGGCGATACGGAGCGTCGCAAGCCTGGCCCCGCGAGACGTAGCGGCCGGCCCGGCTGACCTCCGAGCCCCACCGGGCTTAGCTCGCCGACCAGGCCAGCCAGCGCTGGGGCGTCAACGCGATGACGGGTCCTTCGGGCGGGGCGCTGCGCTACTGCGGGTACTTGTCGGCGAGGAAGGCCAGAGCGGCCTCTCGCTCGGGACCCTCGCCGACGACGGTGGCAGGGCCGTCCACGCGCACCCACCACAGGAGCAGCCAGTCCTCCTCGTAGTGGTCGACGAGGAGGCTGGCTCGGGGGTGGGCGCGCACGTTGGCCAGGCGCTGGAGCCGAAGCGTGGGCTTGGGCTTGCGATCGACGGCGGTCCATATCCGCCCGTCGCCGAGGGCGAAGCAGCAGGGCACGACGTGCGCGCGCCCGTCCGGCGTGATGGTCGCCAGGTGCCCCACCCGGGCGGCGGCGAGGCGGGCCCGCTGCATGGCGGCGTCCACCTACCTGTGGCGGGCGGCGAGCTTCGCGTACCCCGCGATGCGGGGCAGGTTCTCATCGGCGGGAGCCGGCGGCAGCAGGAACACGCAGCGATCGAGGCCCGCCTCTGCCAGCGTCGCCACGGTGGCGTCGTCCGGAGAGGCGCCGAAGAGGGTGACCGGCAGCGGGCCCCGCCTCGCCTCGGCGGCACGGCGGCGCAGCTCGCCCATCGCCTGGACGAGGCGCGGCAGGTTTCGGGTGTTGGGGATCCATCCGTCGCCATACTCGAGCACGCGCTCGAGGTTGGGCGGGGCATTGCCGCCGATCAGCACCGGCGGGTGCGGCCGTTGCACGGGCTTCGGCCAGGACCACACGGGGTCGAAGTCGACGAAGCATCCGTGGAAGGCCGCTTCCTCCTCCGTCCAGATCGCCCGCATGGCGAGGACGCGCTCGCGCAGAAGCCGAAACCTCCTCGCGGGATCGGTGCCGTGGTTTCGCATCTCCTCGCGGTTCCAGCCGGCCCCGACCCCGAACAGCACCCGTCCCCGCGAGAGGTGGTCGAGGCTGGCGACCTGCTTGGCGAGCACGATCGGGTCATGCTCGACCACCAGGCAGACGCCGGTGCCGAGCCGCAGGCGCTCGGTCGCGACGGCGACGGCGGCCAGGGCCACGAACGGGTCGTAGCTTCGGGCGTAGTAGCGGGGCAGCTCGCCGCCGCCGGGCCACGGCGTCGTCCGGCTCACCGGGATGTGGGTGTGCTCCGGCAGGAAGAGCGACTCGAAGCCCGCCTCCTCGGCCGCCCTCCCCAGCTCCACCGGCCCGATCGTCTCGTCCGTGAGGAACATCGCCAGACCGAACTCCACGTCGTCTCCCTCGCTCGCCTCCCCGGTGCACGCTAGTACAGGCGTCCAGAAGTACGTTCTCGGGTTGAGGGAGAAGTCGGGCGGGGTCGTGTCGAATTGTTGTGGCGATGGCGGCGAGGCCCCGGATCCGACTCGAGGAAGCTGAACGCGGCGAGCTTGAGCGGGTAGCCGTTTGCACGAGGCGGCGCGAGGACCTGTCGCAACGCCCGGCCAACGTGCCCACCTTGTTGCCCAAACACCCGATCATCGCATCGACCGGCCAAGCAATATGTGACCTTTTGCAGGAAGTTCTTCGACGCGCCAGACAGGATTCGAACCTGTGACCTTCGGTTTCGTAGTCCCATCCGGGACTTCTTTCTCTTTCGGCCGGTCCCGTGTTTTCCGGCTTGGTGACTGGGATCACAGCTGTCATCGGATGCACGGTGGTTGGTGTGGGTTTGGACGCTCTGTGTTGCCCATTTTGTTGCCCACTTCGAGGATTCGCCGGGTGTCGGGAAGCCGCGTGGGCGGTAGGTGTTGCTGCTGATTCTCGATTGGCCAGCGCATCGAGCGTCCTGCAACAGGCAGCGCCTGTCAGGTGGGCGTTGCCCCGTCGGATGTGGGGGGTCTGGGCGCGTGGCCAACGAGAGGTGCTCCGAAACTCCTCTCAGGCGGTACGTTGACAGTTCGTTGTTCGGGAGTTGCGGAGAGTGCAACCGCATCACGAGTCGCGGCAGACCAGGGAGAAGAAGATGGCATCGGGAGCGGATCGAAAGTTTGGTGGTATCGGCCTCGGCGGCGTCATCGTCGTGGCGGGGGTCGCGGTGATGATCTTCGGGTCCTTCTGGATCGGGCTGATCATCACGATCGTCGGACTTGTTGCGTTCGGTGGGTTTGCGAAGGGCAAGTGGTATTGAGGAAGTGATCGAACGGGAGCGGTTTCGGGCTACTTCTCGTCGCAGGTGACATGGCCGTGCTCGTCCGACCCTGTGCGATCGTGACCGTCGCCGGGGCGGTGCAGAGGCCGTTGCCCCCGAAGTAGAGGGGGCTATGTCCGGTTACCGAGTAGGTGCCCGGCGGCAGCTTGATGAGGAAGCTTCCGTCCGCGGCCGACCGCGATGAGGTGCCTGCCGTCAGAGCCGACGGCGATCACTGACCCCGGCAGCGGGCGTGCTCCGGGATTCGGACCGCCAATCGCATAGGGGTGCCCAGTGAGCGTGCCGTCACCGGACGACCCGCCGCACCCGCCGAGCATCAATGAAGCGGTAACAGCTAAACCGAGAAAGGCGCGCCTCCGACAGTTCATTGGTATGCAAGGGGCGTGTGCCGCTCGCGGCGATGCAACAGGCCATCGCGGTGAACTGGACGAAGGCGCACCACTTCGCCGGCCCAGGGGGCTGCCCTCCGGGGTGGTCCTGCTCGGTCCGGCCTATGCGACTCGAGGAGAGCGATGGCCACCCAAGCGGTCCTGGATCATCACCTTGCGGCGTTCGCCGCGGGAGACGCTGATGAAATCCTCAACGACTACACCGACCAGTCGGTCCTGATCACGCCTGACGGCACGACCAGGGGCCGCGATGCCCTCCGGACCGCGTTCAGCGGGTTCTTCTCGGGGTTGTTCGCGCCCGGCACCTATGACTTCGTGATGGACGCCTCCCACGTTGAAGGCGACGTCGCGTACATCGTCTGGCACGCGAACTGCGCATCGGCCGAGGTTGCCCTGGGCACCGACACCTTCGTTGTGCGCGATGGCAAGATCGCCGTGCAAACGTTCGCGGCCAAGATCAACCCGAAGTAGCTGCATCACTCGCGAACGGGGAGGCGGCCGTGGAGGGGGGACACGAGGAGCTGGGGGCGGTGCGACTGGCCGAGGCCGCCCGGACGCGGGGCTGGTCGGACGCCCAGACGTACAACGCCCAGCGGCTCATCGACGGCGGGATGGGGGAGCGCCTGGGCTACAAGTCCTTCGAGGAGACCACGTTTGGCCGCGGCAAAGAGACCCTCGAGGGGGAGGGCTGGGTCTACTACCTGTGCCAGGAACGCGTCGAGGAGGTCGAGG
>CAYMSM010000031.1:0-14348 GCA_964393105.1 uncultured Bifidobacteriaceae bacterium
GTGGATGCGGGGCGTGCGGGCGCCGAGTCAGGCGGGTGCGGGGGAGCACCCGCAGGGTGCATCCTTCGGGTTGACCCCGAACCCGTATGGCGACGGCGATCCGCGCGCATCCGCGCCGCGAGGGGCGGTGGATCCAGGCTAGGTGGTCCCCGAGGGAGTCAGAAGCAGCACGACTCCCTTCCCGCTCCGAAATACTTACAAATACGTAACACCGCGGCGATAAAGGCATCACGTGGGGAGACGATGGTTATCGTGTAAGCCGTCACCCAATCCGAGGCAACCGTGAACCGTCGCACCGTCATCGCAATCGCCGCCGCGACAATGCTCGCAGCCCCGGCCGCTGCGTTGGCAACGAGCACGGCGGCCAGGACGGGAAGCTTCGACGCGATGGGGACAGGCACCCTCGTCGCTCAGGGCAAGCTGCGGGTCTTCGGGACGATCAAGGGAACGGTTCTGGTCCGCGATCGCACTGGCAAGGCCGTCGTCAAGATCGCAGGGGTTCGCCAGAAGCCGAAGCGCGTCCTCGTTGGCGGCAAGGCGGTCCGCGTCTACCTCATCAAACGGGTCGACGGCGCCTTCTACGCCAAGGGTGAAGACATCAAGGTCGAGTTGCGCGCCCCCAAGGCAACGCTCTCGATGAGTGCGTTCGGCCGCGGCCGCATCACCCTCCTGGACGGCGAGGGCACGTATCACCTCAACGGTCTGGACGAAGAGCAGTGGACGTCCGCACTCCTGCCACTCGCGATCACGCCTCCGGAGCCGGAGAACAAGCCGCCAACCGACGGTGACGGCCCCAGATAAGGGGGCGGTGCCCGAAAGGGAGCGCCCTGGCTCATCCCGACGGGTCGCAGCCGTCGACACCGCAGCGAACTTCTGATGGGAAGATGGGACTCGAAGAGTCCTGTTCTCCTACGCCGCGGGCGGGCGGCCACGCCCGATTCCACTGAGTCGGGAACTCGCTCAGCCCTCCGACCGAAGGCCGCACTAGACTTGGGTTCGTGACGGTCCCGACGCACATCCTGATCATCGAGGATGAGCCAAACATCGCTTCGTTCGCGAAGATGTACCTGGAGGCGGCCGGGTACCGCGTCAGCGTCAGCCACCGCGGCGACGAGGGCCTCGCACTCGCCGAGCGGGACCGACCGGCGCTGATCGTGCTCGACCTGATGCTTCCCGGACTCGATGGATTCGAGGTTGCCAAGCGACTGCGGTCGTCCGCCGCGGGACCGTCCCCGGCGATCGTGATGCTGACCGCCCGCGACGACGCCGTGGACAAGGTCGTCGGCCTCGAGCTCGGCGCTGACGACTACATCACCAAGCCGTTCAACCCCCGCGAGCTCGTCGCGCGCGTGCGGGCCGTGCTTCGCCGCGTCTCAGGACCCGCACCGGCTGTCGCGCCGAGCCTGGACGAGCACACCACCTACGAGGTCGAGGGACTGCGCATCGAGGTCGGCCCGCGCGAGGTCTACGTAGGCGAAGACCCCATTCAGTTGACGCCAAAGGAATTCGACCTGTTGACGGCGCTGGTCGAGCACCGAGGCATCGTCCTGACCCGCGAGAAGCTCTTGGAGCGCGTCTGGGGCTTTACGTTCCTGGGTGACAGCCGCACGATCGACGTCCACGTGCGCCAGTTGCGCCGCAAACTCGGTGAGGCCTGCCCGATCCAGACGGTCTGGGGCACGGGCTACAAGGTGCCCGCCGCAGCAAAGAAATGACGTCTCCGTGGCGCACCCTCCGGGGGCGCCTGGCGCTTGCGTCAGTGGCGGGGCTCCTGGTCGCATCCCTCGTGTTCGCAGCTCTCGGAGTCGAGTTGGTCCGGGCCCAGACGGTCGCTTCCGACCTGGCCGAGCTGGAGACCAAGGCCGTCGGCATCGCCAAGCTCATCAGCCAGGACGCCGAGCGCGACAGCGAGACGGGCGGGTACAGGCCGACTCCTGAGCGCATCGCCGCGCTCGCGTCCATCGTGGGAGCCGGCACGCAGTTCACCTACTCGGGCGCCAACCTGGACCCTGATCCACTCGGGGTCCCCAACCCGCTTCAGCGCCGTGCGCTCGATCAGCTCGACTACGACGTGCTGGACCGCGAAGGGGTTCAACGATTCGACTACACGATCCCCGAGACGGGGGTCAGCGCGATCGCGGCAGCCGCGCCGATCACGTTCACCGAAGGAGTCGTCGGTGCCGCGGTCGTGCTGCGCGAGCGATCCGAGCTGGGCTCCGTGTGGCGACGGTTTGCCAATCGCGTCTTGATCGCAGCCGGCATCGGGTTGGGGGTTGCGCTGCTCGTCACGCTCCTGTTCACGCGCCGGGCGCTTCGACCGCTCAAGCGGCTGGAGCTCGCGGCGCTCGAGGTCGGCCGCGGCGATCTGGACACCCGGGTCGCGGTCGGCGGCACCGAGGAGATCGACGCCCTGGCAAGCGCGTTCAACACGATGGTGCGTGAACTCCAACATCGTGAGACCCTGACCAGGGACTTCCTGATGCGGGTCACCCATGACCTTCGCACGCCCCTGACCGCGATCCGCGGCCACACCCAAGCCCTGACCGACGGCGTCGTCCCAAGCGAGGCCATCCCACGCTCGCTCCACGCGATCGAGGACGAGTCTGCCCGGCTCGAAGCCCTTGTCACCGATCTGCTCGACCTCGCAAAGCTCGAGGCGCGGCGTTTTCGTCTGGACCTCGGGAGGGTAGACGGCAATGACCTGGTGGAGCGTGCCTTCACCTCCTATGCCGGCGAGGCCGCACGCCGCGGGGTGCGCTATCAGCGCGAGTTCACGCCCTTGCCGGAGTTGTATACGGACGCTGCCCGAGTCCGGCAGATCGTCGGGAACCTGATCGACAATGCGTTCAAGTGGACCCCGGACGGCGGGGTCGTGCACGTCGCGGCGCACGAGCGTCCGGGTGGGGGCGCGGTGATATCGGTTACCGACACCGGCCCGGGTATCGCCCCAGACCAACTCGCCGAGATCTTCGAGCCGTTCCGGTCGGAGAACACCCCGGATGGCCGACACGGCAGCGGCCTGGGCCTTGCGATCAGCCGCCAGCTTGCGCGTGCGCTCGGCGGCGACCTGCGCGTGGAGAGCCACCGGAGTCGGGGCAGCCGCTTCACCCTGGAGCTTCCCGGGGAAGCGCGCCAGGCAACGCTCGCACCTTGATCGCCCTCGACACGACACCGCTCCCGCCTCACCGGTCCTCCAGGCCGAAACCCGGTCGGGCGTCGACGAGCGCCTGTGGCCGGTGGCGAGGATCCGCCACCGGCCCCAGGCACTACCCTGCGTAACTACGCGTGCGCCTGCTCCTCCTCGTGGGAGGCCAGCACGATCGGTCCCCGCTCACCGGTGCGGACGCGGATCGCGTCCTCCATGGCGAAGACGAAGATCTTGCCGTCACCGGGCTCGCCGGTGTGGGCGTACTCCATGATCGTGTCGATCGCACGTTCCACGTCGGCGTCGTCGACTGCGATCTCCAACTTGAGCTTGGGACGGAGGAAGATTGTGGTCTTCGCTCCGCGGTAGCTCTCGGTGAAGCCCTTCTGCCGTCCCGAGCCCTTGACCTCGCTCACGCTCATGGAGGGGAGCCCCATCGCATCGAGCCGGTCGCGGATCTCGTCGAACGCCTCGTGGCGGATGAACGCTTCGATTTTCTTCAACACCCCTCCTTACGACGTTGGTGCGGTCTGGGTGGACTGAGACGCTCCTGCACTCCCCTGCATCACCGACGACGGAGAGGATACGTCCTCCGGCTCGGCGCCCGGGACCTCGATGAACCGCTCCGGGTATCCGAACATACCGTGCTCGGAGATGTCGAGGCCTGCCAGCTCCTCCCGCTCGCTGACCCGCAGACCGACCGTGTACTTGATCGCGGCGAACAACGCCAGCGAGCACGCGCCGGTAAACCCGATCGTGGCGGCGACCCCGTAGAACTGCACCCACAACTGTGACGCGTCACCGCCCGTGAACAGACCGGCGCTCTTGCCGAGCGGGGTGGGCAGGTTGACCGTGCGGTCGGCTGCGGCGAAGAGCCCGACTGCGAGCGTGCCCCAGATACCGGCCACACCATGAACCGGCAGACACCCGATCGGGTCGTCCACCCGGATCTTGTCGACGAGCACCACCAGGGGCGGCACGATGAGGCCTGCGACGAGGCCGATGATGACCGCCGCCCACGGATCAACGAATGCACAAGGCGCGGTGATCGCGACGAGGCCTGCGATCGCGCCGTTGCCCATCTGCGAGACGTCGAGCGTCTTGAACATCACCATCGCGCTGATCGTCGCGCCCATGACGCCGGCGGCGGCCGCCAGGTTGGTGTTGACGGCGATGTCGGCGAAGTTGTTGGCCACGGCGTTGAGCGTCGAGCCGGGGTTGAAGCCCATCCACCCGACCCACAGGATCAGCACGCCGAGCATGGCGAGCGGAATCGAGTGACCGGGGATCGGTACGGCCTTCTTGTTGCGGAACTTGCCGATACGCGCGCCGAGCAGAAGCGTCCCGGCAAGGGCCGCCAAGGCGCCTTGCAAGTGGACGATGGAGCTTCCGGCGAAGTCCAGGAAGCCATCCTGCGCGAGCCACCCACCGCCCCACGTCCAGTGCGCGACGATCGGGTAGATGAGCCCGGTGAAGACGACGCCGAAGATGATGTAGGCGATGAACTTGGTGCGGTCGAGCATCGCGCCGAACACGATGGCGAGCGACACCGCGGCGAACACCACCTGGAAGAAGAACTGCGCCTGCGGCGGTGTGTCGCTGTACGACAGCGACGCGAACTGCTCACTGAAGCCGCTGAGGTCCAGGAACCAGCCGCCCGAGCCGGCGAAGCCGTTGCCTGTGGCGAACGCGAGCGAGAAGCCCACGGCCCAGAACATCAGGAACGAGATCGAGAGGTTGATGACGATCTTGCCCGCGACCGCCCCCGCGTTCTTCATGCGCGACAGGCCGATCTCGAGCATCGCGAACCCGGCCTGCATGAACAGGACGAGGATCGCCGCGAGCACCACCCAGATCTGGTTGGCCGAGAACGCGACGTCTTGGATCTGCGTGGCCAACTCGGCCGGGGTGGCGTCAGCGCCGAACGCCGAGACCGGTAACGCGACGAGCGCCAGCATCGCCAAGGCGATGACGCGGCGCAACACGCCTGTTCGCATGATTTCTCCCTGATCGGATTGGGTCTTCCGGAGGCGAAGACCGGGACACAAGGAGCGTAGGTTCGGCGACCCGCACAATCGTTGGCCCACGGCGAGAACCCGACCGCGCGGTCCTGCGCCCCTGGGATAAGGCCCGCGGGCCAATGGGAGGCCATCGCGTATCGGCCACTTGGCGAAACCGCCCAAGGCCAGTGGGGTTTGGACGATCCATACAACCCCCCGCTGCACCGCATGCGTGTGCGGCTGGCACCCGTCGAGAGCAGGTGGGCCGCCGGCGGACGGCCCACCTGCTCACGCGGGCGATCTACCCGGTGACGACCGGGATGCGGATCTGGCCTGTGATCCTGATGATCCTGGTGCGGGTCGAGTCCCGGACCTCCCGCGCATTGGAGGCGCTCGCGGCTGCCATGTTTGTCCGGAAGCCGACCGCCGGGCGGTCGATCCTGAACTTCAGACGAATCGTCCGTGACGCGCCGGGCGCCAGGGTCCCGACCGTGACGATCGCGACGCCCTTGACCAGTTGGACGCCGGCGGGCTTGGCTGCCAGCGCCATCCCCGTCGGCACCCGGTCACGCATCACGACGTCTTGGGCCGCGACGGTGCCGCTGTTGGTGATCTTGATCCGGTAGGTGATCACCTGCCCGGCCCGTGCGGCCGATGGACCGCGTTTGTCGATTCGAAGCGTGGTCTGCGGCGTACCGATCGTGCCGCCCGGCGTGGAGACGTCGACGGTCGGGCCGGGCGGCGGGACGACCGGCGGGCTGGTCACCGTGACCGTGGCCGTGGCCTGTTTTGGAGTCAACGGCGTGCCCTGTGGGTCGCTGGCGGTGACCGTTGCGGTGTTGGAGATCGACTGTGTGACGGTCTGCGTCGTGCACGTGAGCGTGATGCTCGCGCCGACGGCCAGCGACACGGGCGTCGCGGGTGTCTGGCACCCGGCGGCCACCGGATCGACCACGACGACGTCCGTCAGGTCGACGTCACCGGTATTTGTGACCGTGACCGTCCACGTCACCGTCGCGCCGGGACTCACAATGGCGGGTGTTGCCGTTTTCTCGATCGTGAGCGCCGGATTGATCTTCGTGTTCCTGACCACGCAGGTGACCACATCGGTCGAGCCGAGCGTCGCGTTGAACGTCGTGCCGGTCACCGCGACCGGGAGCGGCACGGGGGTCTGGGCGGATGGAGACGTGACCTGGCACGCGACGCCGGCGAACAGGTAGCCCTGGCGCTCGACCTCGGTCAGCGTGATCGTGGAGTTGGTCGACGCCGACGGCTTCCACTGGAACGTGACCGCGCTGTCCGCGCCGGTGGCGGCGTTCCGCGGACCCGCTGCGCCGGGGTTCGGAGTCAGCCATGTGTAGCTGCCGGTTGCAGTGCTGACGTCGCCGGCGAACTGCCAGCCGGCACCACCCGGCACGGGGCCTTGACCATCGTCGACGACCTTGTTGATCGTGACGGACGACTGGCAGAGCTCGTTGACGAGGGCCGGCAGCGCCGTCGGAAGGCTCGCGAAATCCACGATCGCGAGGACGTCGGTCGTCGCGAGGTTGACGGACGCCGCGTTGGTGACCGTGTCAGGACCGGAGATGGTGTTGAGCCGACCGAGACTGGTCGCGTTGTTGAGCGCCGCACCGACCCCGACGGCCAGGATGTGGCTCCCCTGGGTCTTGACGGCGTCTGCCTGCACGATGGCAGGCGCCAGGGCGGTCGCATTGGCGACACCGACCTGCACACCGGTTGCGGTGTTGATCGCGGTCGGGTCGCCGTCGGTGATGAACACGACGAGCGGCGCGACCCCGGATGACCCGTTCAGGAGCTTGACCTCTTCGAGCGCGTCCTCCCAGTTGGTCCACTGACCGGTCTGCGACGGCGAGTCGTACACGTCGGCCGGGGCGATCGCCGAGCCGCTGAAATACGGCTGGAACGTCGTCGCAAGCGTCCCGCCGACGCCGGACGTGACGTCGGTGTAGTCGAAGACCCTCTTGGCAGACGAGCCGAACTCGATGACGGCAAGTTGGGACCCGGTGTCGGCAAGGCCGCTCGCGAACGCGTTCGCGGCGCTGCGGACCGCGCCTTCGGCGCCCAGGGCGGCATCGATCGACCCCGATTCGTCGAGGACCATGATGACCTTGGTGCCGCACGCCGGCTGCAGGTCCGGGTTGGCGACCGCGGCCGAGGCGCTCGACACGATGGTCGCAAGCAATGCGAGCAGCGCGACGACGAGAAGCCCGATTGCCCTGGGTGATCGCACGAGGGGGGACGAGCACATTGCGAGAAGTCTCCTTGCCGGTCTCTGAGATCTCGTCCGAGCAGGAGCATCGCGACGACGGATTCTCAACAGCATGTGAGCCTAGGACCGGAGCCGGACGGACCCGCTCCACATAGATAGGTTTTTATATTTTGTCGCCGCGGCCTCTTCTCTCCCCCTCGAGGTCGATCCTCTCCTCCGATGTGCGCACCAGGAGACGTTGACCCCGCCGAGTCCCGCGTCGTCCACAGCATCGCGAGGCGACCCCGGCCGAGTTCGGGGAGCACACCCGCTGCGAGTTGACGAACGGTGTTGAGATGACGATGATGCGTCGATCGAGTTCAGCCAAAGCGACAAGCAGGCGAGGAGGCCCCACAGTGGCGACTACGACGAGGAAGCCCGAGCGATTGACAGACGAGCAGATGGCCGAGATGTTCGAGCTCATCAAGGGCGCCGACAGCGTCGAGCTGAAGCTGACGGTGCCCGATTCGAGTATCCGCTCGACCGCGCGCGCGCTTGAGCTGGATCCCCTCGACGCACAGATCCGGCAGGTGTTCTTCTTCGACACGCCCGACCTCGCGCTCAACCGGGCAGGCGTCGTGGCACGCGCGCGCAGGATCCAGGGCAAGGCGAGCGACTCGGTGGTGAAGCTGCGCCCGGTCGTGCCGGATGCCCTGCCGGAGGAGCTGCGGAAGTCGCCCAGCTTCGGTGTCGAGGTCGACGCGATGCCCGGGGGGTTCGTGTGCTCGGCCTCGCTCAAGGCGAAGCTCGGGACGACCGCCGTGCGAGCATCGGTCCTTGGCGGGGCGCCGCTGCGGAAGCTGTTCTCCAAGGAGCAGCGGGCGTTCTTCAAGGCCCACGCTCCCGAGGGCATCGAACTCGACGAGCTCTCGGTCCTCGGGCCGCTCTTCGTTCTCAAGTTGAAGTGGAGTCCGCAGGGCTTCGGGCGTCCCCTGGTCGCCGAGATGTGGCTCTACCCGGACGGCTCTCGGATTGTCGAGCTTTCCACCAAGTGCGCTCCGGCGGAGGCGTTCCAGGTCTCGGCGGAGGCGCGCATGTTCCTGACGAAAAAAGGGGTCGATCTCTCGGGCGACCAGCAGACGAAAACCAAGACGGCACTCGAGTTCTTCTCCAAGGAGCTCTCGCCGAGCGGGAGCAGCTAGTCGTCTATCATCGGCGCACGCGCTCGGCGCAGCCGCGTCGGGCCGAAACAGGAGGGGGCTGCGGTGACCACCGTGATCGTGCACCACGAGGTCGATGACACCGAGCATTGGCTCGCCTCACCGAAGCGCGAGGAGTTCTTTGGGCCCATGGGTGTCGGCGTCAGGACGTTCGTCAACCCGGAGAACCCGACCCACGTCGTCGTGGTTCTCGACCTTCCGGACCCGATGTCGGTGGCTGACTTGCAGACGGCGCTGCAGTCTCAGGCGGCTGCCGAGGCTGAGGCCTACGACGGCGTGCGGGTCGACACCATGAAGATCTTCCTAGAGAGATAGCTTCACCCCGTTAGCACTCGAGTTTGCCGGATTTCCGAGGCTCCCGGAGGTCTCCGCTGGTGCCCGGCCGCGTGCCACGCGGCCGGGGAAGCGCAGACCGGTCAGGCGTAAACGACCAATGCATCTCGCACCCCCGGCTGTTCTGTACGGTATGCCGACGACCGTCAAAGGAGGGACCGTGACCACCAGGAAGCCGGCTGACGTCAGACGCCGCGGCCTCGAGCAGTGGGCCGGCCTGGGCGGCATCGCCTACGTCGTTCTCTCCATCGCGGGAGTTATCCTCGCGTTCGGCGGTAATCCCAGCGGCCTCGACGTCGACCCGGCGACGGTCCAGACCTACTTCGCCGACTCCGGCCACCGGGATCAAGTCGCTGTCGGCTGGATCCTGATCGTGCTCGGCGTCTTCTTCTTCCTCTGGTTCCTGAGCAGCCTCCGGCAAAGGCTTCGACGCCTCGATCCCGGCGGCTTCTGGACGAACCTCGCGTTGATTGGCGGCATCATCTACGCGGCGCTTACGCTCGCCTCGATCTCCATCATCTCCGCGATCAAGACGATGAGCGACGACACATTTCGCCACACCGTCTACCCCGAGCTCATCCATGCGGCCGACGACGTCGGCTACGTGATGCTCGCGACGGGCGGGATTGGAGCAGGAGCGATGATGATCGCCGCGTCGATCGCCGCCCTCCGGGCCGGGGTCCTGCCCGCCTGGCTCGGCTGGATCGGCGCCGCCGCCGGGGTTCTGGCTCTCGGCTCGATCGCCTTCTTCCCGCTGTTCCTGATCGCGTTGTGGCTTCTCGTGGCCGGAGTCCTCCTCTTCGTAGCGAGTCCGGAACCGGCGCGCTAGGAGACCCCGCGGAGGCCGCTCACCCACGACTGAGCGGGGCGCGGCGTATCGCTCGGCCTGCCACAACCGAGGCTCTCGCGACCTCCTGCCCGTGCAATCGGGGGTAGGATCCCGACGTGGCGGCGGAGGATCCCGGAGCAGGCGCAACACGGCTGCCGTCAGGTGAGCGACCGATCCGCGCTGCCGAGGTGGTCGGTGCCCTCTCGCTCGCGACCGACCTCGGCACCGGGCAGCCGCTCGAGCACGCATTGCGCACCGCCGTGCTCGCGGTCCGTCTCGGCGAGCTCGCCGGGGCATCAGCGCAGGAGTTGGTGGACACGTACTACGTTGCGCTGCTTCACTCCTCGGGGTGCACCTCGGACGGGCATGAGGCGGCGCAGCTGTACGGCGACGACATCGTGCCGAGGGCCGTGTTCGCGCTCGTCGACTCGGGCAACCCCGCAGAGGTCCTCGCGTTCCTCAGGTCGAACGTCGGCCTCGGTCGCACCCCGGAGCTCCGCGCCGTCATGGTCGAGGAGGCAATCACCCACGGCCTTCCGCTGGCGCGTCAGACGCTGGCGATGCACTGCGAGGTGGCGCAGCGTTTCGCCGGGTGGCTCGGCTTCAGCTCGGGCACCCAGGCGGCGCTCGAACACGTTTTCGAGCGGTGGGACGGGCTGGGATTCCCGGGTGTCGCCAGCGGCGACGCGATCCCGTTGCCGATGCGTCTCCTGCACGTGGCGAGAGACATCTCCGTCTTTCTCGCCGCCGCCGGCACGGAGGAGGCACGCGCGGTCGTCGAGCGTCGATCGGGCACGGCGTACGAGCCTCGCCTCGCCGAACTCGCCGCGCGCAACTTCGACGACATCCTCGCCGGGTTGGACGAGACGCGGATGTGGGAGCAGGCGCTGGAGATCGAGCCGTTTCCGCAGGTCTGGATCGCGGGCGAGCGGGTCGACGCCGCCTTCGTGGCCATCGCTGCATTCACCAACCTCAAGTCGCCGTGGCTTCGCGAGCACTCGACGGGTGTGGCCGAGCTCGCCGAAGCCGCCGCCTGGCGCATGGGTCTGCCGGCAGCTTCCGTGACGCTCGTGCGGCGCGCCGCGCTCGCGCACGACCTCGGCCGCGTCGGCGTGTCGAACGCGATCTGGGAGAAGCCGGGGCGCCTCGGGTTCGGCGAGTGGGAGCGGGTGCGGCTCCATCCTCACTTCACGGAGCGCGCCTTCGCCCAGTCGCCGGCGCTCGCCCCGATCGGGATCCTGGCCGGCTCCCACCACGAACGGCTCGACGGCTCCGGCTACCACCGCGGTACGCGTGGGCCGGCGCTCGATCAGGCAACCCGCATCCTCGCCGCCGCCGACTGCTACGGCGCGAGGCGCGGCCGTACAGGCCGGCTCTCGATGGGCCGGCGGCAGAGGCGGCGTTGATGCGGGAGGCCGAAGAGGGGCGGCTCGACCCGGAAGCTGTCGACGCGGTGCTCGCTGCCGCCGGCCACCGCGTGCGGCAGCGACCTCACGAGCTGCCCGCCGGGCTGACCGAGCGCGAGCTGGAAGTCCTCCTCGTGCTCGTGCGCGGCGAGTCCAACCAGCAGATCGCCGAGGATCTCGGCATCTCGGCCAAGACCGTCGGGCACCACGTCCAGCACGTCTACCAGAAGGCCGGCGTCCGCAGCCGGGCCGCGGCGACGCTCTGGGCGTTCGAGCACGACCTCGTTCGCACCGGATAGGGCGTTCGCCCGATGCGGCGTGGTGCTGCCGGGCGCATGCTCCCGGTCAAGCAACCAAGGAGGAGCGATGAGCACCACTACCACCGAGCAACCGAACGCAGCACTCGTCAGGCGCGTCTACGAGGCCTTCAACACGGGTGACCTCGATGCGCTCACCGGGCTGCTCAGCCCCGATGTGAGCTTCCTGCAGCCGGGACGAAGCACCCTGTCCGGGCTCTACGAAGGGCGCGATGCCGTCTTCGGCTGGTTCGGTGCGCTGGCGGCAGCGACCAGCGGTACCTTTCGCGCGGAACTCCTCGACCTGTATCCCAACGACACGCAGGTCGTCGCCGTGAACCGAGCTACGGGCACGCGGGCAGACGCGACGCTCTCCGCGGACGCCGCACTCGTGTTCGAGGTCTCCGACGGCGTCGTCACGGCGATCACCGCCCACGAGAAGCATCAGGAGGAATGGGACGAGTTCTTCATCTAGCCCGGTCGTCGAACATCCGGGATCAAGCCACTCCACTGAAAGGAACACGTCATGTCAGCTCAAGATGTGGACACCATCCGCACCGGCCATGAGGAGTTCGCCCGCCATGACGCCGCCGCTGTCCTGGCGAAGTTGGACGCCTCAGTCGAATGGCGGGCTGGACCGGCTGACTCCGCTCGACGATGAGACGGCCGGCACTGACGGCTGACGCCGAAGGCGCCCTCAACGAGTGTCGAAACCCCCGCAATTGCGGGGGTCTCGTCTGTTGGAGGCTGACGGCGAGGAGAGGGCGTCCGCCCGATGTCGACGCCATCTGGCCCGCATCGCCGAGGTCAACCCGGATGTCAACGCGGTGACCCGACCGCCCGCAGGAACCGATGCAAAGTGATCCCTGCTGGCTCCTCACGGCTTGGAGGCTTGACCATGAGGGGTTACGAGGGTCAAACCGGGAGAACCACCTGGAAGTGGGTGTCGCCAGGGCGCGACTCGAGCCGGATCTCCCCGTGGTGGCGGAGCACGATCCGCTGTGCGATGTCAAGCCCCAGCCCGGTACCCTGCCCGACGGGCTTGGTCGTGACGAACGCGTCGAAGATCCGGGCCTGGAGCTCCTCCGGGATCCCCGGTCCGTCGTCGCCGACCTCCACGATCACGCGTTCCCCCTGGCGGGCCGTCCGCAACGTCAGGCGACCGCCGGGCTCGACCGCGTCGGCGGCGTTGTCGATGAGATTCATCCACACCTGGTTCAGCTCCGACCCGGCCGCCTGAACCTGCGGCAGATCGGGGTCGAAGTCCCGCACGATGTCCACGCGCTTCTCGCGGAGCTTGTGGGCCAGCAGCGACAGTGTGCTCTCCAGGCCGGCGTGGATGTCGACCTGCTGGCTCGGCGCCTGGTCCATGAACGAGTAGCTCTTGACAGCGGCCACCAGGTCGGAGATCCGCCGGATCGCCTCCTCCAGCTCGGAGCGCAGAACCTGCGATGCGGTGCAGGCCGCCACGAACCGCAGGCTGGGCGCCAGATGCTCACCGCCGACCCCGTCGGCGACCCGGTCGACCCACTCCGGCCCGAGCCCCGCCCCCGTCAGCGCCGACGCGACCTCGAAGGACTCGTCCAGCCCACGCCGCTCGAGCGCGCCGACCAGCTCCTGCTCGCGGTCACTCGCCGCGAGGGGGTCGAGCCGCGGCGCCGCGGACGCGCCGGCGGTCGCCGCGGAGGCGATTACGACGAGGGCGCCGAGCTGCTCGGCGGACGCGCCGGCGTCGACGACATCGGCGAACGCGGTCTGCCGCGCCTGCTCGTACTCGCTGAGGGTCGCGATGCCGCGGGCGGCGGCGGCCGCGGGGTTGTTCAACTCGTGCGCCAGGCCCGCGGCGAGCCTGCCCACCGCGAGAAGCTTCTCGCGATCCCGCTCGACGCCCTTCATCGCGCCGGCGGCCGCCACGATCGCCGGGAGGAACTCGCCCAGCAGCGCGGGGTACGCGAACGCGAACGCCCGGAACTCCTCCCGGTCGAGTGCGAACACGACGGTCTCGACGGCGGCGCGGTTCGTGCCGTGGTACGGCGTGTCGATGAGGGTCGCGGACGCGCCGACGTAGCCCCCCGGGCCATGGCCCATTATCAGCACCTGCTCGCCGGCGACCTCGCGGGTTGTCTCCAGCCACCCCTCCAGCACCAGGTAGAACGCGACGGGCCGCTCGCCCTCGCTGTACAAGAGCTCCCCGGGCGCGAGGCGGCGCTCCCGCCCGGCGTCCGCGATCCGCACGAGATCGTCGTCGGTGAGGCTCGCGAAGATCGGCGCGTGCCGGAGGCTCTCCAGGAGGGTCATGTCGCCGACACCGCGACCCCGCCGAGGTACTGGTGGACGAGCTGCACCGCCATGGACCCCTCCCCGACGGCCGACGCGGCGCGCTTGGTCGAACGATTCCGTACGTCGCCGGCCCGGAACACGCCCGGCAGGTTCGTCCCGAGCAGGCCCATGCGCGGAACTTAGCAGCGTGCCCTGCCCCCCAGCGGCACGACGGCTTCGTCCATTGAAGGGGTCACACGACGTGGGACCCATTGAAGGGTTCACCCTCGGCTGACGGATGAGGTCCGCGACAACATCCGCCAGGCGTTCGCGGTGCGGCTGCGGGAGCTGTCCACCAAGAACGACCGCGGCCTTCCCGCGAGCACCGCCGCACGTCAGGGTGACGCAGGGAGCGCTGAAGATCGGACGAAGATCGTTTCCGGCCCTCGGTGCCGAATCCGTACCGCTGCTCTTCACCGGCGACGTCGAGGGCGTGCAGTTCGCCATCTAAGCCTGGATCCACCGACAATCGTGGATGCGGGGCGTGCGGGCGCCGAGTCAGGCGGGTGCGGGGGAGCACCCGCAGGGTGCATCCTTCGGGTTGACCCCGAACCCGTATGGCGACGGCGATCCGCGCGCATCCGCGCCGCG
>CAYMSM010000032.1:0-11024 GCA_964393105.1 uncultured Bifidobacteriaceae bacterium
CCTGCGTCGAACCACAGGTCGCCGGCGTGGACGACGGTTCCGGCCGCTCGGAGTTCTGCCAACACCGCCGCGAGCCGCTGCGCCGGCAACCCCGTCTGCTCGCGCAACTCGACAATGCCGGGAGGCCGCAGGCCGGCCGCCGCCAAGACGCCGGCGACGGTGGCGACCGCCGGGTCGTGCGTCGCCTGCCCGGACGGCAGCAGGCGCGCGCCGTCGCGCCGAAGCCGCCCCTCGCGTTCCAGCGTGGCGATCAGCGCGTCGGCCACCTCACCGTCAAGACCTGTCGCGGCACGTGCGTCGGCCATGCCGATGCCCCGGCCGACGGCCGTTGCCAATGTCTCGGCGGCGGCATCGGCATGATCGGAGGTCACCGCCCACCCGCCGTCGAGCACCGACCCCCCAGCACGGCGTGCTCGCTCCGGCTCCATGCGAAGTCCACGCCGCCCGGCCCGACCCAGGTCGAATGCCGCGAGCGCACCGTCATCGTCGAGCTCCATCACGGCAAGTCGTTCGGCCGATCCCGATCCCCTGCCGTGGCGCACCGGGGCCGGGTCGACAACGCGCGCACCGCCGACTGTGCGCCGCTCGGCCGAGCGCAGCACGAGCCGGTCACCTGCGACGGCGGGGACCGCGACATCCAGGCGAAGCTGAGCGTAGCCGCGGTCGCCGGGAGCGAGTTCGCCCCCCTCCAGCAGTACACACGTCGCCGCTACCTCGGCGGTTCCCAGAAATGCCTGAAGACGGCGCCGTGATCGCAGCGGGCCGCCTGCGTCGGCAAGCCAGTCGAGGGAGACGTCCAGCATGGCGGTCGGATGCCACGCGTCGTCCTGGCGCACGACACACGCGCCCCGAGGGGCCTGGTCGCGCTCGATGCCGACCAGGTTGAGCGCGACACGGCCCCCGACCGCTCGTGCGACCGAGACGTCGTGTGCCTCGACCCCGCGCACGCGTGCAACGTCGGTGCCGGGCACGATTTGCACATGGTCGCCGACCGCGATGACGCCGCCCCACAGCGTTCCGGTGACGACGGTGCCGGCCCCGGCGACAGAGAACACGCGGTCGACGAACAAGCGTGGACGGCCCGACGCGGTCCGCCGTTCCAGCCGCCCGGCCAGACGTGTCAGCGCGGCGCGCAGGTCGACGATGCCTGCCCCCGTCACCGACGAGACGGGGATGACCTCAGGCCCCTCCCCCACCAGCTGGCGCACCTCCTCGATCGCAAGCTCCGGCTCGATCAGATCGCTCTTTGTCACGGCGACCACCCCGTCCGCGACTCCGAGCAGGCGCAGCACCGCCATGTGCTCGACGGTTTGGGGCATCACGCCGTCGTCAGCCGCGACGCACAGCAGGTATCCATCCACGCCGCTGGCGCCGGCGACCATGTGGCGTACAAACCGCTCGTGCCCGGGGACGTCGACCAGGCTGACGGCGCGATCACCGTCCAGCTCGAGCGGCGCGAAGCCCAGGGCGATCGAGATGCCGCGCGCCTTCTCCTCGGGCAGGCGGTCGGTGTCGCGCCCGGTCAGCGCCATCACCAGCGCGGTCTTTCCGTGATCGACATGCCCGGCCGTGCCGAGCACGAGCGCACTCGCGCTCACTTCAGGCGCCGCAACCCGCAGACCGCCGGGCCCACCAACCCGTGGCCGCCGGATTCGAGCACGATGCGGTACGCCTCACACGCGCCCTCGGCATCGCCATGGGCCTCGTACAGCTGGGCCAGCTCGAACGCCGCGCGGGGCGCCTGCCCCTCATGGCCGGACGCGATGACACGAAGGTAGGCGGCCTCGGCGAGATCCGGTCGATCCTCGGCCTGATGGGCGAGACCGAGGTCCACCAGGGCAACCGCAGCCTGGTCGGCGTCGTCGCCGTCGATGATCGCCTGCAGGTCGTCGATGTGACTCATCGGGCGGACTCCACCAGCGCAGGCAGCAGGGCAAGGTCGTCATCGCTCAAAGTCAGGACGTCCAGCAGCACTCGGCCGTCAGCGACGCGGGCGGCGACGTGAGGTTCACACGCGCGCAACCGAGCGGACAGCGCATCGGGGCCGTCCGCAGCGTCGAGGGCGACCGCCACGCTCGGGAGCTCTTCGCCGGGGAGCGACCCGCCGCCGACGCGTCCCACCGTCGCAACGACCTCGCCGCCGACCGCCGCAGCCAGGCAATCCGCCCGCGCGCGCAGAGTCGCCGGATCGGCAGCGAGCATGGCCAGCGTGGGGATCGACGTGCGGGCGGCCGCGGGATCGCGATGCAGCGCAAGCGTGGCCTCGAGCGCCGCGATGGTGAGCTTGTCGGGGCGCAAGGCTCGCATCAGCGGGTGGCGACGGCACCGCGCGATCGCGTCGGCCGCACCTACCAGGATGCCCCCCTGCGGTCCGCCCATCAGCTTGTCCGAGCTGAAACACGTCACGTCGACTCCGGCGGCCACGCTGGATCGCACGTCCGGTTCGCCGCGGTAGATCGGGTCGGCGGTCAGCGCGCCGCTTCCCAGGTCGTCGATGACAACGAGCCCGCGGGCCTGGGCAAGTGCCACCAGCTCGCCGAGCGGGGCCTCCTCGGTGAACCCCACCACCCGGAAGTTGGATGGGTGCACCCGAAGGATCGCGGCGGTGTCGGGACCGATCGCGCGTTCGTAGTCGGCGGCGCGCGTCTTGTTGGTGGTGCCGACCTCGACAAGCCGGCACCCGGAGGCGGTCAGCACCTCAGGCACACGGAAGCCACCACCGATTTCGACGAGCTGCCCGCGCGAGACGATGACCTCCCTGCCGCTGGCCAGAGCGACGAGTGCGAGCAACACGCCACCCGCGTTGGTGTTGGCGACGGCGGCCGACTCGGCGCCGGTCAACACCCTCAGGTGCTGCACGACGTGATCCTGCCGTGAGCCCCGCTCACCGGTCTCGGCGTCCCATTCCAGGTTTGAGGTCCCTCCCACCGCGACCACGGCCTGCGCGGCCTGTCGGGCCAGCGGCGCCCGACCCAGGTTGGTGTGGAGTACGACGCCGGTCGCGTTGATCACGCGGCGAAGTGACGGCCGCAGCCGGTGGGCGACGTCGTCGGCGAGGCCATCGATCCCATCGCCGGTTCGCCGCCGGGCGTCGATGACGGAGCGGACCGCGTCAACGACCTGACCCCGCGGGTACGTGTCGAGCAGCTCAGCGATCCCCGGGCCGGCCAACGCCGTGTCGACCGAGGGCAGCGACCTACGCGGGTCGTCCACCTGCGACCCGGTCCCGACCATCGATCCATTCGGTTGCGCCATCGGCGTAGTGCATCCGCTTCCAGATGGGTGCGCGCACCTTGAGCTCGTCGATGACATACCGGCACGCTGCGAACGCGGCCCGCCGGTGGGGAGCCGACGCAGCGACCGCAACGCTCGGCTCGCCGACCTCGACACGTCCGGAGCGGTGGACGCAGGCCACGTGTGCCCCGAACCGAGCTGCGGCCTCGGCCGCGACGGCGGCGAGCTCGCGCTCGGTCAGCTCCTCGTACGCCTCGTACTCGATCGCGACGACCGGCCGGATGGCGTCCTCACGCCGGATACAGCCCAGGAACGTCGTCAGCCCACCGTGCTCGGGATTGCTGACCGCCGCAATCAGCACGGGCAGATCGAGGGGGTCGCCCGTCAGCCCGGTCATCCGCCGCTCACCGGAAGCACCAACGCCACCTCGTCGCCATCGCGGAGCGGCGCCCCGGGCAGCGTCCACTCGTGGTTGAGCGCATACCGCAGCGCAGCGGGCGGCTCCCCCGCCGAGATCGCCTCGGGCAGGTGCGACCACAACGCACCGACCGGCGTTGCATGTGGCACCGACACCGTCACCCGGCCTGTCCCGGCCGCCTCGCGTAGCGAAGCGAACAGGCGAACGGTCACGGAGATCGGCGAGGACATGAAGTGAATGCTAGCGGCACGGCCGAGCCGGTCGGCTCGCGCGTCCTGCGGACCGTGCGCCCGCTCGCCGCCTGGATGATGCGCCGAACGTAGTCGACGCTGCGCGTCAGGCCAGACGCGCGTCGACGGAGATCTCGACGTTGCCTGCCAGCGCCTGCGACACCGGGCAGCCGTCCTTGGCGGCCTCGGCCGCGGCGGCAAAGCCTGCCTCGTCGACGCCGGGCACACGTCCGACGACGGTGAGCGCCGATCGCGTGATCCCGGTGCCGGGCACGAACGTGACCGTCGCAGTCGCGGAGAGCTCCTCGGGGGGCGTGCCGGCCCCGGCCAACTCGTGCGACAGCCCCATGCAATAGCAGGCGGCGTGGGCGGCTGCGATCAGCTCCTCCGGGCTGGTGCGCCCGTTCGGCTCCTCGGTCCGCGACGGCCATGACACGTCGAGTGGCCCGAACGCCTCGCTGGTGACGTGATTGATCGTTCCGTTCCCGTGCAGCAAATCGCCGCTCCAGGTGACGTCAGCCTTTCGGTCCGTGGCCATTGCCATCTCCTTTACGTTCGGTGATGAGGACTTGATGGAGGCCCGCTCAAGATTCGTGACGCAGCCTACCGCCCTCGCTCATGTATCGCGTAGCCCAACCGGGCTGCGAGCCGCTCGAGAGCACGTCATCGCATCACGAAGCTCACTCACGCTTTCGTTGCGAGCCAGATCGGTGAAGGGCTACGGGCTCGTGCTCGGCCTCGGCTCGGCAAAGTGCTCGACGATGAGGTCCGCGAAGGTGTCCGCCGGCGGCCAGCGGCGACCTTCGAGCGTCGCGACCTCGATCGTCCGCGCCCCCGCATCCCCGTCCACCAGGGGGCGAAGGACGAGCCCGGGCTGGGGGTCCGGGACGGTCAGCCCGTGCATCAAGACCACCGCCAGGCCTGCCCTTGCCATCGCTTGAGCCCCGGCGAAGTCGTCGATCTCATACGCGATTCGCGGAGTTGCGTCGGCGCCCGCGAACAGCCGCTCGATCAGGACCCGATGCGGACGGCCGGCGCGGTCGGCCGCGGGCGCCACCATCGGGATACCGTCGAGATCGGCGAACCGGATCTGCTTGCGTCGCGGCGAGCTGATGGTCCTCGGGCAGCACCAGGTTGAGCGGATCGCGAAACAGGATGCGACGCCGAAGGCCGTCGTCGGGAGCTGCCTCCATCCGGTACATGATCGCGAGATCGCCTGCGCCCGCCCGCAAGGCCGACGCGGCCGCGATCGGCTCCGCCAACGCGATGTCGACCGCAACGTCCGGATGGCGGCGCGCGAACTCGGCGACCGCTGGGGGGACAACCGACGCGAGTGCGCTCGCGAACGCGACAAGCCGGACCCCGCCCTGCGCCAACCCGTGGAGTTCCGCGATCGCTGACTCCATCCCCGTGAAGCCGCCCAGCACGCCCTGCGCGTGGCGCAGGATGAGCCCGCCTGCCTCGGTCAGGCGAAGTGGGCGGGCTCCCCGGTCCACCAGCGTCAGGCCCGCCTCACGCTCGAACGCGGCCAGTTGCTGTGATGCGGCCGACTGGGTGAAGCCCAGCTCCTCCGCCGCCGCGGAGATCACGCGTACCGAGGCCGCCGGCCGCGAGTACGGGCTCCGCGTCGTGGAATGGAGCACGTGATGGCAGTCACCCAACAGACGATGACCGACGAGCAAGCGCTGCTTCGTCTCCCTCGATCCGGATTACGCCGGTGCCGATACGGAACGCTCTCCGTGGCTTGCGACAGCCGCGCGTGAATCCGTCGCGGCATGACGCCGATCCTTCGCGATCACGACCGGAGGACATGCAACACCCGGTGTCTGACACCGGGTGTTGCATCCCGCGGCGCGTCCCCCGGGGCGGCGATCAGCCGAACGCCGGCCTGACGGTTGCGAGCGCCTTGCGCGGATCCGCCTCGAACGTGCTGCGGCAGCCGGGGCAGCAGAAGTAGTAGGTGGTGCCGTCGTGGACCGACGTGACCTCGGCGCCCTCGACGCTGACGGTCATCCCGCACACCGGGTCAGCGGCCTCCAGGAGTTGGGTGGCCGACGCCTCGCGGCTGTGGCTCCAGGCGACCAACTCGGCCAGGATCGCGACCGCGATCTCCTCCTGCGTCGACGGGCCCAGATCGAGTCCGGCCGGGCTTCGGACCGCCGCAAGCTGGTCGGCTGTCACACCCCGTTCGTGGAGCGCGGCACGCACGACTCCGGCGCGACGGGCGCTCGCAACCAGGCCCACGTAGCCGGCGCCCGACCCAAGGGCGGCCTGCAGCGCGTCCTCGTCACCGCGACCCATCGTCGCGACGACAACCGCGTCGGCCTCGCCCCCGGAATCGGTCCGCCAACCGATTGCGCGGGCCAGCTCCCGCAATGTTCGCCCAGCGGGGCTATCCCCCACCACCCGGAGCAACGGGCTCGGCAGATGCGGCTGGATGAACACCTCCACGGTTCCCTCCGATGCGCACGAGCTCTGGGCGATGACAACGTCCGGCCCGGCGTCGGCGGCCTCGCCTGCAGGACAGATCTTGACGAACCGCGGCTGCCCGTCCGCAAGCGAGCGCAGCGCCTCGCGGATGACGACGGGCTCCGAGCACGCCCCGCCGACCCAGCCGTCGATTGCTCCGTCGGCGGTCACGATCGCTTGGTTCCCCATCCTGGCCGAGGCGGGACGGAGCACGCCGACCACCGTGGCCAGGGCGTACGCCTTCCCCTCCGCGCCGAGCCGGGCGGCACGTGCGATCAGGTCACCCATACGCCGCCTCACACACGGCACTTCGGCGGCCTATGAGCCGCCCCGTCGGGCGGCTCAAACGTGTTCGGCGGCTACTGCTCACAACGCCAAGCCCACCTCGTTCAGTGCTTCCCATACCTTGGCCGACGTCAACGGCATGTCGATGTTCGCGACCCCTGCGTACTGCAGAGCGTCGATGACGGCGTTGACGTACGCCGCCGGCGAGCCGACCGTCGCGGACTCGCCGACACCCTTGGCCCCGATCGGGTGGTGGGGCGACGGGGTCACCGTCTCGCCCAGGTCGAACGCCGGGGTCTCCCACGACGTCGGGATCAGGTAGTCCATCATGTTGCTGCCGATGCAGTTGCCGTCCTCGTCGAAGTCGATCAGCTGCATGGCCGCGGTCGCATACCCCTCGGTCAACCCGCCGGTGATCTGCCCCTCGACGATCATCGGGTTGATCCGCACGCCGCAGTCGTCGACGGCGACCATCTTCAGAACCTTCCACTCGCCGGTGCCGCGGTCGATCTCGACGACCACGCCGTAGGTGCCGAACGGGTACGTCATGTTGGGCGGGTCGTAGTAATGCACGCCCTCCAGGCCCGGCTCCATGCCTTCGGGCAGGTTGGTGTAGGCGGCGAAGATGCACTCCTGGATCGTCTTGACGCGGTCGGGCGCGCCCTTGACGTGGAACCGATCCTGATCCCACTCGAGGTCGTCGGGTGAGCATTCGAGCAGATGCGCTGCGATCAGCCGGGCCTTGTCGCGCAGCTTGCGGGCGATGATGACCGCGGCTGCTCCGGAGGTCGGCGTGGAGCGGCTGGCGTAGGTGCCGAGGCCGTAGGGGGTGGTGTCGGTGTCGCCCTCCTCCACCAGCACGTCCTCGGGTTGGATGCCGAGCTGGCTGGCGATGATCTGGCCGTAGGTCGTCTCGTGGCCCTGGCCCTGTGATTTGGTGCCGAGCTTGAGGATCGCCTTGCCGGTGGGGTGCAGCCGAAGCTCCGCCGAGTCGAACATCCGCAGGCCGGCGATGTCGTAGTCCTTGCCCTTTCCGGCGCCCACGACCTCGGTGAACGACGCGATACCGACGCCCAGCAGGCGCCCCTCTGCACGCGCCGTGAGTTGCTCGGCGCGCATGCCCTTGTAGTTCATCTTCTCGAGGCACAAGTCCATGGCGGCCTCGTAGTCACCGGAGTCGTACTCGAAGCCCGTGGCCGACGTGTAGGGGAACTGGTCCGGCGTGATGAAGTTGGCCTTGCGGAAGTCGACCGGGTCCACGCCCAGCTCGTACGCGGCGTTCTGAACGAGCCGCTCGATCAGGTAGCTGGCCTCGGTCACACGGAACGAACAGCGGTAGGCCACGCCGCCCGGCGCCTTGTTGGTGTAGGCGCCGTCGGTGACGACGTGCGCCGTCGGGATGTCGTACGAGCCGGTCACGATGTGGAACAGGCCGGCCTTGAACTTGGTCGGCTGGGCGTCCGCGAAGAACGCTCCGTTGTCGGAGAGCAACTTGACCCGCAGGCCCGTGATCTGGTCGCCCTGCAGCGCCAGCTCGCCGTGCATGTGGTAGTCACGTGCGAAGCCGGTCGAGATCAGGTTGCCGGTGCGATCGTCGATCCACTTGACCGGCCGGCCGATCAGAAGCGATGCCGCCGTGGCCACGACGTAGCCGGGGTAGATCGGCACCTTGTTGCCGAATCCCCCGCCGATGTCGGGGCTGATGATCTGGATCTTGTGCTCCGGCAGCCCGGCCACGATGGCAAACAGGGTGCGGTGGGCGTGCGGGGCCTGGGAGGTCATGTAGATGCGGACCTTGCCATCGGCCGGGTTGACGTCGGCGACGCATCCGCAACACTCGAGCGGCGCCGGATGGCAGCGCGGGTAAAACGTGTCGAGGCTGACCACCTTGTCGGCTGCGGCGAACGCCTGCTCGGTGGCGGCCGCGTCGCCCGACTCCCAGTGGTAGCAGGCGTTGTCTGCCTGCCCCTCCTTGTCGTCGCGGATCAGGGGCGCGCCCTCGGCCATCGCCTGCTGCGGGCTGGTGACCGCCTGCAGCGGGGTGTAGTCCACGTCGATCAGCTCGAGCGCGTCGTGTGCCTGCGCGGCGGTCTCGGCGATGACGCACGCGACCTCCTGCCCCTGGAAGCGGACCTTGTCGGTCGCGAGCACCGCCTGTGTGTCGCCGGACAATGTCGGCATCCAGGCCAGGTTGTGCGCGGCCAGGATCTCACCGGTCACGACGACGATGACGCCAGGCGACGCGCTGGCCCGCGTTGTGTCGATCGAGTTGATCGTGGCGTGGGCATAAGGGCTTCGCAGGATCGCCATGTAGAGCATGTTGGGAAGCACCACGTCCTCGACGTAGTTGCCGCGCCCCTGGATAAAGCGGGCGTCCTCAATACGCTTGACGGAGTGGCCGATGCCACGGATCTCGGTCGTCACGACGCACCGCCTTCCCGGATCTTCTTCGCCGCGTACTGCACGGCCTTGACGATGTTCTGGTAGCCCGTGCACCGGCAGATCTGCCCGGACAGGGCCCAGCGGATCTCCTCCTCGGAGGGGTCCGGATTGTCCTCCAGCAGCGCCTTGCTGCTCAGCATCATCCCCGGCGTGCAGAACCCGCACTGCAGGCCGTGCTCCTCGTGGAAGCCCTCCTGCACCGGATGAAGACCGGCGGGCCCCTTGAGACCCTCGACGGTGGTGAGCTCCTTGCCCTCGACCTGCACCGCGAACATGGTGCAGCTCTTCATGGGGACGCCGTCGACCAGTACGGTGCACGCTCCGCAGCTCGTGGTATCGCACCCGATGTGGGTGCCGGTCAGCCCGAGTGACTCGCGGATGTAGTGGACGAGCAGCATGCGCGGCTCGACGGTCGCGCTGCGCGCCTGGCCGTTGATCGTGACGTTGACCGGCCGGGCGGCCGGGGGTGCTTGGGTGCTCACAGTGCGCCTCCCTTCGCCTGACGGATGGATTCGATCAGCGCCCGTTCGGTGAACACCCGAACGACGCTGCGCTTGTACGCGATGCTGCCGCGGTTGTCAGCGGTGGGGTCAGCGGCGGCCGCCGCCAGCTTCGATGCCTCGACGATGAGTTCCGCCGTGGGTTCCTTGCCGGCCAAAAGCGCCTCGGCCTCACCCGCCTGGATGTTGCGTGATCCGACGCCGGTCAGCGCGATTCCCGCCTGGCCGATCGACCCGTTGGACATCGTCACCTGCACCGCGACGGCGGCGGTCGCGTAATCGCCGACCTTGCGCTCGAGCTTCAGATACGTGCCACCGGTGTTGGCGCCCGGATCGGGCACGACACACTCGGTGATGATCTCGTTGGCCTCGAGTTGTGTCTCGAACGGTCCGACGACCAGCTCGGTGACCTTGATGCGCCGCGAGCCGTTGGGGCCCTGAGCGACGACCTCGGCCCGGCAGGCCATCATCGTCGACGCCCAGTCCCCTTGCGGATCGGCGTGGGCCAGGGAGCCGCAGACGGTGCCGCGGTTACGGATGAGCGGATCCGAGATGAGCGGCGCGGTTGCACCGAGAAGCCCCCACTTGCCGCCCTTCAACAGGTCGCTGCGCTCACAGTCTTTGTGTCGGACGAGCGCCCCGATCCGCAAACCCCCGTCGCCCTCGGCGAGCGTGTCGAGCCCCGGGATCCCGTTGATGTCGACAAGGATCCCCGGGCTGGCGAAGCGGAACTTCATGAGCGGGATCAGGCTCTGCCCTCCCGCGAGGACCTTCGCGTCGTGCCCGTGCGAGTCGAGGAGCGAGATCGCTTCCTCCAGGCTCGTCGGCGCGACATAGTCAAAGCTGGCCGGATACATGGCACCCCCTTGGTATGGGACCGGCTCGCCGAGCATACGCGGTTTCGCAACACCTGTAACGACCTCATGGCCTGATCAGGCTCCGCAACGCCGCCGCCCTTCGCGCGCGCATGGAGCCGCCCACGGGTAGCGAGCGCCGGCCACGGCCCTGGCCCCACGCCTTCGGCACGTTCAGCAACTCTGTCGCGGTGACGATCCGGTCCGACGCGGGGAGCCTGACGGCATCGGTGCCTGTCACTCGGGTGATCGATGCGTATCGATCACCCCCCGGGCGTTCGTGGACGATCACCGTGTGAGGGTACGTCAAGCACCCAATATCTCTGTGCCAATCGGCGCACGATCAGTGCCAATCGGCGTGACACCGTGCCGCGGACCGAGGAGCGTTTGCTCGTCGGGCGCTGAGACGCCCGGTCCCGCACCACGATGTGTCTGACACCGTCTGTTGCGCCGCCCGGTCCCCGCACCACGAGGTGTCTGACACCGAGTGGTGCGAACATCCGGTCCGTCGGCGCTGTGGTAGGTTCGCGGCCCCTCGAAACGCCTGTTGGCGTCGGGGATTCGTCAGCGATCAGTGAGGCGCGGTTGGGGG
>CAYMSM010000033.1:0-35436 GCA_964393105.1 uncultured Bifidobacteriaceae bacterium
CGCCAAAGTGTTACGCCCATGTAACGATTGGCCGCCGCCGCTTCGGCCAATTGGCCTGAGTGGTCCCCGTCGCAAATACGGCAACGTTTCCCGCGCGAAAGCCGAGCCAGGGGAGGAGATCCAAACGCCGCCCTCACCACGGCTCGTGGGCGGCCTATGACCCACCCTTCCGGGTGGGTCAAACGCTGATGGCGGCTGGTAAGTGTCCCGCCGCTCTCGGTCCCCGTAACGGTGGGATCGAGGACAATGCCTGGCGACGGTTTGCAGCCGCGAAACGCGCTCGTATTTGCGAGGGGACCACTTGGTCGATGGGGTCTCCGCTTCGCGACGCATGTCCTCGACGGTCCGTTGCATGGCACGTCGCAACGAGCCCATGGTGGAGCACTAGCCTGCACCGATGGGCCTCGCCGCGTACCGACCGATCTTGCAGACGCCCGGCCTGAAAGGCTTGATGGCGGCATCCACGGTGGCGCGCTTGCCGGTCGGCTTCGAGACGCTCGGCATCGTGCTCTTGGTCCGCGCGGCAACCGGGTCGTTCGCCCTGGCGGGCGCGGCGGCCGCGGCGATGTTCGCGATCGCGGCATTGACCGCGGCTCCGTTGGGGCGGATGGTCGACCGGTTCGGTCAGCGCCGAGTGCTGGTCCCGACCGCAACTTGGAACGCCGCGGCCCTCGTGACGCTCGGCGTCGCCGGGAGCCTCGACGCGCCGGGGGGCGCGCTCATCACCCTCGCGGCGCTGACGGGGGTCCTGCCACCCATCTCGTCGTGCCAGCGCACGATCCTGGCGAGCCTCTACTCGGGATCGCAGCTGCAGTCGGCGTACGCGCTCGAGTCGATCGTCCAGGAAGCCGTGTTCACGGGCGGGCCGCTCATCGCAACGATCGCGGTGGTGGTGGCCGGACCGCCTGCGGCGCTCTACGCCGCCGCCGCCCTCTCGTTGATCGGGACACTGTGGTTCACACAGACACGTCTCTCGAAGGCGTGGCGGAGCGTCCACGCCGACCGACGTGGCGGCGGTGCAATGCGTACACCGGGCGTGCGCCTGCTGTTCGTCTTCGCGATTCTCGCGGCGATCAGCTTCGGCGGGTTCGAGGTCGCGGTCACGGCGTTTGCCCGAGAGGAGGGATCGCCGAACGCCGCTGGCCTGTTCCTGGCGCTCTGGGCGATCGGAAGCGCGGTCGGCGGCCTGCTGTACGGGGCACGCACATGGCGCCATGCTCCCGACATCCAGATCGGCCGCGTTGCGCTCGTGTGTGCCGCAGGTTTTCTGCCGGCCGCCGCCGCGCCAAACCTGTGGGCGCTGGCGCCCATGTGCGTCATCGCCGGATTGGCGATCGCACCGCTACTCAGCCTGGTCTACACGCTGATCGGCGAGCTCGCGCCGGTGGGGATGGTGACCGAGGCGTTTGCATGGCTCAACGTGGCGTTCCCGATCGGCATCGGAGCGGGCGCGGCGCTGTCCGGTGTCGTCGCGGACGGCCCCGGGGCGCGGACCGCCATGGCGCTCACATGCATCGGGGTCGGCCTCGGAGCGCTCGTGGTCTTCCGAGGGCATCGCTACCTCGGACCGCCGGGTGTGTCGCGCTCCCCTCCGGTCACCGGTTCCATCGAGCTCGGATCGCGCTGACTAGCGCGATCCGTCAGCCCAACGTGACGTTCATGCCCGATTCCGCGGATTGGTGCAGGGCATGCTCGCATAGGAATGGCGCAGGGCACGTGGAGTCGGGGGAACGGGCGCGGTGACGCTGGCTGCTCGGGTTGGCCCGGGACACCGTGTGAGGGCGCGCCGACCCGTCGCAGGACACTTGCCCCCTGCATGCAGGCCGATCGGAGGCTCTCGAAGCGAGCGCGCGCAGCGTCGTCCGGTAGAGTTGGCACGTACCTCAAGTCGGAGGAGATCGCAGCGTGCGGACGCATGACGTCGTGGTGGTGGGAGCTGGACTGGCCGGGATGCGGGCGGCCATCGCAGCCAAAGAGGCGGGGGCGGACGTCGCCCTGGTCACCAAGGTCCACCCGGTACGGAGCCACTCGGGCGCCGCACAGGGCGGCATCAACGCGGCGCTTGGCAACGAGACGGACGACGTTCCCGAAAACCACACCTTTGACACGGTCAAGGGGTCGGACTACATCGGCGACCAGGACGCCATCGCGATCCTGTGCGAAAGCGCGCCGGGCGAGATCATCCAGCTCGAACACTGGGGGGCGGTGTTCAGCCGCCACGAGACGACGGGCAAGATCGCGCAGCGCCCGTTCGGGGGCGCCGGGTTCCCGCGCACCTGCTTCGCCGCGGACATCACCGGCCTGGTGATCCTGCACACCCTCTGGACCGTCTGCGTCAAGTACGACATCCCGACCTACGAGGAGTTCTTCGTCACGGAGCTCGTACGGGACACCAACGGCGGCTGCTGCGGCGTCGTGGCCTACGACATGATCCACGGCACGGTCGAGACGATCGGCGCCAGGGCCGTGATCCTGGCCACGGGCGGAGCGGGCCGCGTGTACCGACCGTCCACCAACTCGCATTCGTCCACAGGTGACGGCATGGGCCTGGCGCTGGCCGCCGGGGTGCCGCTCAAGGACATGGAGTTCATGCAGTTCCACCCCACGACGCTCAAGACCAACGGCGTGCTGGTCACCGAGGGCGCCCGCGGCGAGGGCGGGTACCTGCTCAACAAGGACGGCGAGCGGTTCATGACCAAGTACGCGCCGAACAAGCTGGAGCTTGCGTCGCGAGACGTGGTCAGCCGCGCCGAGGCGACCGAGATCCTGGAGGGTCGCGGCGATGAGAACGGGTGCGTGTTCATCGACCTGCGACACCTGGGCGCGGACCGCATCAAGGAGCGGCTGCCGCAGATCCGCGAGCTTGCGATCGCGTTCGCGGGCGTCGACCCCATCGACGCGCCGATCCCGATCCGCCCCGGCGCCCACTACCACATGGGTGGCGTCCACGTCGACAATTGGGGCGCCGCGCCGCACATGCCGGGCCTGTATGCCGCCGGCGAGTGTTCGTGCGTGTCGGTGCACGGCGCCAACCGGCTGGGTGGCAACTCGCTGCTCGAGACGGTGGTCTTCGGCAAGCGAGCCGGTCATGCCGCGGCGCTGTTTGCCCAGAACGTCAACGGGCGCGGGCACCAGGCAACGCCGGCGGCTGCACGCGACTACGAGCAGAAGCTGCGGCGGCTCTTGGACCGCACCGGCGGGCCTCGCCAGCACGAGCTTCGCGACCTGCTCGCCGACACCATGCAGGAGAAGGTGGGCGTGTTTCGCACCGGCAGCGAGCTGGAGGCAGCCCAGACCGTCGTCCACGACCTGCGCGAGCGCTACAAGGACGTCATCGTCACCGACAAGGGGCGTACGTTCAACCAGTCGCTCATCCACACGATCGAGACCGGATGGCTGCTCGACCTGGCCGCCTGCATGGTCGAAGGTGCTGTCACCCGCACCGAAAGCCGTGGCGCGCACTGGCGCCTGGACCACCCGGAGCGCGACGACGAGAACTGGATGAAGCACACGCTGTCATACCTCGAGGACGACGACATCCGCCTCGACTACTCTGAGGTCACGATGACCAAGTACCAACCACAAGTCCGTACGTACTAAGGGCAAGGGAGACAGAAGAGTGCCATCGACGACATTCAAGATCTTCCGCTACCAGCCGGATGCCGCACGGCCAGAGCCCTTCTACCAGGACTTCACGCTCGACCACGAGCCGCAGAAGACGCTGCTCGACGCGATCCTGGACCTGCAGAACACCCAAGACGGGTCGCTCGCGGTGCGGTATTCGTGTCGCAGCTCGATCTGCGGATCGTGTACCTGCAAGGCCGACGGACGCACCGTGCTCGCATGCATGCAGCAGGTCGAGGACCTCAAGGCATGGTCCGGCAAGGACACGATCCAGGTCGACCCGATCGGCAACTTCAAGCCCATCAAGGACCTGGTGGTCGACCTCGACCCGTTCTGGGAGAAGGTCAAGTCGGTCAAGCCGTACCTCATCGCCGACGGCCCCGCCCCCGAGAAGGAGCGCATCGTCCCGAAAGAGGCCATGCAGCGCGTCTACAAGGAGGCCAACTGCATCCTGTGCGCCGCCTGTTACTCCGAGTGCAACTCGTTCGAGGCCGACCCGGAGTTCGTCGGACCGGCGGCATTCGCCTGGGGATACCGGTTCGCCGGCGACGTCCGCGACACCCGACGCGCCGAGCGAGCCAAGCTCTACACCGGCAAGCACGGCGTCTGGGACTGCACCCGATGCATGGCCTGCAACGAGCGCTGCCCCAAGGGGGTCGACCCGCGCGACGCCATCGAGAAGCTCGGCGGCATCGCCTTTCAGGAGGGACGCAGCATGAAGGACGCCGGCGCCCGCCACGCCAAGGCGTTTCTCATCTCGATGCGCAACGGCGGTAAGCTCAACGAGACGCTCTTGGTGCCGTTTACCGACCCGATCAAGGCCCCGCTCGACCTCCCGTTCGCGCTCCGGATGTTGTCCAAGGGCAAGGCGCCGTCGCCGGTGCCGCACAAGGTCAAGCGCCACGACGAGGTCAAGAAGCTCATGAAGAACGTCAAGGAGACCATCTAGTGCCCCGCCAGTTCGCGTATTACCCCGGATGCGTCGCCGAGTTCTCGTCCAAGGAGCTCAACGCGACGACCAAAGCGCTCGCGCCGCTGCTCGACATCGAGCTGGTGCCGATGCCCGCCGCCACCTGTTGCGGCGCCGGGGACATCGCCGAGGCCAAGCCGAATCTGTATCTGGCGCTCAACGTCCGCATCCTCTCCGAGGCCGAAGAGATGGGGCACGACGTCCTGACAATATGCAACGTCTGCACGCTCAACCTGCGCCGGGCGAACAAGCTGGTCAAGGAGGACCCGCGCCTCTTGGAGCAGGTCAACAGCGAGCTGGTCAAGGCCGGCTCGCGTCCGTACTCCGGCAGCGTCGATGTGACACACCTGCTGTGGTACATCTCCACCGAGGAGGGCCTCGCCCAGCTCGAAAAGCAGGGTCCGCGCGGGCTCAACGGCCTACGGGTCGCGCCGTACTACGGGTGCCAGTTGCTCCGCCCGTCGTCGGTGATGGGCTTCGAGGACCCCGACAGGCCGCAGTCGATGGAGCGCCTCATCCGCGCGCTCGGTGGCGAGGTCGCCGACTACGACGCCAAGACCAAGTGCTGCGGCTTCCCGATCATCCTCGCCCGCGAGCAGGTCGCGCTCAAGGAGTCGCACGTCGCGCTTTCGCAGGCACGCGACGCCGGGGCTGACTGCATGGTCACGCCGTGCCCGCTGTGTCATTTGGCGATGGATGCTTACCAGCGCAAGGCCGAGCTCCTGAACGACACCGAGTACAACATGCCGGTGCTGCACCTGCCGCAGCTCCTGGGCCTGGCCCTCGGCATGGGCCAGGACGTGCTGCAGTTCAAGCGCCACATGGTGCCGCTCGACCGCGTGCTCGAGACGGTCGGCGTCTGACGGGCCTGCGGGGCCGCCGCAAAGCCGAACTGACCCACCCGACCGAACCGCCGGCGCGCACATCGAGCCGTGCCAAGCGAACGCTCGAGCGCCTTCTGGTCTGGCTGGCCCCCGTCGTGATCAGCGAGATCCTGCACCGCCCGGCAAGGGCGGCAAGGGGTAGCTCGGGGAGCTTGCTCCGCCACAGTTAATTGCGTCTCAGGACCCACGAGGAAAGCGTGACTCGGCTAGTTCAACACCAGGTGTCAGACACCCAGTGTTGCGGACGTCTCGGTTCGGACACGGGCGTCCGCGATCCCTTTGTCAGAGCGGGTTCCTGTTGTGGCCGCAACGACCTTCCGTACAGCTCTATGACTGGGGCGGCGCGGGCACCGCTGCCGTCCCTGGTGGCGAAAACGTCCCGTCGGCTCGGATCACCGCCGCCCGCGCGCCGAAGTCCTGGACCGAGAGCGCCCGCACGCGGCTGACAATCGAGCCGCCCGGCCTTGGGACGCCTCTGCCGATCAGTGTCACCGGGCGCACGCGACCCGACACGAACGCGCCGTCGGGACCGAGCTCGACGTCCAGCACCGCGCTCTGCTTCTTGTTGCCCGCCAACGAGAACACCGCATACCCCATGAAGTTGCCCAGGCTGTAGGCGATCGGTCTGCCCTTGTAGAACTCGATGCCCCGCATGACATGGGGCCCGTGCATGATCACGATGTCAGCGCCGGCGTCGACCACGGCGTGCGCGAACCGCAGCGAGTCGCCGCGATTCTCGCCGAGGAACGTCTCGGACCCCGGACGGACGTGATCGGCGTCAGCGCCCTCGGCGCCCGCATGCACGGTGACGATGACAACGGGCGCCTTCGCCGCCGCCTTCGCGACGAGCTTCCTGGCCCCCGGAATGTCCAGCATGTCGTTCGACACGTCGTTGGGGGCAAATCCGAGCACCGCGACAGTGCCACCGGCGACCGGAAGTGAGGCGATCGAACCGGGCCAGCCGGTCCCACGAATACCGGCACGAACCAGGTTCTCGCGCGTCTGCCGTCGACCGATCGCACCGAAGTCGTCGGCGTGGTTGTTGGCCACGCTCATCACGGTAAAGCCCGCGTCCTTGAGCCACTTGCGGTACGACGGTGGCATGCGAAACGCGAAGCAGTTGGGACCGGGTGTCGGCCCGCACTTGGACGAACCCCCACTCGACAAGGTGCCTTCCAGGTTGCCGAGCACGACATCACCTGTGAGGAGCGGCTTGACCGCGGTGAAGAGCGACCGTCCACCGTCTGGCGGGAGCCCGTACGGCCGGCTGCCCATCACCGTGTCGCCGACCGCAGCTAACCGTATTGGACGGTCCAACGGCGCCACGTGCACAGCGCCATCGGCGGACGTCCCACCGATCGCGCTTCGCAGCACGGGAATCCCGACCGCCAGGGCCACCAGCCCGAGCGCCACCCCACGCCGACGTCTGATCTGCCTGCGCCGCTCGGCCGACCTCCGCCGAGTCGCCGATATCGGTGCACGAGGGCGCAGCGCCGACCTCATCCTCGGCACGTCTCGATGGAGGGCTGTCGGGAGGCCAGCACTTCACGAAGTCTGGCAGCTTCCGAACGGTGATCGCAAATCGAGTGCAGCCTCCCGGCAGCGGTTCGGCCGGCCGGCCCGTTGCGCCCCATGGCGCCGCCCTATCATCCACCGTGTGTCGCTTCTGCCAAACGTGGTAGCCCTGACCGGAGCGATCCGGGGGGAACTACCGACCTGCTGCACCCACTGCGTGTTCTGGCAGACCATCACAGGGGCAACCGATGCCGGCCGCAAGGATCGCTGGATCAGCGCATTCGAAGATCGCCATGGCTCCTGGGGACGAGTGCTCTTCGCCGGCGATGTGTTCCTTGGACTCGTGCAATACGGTCCGGCGTCCGCGTTTCCCCGGTCTCGTTCGCTTCCGGCAGGCCCACCGGACCCCGAGGGCGTGCTCCTGACCTGTTCGTACCTGGTGGCCGGGGACCCGACGGCCGTGCTCGAGCGACTCCTGCTCGAGGCGCTCGCCGATGCCAAGGCCCGTTCGTACGCGACGGTTGACGCGTTCGCAGTCGGCGTGGAGGACGGTCCGCTCACGGACGACCAGTTACTCGGGCACCACACCCTGTTTCGCCGTCCGGCCCTTCTGCGGCTGGGCTTTCGTGAGGAGCGCACCCGCGGTCCGGTCGCGCTGATGCGGCTCACGCTCCGCGGACTGCAGGACGTCGAGCGTCCGGCGCAGGCCGCGGTGACAGCACCCCACGGCGCGCGAGCCAGCGGCTAGTGGCACTCCGCGAGGTCGGTGCTCTGTTGGGTTTGGGCGCCCTCGGCGGCGCGTGGGCCGTCGCATGGGCCAATCGTCGCGCGCAGCTCCCCCAACGCACCGCGATGCTCGACGCGCGGACACAGGTGCAGGTACGCCTGGATGCACTGCGGGCACGGACCGCAGCGCTGGCGCGTCGTGACCTCCCTGCCGAGGCACGTCAGCTCGTAGACGACGTCGTGGAGCAACAGGTGCTGATCGACGCGGTGCTGAGTCGCGCGGCCAATGTGGAGGACGTCACGGACGTCGACGCCGAGATCGAGGATGCCTTCGTTTCGATCGACCAGGCCGCGGCCATGATCGGCGAATACATGCCCGCCGACGCTCCCTTCGCGGGCCTGTGCGCCATCGACCCCGCGCACGGCCCGGCAACCGGAGTGGGGCACGACGGGGCCCCGGCGACCTGCCAGGACTGCGAAGCCGCCGCGCACCGGGGCGAGCGACTCGACCGCCGCCAGGTCACCCGCTCCGGCCGCCCCGTACCGTTTGACGAGCTCGCCGAAAGCGAGACGACTCCCGGCCTTCCGAGCTGATCGCGGACGCTCGGCCCTTCGCCCGCGCAGTCGCCCTGGTGTTCGCTCCGCGTTCACCTCGTGTGGTGTGAGGGAATGCCGGACGTTGCACAACAGTTTCGGCGCAACATTCGGCGCAACATTCGGTGTCTGACACCAGGTGTTGCGCTGGAGAGGACGCACGCTCGTTTGGCTGTTACAGCCAGCCTCGGGTGACCAGTGACTCGGCGATCTGAACCGCATTGGTCGCGGCGCCTTTGCGGAGGTTGTCGCTGACGAGCCACATTGCGATGCCCCGTGGATGTGAGCTGTCCTCACGGATGCGACCCACGAACACCTCATCGCGCCCCGTCGCCTCGCGCGCCAGCGGGTAGCGATTGTGGGCGGGGTCGTCCACCAGGGCGATGCCTGGGGCGCCCATCAAGAGCTCGCGCACGTGTTGCGGGCTGATCTTCTCGCTGGTCTCGATGTGGATCGCCTCGGAGTGCGCCTGGATGACCGGCACCCGCACGCACGTGGCGCTGATCGCGAGGTCGGGCTGACCGAGCATCTTGCGCGTCTCGGCGGCGACCTTGCGCTCCTCGCCCGTGTAACCGGACTCGTCGAACACGTCGATGTGCGGGATCACGTTGAACGCGATCGGGTGCGGATACACGGACGGCTCCGGCTCGTTGCCTGAGAGGTACCCGCGCACCTGGGCCATCAGCTCCTCGATGGCGGCGGTGCCGGTGCCGCTGACCGACTGGTAGCTCGAAACGATGACCCGGTCCAGCCCGACCGCGTCGGCGATCGGCTTGAGCGCGACCACGAGCGGCGCTGCGACACAGTTGGGGTTGGCGATGATGCCGTTGTGGCCCTGGATGTCGGCCTCGTTGACCTCTGGCACCACGAGCGGGACGTTGGGGTCCATGCGAAACGCCGACGAGTTGTCGATCACCACGGCGCCTGCTTCGACCGCCGCAGGGGCAAAGGTCCGGGAGCGGTCACCGCCCGCCGAGAACAACGCGATGTCAATGCCCTCGAACGCGTTCTCGGTGAGCGTCTCGACGAACACCGGCTTGCCCAGATAGTCGAGTTGGCGACCCGCGCTGCGTGCGGACGCAAGCGGACGAAGCTCCGTCACCGGAAAGCCGCGTTCTTCGAGTACACGCAACATCGTGCCCCCGACCGCACCGGTCGCGCCGACGACCGCGACCCTAAACATTGGCCCTCCGCTCTGCCTCGCCACCCAGATCGAACGCATCGTGCAGCGCGCGGACCGCCCGCTCGACCTCGCGCCGATCGATGACGACCGTGATGCGGATCGTCGAGGTGTCGATCATCTGGATGTTGATGCCCTCGGACGAGAGCACCCGGAACATCTTGGCCGCGACCCCCGGCTCGGACTTCATCCCCGCGCCGACGAGCGTGACCTTGCCAATCTGGTCGTCGGTCAGCAGGTCCGCATACTCCAGCGATCCGGCGAGGCCACGCAGGACCTCCTCGGCCTTTCGCAATTCGGTCAGCGGGACGGTGAACGACACGTCGGTGTGGCCCTGGTGGCTGACGTTCTGGATGATCGTGTCGACGTTGATCATCGCGTCGGCCAGCGCCGTGAAGATCGTTCCTGCGACGCCCGGACTGTCGGCGACACCCGCGAGCGTGATTTTGGCCTCGTCGCTCTTGTGGGCGATGGCGGACACGATGGCCTTCTCCATTGCGTGTGTCTCCTCGGTGATCCATGTGCCCTCGTCGGGCACGAACGACGATCGAACGTGTACGGGCACGTTGTGGTTGCGGGCGAACTCGACGGACCGAAGGGCCAGGACCTTCGATCCGTTCGCAGCGGCTTCGAGCATCTCCTCGTGGCTGACGAGCGGCAGCTTGCGGGCATCGGGCACGATACGCGGGTCGGCGGTGAACACGCCCGTGACGTCGGTGTAGATCTCACAGACCTCGGCGCCCAAGGCGGCGGCCAACGCGACCGCAGTCGTGTCGCTGCCTCCACGCCCCAGCGTCGTGACGTCACGTTCGGTGGAGACTCCCTGGAACCCAGCAACCAGCACGATGTGGTCCTCGGCGATCGCCGCGCGCAACCGGTCGCCTTTGATCTCGACGATCTTGGCCTTGGTGTGGGCAGTGTCGGTGACGATACCCGCCTGTGAGCCAGTGAACGAGATGGCCTCGTGCCCGAGATCCTGGAGCGCCATCGCCATCAGTGCACACGAGATGCGCTCGCCGGTGGAGAGCAGCATGTCCATCTCACGTGGGTCGGGCTGATGGGAGATCTCCTGCGCCATCGCCGCGAGCCCGTCGGTGGTCTTGCCCCGGGCCGACAGCACGGCGACGACCTCGTCGCCACCCTCCTTCGCCTCGGCGATCCGCCGGGCGACGTTCTTGATCTTGTCGGCGTCGGCGACGGAGCTTCCGCCGAACTTCATCACACGCAGGGCGATCGGGTCCTCCTCGAGGCAGGGTCGGGGAATTGTAGCGAGCGGCCTTCGCGGTTCTGTTCGGGCACGCTTGCGGCGGTCGTTGGATGTGTGATCGCGCTAGCCGCCCGGTAGGTGCCGGCGCAGACGGCGTGCCGCCCGGCGTGCCTCGGTGTCGAGGTTGCCCAGCAGGCCGCCCGACCCGGGCAGCTCCGCCACCGCGGCGCTGTCGATCTCGAGATCGACCTGCCGGCGGGTCATGGATCCCACCTCGGGTGCGTCCACGAAACACTTGCCGTCGTCGGTCTGGATGACGAGGCCGTCGAAGATCCGCTCCCGCACGTGGTGCTGCACCTTGTGGACCTTTCCGACGGTCACCCCGTCGTTCGCGACCACCGGGGTGCCCCTGGGCAGTGCCAGGTACCCGACTGGTTCGTCCAGATCCTCGCTCAACTCATCTCCCTTCTGCCGAGGAACGCCCTCCCCAATGTCAGCTCGTCGGCGTGCTCCAGGTCCGCACCGACCGGCAGACCGCTGGCCAGCCGCGTCACCCGAACCGTGCCACGGACTAAGTCCGCCAGGTACAACGCCGTCGCCTCGCCCGACATCGTCGGGTTCGTCGCGATGACAAGCTCCTGCACTCCGTCGCGCTCGATTCGGGCGACCAGATCGTCCAGACGCAGGTCCTCGGGGTCGACGCCGTCGATCGGTGACAGCGCTCCTCCCAGCACGTGGTAGCGGCCACGGTACTCGTGCGTGCGCTCGATCGGGACGATCGCCGACGGCTCCTCCACCGCGCACAGCAGCGTGGGGTCACGTCGCGGATCGAGGCAGATCGTGCACCGCTCGTCCTCCGCATAGCCGAAGCATTCGGCGCAGGGCCGCAGCCGCTCCTTGACCTCGACCAGTGCCTCGGCCAGCGCATGCGCCCGCTCGGGCGGGGTCTTCATCACGTGGAAGGCCAGACGCTCGGCCGACCGGGGGCCGAGCCCCGGTAGGCGGGCGAGCTCCGAGACCAGCCGCTCGACCGACGAGGGGAGGATCGACGACACTAGATCCCCGCCTTGGGGGTTCGTTGACAGCGGGGCACTTGCTACAGCCCGGGAATGCCCAGGTTGCCGAGCGCTCCGGCCACCGACCCGAGCCGGCTGTTCGCCAACTCCTGCGCCTTCCGCATCGCCTCGTTGGTGGCAGCGACGATCGTGTCTTGCAACAGCTCGACGTCATCCATGGCGGCCGGATCGATCACGACGTCCATGACCTCGAGACCGCCCGAGATCGTCACGGTCACGGCGCCGCCACCGGCCGACGCGCGGACGGTCTCGCTGGCGAGCTCCTCCTGGGCGCGCTGCATGTCCTCCTGCAGCTTCTGCATCTGACGCATCATCTTGGCGGGGTTCTGTCCCATCAGTGCGGCTCCTCGGTCGCGTTGAACGTGCGTTTGAGCTCCTCCATCAGCGCAGCGTGATCGAGCGTCGGTTGTGGTTCGGTCGTCGTCGCGCCGACCTGCGGCGGCACCTCCACAAAGCGCACCGAGAACGCGCGTCCTGCGAAGCTCGAGAGCGCACCTTCGATCAGCGCCCGCTCGTCGGGTTGATCCAGCAGGCGCATGAACACCCCGTTGACCGCGATCGCGACCCGTTCGTCGGCGACCTCGACGACCTCGGACCCCAGCAGAAAGCCGTGGACGCGGGCGTGTTGCTGCTCGATCTCGGCGACGACCTGCGGCCAGACCCGGGCGACATGCTCCAGGTCGGCCACGATCGGCTCGCGCGGGCGGGGCGGCGGGGTCGGCTCGACGTCGGCGGGCGGTGGCGGCGGCTCCGGCAGGTCAGGCGTCTCGTCCGGCACTTGCCTGAGAGCAGGCGCCGGGGGAGCGCCGGCGGGCGCGTGCCCAAGCTCAAGCGCCTCGACCCGTCCAGCGAGGGCCTGGACGCTTGCGTCGAGCGCCGGGTGTGCGAGCTTCGCGGCGACGAGCTCCAGCTGGATCCGCGGGTCGGCCTGGCCGTGGCGGATGCGCACCTGTGCGTCAGCGATCAGATCGAGGCCGCGAACGACCCGCGCCGCTGGAAGCTGGTTGGCCTGCGCGCGGAGCCGATCGAGCTCCTCGGGCGAGTAGGCCCAGTCCTCACGCGGGTGGGCGCCCTGCTGGAGCAGGCACAGGTAGCGCAGGTGGGTGACGAGCCCGCGGATGAGCTGCTCGGGATCGGCACCCCGATCGAGCGTCGCTTCGAGCTGCTCGAACGCACCGGCGGCGTCCCCGGCCGCCAGATGGTCGGCGAGCTCGAAGATCTCCTCGCGCTCGACCGCTCCGAAGAGCTCCAGGACATCCCCGACCTGGACAGCGCCTCCCCCGAACGTCGCGAGCTGGTCGAGCAGGCCAAGCGCATCGCGGTAGCTGCCATCGGCGGCGCGTGCGACAAGGTCGAGCGCCTCGTGTGACGTGGAGAAGGCCTCGTTCCGCGCAACGCGCTCGAGGACCCGCATCAGGTTCGCGACCCCGGGCTTGCGCAGTGCGTAGTGCTGCAGGCGCGACCGGATCGTCGGCAGGATGTCCCACGGGTGCGTGGTGCAGAGGATCACGACCAGGTGCGGTGGAGGCTCCTCCAGCGTCTTGAGCAGCGCACTCGCCGCCCCCTCCTGGATCTGGTGGGCCTCGTCCATGATCGTGATCCGGTACCGCGACGTGACCGGCGCGTAGCGCACCGTCTCGAGCCAGTCACGCATCTCGTCGATCCGGCGGGCGCTGGACGCGGCATCGACCTCATGCACGTCGAGCCAGTCGTCATGGCCGATCCGCCGGCACGAATCGCACTCCAGGCACGGCGTCGCCGTCGGAGCCGGAAAGCTCAGGCAGTTGAGGCAGCGCGCGAGGATCCGTGCGGTCGTCGTCTTGCCCGTGCCACGCGGCCCCGAGAACAGGTAGCCCAGGGCCGGACGGCCGGACGTCAGCGCGTTGCCGAGCGCGCGTGCCACATGCTCCTGGCCGACCAGGTCGTCGAACCGCTCCGGGCGGTAGCGGTTGTAGAGGCTGCCGCGAGGCTCCTGGGGTGCGTCAGTCACATGTCTCGTTCGGGTATGAGGTCAACGGGCGCCGGGCGAGCGCTTCGGCGAGGTGACCCCATTGCGCCTGAGTGGATCCACTTAAGGCTGCTTCCTCTCGGACCTGACCTGGTTCGCAGTCACCCACCGAATGGGACCTCGCCGAAGCGCTCGCCCGGCTCCCGACCCGAGAATAGCCCGTCGCGACCGGTCGCGTGGTCAGCGGCGGCGGAAGCGCGGCGAAACGCGCTCGCCGCTCTTCCTTGCTCCGAGCGCGCCGAAGACTCCCGCGATGCCGCCTCCGATCATCGCCATCGAGAGCGCGATGTACAACCACCCGCGTACGCCGCCGGTGTTCTGTCCGAACGCGGTGGTGAGCGCCCACATGAGCGTACCCCACGCGAACCCCAGCACGACGCCGAGCATGAGCGTCATCCAACGGGATCCCGGGCGGCGTGGCGAGTCGGACTGGCGAGAGGTCATGGTGCGAGTGTATCCGGATCGTGCGACGTCAAAAGGCGGGCGCGTCGGGAATGGGCAGTACTGGGATTGAACCAGTGACCTCCCGCGTGTGAGGCGGGCGCTCTCCCGCTGAGCTAACTGCCCGAAGGCAACGCAGGATACCACCGGCCGAAGCACCACCTGCACCCGACCTCGTGAGCACCCGGCGCGTACGCCAGCCTGTCGAATAACGCGCAGCTTGCAAGGATCTCCGCCTGTGCGCCGTGGGCGATCAACGGGCCTAGCGCGACTGAAGTTGAACCTGAACCCGCCCGTGGCCGGAGCCACATGCTAGGCGCGCCCCGCTGACCCAGAGCGATCACCAGGCGACGCAGACGGGCGGCGCCGCCCTCCGGGGCACGCCGCCCGCGTGATCGGTCGATGACCTCGCGCGGGTGGCGTCGAGCCCGCGCCCCGTCGCGGCGTCCGGTGCGGCTACGCGGGCCGGCTGACGACCGTGGCCCGGAAGGGGGCGGCCAGCAGCTCGAGCATCGGCGCCATCAGCTCCGCCGCCGCCGGGTTCTGGAAGAGCGCGTCCCGCGCCTCGGCCGACTCCCAGTCGGCGATCTCGACCAGCGTGTCGGGGTCTCCGAGCACCTCGTACAGCTCGCCGCCGAGGTAGCCCGGCATGCTCGGTCCCTGAGTCGCGACGATCCCCTCGATCAGGCTCCTGAGCTCGTCCCGCCGCCCCGGCTTCGCCTGCAGTTCCACGATCACCCTGATGGGCATGTTGCCCCTCCCGTCGTCTCGGCTGCACGCCTGTGATCCGGTCCGCCCGGCCAGTCTAGAGCACCCTCTTCCTCACGGGTGGTCCCGTCCGCGCGGCGGTCGGGTCCTCTCCGCGCGCGGGCACAGGGGCCGAACGGAGAGGGGGGGATTTGAACCCCCGTCGGACCGAAAGGCCCGAAACGGTTTTCGAGACCGCCGCATTCGACCGCTCTGCCACCTCTCCGCGGGCGAATCTAGCAGAGGCCTTCGAGCGGTCGTCCCGGCCGTGACGCTCGACAGCGCGCCCATACCTGGAGCCGTCGGCGACCCCGCACGAAGGCCGTCTCGTGAGCCAGCGCGGGCCGCCGGCCGCCACCGGTCCGGTACGATCGGACGTGGAGAGGTGTCCGAGTGGTCTAAGGAGCGCGACTGGAAATCGCGTAGGCGGGTTCTCTCGCCTCGGGGGTTCAAATCCCCCTCTCTCCGCTCAGGGTCCGCTTGACGATCGGGCGTCCGCGTTGCGGGCGTCCGGTGATGTGATCCGCGCGGCGACGAGTCGCCATCCGACGAGCAGCGCGGTGATCGTCACGAACGCGACCACGACGAACGCCGGCGCCAGGCCACGGCCGAACGCCGTCCCCCGCAACACCAGGCCCAGGGCCACCCCGACGACGGCAACGAGCGCACCGCGGCGGACGCTCAGTGGCGCTCGATCCAGCCGGACCACGATCGCTGCGACCGCGTACCCGATCAGGAACGGCGCGGCGACCGTCAGCGCCCCTGTCACTGCCGTCCCCTCGTCGTGGCTGCGGCGACCGATGACGGCGAACACGGTGATCAGGAGAAGGTCGATGATGGCTGGGGCGAGGCGGAGCATGCCCTGATCGTAGGGATTGTCGCTCAGCCGGCGACGCCGGCTCAGCGCCGCTCGTCGAAGAAGCGTTGCATCACCGACAGCGACTCCCGGGCCAGCACCCCGCCGGTGACCTCGACCCGGTGGATCAGGCGCGGGTTGCGCAGCAGATCGACGACGGACCCGGCGGCCCCGACCTTCATGTCCGGGGCGCCGAAGACCACCCGCGCGACCCGGGCCTGCTGGATCGCGCCCGCGCACATCGGGCATGGCTCCAGCGTGCAGTACAGGACGGTGCCGAGTAGGCGCCAGCCACGCAACGTCAGTGCCGCCTCGCGCAGCGCCAGGCACTCGGCATGTGCGGTCGGATCACCGCGCAGCTCACGTTCGTTGCCGGCGGCGCCGATGACCTGACCGTCGCGGACGACCACCGCGCCGACGGGTACGTCGTCGTGCTCACCGGCGGCAACGGCGTGGTCCAGCGCCAGGCGCATGAAGTGCTCGTCACGTGGAAACACGCGGGCCACGCTGGCGAGTCTACGTCTGGACGCATTCACACGAGCGGGTGCTCCCGGACAAGCGAGTGGTCCGACACCGAAGGCCGATGGCGTTCCGGCGGCTGCGACGCCTCGCAATGCGGTGTCCTCGGTTGTCCGCACATTCCCGATTGCGGACAAGGTTCGTCTGGGTCCGCCCGGGGCACTTGGACCTCCCCCGCCAAACCTGCTTCGATGCGGGCACATGGCACAACCGCCCGCCGACACGCGTTCACGCAGACGACTGGCGGTGATCGGAGCAGGCGTGTTCGTTTCCGGCGCGGTGCTGCTGGGAATGGAGATCGCCGCGAGTCGCGTCGTCGCGCCGTTCTTCGGCAATTCGCTGTTCGTGTGGGGAGCGCTCATCGGGGTGGTGCTGACCGGTCTGATGATCGGATACTGGGTTGGCGGCGTGGCGGTCGACCGCGTGCCGGCCCGCTGGCTGCTCGTCTCGACGATGACCCTTGGCGCGCTCGGGGTGCTGCTGATCCCGCTGCTCGACGGGCCGATCCTGGAGTTGGTCGTCAGGTGGGACCCCGGACCGCGCCTCAACCCCCTCGTCGCCGCAACGCTCCTGTTCGGGCCTGCGAGCGTGCTGCTTGCGGCCGCCACGCCAATTGCGGTGCGCCTGGTGGCGCGCTCGCTCGAGACCCTGGGCCGTACTTCCGGAGGCTTGTTCTCGATCTCGACCGCCGGGAGCATCGTCGGGACATACGCGACCGCGTTCTTCTTGATCCCCGAGTTCGGCACCGATCAGGTGCTTGCCATCGCGGCGACCGCGCTCGCCGTCACCTGTATCGCGGTCGCGCTGTCAGAGCGGGTGTGGCCCATGGCGGTCGCGGCTGCGGCGTTGGCGATCGCAGGGGGCGTGTCGATCGCCGCGCTCGCGCCCGACGGGACGCGGCGGCTGTCGAGCGCAGAGGCCACCAACTGGTCGCCGGTCACCCGCCAGCGCACGACGCCGAGCGAGAGTCTCGACAAGGCATCGAAGGCCCTGGACGCCGTCTATGCCAAGGACACGGAGTACCACCGGCTGCTCATCACCGAGGACGACAGCAACCGGTACCTGCGCTTCGACAACTCGTTCCAGAGCGGCATGGCCCTGGCGGACCCGTTCGAGTCGGTGTTCCCCTACGAGAGGGTCATGCACATCGGCCTGGCGTACCGCCCCGAGACCAGGCGCGTCCTCCACATCGGCTTGGGCGGAGGCTCGATCGCAAAGCGCATGTGGCGCGACTTCCCCGAACTGCAGATGGACATCGTCGAGATCGACAAGGAGGTCGTCAACGTCGCGCGACGTTTCTTCGCGCTGCCGGACGATCCCCGGATCGATGTGCATGTCGATGACGGCAGGCAGTACCTGCTCAGGAACGACGATCGGTTCGACCTGATCGTGCTCGACGCGTTCTTCTCGGATTCGATCCCGGCGCACCTGGCGACCCGGGAGTTCGTCGAGCTCGCGCGCAGCCGCCTGACCACGGGCGGCGCCATCGTCACCAACATCATCGGCGCGACCGACGGTGAGCAGTCACAGCTGTTCCGCGCGATCTACCGCACGTACGCCGAGCAGTTCCCGACGCTCTTGGTCCACCCGGTCAGCGACGCTCCGGGCCGTGGCGACGACACCAACGTGCGCAACATCGTCCTTGTCGCGACAGACGGGCCGCGACCCGAACGCGCCTTCCTGCAACAGCGCTGGCAGTCGATCCGGCGTGCTCATCCCGGCGCACCGGACCTGCGCGAGGCGATCGACACCCGCCGTGAGGCCCCCGTCCCGACCGGCGACGTGCCGACCCTGACCGACGATTACGCCCCGACCGACGCGCTGCTGCTCGTCCTGTAGCCAAGGCGTTCGGCTTTCCGGGAGATCGTCAGGGTTTGGTCAACGGTGTCGGACACGAATGTCCTTAGAACCCTTTGCTCATCAGGGATCTCGAGGCGCGCAGTGACCCTTCCGTACACGTCGTCACAGCCGGGTCCGGCGCGCTCATCGTGATCGTCGGGGCTCCAGGGCGACCGACTCCTCACGCAGTTTCCACGCCAGACCGGATGGCGCGGCCTCGAGGTCGGCGAGGGCGACCGTCGCGCCCGCTGGCACCGGACGTGCCAGGCGCACGCCGTGCGCAAAGCCGATCGGGAGGCAGCCACCCGTGAGGGAGGCCTCGGCCGGCGCCAGCATCCCGTACACCGTGAACCCTCCCTCGCCATCCAGCGTCGCCCCCACCGCGAGATCCCGCTTCGCCACCGCGACGACATCGGCACGGAACCCATCCGGTGAGCCGGTCGGCTCGCCCAGGAGACCCGCCGCCAGGATGCTGACCGAGGCCTCGAGCCCGATCAGGTGCGACGGGCGGTACAGCGACGCGTACCGGCCGGACGGGTCCGTGCGCACGCCGTAGTCGCGGAAGCACCGGGACACGAAGTCGCTCCCGGCGGCGAACGTCACGTAAACCCCCCACCGCAGGTCATCCCGGATCGGCGATCCGTCACGCTCCACGCTCGAGACGACCTCGACCGTCCCAGACCGGCCGAGGGCGCCGCCTGCAGCTTCGGGGACAGCGACCTCTGCAAGGTTCGCCGCACCGCACGGCGGGAACCGCAACCCATCGTCCTGCGGCACGAGACCGGTGGCATTGCACACCGCTGCCATCTCGATGGCGGACTTGGTTCCATCCAGGAACGACGTGAACATATGCGCGTTGTAATCACCGGCCGTGACCTGCTCGTCGTCCATCCCGTAGCGGTTCCAGACCGTCTCCGGGGTGGCTCGATGGTAGCCCGGCAGATACTTGGTCCCCTTGCCGGCACAGACGACCTCGAACCCGGATGCCCGCGCCCAATCGACCAGCTCGCAGATGAGGGCCGGTTGATCCCCGTAGGCGAGGCTGTAGACCACGCCTGCAGCGCGGGCGCGCGCCGCCAGCGCGGGCCCGGCAAGCACATCGGCCTCGACGTTGACCATCACCACGTGCACACCGCGATCGATCGCCGTGAGCGCGTGCGCGACACCCGCCGCGGGCGCCCCGGTGGATTCGACAACGACCTCGAGGTCGCCGAGCGCGAACAAGCGGTCGGCGTCGTCGGTGATCAACGTCGGTCCTGCGACCCCGGCTCGTGTCAGCGCCGCGCGAGCCCGATCCGGGTCGAGGTCGGCGATCCCGGCCACGCTGACCCCCGCCAGACGCGCCAGCTGCGAGAGGATCATCGTGCCGAACGTCCCCGCGCCGATCAGCCCGACCCGAAGCGGTCTCCCGGAGTGACGACGCTCCTGCAGTCGGCGTAGCGCCTGGCTGATCATCGGTGCATCGTAGGTGTCGCACGCGGCGAGCGGGCCCGCCACGTCGCCCCTGTGACCCCGAGCATCGCTCGCACCGCGACGAACCCGCGATCTGGGGCCGCGATCAACGGTGTCCCGTCGAAGCAATTGGTGCCGACACGGTCGGCGGTCGAGCCCCAGCTCGATCGCCATGACGACGCACTCTGCCCTTGGCCGGCGCCTATTCCGAGCGCGCGTCCCCCTGGTGGGCGGGGTTTACCGGCAGCGGCTGGTCGACGCCGAACTGGACCTCCAGACGCAGGATGCGCGACCCCTCCATCGCAAGCACGGTCAACGCGAGGCCGGCGGCGTGGATCAGGTCCCCGACCCGTGGGTGACGGCCGAGCTCCCCGAACACCAAGCCGGCCATCGTGTTGAAGTCCTCGCCGTCCAGCTTGGTGTCGAACTCCTCGTTGAAGTCGTCGATCGAGAACGTCCCGTCGATACGGATGCGGTTCTCGTCGACACGCTCCACCCGGGTGTCCGGCAGGTCGAACTCGTCCTCGATCTCTCCGACGATCTCTTCGAGCAGGTCCTCGAGCGTCACGATGCCCTGGGTCACCCCGTACTCGTCGACCACGATCGCCATGTGCTGCTTGGTGCGGCGGAAGTCGGCCAGGAGCGCCGCCAGGTCCTTGGTCTCGGGCACGACGTACGGTTGGCGGAGGATCGACTCCAGGTCGACACCCTCGACGCCGTTGGCATACACCGCCGAGAACAGGTCGCGAACGTGGAGCATCCCGATCACGTGATTCAGGTCCTCGCGGTACACCGGGTAGCGGGTGAAGGGTGAATCCACCACCGCGGCAAGCAGTTCACTCGGCGGGAGGGCTGCGTTGACGGCCACCATCTCCGGCCTCGGCACCATGACCTCCTCCACCTCCTTCCCCGCGAAGTCGAAGACCTTGTAGAGCATCTCCTCCTCGGCCTGCTCGATCTCGCCGACGTCCTCGGCCGCGGCCACCGAGTGCAGGATGTCCTCGCGGGTGTAGGTGATCATCCCGGCTGGCGCGGGCTTGATCTCGAGCAGGCCCAGCACCGCACCGGCTGATTTTTGAAGGATCCAGACGATCGGGTACAGCAATTTGGCCAGGACGCTGATCGGCACCGCCAGCGCAACTGCGATCGCCTCGGCCTTCTGCAGGGCGAGGGCCTTGGGGATGAGCTCGCCCAGCAGGACCGACAGGTAGGTCAACACGACGAACGCAATCGCGAACGCCAGCGATCGGGGGAGGAAGTCCACATACCCCGAGACGAGCGGCTCACCGATCGCGCCCAGCGCGATGCCGCACACGGTGATCGCGATCTGCACCGTCGAGATCAGCCGTACCGGCTCGTCCATCAGGCCCAGCGCGACGCGCGCGCTTCGCCCGCCGCGCTCAGCCCGTTCCTCGAGACGATGACGGCGTGCGGTGACGAGGGCGTACTCAGCCGCCACGAAGATCGCGTTGCCGAGGATGAGCAGCAGAACCGCCCCGATACGCAGGGCGTCGCTCATGATGCCCCGACGCGCGGGGCGCCGATACTCGGCGGGGTGTCGCCGTCCACTAGGACGAGAAGTATATGTGACCCGCCGCAGACGGGGCCGATTGGGTGATATCCGGTGCGACCTGCTACCACTCCCACTCGGATGACCGACGACCAGGATCCCACGGGCCCGCCGGAGACGACACGCGATCCCAACGACCGGTCTGCACGTCGCGAGGCTCGCCACCGGCTTCGGCGTCGCCGCCGGCGACAGTTCGCGGGGGCGATCGCCCTCGGCGCGATCGCGCTGACCGCCGCCGGCCTCCTGGGATCCACGGGAGACGGCATTCCCCCCAAGGTCTCTGTCGGTGGCGTCGACATCGGTGGGATGAGCGTGGACGCCGCCCGCGAACGCCTGACCCGACACGCCAACACCGTCCGCGGCGGACAGGTGCGGCTGACGATTCCAGAGGAGCCTGCATTCTCGATGCAGGTTCCTGCCAGCGTGGTTGCTTCAGGCCCGCGTCTCGATGAGGCGCTCATCGCCGCACGCTCCTCCCGAAGCCGAGTCAGCACGGCGTTGGCCCGCATCGGGTTGGCAGGCCGCAAGGAACTGCCGCTGCGGTTCACGGTGCGGGGCGATGGCGTGAGCGCTGTCATCCGAGATGCGCAGGCGAAGATCGGGCGCAAGCCCGTCTCGGCGACGGTCGCCGTCCAGGGAGGGACGATCGTGACGACACCGGCCAAAGCGGGTCGCACCATCGATCGCGTGGCCCTCGCCGCCGGGCTTGCGACGCTCCCGGCGTCGGTCGAGCTTCCTGTCCGGGCCGCCCGCCCGCCGGGCGACGACGACGACGCGACACGCGCCCGCGACCTGGCGGTGCGTATCACGGCCCGGGCTCGCGACGTCACGCTGGGCAAGCGCAGCGCAACGCTCCGGCCGGCCGTCCTCCGCAAAGCCCTGCGGTTTCCGCTGCGCGGCGACACGATCGACGTGGAACTCGACCCGGACGTCCTGCGATCCGCGCTGCTCCGCCCGCTGTCGGTCAACGAACGTCCCCCGACCGACGCGCGGCTCGAGATCCGCGGCGACCGCGTCGCCGTCATACCCGCCAGATCGGGACGCCGGCTCAACGCCCGAGCGCTCAACTCGGCCATCGTTGCGGCGCCCGACGCGCCGAACGTCGCTGCGACGGTTGCCACCGCGCGAGCCGAGTTCACCACCGCGGCTGCCAAGGCGCTCGGCATCAGGGAGAAGGTGTCCGAGTTCACCACCCCCTACCAGTGCTGCCCGCCGCGTGTCACCAACATCCGACGCGGGGCGCAGATTCTCGATCGCACGATCATCCCCGCGGGCAAGCGGTTCTCACTCAATGACGCCATCGGCGAGCGCACCACCGCGCGCGGGTTCGTCGAGGCGCCGGCGATCGCGGCAGGAGAGCTCGTGGATTCGGTCGGCGGAGGGGTGAGTCAGATCTCGACGACCACGTACAACGCCGCGTTCTTTGCAGGACTCGAGCTGCAGGCCCATACGCCCCACGAGTTCTACATCTCCCGGTATCCGATGGGCCGCGAGGCCACCGTCTCGTGGCGCCAACCCGACCTGGTGTTTCGAAACGACTGGCCTGCGGCGATCCTGATGTCGGTGCGGGCAGGAAGCAACGGCATCACCGTCGCGTTCTACTCGTCCAAGCTGGGACGCCGCGTCGAGACGACGACGGGCAAGCCGACCAACCGCACCGAGCCGAAGACGATCGAGCGAAAGAAGCCGGACCTGCCGCCCGGTACCCGCAAGGTCGTGCAGGCCGCAGGGCCCGGGGGCTTCTCGATCAGCTACACCCGCAAGGTCTACCGTGGCGCCACGCTCAAACGCGATGAGGTGTTTCGCTGGAGGTACAGACCCGAGAACGCGATCGTCGACGTCGGGCCCGCGGCGCCAGACGAGCCCGAGGAGCCCGATCCGAAGCCGCCGACCGGCACGACAACCACGCCGAAGCCCACACCGACGTCGCCCGACCCCATGCCCACGACGACGACGCCGGGAGGCGTCACACCTCCGGCGGCGCCCTGACCGGGCACAGCCCGAGAAAGAGCTCGGCTCCGACAGGATCGAGACGGTGCGCGAAGCCGGATACCGGATGGCGCTCGGGCGTTGACCTGGCGGGGGCACTGGTCGCCACCTCGTGAGGGAATCGTCCCACCTGCCAGGCCAGGACCCGCCGCAGGGATGCGCCACGTCAACCGCTCGAACCAGTGCGATGATGGCTCCATGCGTTGCGCGATCTCGGGCCGGCTCTGGGCCCGGCTCTACGACCTCATCATGCGACGCGTCGAGCACGGTGGCTTGGCGGCGCTTCGCCGCGAGATCGTGAGCCAAGCGTATGGACGCACGCTCGAGATCGGCGCGGGGACAGGGGCCAACGTCCCGTTTTACCCGGCGACGGCCTCACCGCTCATCCTGACCGAGCCGGATCCCCACAAGCTGCGACGCCTTCGGCGCCGCGCCGACCGCTCACGTCCAGACGCGCAGACCGTGAGCGCTCGAGCCCACTGCCTCCCGTTCCCCGACGCCGCGTTCGACACCGTCGTCGCAACGCTCGTCCTGTGCAGCGTCCCGAGCCAAGCCGACGCGCTCGCCGAGTTGCGGCGCGTGCTCCGTCCTGACGGACGGCTCCTCTTCATCGAGCACGTGCGCTCGGACAACCAGCGCCGAGCCCGTCGGCAGGATCGCTGGCGCCCGGTGTGGCGCGCCCTGACCGGAGGATGCGAGCCGAACCGCGACACCACAGCAGCCATCACAGCGGCGGGTTTCAATCTGGCCGACCTCCGCCACGACCGGATGCCCGCCTCCCCGTCGATCGTGCGCCCGCTCGCAATCGGTGCCGCGATGCGGTCGAAGGCAGGCGGTACTGAGAGAACCAGCACATACCGCGATGTACCGCCATGACCTGTACGGCAAGGGTCTGCGGTGAGTCAGCAGGGTCGCGGCAGAGTCGGTGGACCCCGTGGCGAGTATCCGACCCGGTAGGGCAAAAATGTAAGACTTCCGCCGATGAAGGCTGCGTACGGTGTCTTGCTCATGGTGCTGCTCGCCGGCTTCGCCGCCGGATGCGGCGGGGACTCCAGCGGAGCGGGCGCCGACATCTCTGCGCTCGAAGGGACGCCATGGGTCCTCGCGCAGGGGGCCGACGGCCTCACAGTCCCGGCAGGTGTCGCGTTGAGCGCGACGTTCGCGAAGGGCACCGTGAGCGGCTCCGCGGGGTGCAACCGATTCACCGGTCCCTACACGGTGGACGGTGAGGCGCTCGACATCGGTCTGATCGCGACCACCCAAATGGCATGCGCCCCCCCGCTCGACGCGATCGAGCAGGCCTATCTCGCGGCCCTCGATCGGGTGACCGCCTGGCGGTCCGAGAGTGGCGGGCTCAGGCTGCTGGACGCCACAGGCACGGAACTGCTCCGCTATGAGGAGGCGTCCATTGCCGGCGCGTGGGAGGTGACGGCGTTCCTTCGGGGCACGGGCTTCTCGACCCTCGTCGCCGGAACACGGATCACGGCGACGTTCGCAGCGGACGGCACGCTCTCAGGGTCCGGCGGCTGCAACAACTACACCACGACCTACACGGCCGATCGCGGCGCGATGACGATCACCGCGCCGGCCTCGACGAGGAAACTGTGCTCCTCACCCGACGAGATCATGGAGCAGGAAGCTGCGTATTTCGCTGTGCTCCCGACGGCGGTGAGCTATGAGCTCGCCGGAACCTCACTCAACCTGCTGAGGGCCGACGGGACGGGGGCAGTTACGCTCACCCTGGCCTCGAAGGGCTAGTGCTCTGCCCCAGAAGTTCGGTGGATATCCGGCGAGCGAAAAGCGGCTGGGCACGGACGCAGTCTGCACCCATATCGCTGAATATGGGTGCAGACGAGGACTCGAGCTCCCGAGGCTGAACATCCTTCGGTAACGCCAGGAAATCCAGTCGAGCTTGCAGCCGCCGGATGCCATCGAGACTCTTGGGGCAGAGCACTAGGCAAGCCCGGCCGGGCGCAGGGCGCAGGGGGCAGGGGAAGCTCGACACATCAGCAGAGCCACCCTCTGCCGCATCTTCGGGAGCTCCGTCCGTGCCGGATCAGGGGGCGTCGAGTCCCATAGCGGCGGGCGTCGCGAACGGCGCGAGCGCCGCATCCCGATCGTCGCGACGCACCGCCAGCTCAAGCAGAAAACCGCCAGCGGCGACGGAGATCACCACCGGCTCGGATCCGAGCCGCTTCCCCTCGCCGGGAGCTGCCGGCCGCGGGTCGCCCTTGACCTGGTCGATCGGGATGACCCGGCTCGCGGCCATGAACGGCGCGGGTGAGAAGACGAGCACATCGCGAACCCACCGCATGCGACCCGTCCTCCACTTCGTCGCCAGCCCTTCCACCTCGCCTTCGACCACGCGGATGCGGCATGGAACCGCGCCGTGTCGCGCGAGCCAGCGGCGCCGGAGAAGCAGCGTCACGACGGCCGCGACGATGACGACGAGGTCGACGCCGAGGACCGCGAGCAGGACGATCAGCATGGTCTCACCGGCGTGCCGTCGCGATCGCGAACCGCTCCTCGAAGCGAGATCAACTGGTCGAGGTCCCCGGCGGTGTGGTCGTCGCTCACAGTCGACGCCGCGTCGGAGCCGACGTCGGCCCCCTCGTCCACGGAGAAGGGCATCGGAGCCGTACCCTCGCGCGACCCTCCCCCAACCTTGCCGACGTCGACCGAGAGAGTGCCGCCCTTGGCGAGGGCGCCGTCGTCGTCGTCGAACCCCATGCGAACCTGGTGCGTGCCGGCAGGAACCGCCGGCACGCCCGCGACCTCGAACCGCTGGACGCCGAGCAGGTGAAGCGGCACGTCAGCCTATCGCCCGAGCTGCGTCGGAGCCCGCCAGGATGGCGGCGTCGTTGGTGCCCGGCCGGCGGTGAGCGCACGATTGCCTCACTGCCGCGCCAATGCCATCCGGAACGCCGATTCTGTGTCCTCGATCAGGACTCCGCTCACATCGACGGTGACGCCGTGGATCCGGCCGGTGAACGCGAACGGCGGCGCGTAGGCCGTGGTGACCGGCGCGCCCGGATCGGCGCCACAGCTCACCGTGCTCAGTAGTCCGATGCTGAGGGGGTTGGTCAACGGGATGTCCGCCTCTCCCACGAGCGTCTCGTCGATGTACAGCTGCCCACGACCGGGCGCGCCCTTGCCGTGTGCGACATCGGGCTCTCCGGTGACCTCGAACTCGAAGCGCAGCCTGTGACGCCCCGCCGGCACATCTCGGTCCGAGTCGACCACGGAAACGCTCCGTCCCACGTAGTTGTACGCGTAGCGCAACCTCCCGTCTTGCACGAAGAGGGAGTAGCCGCCGTCGTTCCCTCCCTGGGAGAGAAGGACACCCTCGGCACCGCCCTTCGGAATCTCGACGTCGGCAGTCACGCTGTACGGCCGATTGAGCAAACTTGGTATCGCGTTCGTCGGCACCGGCTGAGTGCCCGGGTAGACCGTGAATTGCGTGCGATCCACGCTGATCTTCGGACGCTCGTCGACGAACCGCAGAACGCCGCGCGAGTCGATCGGCAGCACGTGGTACTTGCCGGCCTCGACGTACCACATGCCGATCATCTCGATCAGTCGCGCCCGATGGTCCTTCGCGATGTTGTGGTTCTCGGCGAAGTCCTCGGCCACGTGGTACAGCTCCCAGCCGCCTGCGTCGAGCTCGGTGAGCTTGTCCGCGTCGATGGGGGCGCCGAAGAACATGCCGGCCTCTTTGAACGACGGCCCGGGCCAGGGGGACACCGCACGCCAGCCGTCGTGGTAGATGGATCGATGGCCCATCATCTCGAAGTACTGGGTCAGGTGCTTGGTGGACGCGCTCGCGCCGTCGAACGTGTGAGCGAAGCTGAGCCCTTCCACGGGCGATTGCGTCACGCCCCTGATCGACGCGGGGCTCTCGACGCCCAGCGCCTCGAGCACGGTCGGCAGCATGTCGATGGCATGGGCGTACTGCGTTCGGACCTTCCCTTTGGCCTTGATGCCCTTCGGCCAGTGGACGATGAACGGGTCGCTGATACCGCCCCGATAGGTCTCGCGCTTCCACCGTCGGAACGGCGTGTTGCCGGCCCACGTCCAGCCCCACGCGTAGTGATTGTTCAACTCCGGCCCGCCGAGCCGGTCGATGGCCGCCAGGTTCTCTTCGAGCGAGGCGGCTACGTTGTTGAAGAACAGGGCCTCGTTGACCATCCCCGTCGGGCCGCCCTCGGAGCTGGCACCGTTGTCCGAGATCACCATGATGAGCGTGTTGTCGAGCTCACCCAACGTCTGGAGGAACTCGATGAGCCGGCCGATGTTGTGGTCGGTGTGGCTGAGGAAGCCGGCGAACACCTCCATCATCCGGGCGTACAGCCGCTTCTCGCCGGCCGGCAGCCGGCTCCAGCGAGGCACGTCGGGATCGTGGCGCGACAGCTCGCCGTCGGCGGGAACGATGCCGAGCTTCTTCTGACGCTCGAACGTCTGCTCGCGGAGCGCTTCCCATCCCGCATCGAAGGCGCCCGCGTACTTGTCGGCCCACTCCCTCGGCACGTGGTGGGGCGCATGACATGCGCCGGGGCAGAAGTACATGAAGAACGGCTTGGTGGGGGCGACCTGCTTGCCGTCGGCGATGAAGGAGATCGCCTTGTCGACCAGGTCCTCGGTGAGGTGGTAGCCCTCCTCCGGTGTCCGCTCCGCCTCGACGGTGTGGTTGTCATAGATGAGCTCCGGGTAGTACTGGTGGGTCTCACCGCCCATGAACCCGTAGAACCGCTCGAACCCGCGGCCAAGCGGCCAGCGATCGTAGGGGCCGGCCGCCGAGATCTGGTCAGCCGGTGTCAGGTGCCACTTGCCGATCGCATAGGTGTTGTATCCCTGCCCCTGCAGGACCTCGGAGAGGAGCCCGTTCTCGAAGGGGATGTTGCCGTTCCCGCCGGGATATCCGGTCGAGCCCTCGGTGATGCATGACATGGCGTTCGAGTGGTGGTTCCTGCCCGTCATGATGCAGGAGCGCGTCGGTGAGCAGAGCGCCGTGGTATGCATGTTGTTGTAGCGGAGGCCGTTCTTCGCGAGGCGATCCAGCACGGGCGTCCGGCTGGGACCACCGAAGCACCCGATCTGCCCGAAGCCCACGTCGTCCAGGACGATGAACAGCACGTTCGGGGCGCCTTCCCTGGCGCGCAGCGGTCTGGGCCACGCTGGCTCCGATACGTCGAACGTCCGGCCGATGACTCCACCGAATGCGGAACCGGGGTTGTACTCCGTGAGTGCCATTCTGAACTCCTCCTCCGAGTGGACAGTCGGTGATCGCTGGCCCTCCCCGGGCCGCATCCAGCTCAATGGATCGTCACAGCGCGTGATCCTCCCGGACCCTATATCCCCCCGCTGGTTGCCTGCCCGAGGGCGGCTCTCCGGGTGATCCGCCCCGATGGCGGCGGCGGCGGGAACGCCCCCACCGAGCAGGTGCCGTAATAGCCGTCCGCGCCCGTGCTCTCACCGGGGAACTCGGGCCGCAGGTCGAAGGGCTCGCGCCACGAGGTGTGACGGTCCCACGAGCCCGGGTAGTGTGCGGCCGATGCCCGCCACCGTCGTCACCCGCCGAGGCCGGAGCTGTGGGCACCGCGCCCTGATTCTGATCCTGGTCCTGGCCGGACTGCTCGCCCTCGTGGCCATGGCGCTCCGGACCCCGCCCGCCTCGGCCTCCGACGCCTCCGCCGCCGAGATCGCCCTGGCGCGCGAGTATGCCCCGGTGGTGCGGCTGAAGGAGCAGCCGGGCTCGTGCGGCATCGGCGAGCCCTACCGGCCTACGGACGTCAACGTGCTGATGGGCAGCGACGACGTCGCGCTCCGGGGCCCCTGGGACGCCACCAACATCGTGAAGGTGGCTCCGACGGTGGACGACCTGCGGCGCGGGCTCTTTGACTATCACCTCGACTTCCCCGGCGACGCGCTCCAGCCAGAGTGCGACTTCGAGGCGTGGGAGCAGAGCCTCACGGCCGCCGGCCGGCCCACGACCTACGCGCGCGTCGTCGCGGAGGCCGGGGTCCCCGGCAGGCTGGCGCTGCAGTACTGGTTCTTCTACACGTTCAACGACTGGAACAACACCCACGAGGGCGACTGGGAGATGATCCAGCTCCACTTCGACGCGGACACGCCGGCGCAGGCGCTGACGCGCCCCCCCGTTGAGGTGGGGTACAGCCAGCACTCGAGCGCGGAGCGCGCCCGCTGGGGCGATGACAAGCTCGAGATCGTCGACGGGACCCACCCGGTCGTGTACCCGGCGGCCGGGTCGCAGGCCAACTTCTTCCGGTCGGAGCTGCATCTCATGCGCAGCGCGGCGGAGGGGCTCGGCTGCGACGACACGACTGGGCCCTCGCGCACCATGCGTCCGGACGTGGCCGTGGTCCCCACGGAACCGGCCGCCTACCTCAAGGCCTTCCCGTGGCTCGGCTTCAACGGGCGCTGGGGCGAGAAGCAGGTCGCCTTCTTTAACGGGCCCGTCGGCCCGAACCGGGCGCTCCGGTGGACGCGCCCCTTCACCTGGGCGGAGCAAAGCTGGCGGAGCCAGACCTTCACCGTCCCGGCGAGCGAGGCGGTGGGGACCAAGGCCACCGACTTCTTCTGCGGTGCGGTCGCCGGCGGCTCGAGGCTGCTGCGCCAACTCAAGATCAACCCGGGCCGCACGGCGTTCGTGATCGGCGGGTTGGTGCTGCTGCTCCTCTGGCCGCTCGCGCGCACCCGGTGGCAGCCCTCGTCCCCGCTGGGCCTCGCCCGCCGCCGCGCGTGGGGACAGCTGATCACGACTTCCGGCCGGATGTTCGCCAGCCGTCCCCGGCTCTTTCTCGGCATCGGCCTCCTGTTCGTCCCCCTCGGCCTCCTCATCACCCTCCTGCAGTGGCTGCTCTTCCGGGTGACGGCGCTGGCGCCCCTCGTCGACGAGGCGGGCGAGCGTCACGTGATCGTCGACAGCCTGGCCCTCGGCCTGGGCCTGGTGTTCACGCTGCTCGGCTTGGCGGTGGTGCAGGCCGTCACCGCGCGGGCGCTGGTCGAGATCGACGCAGGTCGTCCGGTGAGCGTCCTCGCGGCCTACCGCTGGGTGCTGCGCCACGTGCGGCCGCTCGCGGTCGCCCTGGCCATTGCGATCGCGGTGCAGGTGGTACTCGACCTGACCATCGTGCTGATCCCGGTGGCCGTCTTCCTGCTCATCCGGTGGTCGCTGCTTGGCGTGGTCGTCGGTGTCGAGGGTGACCCTCGGCCCGGCGCGTTGCGCCGCAGCGCCGCGCTCACCCGCGGGCACTGGTGGCGGACGGCGAGCATCGCAGCGGGGGTGACCGGGCTCGCGCTCCTTGCCGGCCCGGCCCTCGGCGTGCTGACGCTGCTCTTCACCGGCGCCACGTTCGACTTCGTCAACCTGATCGCGAGCCTTGTGTACGTGGTCGCCCTGCCCTTCGCCGCGATCGTGGTCAGCTACCTCTCCTTCGACCTGCGCGTCCGGGCCGAGACGGCGCCGATCGAGGAGCCCGTCGCAGGCGGGCTGCCAATGGGGATCTGACGCGGCCGGTTGCGCCCGGTGAAGGGCGTCGGTGAGCAGGCCGGCTTGACGACCAGCGGCGAGTTCCTCGCTGATCGCACCAGCGGCCCTTCGACCGTGCCGCGACCTACGCGATGGCGACGGCGTGTCTGACGAGCAGGTCGACGAGCCTCCGGACCGATCGGGAATTTGCCCTTCTCAGGGATCTCAACACCGTTGCTCAGGCGCCAACCTCTCAGATCCTGAAGCGACAACACCCCACCCCCTCACCGGGGAGGCCCGGCGATGCGACCAGCAACCGAAACTCGTTGTCACTCAGCGGGGCGCGTGTGACGACCTAGCGAGATGACACTCGCGTGCCCGAGTGTTCAGGAATATTCCCTGAGCGCGCCGAGTCGGTCTGGTAGTGACCGGTCCCGCGGGCAGCGTAGATTGCACCGGTGGGCTTCGCTGTCCCTGCCGATGCGTATGACCGCTTCATGGGGAGGTACTCGGTGCTGCTTTCACCGCAGCTTGCCGACCTCGCCGGGGTGCGCGCTGGTCAGCGAGTGCTCGACGTCGGCTGCGGTCCGGGCGCACTCACGGCCGAGTTGGTCGAACGGGTAGGGCCATCTGCGGTGTCGGCCGTCGATCCCTCCGAGCAGTTCGTCGCTGCCGCTCGAGCGCGCAATCCGGAAGTCAGCGTGCAGCAAGCGTCTGCAGAGCAACTGCCGTTCCCGGACCACGCGTTCGACGCGGCCCTCGCTCAACTCGTCGTCCACTTCATGTCGGACCCGGCTGCAGGACTGGCAGAGATGAGACGCGTAACGCACCAGGACGGTGTCGTCGCAGCATGCGTCTGGGCCCATGCCGAGGCGCAAGGACCGCTCAGCCCGTTTTGGGAAGCAGCGCGTGAGATCGACGCCGAGGTCCAGGACGAATCTGGGCTTGTGGGCTCCCGCGAGGGCGACCTGTCCCAGCTGTTCAAGTCTGCAGGGCTATCCGCGATCGAGGAGACGGCTCTATCGGTCAGCGTCGAGCACCCGAGCTTCGAGGAGTGGTGGGAACCGTTCACCCTCGGCGTCGGACCCGCAGGCTCCCACGTGGCCGGGCTCGATACAGAACGGCGAGCGCAGCTGCGCGAGCACTGTCGCGCCCTGCTCCCCGACCCTCCGTTCGTACTCACTGCGCGCGCATGGACGGCCCGCGGCCTCGCGTAGCGCAGGCTTCCGACGACAACCTCTACCGGGCGTGGACCCGTGCGCTTCGAAAGGCGGGGCTTCGGCACCAGTTCCTGCTCGACGCTGTGGCTGCGGTCACGGAGGGAAGCCTCGGAGTGCCTGAAAACCTGGTCCGTCATCAGGACGTACTCCTGGACCGGCACGGCATTCTTGAGCAGCTGATGTACAGCGATCACGTCCACACCGGAGAGGTTCATCCTACGCTTGAACCTCTGCACTGCTACCTCGCCGATGTGCGCGACGAACTTGACCGTCAGATCGCCTGCCTGACGGCAGGCATCGCAGTTGCACATGCTAAGCGCCACCATGCGCTGCTGCTCGACGTGAAAGGCTCGGTGCATCGCCAGAGATTGCGCGGCGGCAACTTTCGCCAAGGCGGCTTCCCCGCGATCGGCTGCTGGGACGTAGAAGAGGGCGGCGTCGCCCTCGAACTGCACGAGCCTCACCCCGTCGGCGGTCTCGGCCACGGCCTTCAGAAGACGGCCCGTGATCTCCTGAGAGTGCGCGAGGCTCAATCGATGCGGCCTCATGAAACGCGTATAGCCGCCGATGTCGCCGGTGAGCAGGAGGGCCCGCCCGGGCTCGCTGTCCAACCTAGCCTCCACGTCAGACGTCGGTACGAGCGACGACAATGTGCGGCGGAAGAACTTGCCACTCCGGTCAAGGCGCACGCTGCCCGCGGGCGGTCCTCATCATCCTGCCGAGGGAAGGTGTGCACCACAGTTGGCGCGCGGGTCCGCCTGGCTCCCTCGGCTCTTGCCGCATCCTTACGCGGCTGAGACGATGCGTCCCGAACAGGGGGGAGCGCGATGAACGCCTACACGATCTGCCATATCGACGAGGTGCCCGACGTGTTCGGCGATCACTACCCCGGCGAGATGCGCATGTTCACGGGTCCGCTGGGCTGCGAGCAGGTCGCCTTCACCTACCGGCGCATGCCGCAGCACACGGGCGGGAAGGGCGGATACGGTCATCGCCACGCGACCCAGGAAGAGATCTACTTCGTCATGTCCGGACGGCTGCAGTTCAAGCTCGATGACGCTGTGGTCGAGCTCGGGCCGGGCACCGCCGTGCGCGTGGCCCCGCAGGTCGTTCGGTCGGTCTGGAACGACGAGCCGGGGGACGCCGAACTTGTCATCTGCTCCGTGAGGCTCGCCGACCCGAGCGGCGACGTCGAAACCGTCCCGGACTTCTGGCCCGTCGAGTAGTGCCGATCCGGCAATTCGCCGTTTGGCCAACAAGGTGGGCAACAGCCCCACCATTGCCTCTTCCTTGGTCCCGATCTCGGACACCCCCGATCCATGCTCCCGGCCTCGGGAGAGGACGGAATGGGAGGGGGTCCATTTCCTCTCGGCCCCTGCCCTCCGTGCGGGTCCCATCCATGTTCACCGGCGCTCGCGCACAGTCCCTTGGAACGGGCCGGGCACGGGACCACAGCGGCAGCGTGGGCCCACGCTTTGAGGGCACAGCTGTGGGCACAGCGGCAAAATTGTCCCGATCGCGGGACACTGAGGGCAACAAAAAAGCCCGCCTGAGCGGGCGTTTCGAGTAACGCGCCAGACAGGATTCGAACCTGTGACCTTCGGTTTCGTAGGTGACCCCGACCGTTTCGGCCAGTTTGGGGCGACCTGAGTTCTCCCTGCTAATCGCCCGATTTCGACTGGTCAACCTGATCGCCGCTTTCGGGCTGATTCGGCCCCTTGTGTTGACCGTTTGTTGACCCGCCCGTGGCAGCAGACGCGATTTCCTCCGTGGGCGCGATCATGTATTTCGTGAACGTGAGTAGATCCGGCGCTCACCGGAGACACGGGACGCGACTATGAGCGCTTGGATCATTTACCGTCGCGCTCCTCGATGGCTCGTCGCGCTCCCTCAGGTAGGTTCTCGTAGAGTGTGGCGAGCTTCCTTGGCCGTGTGATGCACTGGTCTACGATGAAGTTGACCAGCCCGAAGAGCGAAGTCGCGGTGTCCACATCGTCATCGAGCTGAATCTCACCGGGATGCACTGCGTTGTTTCCGATGACACGGAGCACGTCGAGCGCTTGTTGTACCTGCGGATCAAGGCCCTTCTTGACCAGGCTCGCAATGTCGTCATCAATCTTCTTCCCCTTCTCGCCGAGGGCGACGCAGAGCTTCTGGACTGCAAGGCGCAGAAGGGCCGCGGCGCCACGCGGTGATGAAGCAACGATCGCGCGGGCCTCTTCGTAGTCGCGCCGGACGTCCCCTGGCATGTCGGCGTGTGGGCGGGGGACCTGCTGCCAGTCCCGTGGATGCATCATCAAAGGCGGGTCGTACGGGTCGCGGGGGTCGAACCAAAATGATGAGTGCGAGCAGTTCGAGCATCGGGCACGGTGGACATCAGACCCCACAGACCCCAGTCGGGCCGGCAGCACTAGCTCGTTCCACGCATGGGTCGTATAGACACCGCAGAAGGGGCAGTGGAACGCCTTCTTTTCGAACGCGGGGGCCTCGTAGTCGTCCTCACTGATCGGAGTGCGCTCGGGCTCGCTCACGACGATGCTCCAACGTCGAGTGCCTCGACCGCCGTGAGCGTCGAGGGGCGGCCGACGTAGACATCGAGCGAGAAGCTCGCGGCGTGGTGACCCATCCACGCCTGGACCTCGGATGCCCCGTAGCCTTCCCTGGCCAGCCGAGTCGCGCAAGTGTGGCGCAGCGTGTGAAAGCTCGCCCACTCGACGCCAGCCGCCTCGGCGACGGGCTTGAACACGCGGCGACTGACGTTCGACGGTTGGTGAGGCGTGCCCTCGCTCGACGCGAAGATGGGGTGCTCATCGCCACTCCAACGGCTCGCGAGCTTGTGTCGGCGGACGTCGGCCACGAGCTGGCGGGTGAGCGGGATCGTCCGTATGCCGTAGGCGCTCTTCGGACTGTCGATCGTGCCGCGGTACCTGCGGCGGCTGATCGTGAGCGTGCTGGCGTCGAGATCGACATCGCCCCAACGGACCTCAACGAACTCGCCGATGCGGGCGCCTGTATACGCCAGCAGACGCACCCAGAGCCGCCACTCCTCCGGCGTTTTATCGTAGAGCGACTCCAACTGCTTCGGCTCCAAGTGCTTGATCGTGCCGTGCTCCGGTGTCGGCAGACGGAGCCCCGCCGTTGGCGAGTACCGGATCAATCCCTCCTCAAGCGCCGAAGCCATCATCGCCCGCAGCGGTGTGGTGACGTTGCGCACGGTGTTCGGCGCAAGCCCCTTCGCCGCCAGGTCGCGAGCGAAAGCCCGGACGTCGCCAAGGGTGATCTCGGCGAGCAGCATCGAGCCGAACCGTGGCGTCAGATAGACCTCGGTTGTCCGCTTGTAGTCAGCCAGCGTGGCGGGGCGCACACCTCGTGCGGTTCGGCCCGCGTAGCCCGAGAGCCACGTCTCGGCATAGTCGGCGAAGCGGATGCGCCTGAGCGCCCGGTACTCGCCGCGGTCACGATCCGTCGTCAGGCTGGCGCGGATATGCCGCGCCGCCTTGAGGGTCCTCGCGGCGTGCTGCACCTGGCGG
>CAYMSM010000034.1:0-19421 GCA_964393105.1 uncultured Bifidobacteriaceae bacterium
CGTGGATGCGGGGCGTGCGGGCGCCGAGTCAGGCGGGTGCGGGGGAGCACCCGCAGGGTGCATCCTTCGGGTTGACCCCGAACCCGTATGGCGACGGCGATCCGCGCGCATCCGCGCCGCGAGGGGCGGTGGATCCAGGCTTAGATGCCGTCAGCTTCGAAGTGCGTCGTGGCACCGCGTGCGGGCTGCTGCGGCCGAACGGGGCCGGCAAGACCACCGCGGTGCGCATCCTCACGACGCTGGCCCAGGCGGACGCGGGTGCGGCGCGCGTCGCCGGAATCGACGTGGCGCCGAGCCGCAGGCGGTGCGGCGCCGGCTGGGTCTGGCCGCACAGGACGCGACCGTCGATCAGCTTCTGACCGGCCGCGAGAACCTGGTGATGATCGGCGAGCTGCATCATCTGGGCCGCGAACTGGCCGCCGGTCGCGCCGCTGTCTGCGCCCCACTCGCCGTCCGCGCCTACCAACGCACGATCTCGGACTGACTCCGGAGCAGCTCGGTCGCGCCGCCGCTCCCGTGCACCACACGGTGTCAGACACCGCGTGGTGCACGGGAGCAATCACCTCACCACGGGGTGTCTGAGGGGAACGTAGGACTCGAAAAAGGGACATCATCCCTGGGAGCGAGTCCTACTTTCCCCCGCGGCGGGAGGGCGGCCACGCCCGGCATTGGCGACACGTGGGGTGCTCGCGAACAGCGCCGTCTGCGTTCACATCATGACGGCCGGCGGCAGAGGAACGCGACCTGCCCGTTGTGCACCAGCGGGCTCAGCTCAGGCTCGTCAACCTCGAAGCCGGCGTCTGTGAGCATCGCCAGCCAGGTTGCACGCGGGAACAGGCCCTCGGTGTGGCGGTCGTGCACGGTCCGGACGTTGCCATCGTGCTCGCGAAGGAGCAGCGCATAGTCGACGACGTAGGTCGTCGCTCCGGGCTCGGGCTCGTGGACCCACTCCAGGTAGCGCACGCCGCGCCCGTCGGCGCCATCGTGTCCACCGTGTTCGATACCTGCCACGAACGTCTCGCGCGTCCAATCCGGCGTGAACAGGGCGACTCCACCTGCGCGGGTGTGCACGTACGCCGTCTCGATCGCCGCCCGGACGTCCGCCTGGGTCAGCATGTAGATGATGGAGTCGTGGACGAACACGGCATCGAACTGTCGCTCCAGCCGCATACTGCGCATGTCGCCCTGGATGTGCTCGCAGTCCGGGTTGATCGCGGTGCTCAGAGCAAGCATCTTGGGCGAAAGGTCCGTCAGCGTGCATGTGAACCGCTGCTTGAGATGCGAGGCGGTGTTGCCGCCCCCGCTCCCAAGCTCGAGCAACGTCTGTGCCCGAGGGTCCTCCCTCAGGAGCAGATACGCGTATTCGGCGGCCTCCTCCAAGTAATCGGCCGGCGGGGTCAACAAGTGAAACCACTCCGCGAGCTCGCCATACATCCGCATGCCCGGTCCTCCAAAGTTCGATCGAAGCCCACGCGCGAGGCCGTTGTGTTGTGTGCTGCGTCTGGACCTGTATCAACGAACGGCGATGCGTGGCGAGCCCTGATCTTGCCTCGTATGGCTCAGGCGGCGCCCGACTCCAGCAGTTGCTTGAGCACTGCCAGGTCCTTGGTGTTGGCACGGCGCATGGCCCGGGCCATGAACGGCGCGAACAGCTTCGAAAACCCCGACGGGGTTCCGCGATTCCGAAGCGTCATTCTCGTACCGCCGGTCTCGGTCGGCGTCCAAGTGTATGTCGTCTCCATCGGGAACGGGCCCTCAGCGGTGCCCATCACCATGCGCTCGCCGGGGACGAGCTGGATCACCTCGTACATGTACGCCAGCGTCCTGCCGAGGAACCGGGCGACGAACGCCATCCGTGATCCGACGGCCGGCGGCGGCGGCGTCTTCCATTCGACGGATCGGATGTTGACGTACCAGCGGGGCGCGTTGGTCGGGTCGCCCGCGAACGCCGCGACCTCGGCCGGCGGTCGATCGATGACGGTTTCGGTCAGGACGTCGACGCTCACAATGTCTCCGTTGGGAAGATTCGAACCTCGAGGTGCTGTACGCCGACGACAAACACCGCGCCGGCGCCTGGGTCCGCCATCGACAGATGGTAGTGACCGCTGCAGCCCCGGTCGACCTGGACGTCGGGACTCGTCCAGCCGGAGCCGGCGCCCCACCAGCGTCGCAACACCCCGGGGTTGGTTCACGCTTCGGGGAACCGCGCTCCGGGCGCCGAGAACGTGGGCTCAGGAGAAGGTCGCGCGCGTCCTTCACGACGTCTCCTCGAGGGAGGCGGGATTGGCGTCCAGCTTGCCCTCCCATAGGTGACGTTGACCGACGCGAGGCTGGATCTCGCGCCGCCCGGTCGAGGAGGTCGCAGCGGTCCTGGCGCGTCCGGCCAGCCTCTCAACCGCCGGCTCACCGGTCGCAACGCGCGACTGGGCGATCCCCCGAATCTGGACTCGTCCAATGCTCCTGGTGCCCCGGGGCGCCCGATCCCCCGCCGCTTGCGATCGGGACGGATGCGGTTGAGCGACGCGGAGCACGTCAAGGGTTCTCTGTGAGCCGCGCGCCCTGAGCGGGGCGCAGGAGATCACCGCGCTGGGCGGCTGGCGCGCGTACCTGGCGGCTGACGCGACGCCGCGCACTGCCGGGTAAGTCAACGTCAGGCGATCAGGCGGATCGTCGTGCGCCAGATCGCGAGTCGCCACATCACAAGCCCGAACGTGATGAGCGCGCACAGGTGGCCAAGGTCGACCCAGCCCTCCCAGCCGAACGACGCGTGGCGCACGAGTTCGACGCAGTGGTAGAGCGGGTTTATCCGCCCGACGACCTGCGCCCACTCGGGCAGGCCATCCAGCGGAAAGTACGTGCCGGCAACCAGGAACACGGGGGTGATGATGATGCTGGTGACGTACGAGAAGTGATCGATCGACTTGAGGGCCGCTGAGACGAGCACGCCGAACGCCGCCCAGCCGAAGCCGGTGACCACGCCGATGAGCGGCACGGTCAGCATGCCCCAGCTCGGGTCCAGGCCGAACATCATCGCAACCACGAGCGGAATCGAGCCGTAGACGCCGGCGCGAGCCGAGACCCACAGCACCTCACCGGTGACGAGCTCCTCGCAGTCCACGGGCGCGGCAAGGATCGCGTCGTACGTGCGCTGGAACTCGCGTTTGACGAACGTACCGAACATTGCCGCGAACACCGAGGCGAACATGATCGCTGTGGCGACGGTGCCCGTCCCGACGAACTCCACGTAGTCGAGCCCGTTGACCGTGGCGACGAGCGAACCGAACCCGAAGCCGAACGCGAGCAGGTAGATCGTCGGCTCGACCGTCGCCGAGAACGTTGTCGAGCGCCAGAAGGACGAGAAGTTGATGATCTCGCGAACCAACACTCCGGCAAGGGCCGGCCGCTCGAGTCGGCCAAGTCGCACCGGCGCTGTCTCGGGCGGGGGCATCGGGGCGTTCGTCACCCGATCTCCTCGCCGGTCAACAACACGAAGACGTCCTCGAGGTTGGCGGGGCGACGCTCACCTTCCGGCACCGCGCCGTTGGCCGTGTCGAGCCCCAGCACCGCAACGGACGTCCCGGTGCGACGCGTGCGAAATCCGGCGGCGGCCGCGGTCCGCTCGGCCTCCGCGAGGCGCGTCGGCGAGCCGTAGATCTCGACGGCTTCGCGGCCTGCGTGCGCTGTGACGAGCTGGGCCGGGGGGCCGACGGCCACCGCTTTGCCGTGGGACATGATCGTCACTGTGTCGGCCAGCCGCTCGGCCTCCTCGATGTAGTGCGTGGACATCAGGATCGAGACGCCTTCGGCACGGAGGCTGTCGATCAGCGCCCAGATCTCTTGTCGCACCTGCGGGTCGAGCCCGACGGTCGGCTCGTCCATCAGCACGAGTCTCGGCTGATGCACGAGCGCGCGCGCGATCAGAAGCCGCCGGCGCATCCCACCCGAGAGCTTGTCCACCCGCGTGTCGCTTCGGTCGGTGAGCCTGGCGAGCTCGAGCGCCCGATCGACCGCTGCCTGACGCTCCGTACGCAGGACGCGATAGAGGAACGCGAACACGACGAGGTTCTGCCTGACCGTGAGCGTCGTGTCCAGGTTGTCGAGCTGCGGCACGACGCCCATCTCGGCCCGTGCCGACTTGGACTGGCGCGGCAGGGTGTACCCCAGGACCTCGATCTGGCCTGAGTCGGCGATCGCCTGCGCCGTCAGCGTTTTCATCGTCGTGCTCTTGCCCGCGCCGTTGGGACCGAGCAGGCCGACGCACGTTCCTTCGGGTACGTCAAGGTCGAGCCCGTCCACTGCGTGGATGGCCCCGAAATGCTTTGTCACACCCCGCAGACGAATCGCCAGGGGCCGCTCTTGTCGTTGGCTCGACACGACGTTCACCTCTCCGCGGTCGCGTTCCAGGCTCGCAGATGCAACGCCGGGACGCCCGTCTGACGGCTGCCCGAAGGCCGACAGCCGGTTGACCCCAGTCGCTCACCACCCTGCCCGCCAAACGGTCAAGTCTTGGGGTCGGACGCGAATTACCCGAGAGGAAGGATTGGTCGCGACACCATCCCCGGGCGGGCGGCCCTCGATCTCTGACGCGGGATCGAGGAGCAGGGCGCACAGGGTGCTGACGGCCATCGCGCTCCGAACCGGTTGTGGCTTTCCCGCAAGTCGAATTCGGGGACCCGCCGATGGAACATCCATTCGGGTCGACGACCGTGATGGCATGAACGGTTCCTTCACACACCTTGCGGTCTGCATCGACAACTCCGAGGCCTCATCAGCAGCGTTGGAGGAGGCATGGCGACTGCACCGCTCGCTGCATGCCGAGCGGTTCAGCTTGGTTCACATCATTCCCTCGCCGATGATGGTCGCAGGCCATGGGGCGATGTGGATCCCGGATCCCAACGAGATCCAGGCAGGCGCGAGGGAATGGCTCGATGAGGTTGCCGCGGCTCACCCCGGGGCCGAGGTCGTGCTGCTCGATGGATATCCCTCCGCGAAGGCATGTGCCTGGGCGGCCGAGAACGATGTCGACCTGCTCGTCGCAGCGTCGAGTCGTGGTCTGTTCGATCGAGTGCTGCTCGGCAGCTTTGCGGGATATCTGGTAGGCCATGCGCACTGCTCGATTCTTCTCACGAGACCACAAGTCGTTCGTGATCCAGAACGAGACGAGGCGATGACCGGCGACAAGGCGGGTCGCCCGTGAGGCTCCGTGACGTGATGAGCGTCGACCCGCTGACGGTTGGGAGGGACGTGCCACCGGAGACGGCCCGGAGGCTGATGGAGGGAGGAGGGGTCCACCACCTCCCGATCGTCGAGGAGGGCCACCTCGTTGGGCTGTGGGTGGAGACCGATGCCGGACCGCTCGTGCTTCTGGGCCCGGAGTGGATCCGAGAAGCGTCTCCGGATACCGCCGCCCTCGATGCCCTCACGACCATGTGGGGGGACGAGGCGGTGGTCGCGATGGCCGACGGGCAACCCGTCGGCATTCTCACGCGCGCGGATGCGCTCGATCTCGCCCAACTTGGCATTGCCGCGATGCGAACGAGGGCGCTCCCGCCCCTCGTGCTGCGGTTCGTTGGGCCCGCCCGAAGTGGCAAGACGACGCTGCTGTTCAGAACAGTTGCCCGGTTGCAGCGCTGTCGTATCGGCGTGATCGAAGCGAACCCCGAGTCCCCCGAGGAGCGGATCACGACACGCCTGTCCGGGGCCACGGCCACCCATGCGCCCGGCGCGCATTGGCGCAAGGGATTCCGCGAGGCGATCGAGCACATGGGTGGCGTCGAGGTCATCCTCGTCGAGGATTGCGATCAACCGCCAGAAGCCGGCATCGGCTTGGGTGAGGATGTGCAGATCATCGTGGCGCCGGCAGCCGATGCCGGGACCATCCTCCTGCCCAGCCTGATCGAGGCTCAAGTGGTTGTACTGACGAAACCCGACGAGGCGATTGGATTCGACGCCGCCGCAGAGTGCGCACGGCTTCGCCGGGCGAACCCCAACCTCGCCGTCTTCGTCGTCGGTCTCGGCGATGGCGATCAAGGGATGGGCACGTGGCAGCAGTGGCTCGAGGCCAGGCTGCGGCAGCATCGAAGCTGAACGGAGCGTGGGCCCCCCGGAGCGGAGCGGCGGCGTCTCGGCCACGGTTCTCGTCGCGCTCACCGAAATCGTGGTGCTCACAACGTGCGGGAGCTCCGCATCCACGATCCGCGAGGACGCGGATGAGACACCGTGCCGGAGCGTCGAGTATCACTCCTGATAGGGAACGGGACTCGGAGAGTCCTGTTTTTCATACGCCGTGGACGGGCGGCCACGCCCGATTCACTGGACCATGCATTCTGTGGAAGGTCGACTTACGGTGGATGACCGATTGACCGAGTCGCAAACCGGCGAACGCTGCGGGATTGCCAAGCGGCTGGGGATCGAGGTGCCGTGTCCCAAGGGTGGATGCACACTTCTCGCGGCGCTCGGCCACGAGGCTCGCACCGACACCAGCGAGGTCTGTCCGGTCGAGGAGATCGCCGAGCGCGCCGGTTTTGAACCAGTCGTACTGCGCACCCTCGATGAGCTTCGCCGCGAGCTCGATCGCATCGGTGTCACGTTGAGCGCGGCTCGCGCCACCCGAACCCAGGGCGCTCGGCACGACGCGGCGCTTGACCGGTGGCCACGTCAGTCGTGACCTGATCGCTCGCGATCCGGTCCGAAGAAGAGCGGAGTCGCTCGCGATGTCGGCTTTCCCGACGTCGTGCTCCGTGTCGTCGCTGATGGCATCGCATCTCTCGCTCGGCACCCTCCGTCGTGTGGACACCCCATACCATCACATCGCCTGCTGTGTCGACCGGTCCGAGATCTCGGAGAGCATCCTCGGCGAGGCGAAGCGACTGCGGGCACTTGGGCCCGGGCGGCTCAGCATCGTCCACGTCTCCGAATGGGGGATTCTGTTCGGCGCCTACCCCGGTGTCGCGGCGACGGACCCCGAGTTCATCAGGCAGGACTCCCGGCGGTGGCTCGACGCGATCGTTGCGGCGAACCCGGGATGCGAGGGAGTCTTCCTCGACGGCTACCCACCCGCGGTGGTCTGCGAGTGGGCGGAAGGCGCCGATGTCGACCTGCTCGTCGCCTCGTCCAGCCGTGGACTTGTCGCCCGCGTACTGCTGGGAAGCTTCGCCGGGTACCTCGCCCGCCATGCCCCCTGCGCTGTCCTGCTCACACGGGCGGGCGTTGCGCACGAGCCCGGCCAGGCCGGTAGCGACGTCCGCGAGGAGTAATGGCACACATCAAGTGTCAAACCGCGATCTGGAGACTGCGATGAAAGTAGAGACCGGAGATCGACTCATCGTCCACGGGCACCGCCTGGGTGAACCCGAGAGGGACGCCGAGATCCTTGAGGTGCTCGGTGAGGACGGCCAGCCGCCCTTCCGGTTGCGCTGGAGCGACGACGGGCACGTCAGCGAGTTCTTCCCGGGCTCGGACGCGTCCGTCGAGCACTTCGAGCATCGAATCGTCAAACGGACCCGGGCGGCGAGGCACGTTCTACGTCCGCCTGCGTGAGGGGCCCAAAGCGCTCAGCGATGTGTGTGGAGAAACACGGAGTCCCGTTCAGGGTCCGATCCGGACGTCGTCAACTGCGTTCTCGTCGATGGTTTCTCTATGGCGGCAGACGACGCACGCGGAATCAGAGGAGGGTGAGGATGAGCGGGCACGCGACAGGGGCGGGTTGGGTCGGCAAAGGCCTCGCGTTGGGGGCGGTCGGCACGTTCCTCGTCGCGTTCGCCATGGTGATCGGGATCCCGGGGAAGAGCTCCTCGGGGACGAGCGTCGCGTCCGCAGGCGGGGCCCCGTCCCCCACGGGCTCGACGCAGCCGAGTACGCCGGCCTCGGCCGCGGCCGATACGGAGTCCTCGGCTGAGACCGCGGTCCCGAAGAACACGCAGACCGCCTCGGTGCCCGGCTATAAGCCAGGAGTCCAGCGGCTCGTGATCGACGTGTTCGAGAAGGACGTCGAGATCGCCCCGGGTAAGGTCCAGCGCGTCTGGGCGTATGGTCCGAAGGTCCCGGGACCGGTCATCCGCGTGCGGGTCGGCGACACCGTCAAGACCACGCTCCGAAACCGGGGCTCGCTCCCGCATTCGATCGACTTCCACGCCGCACGGATCGCCCCCAACCGTGCGTTCCGGGACGTCAAGCCCGGCAAGAGCTTCACGTTCTCGTTCGTGGCAACCATGCCCGGCGTATTCATGTACCACTGCGGCACGGCCCCGGTCGTCCATCACATTGCCAACGGCATGTACGGGATGATCATCGTCGAGCCCAGGGGGGGCCTGCCGCCGGTGGACCGTGAGTTCGCGTTCGTCCAGAGCGACTTCTACCCGGGCAGCGGGGCAGGGATGCCTGCGGACGACGCGGCGCTGATGGCGGTCCAGCCGGAGGTTGTCGCGTTCAACGGCTACGCAGCTCAGTACAAGGACAAGCCGATCCAGGTGAAGCGCGGCGAGCGGATCCGGGTCTTCGTCCTTGCCGCAGGCCCGAACACCTGGTCGGCGTTCCACGTGGTCGGGACGATCTTCGATCGGGCATGGATCGACGGCATCCATCCGGAGAACCTGAGCGTCGGCAACCAAACCCTCAACCTGTCGGCCTCGCAAGGTGCCGTCGCCGAGTTCACTTTGAGCGAGGAGGGCACGTACCCGTTTGTCAGCCACGACTTCACCAGCGTCGCGAAGGGTGCGGTCGGGCTGTTTGCAACCGAACACGCCGGCCATGGCTCGCACTAGTGGTCTGACATCGAAATAACGATGGAGTCTCCGTGGCTGCGAGCGTCGCGATACGTCGTCCTCGGCATCGCGAATATGTCCAATATTCCCGACGGCCTGCGTCCACCGCCTCGCTCGCTCTCGCTCCCGGATACTGGCACGCCACTTTGATGTCACACCACCAGCCAGCTCGGCCGTCGCGCGGCAACGGGTGTGGTCCGGCCGCGATGGCGTCTGGACCACCCGACCTGCGTTTGGGAACGTGCCGAGATGAGCCAGATCGCGGCTCCGGGAGGTCACCGAACCCTCGCGGTCTCGTTCTGGCTCGGCCCGCTCGTGGGCATCGAGCGCGAGTAAGCCGCGGCATGCGTCGCTGATGTGCGAATGACCCCCGGGCGGCGCGGTTCGTGGTGATCGGGCTCAGCCGCGCCGCGGTGGGCGCCCATCCGTCTCGACAACCTCGGGGTGCCAGCGCCGGAAGTGTTCGGTGTGCTGGGGGGTAAGCGCCCCGGGCGGGTAGTACTCGGCATAGAAGTCCGGGTCGACATGCTGGGCCTGGCAGGTGAGCCGCTGGTACATCGGGTCGATGTGGACCGGGAACCGCCCGTACGTGTCGATGCAGTACTGGCAGAAGTTCTTCACGAGATCCACGGTGTCCGGATGGGGACGGGGGACGGCGCCGACCACGCGGTCGGGCTCCTTGTACGGCTTGGGGACGTCGTTCTCGAATGCCGCCCACTTCACCGCCATGAACGAGTCGACGGCCGCGTGCATGTCGGAGTAGTACGGCGGGCAGAACGCCTCGAACACGCCGTCCCTGCCCACCGGAACCGACGCCCCGACCATCGTGTCCTGGAAGCGGAAGCCGAGGCCGGCCACGTCTCCGCCGCCCATGACAAAGCGGGCGAGGTAGCCGGTGAACGTCCAGCCGCCCAGGCCGAGGCATTGCAAGGCGAAGTTGATGTTCTGGCAGATGAAGGCCTGCTCGACGACCAGCATCGACAGGACCCGCTGCTCGAGCTCGACGATGCCCATCGGGCGTGCGAAATCCAAGCGGCCCGAGGCGACCGCGGCCTCGAGACCGGCCGAGCGGCGGCCGTGCTGCTCGTCGACGATTGAGAACCCGTAGCTGCGGGCCAGGTAGATGAACAGGAGGTTGATGTACTCGAGCGTCGTGTTCGTCACAGGGACGAACAGCGTGGTGCCGGGCTTGTTGGCGTTCCACTGGTTGAAGTCGAACAGCCCGGGCAGCGTTGTCGGCAGCGGTGCGCGTCCGGGTGAGAGCTCCCGCCGCGCCCGGCGGTACATCTCGATGATCCATTCGACCTGAGCGTCCTCGCCCTTCCCGGACAGTGTCGTCACCTCCCCCGGCTCCGGCACGAGCCCGAACATGTCGAGCATGTAGAGCCCGTCGTCGTTCGTGAAGAACAGCTCAGTTCCGTGGTTCGAGCACGATGAGGGCCACGTCCGCGTCGTCCATTGCACGAGGGTGCTCATCCCGCGTGCCGGGTCGAGGTCGCCGAGGTTCAGGCCGGTCAGACCCGTCCCGGCGACGCACAGGAGCGCCTCCTCCAGCTCCGAAAGGGGCACCGCCTCGTATGCGCTGGTGAAGCCGAGGATCTCGGACTCCACGGTCATTCCGAGCCCGACGCGGCGGCTCTTGCGGTCGAATGCCGCCTGGAAGAACGGGTACTGGAGGGCGTTCCGCAACCCCTCCGGGGCGGCCTGCAGTACCTCCTGCGGGGTCAAGGGTGGTTGGTTCATGATTGGCTCCCTGTTCTTGCCGGCCGTCGCCCGGCGCTTATGGTCCGGCGGTCGACGCGACGAAGTCCGCCAGCTGGTCGATCTCCTGCGGCGACAATTGGCCGCCGAACGCGGGCATTGCGCCCCGTCCCTGCGCCACGATCGTTGTGACCGTCGCCTTCGTCGGCTTCAGCTGGTCGAGGCCCGGCCCGACCGTGCCGGTGGATCCGGCCGACGCGAGAGTGTGACACCCCCCGCAGCCGGCGCTTGCGAAGACCGCTGCCCCGGGGCTGGCGGGCGTCACGGGCGCCGCCGCTGCGGAGGTCTCACCGCCCTGCATCGTGATGATGAGACCGGAGGCCAGCAGTACGGCCAGGCCGGTCGCCAACGCGAGGCCGGCGTTGACGCTCGGACCCTGACGGACGGGGCGGCGGGCCTGCGGCTCCGTTTCCTCGGTCGCGTCGGTCAGGCCGCCCGCTCCTCGGAGCGTCTGGAACAGGTTGATGACGAACAGCAGCTGGGCGATGGCGAGCACGCCGACCATCACCACGGCCAGCTGGTTGAACAATGCGTACTCCTCGAAGGGCACCGCGAACCGCCGTACCGATCCACGGAGCCCGTCGATCATCCAGTACGCGGAGTTGAACATCCCAGCAAGAAAGGTGAGCCATATGTGCCACTTGGCGAGATCGTCGCTCCAGAGGCGTTTGCCGGTGAGCTCGGGGATGAAGTGGTAGATCGCTCCGAAGATGAGCAGACCGATGTTCAGCAGCGCCATGTGATGGAAGTGGCCGACCACCCACATCGTGTTGTGCACGACGACGTCCGCGGCGATCGTGGCGTTGACGATCCCTGAGAGGCCCGCCAAGAGCCACGAGACCATGCCAAGGAACAGCGCGGTCGACGCGCCGGTCCACCGGAAGCTCGACCGGACCACCGTCAGGCCGAGGCTGTAGAGCGACAGGGCCGACGGGATGACGAGCGCGAACGTCATGGGCTGCATCAGCGTGTTGATGATCCCCTGGTGCGTGCCCTCGGGGTAGTCCAGGTAGATGTGGTGCGCCCAGACCAGGACGTTCGCCAGCACCGCGATGGTCCACGCCACGGCGATGATGTTGCCGGCGACGAGCTTGCGCCCCGCGTACTTCGGGATGAGGTAGTAGTAGACCGCGACGGCGGGGAACAGGAGCAGGTACACCACCGGGTGGCCGAACCACCACAGCACGTTCTTCGCGAGGAGGGGGTCCACGGAGACGCCGGGCGCCGCCGACTGGATGACCATCTCCACGAGCAGCACGGCGAGCGGGAGCGTCGCGATGATCATGTCGATCGCGATGACGGTGAGGGGGATGACCGCGTAGGGCACGGGCGTCGGGTTCGTCTGGAACCGGCGGGGCCACAGGTAGCCGAAGCCGAGTCCCAGTCCCAGGCGGTTGACGATGGACGAGCGGACGGCGTGGAGGGCCGGTCCGACGACCGTGTGGAGGATGCCGAGGCACCATGTGACAATGCCGAGCCCCACGAGCAACACGGAGGCGGAGAACACCCCCGCGGCCAGATCGCTCCACTGCCCAGCCGACTCGAACGGCAAGGGGTAGAGGAACACCCACGAACCGGCGAAGGACATGCCGAGGGTGGCGACGATCACCCCGGCGGTGCCGATCACGAACAGCCAGAACGTCGCTCGCACCATCCACAGACCGAAGGGGCGGAGCTCGAAGCCGAGCTTGGCGAGGACCCAGATGCCGAGACCCATCACCGCGAACCCGGCCCACCCCAGGAACGCGCCCAGGCCGTGCGCGGTCATGACCGCGTAGTAGGTGTTGTCGCCGACCCGCCCGATGTCCGCGAGGCTCGATCGCAGCAGCGCGCCGAACAGGCCGGACACGAGGAAGATCGCGGTCGACGCCCAGAGGTAGCGCAGCGTCCAGATCCGTGCGTCGCGGAGGCCGTCGGTCATGGGACGACCTCGATCTGGGAGAGCATCACGTGATGCCCGACGCCGCAGAACTCGAAGCACACGATCCTGTAGATGCCGGGCGCCCGGAACGTGTGGACCACGTGCTGGGAGTGCTCGGGAGCGATCTGCGCCTGGAAGAGCAGCTCGTTGTCGGCGGTGGTGACCCCGAACCCGTGGGTCGCGTCGGCGCTCGTCAGGTGGAACTCCACCGGCCGGCCGGCGGTGACCTTGTCAGGCGTGATCTGGAAGCCGAACTGTCGGGCGACGACGCTCACGACCTGCCCGTTTGGGCCGGCGCTCTCCCCGTAGGGCACGAGCAGGATCGTGCCGAGCAGCGTGATGACGAGGAAGGCGACGACCATGCCGAGCCAGGTCCTCTCACGCTCAGCGGCTTCGGCCTCGTCGAACTCCTTGGGATCGACGCCGCGCGTGGACCGCCAGATCGACACGGAAACCCACACCCCCAGGATGACCGAGATCGAGTAGGTGACCGCGATCGCTGTGGCCGTCGTCCCCACCGGACCGGAGGTTGGCCGCGCCGCCGGACCCGCTCATCCGGGCGACCGCGGCTCGACGCTGCGGCAGAACCCCGATCGCCGCTGCGGGAAACCCGTACGGGGTGCGCGGCCGCCCCCTTCAACCGGTGGGCAGGACCCCGCTCATGTGGTCCCGAGCGTCCACCGTGAGCGTCGTCGACACCTCCTTGCGGCTGCCCGGTATCGCTCCCGCTCCGTAGTTCACCGCGGGCGATTCTGTATCTGCCCCGGATGTCTTCATCGGCACAGGCGCGACAATGGCAGCAGTGTCTTGGTCACATGACAAAGAGGTCGGTGAGCGGGATGATGTCGTGGGTACATGATGGGTGGAGTTCGTGGGCGTGGCGCGCGATGAGCGCACCAGCCCTCCGTCGCAGGCGCGTTCTTGTGATTGCAAACGAGACGTGTGCCAGTCCCGACCTCTGCGCCCGTGTTCGAGACCACGCTGGGCACGGTGCTGAGATATTGGTGGTGGCGCCCGCCCTGAACACGCGTCTTGCTCACTCCCCCTCCGGCGATGACGCCGCCGCCCGCCGAAAGGCCGAGCAACGGCTCGCCCGTGCTGTCGCGACCCTCGCCAAGCTCGGTCTACATCCGCGGGGTGAGGTCGCAGATGCAGACCCGGTCCTTGCCCTTCAGGACGCCCTCGTCAGCTTCGCCGCGGACGAGGTCATCATCGCAACGCACCCGACTGAGCGGTCGAATTGGCTCGAGCGGGGTGTCGTTGAGAGGGCACAGGCCTGTTTCCAACTCCCGGTGACCCATATCGTCATCGACGCTGACATTCCTGCGCATACTGCGACCTCACGGTAGCGTTCCATGCTGGCAACTCGGATGAGGTCGGTGAGGGTGAGCGCAAGGAGGGACGTCGCGGAGGCGGTGGCACGGTTGGGGGCGGCGGCTACCCCAACAGCCTTGGTTGAGAGCATCGCCGAGGCTTGGAGGAGCGCGACGGGCGCCGGCATCGGGCTCGTCTTCGTGGGTGATGACGATGAGGGCTGGGCCGTCGCGGCGGTGAGCCCCGCGGGAGTCCAGGGTGCCTCCGAAGCCGCAGCGGCGCTTGCGGGAATCCTCGTGGACGGGGCCGTCAGATCGTTCGATGACCGTGCCGCGTCGCTCGGGATCAGCGCACCGGACCGCGCGCCTGTCGGTCACGGCCTCGGCATTCGCATCGCGCCCGGCGGGGGGCAAGCGCACATGCTCGTCGCGTTGGGAGTTGGTGACATGGCTGCCCAGTCACGCATTGACACGGCACATGCCGTTGCGGCGATGATCGAGATAGCGCTCGAGCGTAACGCCGCCCGCGATCAGGCTGAGATCGAGCGCTCCAAAGCCGTCAAGCTCGTTTCCGCGGGGATGGTCCTCTCGTCCGAGCTCGCGCTCGACGAGGTGTTGCAGCGGGTCGTCGATACTGCCTGCGAGGTCTTGGGCGCCGAATACGCAGCGCTTGGGGTGCTGGACGCCCAGCGCACCGGGCTTGCGACCTTCGTCACCTCGGGGCTCACCGACGAGCAGCATCGCGTGATCGGCGAGCTTCCACGGGGACGCGGACTGCTGGGGCTGCTCATCTCCGACGACCGTCCTGTCCGCGTCGCGTCGATTGCGGATGATCCGCGCTCAGCAGGCTTCCCGCCGAAGCATCCTCGTATGACGACGTTCCTGGGGGTCCCGATCCGGATCGGCGCGAAGGTGTTCGGCAATCTGTACGTGACAGACAGGCTCGAGGGCCCGTTCACCGAGGAGGACGAGCTCGTCGCCCTCACGCTCGCCGCTCAGGCGGCGGTCGCGATCGGCAACGCTCAGCGCTACAGCGAGCAGGAGCAGACGGCGCTGCGAGCGGCCCAGGACCGCGAACGCGCGACCGCCGACGGGTGGCGGCGGGCGATCGAGGCGCAGGAGGCCGAGCGTGCGCGCATTGCCCGGGAGCTCCACGACGAGGCCGGCCAGGAGCTCACTGCGCTGGCGCTGCAGCTGCGCGCCATGGACGACCATGTCACCGATGAGCCCGGTAGGGCCCACCTGGCCGAGGTGCGCCACGCCCTCGCGCGGACATCCGAAAACCTCCGTGCGCTTGCCATCGAGCTTCGCCCGTCTGGACTTCGGGAGCACGGGCTGGCGAGCGCGATCGAACGCCAGGCCGCGCGACTGCAGGATTCGAGCGGGATCGCGATCGATGTCGCGGTGGCAGCGATCCCCGGCGGCCTCGGCGAGGCATTCGAGATCGCGCTGTTTCGCGTCGTCCAGGAGGCCCTGACGAACGTAGTGCGCCACAGCGATGCGAACCGCGCGAGCGTCGTTGCCAGTCTCCGCGACGGCAAGCTGCGGGTGGTCATCGAGGACGATGGAAAGGGTTTTGACCCGTCGGCCCCGACCGACCGCCTGGGGTTGGCCGGGATCCACGAGCGTATCCAACTGCTCGGCGGGGGGCTCCGGATCGAGTCGGCCCGTCGGGCCGGCACTACGGTGATCGTCGAACTGGAGGTCCCAAATGGATGAATCGATTCGGGTCATGATCGTCGACGACCACGCCGTGCTGCGGAGTGGCCTCCGGCTTGTGATCGAACGTGAGGACGGACTTGAGGTCGCCGGAGAGGCCGGCACTGCCGAGGACGCGGTCCGGTCGTTCGAGCGCATCCAACCGAACCTGGTCTTGATGGACCTCGAGATGCCGGGGATCGGGGGCCTTGCCGGCGTCAAGCGTTTGCATGAGCTCCACCCCGACGTCTCGGTGGTCGTGCTCTCAATGCACGGCGAAGCCGATGATGTTCGCCGGGCCTTCGAAGCGGGGGCGAGCGGGTACGTCGTCAAGACCGCAGTCGACGAAGAGCTCATCCGCGCGATCCGGGCGGTGTCCAGCGGGGAGCGATACTTGCACCCCTCGCTCGGTGCGTTGCTGGCGCAGCCGCCCCAATCGCGCGGTGCCGTCGACGAGCTCTCGCCGCGCGAGCGCGAGGTGCTCCGACTCCTCGCGCTGGGTCACACCAACCAGGAGATCGCGCAGCAGTTGTACGTGAGCGTTCGGACCGTGGAGAGCCACCGCTCGCACATCATGACCAAGCTCCGGGCCGCTTCCCGCGCCGAGATGGTGCGTCAGGCGATTGCCGGTGGCCTGCTCGAAGAGCCTGGTAGGTAGCGTCTGCGTGCCCAGGTGCGCCCCGGTGCGTAATCGGGGCGCCACAGCCTGCTCGGGGCGGCGGCGGTTGGCACTCAGCGTTTCTCCGAAGCCAGCCCACGGCGAGCCCGCGTCGTAGCTCCGGGTGGGCGCCGATGCCCGCGCGTCTCGGGCGACCGAGGATTCCGGTGCTCAGTCGTCGACGGGGGAGACCCAAATGGCTACCGCATCCGACGTCCGTCGTTCCGGGGAGCCCCGCGCATGTGGGATCGCGAGGAGGCTTGGGTACACCGTCCGGTGTCCCGACGGCGGGTGTGCGCTGCTCGATTCCCTCGGCAAGGAACTCCCGGCCGACCGCCGGGCGGTGTGTCCGGTCGAGGATCTCGCAGGCGACAACGTCGTCGTGCTCTGGACGATGGACGAACTTCGTCGTGAGATGCAGCGCGATGCCGAGGCGGTACCGGCCGATCGCGCTCGCGCCGACATCGCTCGTCGCTGAGCATGGTTGCGGTCGCCCAGCACCGTCCCGCGTGGCGGGTCAACATCGCCGAGGCACTCCTCGACGAGCACCTGCCCGCGGGTGCCGAGCGACCCGCGATCCGGTTCCCCGGCGGAGAATGGACGCGCGAGGAGCTGGCTTGGCGGGTCGGCCGGCTCGCGGGCGCCCTGAGCGATCAGGGGGTCGCGGTCGGTGACCGTGTCGCGTTGGCGCTTCCGGACTCCCCATCGTGGGTGGTGGCGTTCCTCGCCCTGATGCGCGTCGGGGCCGTCGCAGTCCTCGTGCCGGGCAACCTGCCCCCTGACCGGCTGAGCGACGCCGTTGCCCGGGCGCAGCCCGCCATGCTGCTCTCGAACGATCCGGGGCTCGCCCCTCATCTGCCATCGATCTGCCCTCACGGCCTCGACGTCGGCCAGGGACCCGATCCCGGTCCTGCGGCCACCCGCGGCACCGATCCGGCATACCTGTTGCTCACGTCTGGGTCGACCGGACCGCCGAAATGGGCGATCCACCGTCAGCGCGACATCCCATCGTGCCTTGCGACCTACGGCCGGCATGTCCTGCGGCTCCAGCCGGGCGACGTGACGTACTCGTCGGCGTCGCTCGCCGCGAGCTACGGGTTGGGAAACAGCCTGTACTTCCCGATCGGAGCGGGAGCGTGTGCGTGGATCGACGGTGCACGCCCCACGCCGTCACAGGCCGCCGCCGCATGCGTGGAGGGCGATGTCAGCGTGATGTTCGGGGTGCCCACGTTCTGGGCGCGGCTCGCGCGACATGTCGCGGACGGACGCGTCGTGCGCGATGCCTTCGCGGGAGTCAGGCTCGCCGTTTCGGCGGGGGAGCCGTTGCCCGAGGCGGTGTTCGACGAGGTGCGCCGTCATCTCGGGTTCGAGCTCGTCGACGGGCTCGGCTCGTCCGAGGCGACGAACCTCTATATATCCAACCGTCCCGGGCGCGCGATCCGCGGCTCGGTCGGCCACGTGGTTCCCGGGTTCGAGGTGCGGGTCTGTGATGTGGAGGATCGTCCGGTGGGCCCTGGCGAGACAGGGCAACTCCTGGTCCGGGGTGCCTCGATCATGGCCGGGTACCTGGGTGATGATGTTGCGACGGAGCGTGCCCTCGCAGGGGGGTGGCTGCACACCGGTGACCTGGTGCAGCGCCGAAGCGACGGGGCGTACCGGTTCGTCGGCCGCGTCGGCGACAGGTTCAAGTCAGGCGGCGTGTTCGTGGATCCCTACCGCGTGGCGGCGGTCCTTGCCGAGCACCCGGGTGTCGCGGAGGTGACCGTGCTCGGAGTGCCCGACCGGGTCGGCGTGGTGCGCGTCGTCGCGGTTGTCGCCGCATTCGACACCGCCGACGGGGGGCTCGAGCGGGACCTCGCCGAGTTCGCCTCGTCTCGGCTCGCGGCGCACGAGGTCCCACGGACCTTCGCGATCGTGCAGGAGCTTCCGACCACGCCCTCCGGGAAGATCAGACGGGATGAGGCCGCTCGTCTCGCGGCGCAGGCACTTGTCAGGGAGCCGAGCGTTGCCGTCTGAGCCCGCCGACCTTCTCGTCACGTGGAACCGCTGCGGTTTCTACCGCCTCGTCGGGATGGAGGTGCTCCGCGCCGACGACGACGGCAGCGAGTTCCGGATCGATATCGACGAGCGCCACCTGCAGGCCTACGGCACCGCGCACGGCGGGGTGCTGGCGGGCCTGATCGACGCGGCGATGGGTCTCGCGATCCTCGCCCGGGTCCCCGACCAGGGCTGCGCCACCGTCGAGCTCAAGGTCAACTTCCTGGCGCCGGCCACGCCCGGGCGTCTCTCAGCGCGCGGGCGGGTCGTGAGCCAGGGCAGGCGCACGGTCGTCGCCTGGGCCGAGGCGGCGGATGCGGCCGGTACGCCCGTCGCCTGCGGGCTCGGCACCTTCCAGATCGTGGGCGGCACGCGGTGAGCTCCTCCTCGTTCGACATGTCGGGCCGCTCGGTGCTCATCACCGGTGGTGCCGGCGGTATCGGCGAGGCGACGGGTCGGCTCATGGTGGAGCGGGGCGCTCGGGTCGTGCTCGCCGATCGCGACGGCCGCGTGAGCGAGGTGGGGGCCCGGATCGGCGGCTCGACCGGCTGGGTGGTCGCCGACGTCGCCGACCCGGACGGGGCCGCCGCAGCGGTCGCCGCCGCGATCGGCCGGGGTGGTCGGTTGGACGTGCTCGTCAACGGCGCGGGGTGGGACCATCCGGCGCTGTTTCGCGACACGACGCCGGCGCTCTGGCACCAGATCGTGACGGTCAACTACGTGTCGACGCTCGCGTGTACCCACGCCGCCCTGGAGCACCTCGCCCAGACCTGCGGGGCCGTGGTCTCGATCGCGTCCGACCTCGCGCGCGTCGGTGGATGGGGAGAGGCCGTCTACGCGGGCGCAAAGGCCGCAGTGGTCGCCTTCTCGAAATCCCTGGCGCGGGAGGTCGCACGCGACGGTGTTCGCGTCAACTGCGTCTCGCCGGCACTGACCCGAACTCCGTTCGAGGCACGGCTGCGTGAGGACCCGGTGGGCGCGCGCATCGTCGAAGGTGCGGTGCGGGCGACGCCGATGCGCCGCCCGGCGGAACCTGAGGAGATCGCCGAGGCGATCGCGTTCCTGGGGTCTGACGCTGCGCGCTTCATCACCGGGCAGGTCCTCTCGGTCAACGGCGGCGTCGTGATGTGACTAGTGGTGTGACATCAAAATGACGTGCCAGTATCCGTGAGCGAGAGCGAGCGAGGCGGTGGACGCAGGCCGTCGGGAATATTGGACATATTCGCGATGCCGAGGACGCCGTATCGCGACGCTCGCAGCCACGGAGACTC
>CAYMSM010000035.1:0-13386 GCA_964393105.1 uncultured Bifidobacteriaceae bacterium
GATCGTGATGTGCTTCGTCCCAGGCGGGCAGTGCAGATAATCCCATGGACGCATCCGCCGTTCGCGGCCCTCGACGATGGCGATGCATTGCCCGGACAGCACAAGGAATCCCTCCTGCCCGCTCTCGGCGTGGTAGTAGCCGGGCCTCTCTCCTGGATTGAGGATGTGGACGCCGATCCCGAGCAGCGGCGATGGCGAGGACGGCGACTCGAACGTGCACCATGTGCCACCGCCCTGGACGGTCTCCCAGCCGATCTCAGCGAGGTTCAGGATGAACCACCCGTCATCGGTCGGCATCCGTCCGGTCGGGGTCGCTTCGATATCCGCTTCGTTCATAGACCCAGGCTACCGTCGAGTACAATCCCGGGTCGCTGATGTTCGAGAATCTCTCCGACAAGCTCCAGGGCGTCTTCTCCGGTCTACGTGGCCGGGGCAAGTTGACGTCGGCGGACATAGACAAGGCGATGCGCGCGATCCGGCTGTCGCTCCTCGAAGCCGACGTCAGCCTGCCGGTCGTCAAGCAGCTGACCGATGCGATCAAGGCGCGTGCGACCGGCAGCGAGGTCATGTCGTCGCTGACGCCGGACCAGCAGGTCATCAAGATCGTCAACGAGGAGCTCGCCACCTTGATGGGCGGCACCGCGGCGCGGCTGCCCATGTCGTCCAAGCCGCCCACGGTCATCCTGATGGCGGGGCTGCAGGGCTCGGGCAAGACAACGTTTTGCGCGAAGCTCGCACGGCACCTGCGCAGCGAGGGACGTGCGCCGCTCCTCGTCGCGTGTGACCTGCAGCGGCCCGCGGCCATCGACCAGCTGGAGGTGCTGGGCGGCCAGATCGGGGTGCCGGTCTACCGCGAGGACTCCAAGGACCCGGTCGTCGTCGCCCGCAACGGTCTCCGCGAGGCCCGCCGGACCGCGCGCGACGTTGTCATCGTCGACACCGCCGGCCGGTTGTCGATCGACGAGGAGATGATGGCGCAGCTCATTGCCGTCAAGGCCGAGGTTCAGCCGACCGCGGTCGTACTGGCGTTGGACGCGATGACCGGCCAATCCGCGGTCGAGGTCGCGCAGGCGTTCCAGACCGCAGTGCAGTTCGACGGGGTCGTGCTGACAAAGCTCGACGGTGACGCGCGAGGTGGGGCGGCATTGTCGGTGCGTGCCGTGACGGGGAGGCCGATCCTCTACGTCGGCACCGGCGAGAAGGTCGACGACCTCGAGGCGTTCCACCCGGATCGCATGGCTCAGCGGATTCTCGGCATGGGGGACGTGCTCAGCCTGATCGAGAAGGCCGAGCAGACGATCGACCACGAAAGCGCCGAAAAGCTGGGCAAACGTATCCGTGGCGGCGAGTTCACGCTCGACGATTTCCTCGAACAGATCCAGCAGATACGCAAGATGGGTCCGATTAGCGGTATTCTCGGCATGATCCCCGGGTTCCGCCAAGCGGCGAAGCTCAAGGATGCCGACATCGACGACGGTCAACTCGATCGCGTGGAGGCAATCGTCAGAAGCATGACCCCGGCCGAGCGACGCAGGCCGGACATCATCAAGGGCAGCCGCCGCAAGCGTATCGCGGACGGCAGTGGTACGAAGGTCCAGGACGTCAACCAGCTCCTGGCACAGTTCAAGCAGATGCAGAAGATGATGAAGCAGATCGGCAAAGGTGCCCGTCCGCAGCAGCTCTTCGGCAGCTGACACTTTCCGAGGGAGGACCGTGGTCAAGATTCGCCTCGCCCGCGTGGGCAGCAAGAAGAACGCGATCTACCGAGTCGTCGTCGCCGACGCCCGCTCTCCGCGGGACGGACGCAACATCGAGACGGTAGGCCGCTACAACCCCCAGCTCCAGCCGTCGCTCGTCGTGCTCGACCTGCCGAAGGTCAGGGACTGGATCGGCAAGGGCGCGCAGCCGTCGGCAGCGGTCGCCAAGCTCATCAAGATCGCCGAGGCCGACGCGCTCACCGCCGCTTCGGCGGCCTAAGTGGCCGATTCCGCGGCCATCCAAGGGATGATCGCGACGCTCGCGCGTGGCCTGGTGGAGTCGCCGGAGGACGTGCGGGTCGATGTACGCGAGGACGGGGACCGGGTGGTGTTCGAGCTCGTGGTGCCCGACGGGCAGCGCGGCCAGGTCATCGGCCGCGGCGGGCGGATCGCATACGCACTGCGTTCGATCACCCAGGCCGCCGGGCGCTCCCAGGGCACCCGCGCGACGCTCGACATCGTCGACTAGTGGAGCACGAACGGCAGTGGCCGACGACCTGGTCGTGATCGGTCGGATCGGGCGACCGCATGGCGTCGGCGGTGAGATGCGCGTGCTACCGACCGGTGCGACGCTCATGACGGTACGCCCAGGAGATCACGTGATGTTGGCCGGCGCCGGTGCGGGCCCTGGGCGCGCGGCCGAGGTCATCGCACTGCGGCCGGTCGATCGCGGCGTCCTGGTCCGTATTCGCGGCGTTGATGCTCGCGAGGACGCCGCTGCGTTGACCGGGGCCACGGTCTCGGTCTCGCCCGATCGGCTGGCCGCGATCGTCGAGCCCGACGAGTTCTACGTGCGTGAGTTGGTCGGCTGCGTGGTCTGCGCCGGAGATGCCGTCCTCGGCACGGTGACCGAGGTCTCTCCCGGCGCCGCGAACGACGCGCTCGTCGTCACGACCGAAGCCGGGCAACAGATCCTCGTGCCCTTCACCAAGGACGCGGTGACCGGGCTCGATCTGGCCGCTCGCCGCGTTTTGATCCGGGACGACCTGTTGGGGGACCCTCCGTGAGGATTGACGTCTTCACGCTTTTTCCCGAGTGGTTCGATTGGATGCGTCGACCCCGGCACCTGGCCCAAGCCGGCATCGCGTCAGGGCTCGAGGTGCGCTGTTTCTCCTATCGCGACAGCTCGCCGCTGGTGGGCCGGCAGGTGGACGACGCGCCGTATGGCGGAGGCGCGGGAATGCTTCTGCGCGTCGACGTCGTGGCTGCCGCCCTGGAGGCGGTCTACGACGAGCCGGCCGAGCAGGTGCGTGACCGTCGCCGTGTGGTCGTCCTGACGCCGCGCGGGCGTCAGTTCTCCGATTCGGTTGCGCTGGCGCTCGGCTCGTCCGACGAGCTCGTGCTCCTGTGCGGACGGTATGAAGGCTTCGACGAGCGGGTGCACGAGCATCTGGCCAACGACGCGATCTGTCTGGGGCCGTTCGTGCTTGCCGGTGGCGAGGTCGCGGCAATGGCGATCATCGACGCCGTCGGGCGACGCCTGCCAGGTGCGCTCGGCAACCCCGAGAGCCTGGAGCGCGAGTCGTTCGGCCAAGCCCTCGGTGGTGGTGTCGAGCACCCCCACTACACGCGCCCCGCCGAGTTCGGCGGTTGGGGCGTTCCCGCTGTGCTGCTGTCGGGCAATCACGCGGCGATCGAGCGCTGGCGTGAGGAACGCGTTCGTCCGTATCGCGGGTACGGGCCTGGGTGCTAGGATGCCCGCTGATTTGCGGACCGATCCCCGAAGGAGCGTGTGTGAGCAGCGTCATCGAGAGCCTGGAGCGCATGCAGCTCCGAGACGATGTCCCCCAATTCAAGGCGGGCGACACCGTCAAGGTGCACTTCCGGGTCATCGAGGGTCAGCGCCAGCGGGTGCAGGTCTTCGAGGGCGTCGTCATCAAGCGGCAGGGCTCGACGTCGCGCGAGACGTTCACGGTGCGCAAGCAGAGCTTCGGCGTTGGTGTCGAGCGTACGTTCCCGGTGCATTCGCCCAAGATCGAGCGTATCGAGCGCATTGTCGAGGGTGATGTTCGCCGGGCCAAGCTCTACTACCTGCGCGGCAAGGTCGGCAAGAAGGCGCGCGTCCGCGAGAAGCAGCGCTAGCGCTGATTCCGCGTTCTCGCTCGCATGCCGCCACGCACGAGCGCAGCGAAACGGACCGCGTCGCTGTTCCGGTTCGATCGTAGGCTCGGCGTCAGGGTCGTCGCCGGTACCGACGAGGCCGGGCGTGGGTGTCTGGCCGGCCCGCTCGTGGCCGCAGCGGTGGCGTTCGACCTCGAGTTGCTCACCCGGGCGGCCAGACGCGACCTGGCCGGGCTCGATGACTCCAAGCGTCTGACAGCGGCGGCGCGCGCAAGCCTCGCTTCGGCCATCGTGTGTCACGCCCAGCAGGTCGTCGTCAGGGCCGCGTGCGCCCCGACGATCGACCGCGATGGCCTGCACACGTCCAACCTGCGCCTGCTGGCGGAGTGCCTGGCCTCGATCGATCCGCTGGCCGATGCCTGCGTCGTCGACGGGTTCCGGCTGCCCGACCCGGCGCCTGACCACCAGGCCGTCATCGATGGTGATGCCACGTCCGCTGCCGTGGCGGCCGCATCGGTCATCGCCAAGACCACTCGGGACCGCATGATGGTCGGGCCTGCACACGCGAGGTGGCCCCGATTCGGCTTCGCGCGGCACGTGGGGTATGCGACGCGGGAGCACCAGGATGCACTGCGGTCCGGTGGCCTGAGCCCGCTTCACAGACGATCGTTCCGTTCGGTCGCATACCCGGAGATGTATCTGTTCGAGGGGGACGGGGGCGTATCCACGGATGCGTCCATCTCGAACGCCCCCGGGATGTGATCGACGCGACGCCGGCGACGGCTCATGTCGATCGCGATGACGTCAAATCGAGCCGACACCCCCGACAGGTCGGGGCGGTGGGCCAGAAAGAGTCGCGCGGCATTGATCATGCGACCGCGTTGGGCGTGACGGATGGGATCGTCCAGCTCGGATGTCTCTGCCCGCGTCTTGACCTCGACGAACGCCAGCACCCCCGCGCGTAGCGCAACGATGTCGAGTTCGCCGCCTGCACCCGACCAGTTGCGCGCGACGATCTTCCACCCTCGCCGGACGAGATGCCGTCCGGCGAGGGCCTCTCCACGGTGTCCATGTTCGGGCATGGGGAGACCGTTGCAGGGCGACGTGTCACAGCGCGACACGTAGGTGTGTCAATTCACGCTCGACTTTGTGTCAATTGTCGACGCGCTTGCGAGATGTCACGTGAATTGACACACACACGTGACGTTATTGGCACATCTACGTGCAGCGCTGTAACACGTTGCAGTGCAACGGTTTCGGCGTGGTCGCCAAACTCGTCAGCCCAGCCCTGATCGGGCTTGTCGCAGCGACGGTCCAGGTCGAGGCGGACCTGCGCCGGGGAGTCCCGGCGTTCGCGGTCGTGGGCCTTCCCGACGCGGCCGTCCAGGAGTCGCGTGAGCGCGTGCGCTCCGGCGTCTCCAATCAGGGCTTCGAGATCCCGCGCGGCCGCATCGTTGTCAACCTGGCTCCGGCGGATCTGCGCAAGGCCGGGCCGCAGTACGACCTGCCGATCGCGTTGTCTCTGCTTGCGGCGTCCGACCAGCTGGCCGGCAGGGCACTCATCGGGGTCGGCGCGGTGGGGGAGCTCGCACTCGACGGTTCGATCCGACCGGTCACGGGATCGCTCGCCATGGCCGAGCACGCGGCGCGACATGGTTGGAAGTTTCTGCTCGTGCCGGCGGTCAACGGAGCGGAGGCCTCACTCGTCCGCGGTATCCAGGTCGTGCCGGTCAGCGGGTTACGCCATGCCGTCGACGTGCTGGAGGGGCGGGCATCGGTCGACGCGCCGCTCCTCGATCCGGACCGGATCCTCGCCACCTGCGACATGCGATGCGGACCCGATCTGGGTGACATCCGAGGTCAGGTTGCCGCACGAAGAGCGCTCGAGGTCGCCGCATCCGGTGGTCACAGCCTGTTGATGATCGGTCCGCCCGGCGGTGGCAAGACGATGCTCGCGCGGCGTCTACCCGGGATCTTGCCGGCGATCGATGTGGACGACGCCATCGTCGTGACCCGTATCCACTCGGTCGCGGGGATCTTGCCGCACGGAAAGCCGATGGTCGACGCACGTCCCTTCCGGGCGCCCCATCACACGATCTCGGCGGTCGGCCTCGTCGGGGGCGGGCGCTCCCCCCAACCAGGTGAGGTGACGCTGGCACACCTCGGCGTGCTCTTCCTGGACGAGGTCTGCGCATTTGCGCCAGCGGCATTGGACGCCCTGCGCCAGCCCCTCGAAGAGGGGTGGGTCGACGTGACGCGCGGCATGGTCACCGCACGGTTCCCGGCCCGGCCGCTTCTGGTCTGTGCCGGCAACCCGTGCCCGTGCGGCTTTGACGGCGATGCGCGCAGGCGCTGCACCTGCGCCCCTGGGCGTCAAGAGGCCTACCGGGCGCGCATCTCGGGACCGGTCGCCGATCGCCTGGACATCCAGATCGACGTGCCGCGCCTCGAAGCCGACGAGATCGTCGGCACCGCGCCCTCGGGGGAGGCCAGCGTGGTGGTGCGCACCAGGGTCGAACTCGCGCGCGCCCATGCCCGCGGCCGCGGGCAGGCGGTCATCAACGCCGACCTGACGCCGACGCAGGCACGCGCGGCCTGCGCGCTGGACCACGACGGCCGGGCGCTTCTGACCAGAGCCGTCGATCGCCACGGACTGTCGGCTCGGGGTCACGATCGACTGCTTCGGGTCGCCCGAACGATCGCGGACTTGGCAGGCGCCGAGCGCGTCACGAGCGAGCACATCGCCGAGGCACTTCAATATCGCACCGCCGGCACGTTCACGCCCACTGGGCGGGTGGCGTGAGCTGGCAGCTGGGCTTGGCTCGTCTGGCTGCACTCCTGGGGCGGGATCTGCAGCGTCCCGCTCGCGCGGCCGGCGGAGGAGCGCGGCTGTGGGGGGCCGCCCCGGCCGCGTTGGAGCGACTACTTCGCATCGACTCGCGGGCCCTCGGTGACGTGCTTGCGCTCAGGCGCGCATTCGACGCAGATGGCGAGCACCGTGCGCTTGAGGCCCGGGGGATCGCGCACGTCTGCATCGGCGATCCCTGCTATCCGGCGCGTCTGGCGGAGATCCCGGATCCGCCGTTCGGGCTGTTTGTGCTGGGGGCCGCACCCGGCACGCCGGCGTGTGACGTTCCGGTGATCGCGGTTGTCGGAAGTCGACGCCCGACGACCTTCGGCATGCGATTCGCGCACGGTCTGGCAGGGGCGCTCGCGTCCCGGGGAGCATATGTGGTGAGCGGCTTGGCCCTCGGGATCGACGCTGAAGCCCACGCGGGCGCGCTCGGCGCCGGTCGACCGACCATCGCGGTGCTGGGCGCCGGAGTGGATGTCAGCTCCCCACGAACGAACGACGGATTACGCTCCGAGATCCTCACCTCGGGTGCCGTCATTTCCGAGTATTGGCCTGGTACGGAGCCTGCACCCTGGCGATTCCCTGCACGCAACCGCATCGTCGCCGGGATCGCGGACGCGGTGGTCGTCGTGGAGGCGGGGGAGCGCTCGGGCGGCCTCATCACCGCGGACTTCGCGTTGGAACAGGGGCGACCGGTCCTGGCGGTCCCCGGGGCGCCCGGCGCCGTGGCGTCGGTGGGCTGCAACGCCTTGCTTCGCGCGGGAGCGGCGATGTGCGAGAACGTCGAGGACGTCATCGCAGAATGCCCGCACCTCGCCTGGCAGAGCGCCGCGCCAAGCCTCCCCGCGTGCGGGCTGCCCGAAGGCCTCGACGGTCAGGTCTACGAACTCCTCGGCAGAGAGCCCCTACGTGCGGATGAGATCGGCGCCCGGGTCGGAGGCGATGCAGCCGCCATCGCCGCCGCCCTGGGACGTCTCGAACTCGAGGGCTACATCGTGCGTGGCCACGCCCAGCGGTTTTGGGCGTCGCCGCTCGGTTAGGTGACGGTTCGCGCAGGAACTGCGCAGGCCCTCACCGGGAGCGGCGTGAGGAACTTGATTGCGCGGTGGTGCGGCGTGTCTGCTTGCGTCGGGCGCGGTAACGCTTGAGGATCGCCTCGGCTTCCTTGGCGACCGTGCGACGGGTGGCAAGCGGCTCGAACAACACGGCCTCCCCCTGGTGCTTGACGAGCTCCTTGACCAGCCACGCCTCGCTTGCGTACGGGATCTCGACCAGGACGGAGCCGTCGCTGTGCGGCTCGCTGGAAGGATGTTCCTCCTCGAGCCACCGCGCGACGCTGGGGCTGCACCACACCGACGCGCTCTGCGCGAGCGTTCCACCCGCCCCCTGCGGACGGTCGCCCCACGGCAGGTACGGCCCGGCGGTCATCTCGCTCCTGCGCGTGAAGCGCTGCTTGGTGACCCGGGCGCTGCGAATCCGGTCCAGCCGGAACGTGCGCTGCTCCTCCGCGCGGCGGCACCAACTGACGACGTACCAGGCGTCGCGGGCGTTGACAAGAAGGTGCGGCTCGATCGATCGCGACGTGATCGCTCCCCGAGCCTCGGTCCAGTACTCGACGTCGAGGACGCGGTCTTCGCGGATCGCGCGGGTGATCGCCGCCGCCACCGCGGCGTTGGCGGTCTGCACGCGTCCCAGCTCGATCGGCGGCAAGCGGTCCTCACCGATCGCGGCCTCGATCTTGCCGCGAGCAGAGGCAAGCGGATCGTCCTTGCCCACCGGCAGACGATCCCCGATGAACTCGAGGGCCCACAAGAGCGCCTTGGCCTCGAGTGGCGAAAGGCGGGCGGGTCGGGCGAACTGCTCGCCGTACGTCTCTTTCTGAACCGAGACCGCCTCGTCGACGACCTGGGCAAACAGCGCATAACACCCGCCGCCGAAGTTGATGAGGTTGAGCAACCCCAGGTCGTTCTCGAGCTCCCGCTGGGACAGGTTGAGCCCGGTTCGCAACTCGACGCACGGGACGTGTCCATCGCGGGATTTGCCGCACGCTGCGAGCAGGCGCGTCATCAGGGCGAGAAGACGCGTGAAGCGCTCGGCGGGCACGACCCGATCCGGCGCCGTCGCAGGCCCGGAGCTCACGGGGCTGCGCTTCTCGGACACCGATACCGTGATCGACGGCGTCACGTCGCGATCCTGCGGTTCGGCGGTGTGCCGGTCCGCGACGAGCTCCAGGGCACTGATGGCCGCAGCTCGAAGTTCGGGCGGACCGACGATCTCGGCGTCGACGCCAAGGCCCAGGATCCACGTCAGCAGCTCGCGTTTGGATCCGTACGGCGTCGTGAACAGGCCGGTTCCATCCGCCTGGGGCTCGAAGCTCCCGTACTGCCCGAACATCTGCTCCACCCACCATGCGATCGTGGACGTCAGCGCGATCGTCGCGGCCTCCGTCGGCTCGGCCAGCTGCCACGGGGCGCGGTCCCGGTAGGGCGACAGGTCGAAGTCGCGAGGGGACGCGAAGTCGTGTTCGGCGCGGGACTTGAAGGTGATGCGCCCGTCGATGCGCGAGAGCCGGAAGATCCGGGTCGCGTCGCGCTCGTGCGAATGGCCAACCATGTACCAGTTGCCCGCCGCGTACAGCAGGCTGTACGGATCGACCTCGCGCTGAGAGCGCTCATCGCGGCCGATCGAGTAATACGAGAAGCGGATTGTCTTTCGCCGGCCGATCGCCGACTCGATCTTTGTCAGGTACGTCGCCACATCGCTCGAGTACGAGGGCCCCAAGAGGTTGACGGCAACGGTGCGTGCGGCGTGATCGTCAAGTGGACTCGGTCGGCCCAGCGTCAGGTGCTGCAGCGCGAGGCGCAGCGGCTCGGCGTAGGCGAACTGGCCCTCGAGCAGGTAGAGGCACGTCTGGAGCGCAGACAACTCGGGTTCGTCGAAGTCGATGGGCGGCAGGTAGTAGCTCTCGGGTGGGAGCGCGTACAGATCACCCTGAAACGGGTCGTCGCCCGGCCGCTCGACCGTCAGCGAGAAGCCCATGGCCTCGAGCTCGCTGCGGTCCGAGTAGAAGCGTCGCAGGAATGCCTGTTCGCTCATCCCCCCGTAGCCCTCGACGTTCTCATGGATCTCGTCAGCCGTCACCGGCCGATGCTGGGACATCAGGAACGCAACGAGCGAGAGCTGGCGAACCAGCTTGTCGTCATCTCTCATCGCCATGGCGGCACTCGATTCACTGGGACGCGATGATAATCGAGTCGATTCACCGTCCAAGCCGGTTTTGGGAGCTCTTCAGCGCACCCTTCCCGGTCCTGGCCGCACGATGCGGGATTCCCGTAGAACGCAGCTGGAAGGTCCCCTGTGGATAACTCTGGAACATGCCAGGTATGGTGGCACACGCTGCTCCGATACCCCATCGCTACGGTCGCGGTCGATCGGTGAGCCCGCTGTCCCAGAAGCTCGCGGGATGGGGAAGTGGGACTCGAGAGCCGAGGTTTACAGCCGCCGAATGCCATCGAGACTATTGGAAGCGCGCACGAGGCCGGGCCGTACTCCTCTACGTACCCTTACAAGCGCTGGTCGCCTTGGGCAGCGGGGAGGGCGGGCGCGATCCAGCGGGCGGCGATCGCTCCCTCGAGGGGAACGAGAACCACCGGGATGATGGCCACCCACCAGAGGGTCGGGGCCAGCAGGACACTGGTCGTGATCGCGGCGGCGATGCCCGCGACGATCACGAGTGTCTCGGCCCGGGTCACGGCGATGGGATCGTCCAGGTCGACGCGGGCATGAAGCGCCATGGCGAGCGCTCCCGCCACGATCATCGGAACCAGGGCGGTATCGACGACGATTGCCCCCAGCGCCGCCGTCGTCGCGGCCAGTCCCGCCCAGGCGAGCCCGTACGCGCGGGCGGCTCGATCGAGACGGACAACCGTTGTGGTTTTTGGAGGGCGGGCTCGCGCGTCGGGACCGCGGTCCAGGTAGTGGTGGAACATCAGCATCGACACGCAGTAGGCCGCGTGGCTCGCGCCCACCAACACGATCTGTGAGGAGATCGCCCCGGCTTGTACCGCGAAGCCCCCCAGCGCACAGGCCCAGACGCACACCACTGCGACACCCTCGCCGGCGAAGGGAACGTAGGCCGCTGCGATCGGCGGCAAGGTGTAGACGATGGCGCCAAGGAGCCCGACCGCGCCGAACACAAGCAACCACCAGCCGCGTTCGGCGGCCACGAAGACCCCGAACCCGGTTGCGAGCACCGACGCGCCGATGCCCATCCAGACCAAATCGCGTTCCGTCAGGAGACCGGCGCGCAGGACCTTGCTCCCGCCGCTCAGCACGCGAGGAGCCGGATCGCGATCGGTTCCCGATCGCCAATCGGTCAGCTCGTTGACGCAGTGAGCCACGGCGCCCTGCAGTAACAGTCCGATCGTCCATGCGGCCACCATCCAGCCCACGTGCCCGGAGCCCTCCCACGCGAGCGCCGATCCCAGCGTGATCGCCGAGAACGACCACAGGAGCACCGGTACGACGCGTAGCTCGAGGTACACCCCAACCGCCTTGCACTGCCATCGACCGGCGTGCGTGGCCGGCGCATCTCCCGTCACGCTCACTGGTGACCACCCATATAGGAGACCGCGGAGCGGCCTCCTATGGCAAGATCACGTCCGTGACGGTCCTTGAGCACAACTACCCGATTCCCGGCGAAGCCGAGCTTGCGCAGATGGTGGGTGCGGCGACACCTCACTTCGCGCTGCAGATCCGCGATCGGGTCGCCGCGCTCGCCAGGTCGCTGACGCAGGACCACCCGCGTCAGGCCGAGCTCACTGCACATATCGCCCGACTTGAGCTGCTGGCGCTGGGAGGCGAGGCCGGGCGGGCAGGTCAGGCGGAGCTCCCGGCGCGACCGTCGCTGGCCATTCCCTCATAGGACGTCAGCGCCGGGGTTCTGCAGGGCGGCGCGGACGACCCCTGAAAAGGCGTGGAGGATGCGGGCGGTCGCGCCCCAGACGTCCTCATCCAGAAGGGGGTATCGCAGCGTCACGATGTCGGGCGCCTCGGGCAGGGCGTCATCGGCGGCGAGGAGTTCGGCGAGCGGGATCTCGAGTACCCTGGCGATCTCGCGCTCGCAGGGAACCGGGTGCAGGGCCTCGGCGGCGACACCGACATACGGCGCCACGACGAACCCGCTGACCATCGTCAGCTCGTCGCCCATCCGACCCACCAGATGGACCGATTCGGACGCGACGCCGAGCTCCTCCTGGGTTTCGCGAGTTGCCGTGGCGCCCAGATCGCTGTCCACCGTTTCCCAGCGGCCTCCCGGCAGCGAGATCTGGCCCGGGTGATGCGCCAGGGTGTCGGTCCGCTTGGTCAGAACCAGGTGCGGGGCGTCGTCGCGGTCGTAGAGCAGGATCAGGACCGCGGCGAGCCGATCATGACCGCTCGGCGGATCGAAGGCGACATCGTCCAGGATCGGGCCGATCCGCGCAGCCAGCTCCCATGCCGATGGGAGGCCGCCATAGGCGGTAAGGCGTGGTGTTGCCATCCTGGTCGATACTAGTGCTCTGTCTCACAAGTCCCTTGACGATATGGCGAGTGAAAAACCCGCCGGACAAGGACGCAGCCCCCGAGGCCACTGCTCCCCCACAAGCGGACCGAATCCGGCGGAGTTTTGCAGCCGCCAGATCGCAAGGGTATTTGTGAGACAGAGCACTCGGGCCCGGCAGGGAACTCCCCGACCGTTGGCGGCGACAAACCGACGCCGTAGTGCGCCGGGCATGTGCGCCAATCGCTACCCTGGCTCCGTGGCACATACGTCTCTCGATGTCCTGGTCACGGCCCTCGGTGACGCTCGCGCCCAGGCACAGTCCGTCGTTGGCGATGGGGTGACCGGTGTGCGTGCCGTCGAGCCCGCACCCGACCTCCGTTGGTACCTCTGTGCCTTTGATGGTCCACGGTTCCTGTGCCTCGACGCCGACCTGGAGGTCGAACGGGACCCTCGGCGCGTCCACCAAGCAGCGACGTGCGTCCTGCTCGTCGAGCACGCCGAGACCCTCGTCGAGCAGGGTGAGCTGGACATCCTCGCCGCCGCGGCGTCTTCGCTTGGGGCGCACGTCGAGGGCGCGGAGCTTCGTGATGCGCTGAGCGCGCTTCACGCGTCCGCGCAGGAGCTGGCGCACTGGCGGGCCGCCCTCGAGCGCGCGGTTGCGTCGCTTCCGCAACTCGAGGTCGGCATCCGGCTCCACGACCTCGCGCGCCGGCAGTATGAGCGATACGTCGAGGGCACCGAGCCGCTCGTGGCGATTCAGGATCGCCTGGCCGACGCGCTGGTCGCGTCGTTGCGTGAGCTGGAGGAGGCAGCCGGACGGGCCCGGATCGCCCGCCCTCTCTCAGCGTCGATCGCAGAGGCCATGCAGGCCCTCGACGCGGGTGCGGCCGAGATCGTCGCGAAGCACATTGTGCCGTTCGACGGGGAGGGCGACCGCTAACCCCTACGACGTTTGCGCACCGACAAGAGAACGATCAACGCGACGAGCAGGATGATCACGACAATCGGGGCGATCGTGCGTGCGCCGATCGCAGCGGTCATGGTTGCTTCATTCCTCGGTCGGCCCCTCGGCGAGGAATTCCAGGAGGTCCTCGACGGTGAACCGCCCGCTTTGCATCGACGCGACAAGGCCGTAGACGGTCGCCGTGTGCGGTCGCTCCAGGACGTAGTCC
>CAYMSM010000036.1:0-107263 GCA_964393105.1 uncultured Bifidobacteriaceae bacterium
GGCACGTTCCCGAGCGAAAACCGAGTCAGGCAAGGACGCAGTGTCTTGCCGCTATCGGTACCCATAACGGTGAGACCGAGGACACCGCCTGGCGAAGGTTTGCAGCCGGGATACGAGGTTGTACTTGCGAGAGCGACCACTTAGCTCTCGTAAGCCCCGATCGCTCGGGCGATGACCATCTTCTGGACCTCGACGGTGCCCTCGCCGATGTCGAGGATCTTGGCGTCGCGGTAGAAGCGGGCGACGGGGGACTCCTCCATCCAGCCGTAGCCGCCGTGCAGGTGAAGCGCGCGCTCGGCGACGGTCTGGGCCAGGCGGCCGGTCACGAGCTTCGCCATCGCGGCGGTCTTGGTAAACCGCTCGCCGGCGTCCTTCATGCGCGCGGCCAGGTACAGCAGGCTGCGGGCCGAGGTGATCTCGGTCGCCATCTCGGCCAGTTGGAACTGCACGACCTGGAAGCCCACCAGCGCCTTGCCGAACTGGCGTCGCTGCTTGGCGTGGCGTAGCGCCAGCTCGAACGCGCCCTGCGCCAGGCCCAGCCCGATCGCCCCGACGCTGATGCGCCCGCCGTCGAGCACCTTGAGGAACTGGTGAAAGCCCTGCCCCGCGGGCCCCAACATCGCGTCAGGCCCGACGTGGAGCCCGTCGAAGTTGAGCGGGCGCGTGTCGCTGGCCCGCCAGCCGATCTTGTGGAGCGCCGGTCCCGCGACATAGCCGGGCGCGTCGGCCGGGACGATGAAGTTGGTGACCTCGCCGGGAGCGGTCAGCGCCGTGATCGTGCAACAGCCGGTGATGTCGGTGCCGGCGTTGGTGATGAACATCTTGGAGCCGTTGATCTGCCAGCCGCCGTCGGGCTGCGCCTCGGCGCGCGTACGCGTGGCGCCCGCATCCGACCCGGCGTCCGGCTCGGTCAGGCCGAATGCGCCCAACATGCGCCCGCACGCGAGCTCGGGTACCCACCGCTCCCGCTGCGCGTCGTCGCCGAACATCACGATCGGCATCGTCCCCAATGACGTGTGCGCCGCGACGGTGATCGCGACGCTCGAGTCCACACGCGCCAGTTCCTCGATCGCGATGGCGTAGGAGAGAGTGTCGAGGCCCGCTCCGCCCAGCTCCTCGGGCACGGGCATGCCCATCAGTCCCAGCTCGCCCAGCTTCGCGACGATCGCGTACGGAAACCGCGACTCCCGATCCAGGGCCTCGGCGACCGGCAGGATCTCGCCTTGGGCGAACTCCCTGACGGTGTTTCGCAGCAACACCTGCTGCTCGGTCAGCTCCTCGTTCACGCGGTCGCGAGCGCGAGGCGGTGTGCGGCGCGACGCCGGGCCACGCTGAGCGCGCTCGTGCGTTCGGTCTTGGCCTCGCCGATGATCTCGCGCACGGTGTCGCCGATGCCGTCGGCCAGCGCCATCGCATGGTCTGGGTCGAACCCGTCGCGTTCCTCGGCGATCGCGATGATCCCGCCGGCGTTCGCGACGAAATCGGGCACGTAGTCGATCTGCCGCGCCTGGAGCAGGACGGACGCCTCATCGCTCTCGAGCTGGTTGTTGGCGGCCCCGCAGATCAGCCTGCACCGCAGGTCCGCGACCGTGACGTCGCCGAGGACCCCGCCCATGGCGCACGGTGAGAGAATGTCGCACTCGATGCCCAGGACCTGGTCCGGGCCGACGACGGTGCCGCCGGTGTCTGCCGCGACGGGCGCGAGCCGGCCGGCGTCGATGTCCGAGAGCACGAGCGTGGCGCCCTCGATCGCTACCAGGTGTGCGACACAGGCGCCCACCTTCCCAGCCGCACCTTGCACCGCGACGCGGGCGCCGCCCAGGGAGCGGGCTCCGGTCGAGGCCTCCCACCCGGCGCGCATCGCTGCGACGACACCGCGTGCGGTGTAGGGCGACGGGTCGCCACAGCCACCCATCTCGGGGCTGACACCGAGGGCATAGGGGGTGAGTGAGCGTAGGAAGTCCATGTCGCCGGAGGACGTCCCGACGTCCTCGGCCGTGTAGTAATGCCCCTCCAGCAGATCGAGCACTGCGGCGAACGCCGTCAGAAGCGCCGGTGTCCTGGCCGTGCGCGGGTCGCCGATGATCACCGACTTGCCACCGCCCAGATCCAGGCCTGCAGCCGCCGACTTGAACGTCATGCCCTCGGCCAGCCGCAGGGCGTCCAGCATCGCGGTGGCCTGGTCGGGGTAGGGATGGAAGCGACAGCCGCCGACGGCGGGCCCGAGCGCCGTGGAGTGGACCGCCACGATCGCCTCAAGACCGCTCGCCGCGTCATGGGCCCACACGACCCGTTCGTACGGGCCGACCGATCCGTCGACGATCGTCATATCGCGGGGAACGCTACCGGTGATCGCCATGGCTCAGCGCGCCTCGCGCAGGAGCGCTGCGAAGCGCGCTCGCGCCACATCCTCCTTGGGATACCGGATCTGGCGGAAGCCGGTCACCCGTTCGGGCAGGCGCAGCGCCTCCTCGGCGCTCGATCCGATGAGCGTTCCCGAGCACACCGCGCCGACGACCTCGGTTTCGTACCACTCCCGGAACGCCCGCTCGCGCTTGTGCCACGCGGGCATGAGGCGCCGCAGGACGCGGCCGCGACGAACCAGCCGGAGCATCCAGTCGGTGGTCTTCATGTCGAACTCGATCTCCTTACCCAGGATCACGAACGCCGGACGGTTGAGGTGGACGTAGCTCAGACGATCCCCGCGCGAGGCGTCGATCCCGAACCGCGCACGGTCGCGGGCGTACTTCTTCTCGGTCGTCAGCTGATGCGCAACGAACACCTCGTCCTTGATGCACATCGTGCGGTGCAGGTTGTGGATGGCCGCTGCCGTATGCGTGCCCGCGCCTGTGGTGTGGACCTGCTCGACGAGGTCCAGGTAATGCTCGGCGTACGCCCGTCCACCCCACCCGAGCAGCTCGGGAAGCCGTGGGGCGAGCATTCCGACCAGCTCGTCGTCCAGGCCCAAGTCCCGAGCGCGGGTGACCAACTCGCCGAACGCAATTCGGTCGGCGTCGCCGCGGATCCAGCCGGCCTCACGCGCAACCAGCTCGTCGGTCGTCTGCGGCGTCCTCGCCTCGGGTGCGCCGACCGCGAGCCGCCGACCCAGGTTGAACGCCGCGACGTTCGCGTCCGACCGCCGGCCGGTGACCGAGCGGATCGCATCCTGGATCGCCTGGCGCGGCATCGGCAGCCACCCGAGTTGCCACGCGGCGCCCAGCAACGCGATGTTGGCGTAGATCCGGTCCCCGAGCTGTTCCTCGCACGCGGTCGCAAAATCGAGCGCGAGCAGGCCGTCCGGGCGCGTGCGTTCGCGCGCCATCGCGACGACGTCGTCGGGCGGCGATGCCTGCCCCATCAACACTGTGGTGGTGGGCCGCACGGACGTGTTGAGGACGGCGACGGTCCGGTCGGGCGACGCCTTGGCCAGGGCCCTGATGCCCTCGATCGCCTCGAGTCCCAGCACCAGGTCGGCGTGCCCGTCCGGTATGAGCGCCGAACGGACGCGTGCGCCGTCGTGCATGACCATGTCGCAGAAGACGCCGCCGCCGCGCTGGGCGAGGCCCTTCTTGTGGTAGGTGTCGACCTCGGCGAACGCGGACGCCGCCGCCTCGGTCAGCACGCGCGACACGACGCCGATACCAAGGCCGCCGACTCCGCCCATGTAGACCGACCAGCCGTCCGGGCTTGCCACCGCGATGTGGGGGTCCGGCGGCAACGGCGCGTCGACGGCCGCGACGGACGCGGGAGCCGACGATCGTGTGACCGTGACCAGCTCGAAGCTGGGGCACGCCTTGATCTTGGCGCAGTAGCCGTCGTCGACGCAGACCTCGCCGTCGATCGCGATCTTCTCGCCGAACGGCGTGTCGACCACGGCCAGGCCGGGGCACCCGGTTCCCGTGGCGCACTCCCGGCAGTTCTCGCACACCTCCTCGGCGACGTTGTACCGCGTGATCGTCGGCAGGTAGCCGGTCTCGCGAACGACCTTGGCCCGCTCGCCGCGAAGCCGCCGGTTGGAGGTGATCGCGCACTCCTTGTCGGCGATCACGATGCGCGTGCCGTCCATCAGCATCGCCCGCTCGAGGAGCGCCATGTGCGCGTCGCGGTCGTCCGGATTCGACCGGGCCAGGAACCCCGGGCCCATCGCCCGCACGATCCCCTCGATCTCGAGGGGGTTCTGGGGGCGCCCCATCAGGTCCGTCTGGCTGGCGGGCGTGCCCTGGTGGCCGGTCATCGCGGTGTTCTTGTTGTCCAGGATGATGTAGAGGATGTCCTGGTTCTGCTTGATCGCGTTGGCGATCGTGGACATCTCGCCGTGGAAGAACGTCCCGTCACCGACCAGCGTGTAGTGCTTGTTGGTGACGAGGGGGGCGGTGCCTGCGCCGGTGGCGCCCCCCAGGCCCATCGCCGACAGGTTGTTCATCTCGTTGAACGGCGGCAGGTAGTTCATCGAGTAGCAGCCGATGCCGCCGTGGGCGATCACGTCGATCGGCTCACGGTTGTGCACGCGGCGCATGTAGTCGGCGTCGCGCAGGCGTTCGCGCACGATGCTCATCGGGTTGCTCGTCCCGCGGTGCGGGCAGCCGGCGCAGAACGTCGGCGTGCGGGCGATGACGACCGGAGCCACGGGGGCGGTCTTGCCCAGGGCATCGTGCGCACGCCGGACCGCCTCGACGGGAAACGCCTCGGGTCGCGCGGTCACCAGTCGCGCCAGCGCGAGCACGGCGGTATCGGGCTCCATGCCCGGCCCGTCGGGTGTCCCCGCGACATCGCCGGGCAGCCGCTTGCCCCAGACCGACTGCCGCCGTCCCTCGAGCGCGGTCCGGACCTGATCCTCCAGGAACGGCGCCCGCTCCTCGAACACCACGATCTCGTCCACGCGGTTGGCGAAGTCGCGGACCGGACCGCGATCGATTGGCCAGGTCAGCGCCAGGCGCAGGATCGGCAGCCGGGTGTCGAGCCCGAGCTCGTGCAGCGCGTGGCGAAGCAGCGGGTACGCCGCCCCGGCCGTGACGATGCCGAAGGTCGAATGGGTCGATCGGGCGTACTCGACCCGGTTGAGCCCGCGGGCGGCAACCGCGTGGTGCAACGCGGGGATCCGCCGGTGCAGCAGGTCGTCCTCGAGCGTGGAGGTGAACGGCGGCAGCGAGACCGCACGCTCAGGCCGGATACGACGGGTGTCAAGCGCGAAGCGATGGTGCGGCCCGACCTGGGGCTCCAGGTTGGGAGTGAGCTCGACGACCGCCGCGCCGTCGGCCTGGGTCGTTGTGACCATGACCGCCACGATCAGCCCCGACTCGGCCGACAGGTCGAACGCCAGACGGATGAGGTCCTTGACCTCTTGCGAGGTGGCCGGCTCGAGCACGGGGATGCGTCCGGCGCTCATCGTCACGCGGCTGTCGGCCCCGACCTGGGTGGACGAGCTCAGTGTGTCGTCTCCGACCACAACGATCGCAGCCGCGCCGGTCGCGGCCTGGGCGGAGTTGGCGATCGCGAGGGCGTCCAGCGCCACGTACGCGCCGACGCTCTTGAAGACCGTCATGGAACGCGCCCCCGGCACCTGGCGGGCGCCGTTCAGCATCGCCGCGCTCTGGGCCTCGTTGTTGGCGAGGATCGCCTCCACGCCAAGCTCGGCAAGAGCTGCGGCGTGCTCCTCGCAGACCAGGAACACCTCGGCGACCGGCGATCCGGGGTAGCCGGTGATCAGCGAGACGCCCGCCTCGAGCGCGCCCTTGACGATGAGCTCATTGCCGGCGAGGACCGCTCGTCCGTCGCCGCGCCACATCCCCGGACCGTCGACGGGTCTTGGGATCGGGGCGGGGATGGCTTGAGTCGCCATGCGGTCGCGACCTCCTGGGCGATTTCGTCCGCGTGCGTTTGTCAAACACAGTATTACGCACTATCGTTCCACGCGCCAGGCGACTTCGTACGAAATTACCTCAATTGGACCGCATCGACCAGAAGATCATTCAGTTGTTGACCAACGACGGTCGCATGAGCTTCGCCGAGCTCGGTCGCCACGTCAACCTCTCGACCCCGGCGGCGCATCGCCGGGTCAAGGTGCTCGAGGAGCGCGGGGTGATCACCGGCTATACGGCCCGGGTCGACTCCACCGTGCTGGGGGTCGGGCTCTCGGCGCTCGTAGCGATCGAGGCGGTCGGGAGCTTGGACACCCTCGTCGACGATCTCGAGCGCATTCCGGACGTCGAGGCGTGCTGGTCGACGGCCGGGTCCTCGGACCTGCTGCTGAAGGTGCGGGCAGCGAGCCCGGTCACGCTGGAGCGGCTGCTCGTCCGTATTCGCGCCACGGCGGGCGTTGACCGGACCCGAACCACGGTGCTCCTCGACACCCGGTTCGAGCGCGAGACCGATCCGGCCGTCCTGCTCGCGGGCGTGTAGGGCTAGTCGGGGAGCGGCAGCTCGCCGATGTTGCGTAGTACGCCTACGTCCGGCGCCATCGTGCGAAACGCCTCGTCTTTTTGTAGGACGCCCACGGTGTAGACCGACACCTCGCTCGTCCTGGCAAGCATCGACGCGCAGTCGCGGGAGCGGGGAACGCGTTTGTAGGTCGACACCAGCGCGGCGTCGGGCTTGATCTCGTTCGCGATGGTCAGAGGCTCCGGCCAGTCGACGCCGCAGACGGTGACGTCCCACCCGGCGGCGGCCAGCTGTTCGACGGCGGCGTCGGTTCCCGGAAATCGCACGCCGCCGTCCTTGTTGAGGACGACCTCGGTGGGGGCTGTGATGAAAAGGAGTTTCGGCATGGGGCGGGACGATAACCATCCGAAGCGCAGGAAGATACCCCCATCATCGCGATATGTACGGATGACCCGTCGAAACGAGGCACCGGGGCAGCGGGTTTGCGCCCGTCCCACGCCCTGAGACAATTTCGCGGGACCCTATGTGCAAGGGGCTTTGCGTCAGTTAGATTGCCCGCGGAACGGCGCTTCGTGCGCCCGTCCAATTCTCTCTCCTTCCGTGATGAAGCCGACCAGGGGGTCCCATGTCCGTTTCTGCATCCGATATTCCTGACGTTTCCGTCCTTCAGGCGATCGGTGATCGCCGGACCATCCGGTACTACGACCCCGAGCGCAAGGTCGAGGACTGGAAGATCCAGACGATCCTCCAGGCAGCGCGGATGGCGTCCTGTCAGGGCAACATCAACGCCACCGAGGCCATCGTCATCCAGAAGGAGACGTGCGACCTGTGGGACGAGATCGAGGAGTGCGTCTCCGGTTTCAACGTCCAGATGATCAACCAGGGCTCGCACCTGGTCTTCTGGCTCACCAACCTGCACGCCTGGTACGGCCGGGCCAACGACGGGCTTTCGAGCCTGGCGCTGTCCGGCGCGCTCTCCAAGTACCACGGCTGGAACTACGAGTTCACGATGACGCAGACCGTGCCACGGCTCATGAGCTTCCCTGTCGAGCGGACCGACACGCTGCTTCGGTTCGAGTCCGGCCAGGCTGTCGGCCAGGCCACCGTCGCCGCCGCCGCGCTCGGCGTCGGATCTTGCCTTCTCGCGTTCGGTCGCAAGCCGGGCGGCGTCGAGAAGGCCTTCGGGCTCGGCCCGAACCTCAAGATGACATGGGGCATGGTCCTGGGCTACCCGCTTGAGGACGGCAAGGCCGGTGGGCAGCGCCCCCGCATCAAGTTCGAGAAGCTGTTCTCGAAGGACAGCTACGGCAACCCATACCCGATGGACGCGTCGCTCAAGAGCGCGCTTGAGGCCAAAGGCATGATCCAGGAGCAGGCTCCCGTAGCCGGCCGGGTTGAGGAGATTGACGCACTCGCGGCGCAGTTCAGCCGTGACCCGGGCGTCGTCTCATGGCCCGAGAAGGAAGTCCGCCGCCTGATGAACGACGAGGACTGGGACTTCGGCCCCAACATCCGCGCCCGCGCGGAAGCGGTCCTCGCCGAGGGTGGCCTCCCGGACTACCCGGACGAGATGCGCGAGACGTTCGAGAAGCTGATGGCCGAGCACGGCATCGACACGAGCAAGTACCTGTCGTAGTCGCCGCGAAGCGGAGAGGCCCGCCCGCCCCGTTCCCCGAGTCTTGGGGGCGGGGCCGGCGTCATTTCGGGGAACGGCTCATCCGGGGCCGACAGTTCCTGTTCGGTTCGGCCGAGACGCGAGCTACAATTCCCGCCGTTCCCGCTTCAAGGAGGAGAGGCATGAGGGTCTCCTGGCACACCCGTGCCGCGTTTGCGATCGTCGTTGGGTCGGCTGCGCTGATCCCGACTGCGGGCTCGGCGGCCGTCACGCCGCCCGCCGGCGTGGTGTTCGGCGGCGAGACCACGCAAGGTGAGGTCATCACGATCGAGGTCAATCCTGCGCGCACGAAGGTCCTCAAGCTGCAGTTCAGCTGGACGGCCGATTGCACGCCCGGGCCCGCAGCGACTCCGGCGAGCGGGATGACGACCGGGTGGACCGAGTACCGCGGTCCCTTCCCGATCAACGCGACGGGGGCCTGGAGGAAGACGCTGGTCGTCAACACCACCGAGGGCGCCGTGGCGCAGGCGTTCACCTACTCGCTGCTTGGGCGCCGGGTCGGCGGGACGATGAAGGGCACCCTCAGCGCGATGCTCACCGAAAAGGACGCCGTGGGCCAGGTCATTCGCACGTGTGCCGCCCCTGCGATGAAGTTCAAGGCGACCGAGGCCAATGTCTTCGGCGGGTTGACCGTCGGGTCGCGAGATCCCGTGTTCGCGATCATGAACCCCGCCCGGACCAAGGTGCTGCGTCTGCGCTGGGACTGGCGCGGAACCTGCATTGCGGGGCCTGCGGCCAAGCCGGACACCTCGCTGGATGTGACGTGGCGGGACTTCCTGACCGGCTTTCCCGTCAACAAGTCCGGCTACTTCGGGTTTACGGGCAATCTCGGGCCTGAGAGCGTTCCCGAGCTGGGGTTGTCCCGCAACTACACCTACAAGGTCGTCGCGCGCAGAAGCGGGCAGACCATCAAGGGCTCGATCATCGCGTCGTTCATCGAGTCGGACACCGCGTCGGGAGGGGTCATCCGCGAATGCACGTCCATCGCGCCCGTCAAGTTCCGCGTCAAGAACTAGTTCCTGCGCGGCCCTTCGGGTCCCGCGCAGGAATAGCCGACTGGCGTCGGTTGACGGCGGTGCGACTCGCCGAAACCGTATGGCGAAGGTTCGCTGCAATAATCAGACGGTTGGGACATCTGCGCGGCACCTTAAGTTCATGCTGCGGGTGGTCGGTACCATTCGTCGAGGCGCCCGTAGCTCAGGTGGACAGAGCAGCAGCCTTCTAAGCTGACGGTCGCAGGTTCGAATCCTGCCGGGCGCGTAGGGGAACTGCGATGGGGATCTGGGGCCATGACCCTTACCGGGCCGGCTACGTCCGTATGCGTGTCCCCGGGTTGTGCATCGTTGCAGCCAGGTGTGTGGTCCGCCCCGCGTGCGCAAAGCCGACCTGCGAGACATCCGTTCCCTCGTGGCGCTGTTGGCTCGCTCTCCGCGTCTCCGGGCAACGGCTGTGGGGACGGGCTAAGGTGAGCCCATGGCGGCACTGTTCGATCGGTTGGCCACGTTGGACGTCGAGGTCGATCACCTCGCCTTGGAGCGGCTCGAGTTCGAGACGGTGCGATGGGTGCGGGTCTCGACGGTCGTTGCGATCAGCGGTGGCGGCCAGACTGGGCGGGGGGAGGACGTGTCGTACGCAACGCCCGATCAGGACGCCCACCAGCGCATGGACCTGCCGGCGTTGTCAGGGCGGCGGACGCTGTCCGAATGGACTGAGGTGCTCGACCGGACCAACCTGTTCCCGGTCCCTCCCTCGGTGCCCGAGGCCCGTGACTACCGTCGCTGGGCGTACGAGAGCGCGCTGCTCGACCTCGCGCTGCGCCAGCACGGACTGAGCTTCGCGACCGCGCTCGGGCGCGCGACCCGCCCTGTGCGGTTCTGCGCGTCACCCACCGGCGACCCGCAGGCGCTCCTGTCCCAGTACCCCGAGCTCGAGCTCAAGGTCGACGCCCACGTCGACTGGACCGTCGACGACATGGCGCGCCTCGCCGCGACCGACCGGGTACGCGTCGTCGATCTGAAGGGCCACTACTCGGGGGACTGGAAGCAGCTGCCCGACGATCCGGCGGCCTTCTCGGCTGCGGTGATCGACGCGTTCCCCGATGTGGTCATCGAGGACCCGATGCTGGGCACGGTCATGGAGCCACTGATCGCCGCGAACGCCGGGCGCATGTCGTTCGACGCGCCGGTGCATTCGTTGGCCGATCTCAAGCGGTTGCCCGAGACCGGGTGGTGCAACATCAAGCCCTCGCGGTTCGCCACTGTCGCGCGCCTCTTGGAATGCATCGACTACTGCGAACGCGCGGGGATCCAGATGTACGGCGGCGGGCAGTTCGAGCTGGGGCCCGGCCGACGTCAGATTCAGGCGATCGCCGGGGCCCTCTACCCGGACGGGCCGAACGACGTCGCACCGGGCGGCTACAACGCCGCCGAGCCCGGCGACGGCCTCGCAACGAGCCCGCTTCCCGTGGGCGTGGGCGTTGGTCTGGACGGTAGCCTCGGCGTCTGACACCTGACGGACGGCAGCGGTCAGACGTGGCATCTCTGACGGTGCGTTCGTCGCAACAAAGCGCACGAAACGTTGACCCTCGATGGGCCGTCCTGTAGGAAACGCCCCTCACGTGTGCCACGCGGCCGCGGAGCACACCGGGCGACGAGGGGGAACTGCAGCAGATGGAGCAATCGAGCACGCTCACGATTGGCGCGCCCAAAGAGGCGTTCCCCGGCGAGCGGCGTGTCGCGATCACACCGACGGTGGTCGCCGGGTACGTCAAGGCCGGACTCCGCGTGCTCGTCGAAGCCGGCGCGGGGGCGTCCGCCGGCTTCACCGACAAGGCCTACACAGACCGCGGGGCTCAGATCGTCACGCGCGAGGTGGCGCTCGCCGCCGACGTGCTCGCGGTCGTGCGAGTACTCGACGGGGACCCGGCCAGCCCCGACCGGGAGCGCCTGCGGCCCGGCCAGGTGGTGATCGGAATGGCAGCCCCGCTCGCAGCTCCACAGGTCGCCGCCGCCGTCGCCGAGCGCGGCGCCGTGTTGTACTCGCTCGAGCTCGTTCCCCGCACAACCCGTGCCCAGAGCATGGACGTGCTCTCGTCCCAGGCGAACATCGCCGGCTACAAGGCGGTCCTCCTGGCCGCGGCTCAGCTGCCGAAGATGGCGCCGATGCTGACGACCGCCGCGGGCACGATCGCGCCTGCCAAGGTGTTCATCATCGGCGCGGGTGTGGCCGGCCTGTCGGCGATCGCCACCGCCCGCCGCCTGGGCGCAGTCGTCGAGGCGTACGACGTGCGCACGGCCGTCAAGGAGGAGGTCCAGAGCCTCGGCGCGCGGTTCGTCGAGCTGCCGCTCGAGACCGGTCAGGAGGGCAGCGGCTCGGGCGCCTACGCCACGCAGCTCTCCGACGAGCAGATCGCCAGGCAGCGCGAGCTGATGGCCAAGACCATCGCCGGCAGCGACATCGTCATCACGACCGCCCAGGTGCAGGGCGCCAAGGCCCCGGTGCTCGTGACCAAAGAGATGGTCGCGGGCATGACCCCCGGGTCCGTCATCGTCGACCTCGCCGCCGAGCAGGGCGGCAACTGCGAGGGCTCGGTCGCGGGCGAGACCGTCGACGTCGGGGGCGTGCTGATCCTCGGCCCGACCAACGTCCCGGGTTCTGTCCCGCATGACGCCAGCCTGACATACGCCAAGAACATCGCGAACTTCGTCGCGCTGATCGTGGCCGACAAGGCTCTGCACTTGGACGTCGACGACGTGATCGTCCAGGAGACGGTCACCACCCACGACGGCCAGGTCGTCCATGCGCGCGTGCGCGAGGCGCTGGGACTCGCTCCGCTCCCCGCACCGCCCTCAGCGCCGACACCCGCCGCTGACCAGACCCAGGAGGCCGCTGCCTGATGCTCAGCAACGAGGTCATCATCACGAGCCTCTTCATCTTCGCCCTCGCCGGGTTCCTCGGGCTCGAGGTCATCCGGCGGGTTCCCAAGCTGCTGCACACCCCGCTGATGGCGCTGACCAACGCATTGTCGGCGATCGTGGTGGTCGGGTCGATGCTGATCCTCGGTGAGGCCGAGACCACGTACTCCATGATCATGGGTTTCGTCGCGGTGGTCGCCTCGACGATCAACGTGGTCGGCGGGTTCCTCATCACGGACAAGATGCTCAGGATGTTCAAGAAGCGCGAACCCGCCAAGCCGAAGGCGGAGGTAGAGATAGAGGTGAGGCCTTCATGAGAGACAACCTCATCCAGCTCGCGTACCTCGTCGCGGCGATCGGGTTCGCCCTCTCGCTCAAGTGGATGTCCTCGGCGCCGACGGCCCGGCGCGCGGTCTTCGCCGGCGAGGCGGCGTTCGTCCTCGCCATCATCGCGACGTTGCTCCACCCCGGCCTGACCGGCGAGGGGTACGCGCTGATCGCAGTTGCGGTCCTGATCGGCTCGGCGATCGGCGTGCCGCTCGGCCTCAAGGTCCCCATGACGGCGATGCCGCAGCGAATCGCCCTGTCGCATGCATTCGGGGCGCTCGCCGCCGCCCTGGTGGGCATCGCCCACTACTACCTGGAGCGCGCGAACCTGGGCAAGTTCGAGATGGCCGTCCTCGGCTTTGAGATCATCCTCGGTTGCCTGGTGTTTACGGGCAGCCTGATGGCGGCCGGCAAGCTGCAGGAATGGCTGCCCCAGCGGCCCATCACGTTCAAGGGTCAGAACTACGTCAACTTCGCCGTGCTCGGGATCGCCCTCGTCCTGGTCGTCCTGCTCGTGCTCGACCCCGGTCGCACCGCGCTGATCCCGCCGATCATCGTGCTGTCGCTGGCGTTCGGCGTGTTCCTGATCGTCCCGATCGGCGGCGCCGACATGCCGACGGTCATCGCGCTTCTCAACAGCTACGCCGGCATCTCAGCCGCGGCGCTCGGCATCGTCCTGGACAACAAGCTCTTGATCGTGGCTGGAGCACTCGACGGCATGTCGGGCCTGGTCCTCGCGCTCATCATGTGCCGAGCGATGAACCGCTCGTTTCGCAACGTGATGTTCGGCGCGTTCGGGCAGCTCCAGGAGGTCGCGCCGGGCGAGGGCGGGGAGGTCGGCAACGTCCGCTCCGCCTCGTTCGACGAGGCGGCCGAGATCCTGAAGGCGTCACGCTCGGTCGTCGTCGTCCCCGGGTACGGCATGGCCGTCGCGCAGGCCCAGCACAAGGTGCGGGAGCTCGCCGACGCGCTCGAGGCGGAGGGGGTCGAGGTGCGCTACGCCATCCATCCGGTGGCCGGGCGCATGCCGGGCCACATGAACGTGCTGCTCGCCGAGGCCAACGTCCCGTACGACAAGCTCCTGGACATGGACGAGATCAACTCGGAGTTCCCGCAAGTGGACGTCGTCCTGGTGCTCGGGGCCAACGACGTCGTCAACCCGGCGGCCCGGCACAACAAGTCAAGCCCGATCTACGGCATGCCGATCCTCAACGTCGATCAGGCCGCGTGCGTCATGGTCATCAAGCGCAGCATGCGCCCGGGGTTCGCGGGCATCGAGAACGAGCTGTTCTACGACCCCAAGACGTTGATGGTCTTCGGTGACGCCAAGCACGTCGTCGGCGAGCTCACGACCGAGGTCACCGGCCAGCGGGACGCGATCTCGATCTAGTGCTCCGCCAACGGAGCACTAGTATGCCCTGACCACGCGAAGGGGCATCGTGATCCTGAAGCAGTACTACCTCGGGTGCCTGGCCCACGCCTCATATCTCATCGCGGACGCGGAGGCCGGCGACGCCGCGGTCGTCGACCCGCAGCGGGACGTCGACCAGTACGTCCGGGACGCCGAAGCCCTGGGGTGCGGCATCCGCCACGTCGTGCTGACGCACTTCCACGCGGACTTCGTCGCCGGACACCTGGAGCTTCGCGACCGGGCGGGTGCCGAGATCTACCTGGGGGCGAGGGCGACGGCCGAGTACCGGTTCACGCCGGTCGGCGACGGGGACGCGATCGAGGTCGGACGGGTGCGCCTGGAGGTGCTCGAGACGCCAGGTCACTCTCCGGAGTCGATCTCGCTCGTCGTCTGTGATCCCGACGATCCGCCGGGGCGCCCCCACGCCGTCTTGACGGGCGACACGCTGTTCATCGGCGACGTCGGGCGTCCGGATCTGCGCGCCGCGCTCGGCTGGAGCGCCGAGGACCTCGGCGGCATGTTGTACGACTCGCTGCGCGACAAGCTCCTGCCGCTCCCCGACGAGACGCTCGTCTACCCGACGCACGGGGCCGGCTCGCTGTGTGGACGGAACCTGAGCACCGACACGGTTTCCACGATCGGCGAGCAGCGCGCGTTCAACTACGCGCTCCAGCCGATGAGCCGAGAGGAGTTCATCAGGATCGTGACGGCCGACCAGCCGGACGCCCCCGCCTACTTCACCCACGACGCGATTCTCAACGCCCGGGAGCATCCGACCCTCGACGAGGCGCTCGAGCAGAGGATGCGGTCGCTCCCGCTGGACGAGGTTCTGGCGCTCGTCGGGGGAGGTGCCCAGATACTCGATACCCGTGATCCCGCGGACTTCGCGGGCGGGCATCTGGCGGGCAGCGTGAGCGTCGGCCTCGGCGGGAGCTTTGCGACATGGAGCGGCACGATCCTTGAGCCCGCGCGCCCGATCGTGATCGTCGCCGAGCCGGGACGGGAGCTGGAGGCGGCGACCCGGCTCGGGCGTATCGGTTTCGATAACGTGGCGGGCTTCCTCGGGGGAGGGCTCGAGGCCCTCGACGCTCGCCCTGAGCTCGTCGCACGCGTCGAGCGCATCACGGCACGGGCGCTCGCCGAAGCGCTCGGGTCAGCGGACGCGCCCGCCATCGTCGACGTGCGAACCGAACGGGAGTGGATCGAGGGGAGGATCGACGAAAGCGTCAACCTGCCCTTGAGCAGCTTGAACGACCGGATCGATGAGGTTCCCCGCGGCCGCCCGGTCGTGGTGCTCTGCGCAAGCGGCTACCGGTCGGCGATCGCGGCCAGCCTGCTCCTTCGCCACGGAATGTCGGACCTGAGCGACTTGGTTGGCGGGATGGCGGCCTGGGAGTCTTCCCGGCTGGCGGTCACGACCTGAGCCCGCGTGTGCCGATCGAGGCCGCCCCGAGCCCCGTGGCGCGCCCCGACGTCATAGTCTGTCGGTAATCTGCCCGTCAGCAGTGCTTCGAGATCAAACCCAGGAGAGAAATAACGTGAACAAGTCCGAGTTCGTCGCCGCGGTCGCAAAGCGCAGCGGAAATACCCAGGCCGACGCTGCAGCGTTCCTCGACGCAGCGATCCAGGAGATCCAGTCGACGCTTGCCAAGGGCGGGGAGGTGGCAATCACCGGCTTCGGCAAGTTCTCGACGTCGAAGCGCGCCGCGCGCATGGGTCGCAACCCGCAGACGGGCGAGGCGATCAAGATCGCGGCAGCCACGCTGCCGAAGTTCAGCGCGGGCGCGGTGCTGAAGGCAGCGGTCGCGAAAAAGAAGAGGAAGTAAGCGTCCGGTCTGCTGCGGCATGGATGCCGCTACAGGCCGGAAAGGCTCGTGGCCGCGCGGTTACGCGGCCGGTGTTTCGCGTCGGGCCGCCAGGCGGCCGGGTGTCATGCGCTTGACATCCCAGGCCAAACCGAGTCGCTCGAGCGCCCCGATGGTCGAGGCGCTGATGTCGATCTGGCGGCGGTCGATCCCGTGGACCGCGGCGCCCGGAAACGCATGGTGGTTGTTGTGCCAGGCCTCGCCGAACGACGGTAGCGCCAGCATCCAGACGTTTCGGCTGTGGTCGTCGGTGCGATATGTGCGCCGCCCGAACGTGTGGCAGACCGAGTTGATGCACCAGGTCGCGTGCTGGAATAGGAAGATCCGGATCAGACCGGCCCAGATCATCGCCTCGACCCCGGCCGGCACCGAGCCGCGTACCGCGTAACCGACCACAAACGGAATTCCCACTGACAGGGCGACCCAGAGTATGTACAACCTGTCGATGCGGCGGATGAGCGCGTCTCCATACAGGTCGCGACCCCATTGCTCGCCGCGCTCCATCCCCTTCGTCCGGAAGAGCCATCCCATGTGGGACCACCACAACTCGATGATCCGTCCGTGCTCACCGTGCCGTCCGACATGCGGCGAGTGCGGATCGTCGTCGCCGTCGCTGTGGGCGTGGTGCTTGCGATGATCGGTGACCCACTGCGTCAGCGGCCCCTGGATCGTCATCGCGCCGAGGATCGCCAGCGTCCCGCGGACGGCGGGCGTCGTCCTGAAGCTCTTGTGCGAGAACAACCGGTGGTAGCCGACCGTGATGCCCAGGCCGCACGCGACGTACAGCACCACGAACAGCACGACGTCGACCGGGTGCCCCGCCAGACGTGCGTCCGAGCTGATCGGCCATCACGTCGAGGACATCGGCATCAACTATGCCGAGACGCTCAAACGCTCGCGCGAGCGATTCAACGCCAACGAGGAACAGGTACGTGCGCTCGGATACGACGAGCGGTTCGTCCGGACGTGGAACTTCTACTTGGCCTCATGCGCGGCCGCGTTCCGCACGCGGGCGCTGCACGACTACCAGATCGTCTTCACGCGTCCGTTCAACACGATGCTGCCGCAGTTCCCGTCGGGAGGGACGCTCTGAGCGCGCTCGCCGGGCAGCGCGTGTGGCTGACCGGCGCCTCGAGCGGCATTGGAGCTGCGGTCGCGTCGGAGCTGGCGCGCCTCGGAGCCCGGGTCGCGATCACCGCGCGGCGCCGGGAGGCGCTTGAGAATGTCGCAGGAACGTCAGACATGCGCGTCGAGCCTGGGGACGTGACCGACGAGGCGGCGATGGCTCGCGTCGCCCAGGCGCTTCGCGCCGACTGGGCGCGATCGACCTGGTCATCCTGAACGCCGGTACCTACGAGCCGGTGACCCCCGACACGTTCCGGGCCGAGGTCTTCCGCACGCATTTTGAGGTCAACGTGATGGGCGCGGTCAACTGCATCCAGGCGGTGTTGCCGGCCATGCGATCCCGTCGCGCCGGTCGCATCGCGATCACCTCGAGCGTGACCGGCTATGTAGGCCTACCGCTGGCCGCGGCCTACGGGGCACAAAGGCGTTCCTGATCAGCATGTGCGACGCGCCGCGGGCCGACCTCGCCACATCGGGCGTCAAGGTCACGCTGATCGCCCCCGGCTTCGTCCGCACCCCGCTGACCGACCAGAACCCGTTCACGATGCCCGGCATCATCGAGCCCGACGAGGCTGCTCGCATCATCTGCAACGGCCTGGAGCAGGGAAGCGCCGAGATCGGCGTCCCGCGCAAGGCCTTGCTGTTCTTGAAGCCCCTCGCAATGCTCCCGGCCCCCTTGCGCCGCCGATACGTCGCCCGGATCGCGCGCAAGCGTGAACGGGACAACGCACCTGCGAGGTAGCGTCACGGCTCGAGCAACCCCGTCCAGCAGAAATGCCTCGAGGCGCCTGCCCGAGTGCATCGGGAAGGCGCAGCATCAAGCAGGCCGCCCAGGCGTCGTCGGCAGATCGCGCGGTTCCTCTGGGTCGGGTGAATTCGTGGCGACGGCGTTTGCGATCCCGCGCAGGATCCGGGGGAACATGATCTGGTGGGCGGGGGCGAACGCGTACCAGTAGAGCCGGCCAAAGATGCCGTCCGGGTCGAAGAACGCGGTTTGGCGGATGACGGCTCCGTCGCCGTCTGGCTCCACGCGGTATTGGAGCCAGGCGCGGCCGGGCAGCTTCATCTCGGCGGCGAGGCGCAGCAGGTGTGGGGGGTCGATCGCCTCGACGCGCCAAAAGTCGAGCAGGTCGCCCGCCACCAGGTCGGTCGGGTGGCGACGTCCGCGGCGCATCCCGACGCCGCCGAACGCGAGGTCCAGCCACCCGCGAATCTGCCAAAGGCGGTTGCCGTAGTACCAGCCGGCTTTGCCGCCGATCCGCCGGATCGGCTCGAACGCGGCTGCCGGAGAGGCCGGCACGCGTACCCAGCGCGAATCGACCATCTGCCGCCTGAGTGGGGTGCCGGCTCCACGTGACGGTCGCGGCGCGAGCGAGTCCTGCCAGCGGTTCTTCGCCCGAGCCTCGTCGACGATCGCCTCTCGTATGGCGTCGCGCATGCCACGCGGGCGAATCGGCATATCCCGCAGCGCTCGGTCGTCATGCACGACGGTCTCGTTGCGGACGCCTTCGATCAAATGGCGTCCGACACGCGCGTACAGCGGCGTGACCAGGCCGAGCCACAGGCTCGACAGCCGCGGGCTCAGTACCGGCACCGGAATGATCGTGCGGCGCAAGCCGAGCAGGTTCGCGAACTCACGCATCAGATCGCCGTAGGAAACCCGGTCGCGCCCGCCGATCTCATAGACGCGGCTCTCGTCCGCCGGGACGTCGAGCGCGGCCAGCAGGTAGGCCACCACGTCCTCGATCGCGATGGGCTGAGTCATCGTCCGCACCCAACGCGGGGTGATCATCACCGGCAGTCGCGTGACGAGCGAGCGGATCATGTCGTAGGAGAGGCTCCCGGCGCCGATGATGATCGACGAGCGAAGCTCGATCGTCGGCACGCCCGACTCGCGCAGGATACGCCCGACCTCCTGTCGACTCTTGAGGTGGCTCGACAGGTCGTCGCCGCTCCCAAGGCCGCCCAAATAGACGATCCGCCGGACGCCGGCCTCGCGGGCTCCGGCGGCGAACGTTTCGGTCAGCGCCCGGTCCTCGGCTTCGAAGCTCCGGCCTGAGCCCATCGAATGGGCCAGGAAGTACGCGGTGTGGACGCCTCTACACACGCGGCGCGCGTCGTCTGCCACCGCCAGGTTGCCGCTGACGACCGTGGTGTGAGGCCCCACGCGGTCTTGCAAGGACGCAGGCCGGCGCGTCAGGCACCGCACTCGCCCGCCGCGGGCCTCGAGCGCAGGGAGCAGGCGTCCCCCGACGTAGCCGGTCGCCCCCGTCAGGAGCACCGTCTCCTCGGACGGGAAGGTCGGGGCGGCGTCCCTCACGCCGACGAGCTGATCTTGCTTGGGTCGCGGTGACGACTGGGGGCGATGCGGACGGACAGGGGCGATCATCGTAGCCTTGCTCGGGGCCTTGCTGCCTCGGCCATGGCGCAACACCCGGTGTCTGACACCGCGTGTTGCACGCGTGTGACACGCGTGCCGCGGTACCCATAACGGCGCGACCGAGGACAACGCCTGGCGACGATTTGCAGCTGGCAAACGTGTTCGTAGTTACGACGGGGACCATTTAGAGTCACTTTGGAATCCGAATCGTGCCAGCGGCCGGGAGGAGAGCCCTCGGAGCCTCGTCCCGCAACACCGGGTGTTGCACGGAACGGGTCGGTCAGGCAGTGAAGGTGAACGGATATCCGCTCAGGTGCTGCGTGCCGGGGTCGCCCGAACCCCGGGCGCCTCGCCGCGCGTTGACTGAGTCGTTCCCGGCTGACACCGTTGCGGCCGTGAACGTTCTCGATGCCGGGTCGCTCACCATCAGGGGCGGGCGGACCTTGGCGGACGAGTCGACGGATCTCGAGATTGTCGCCGGCGTCGTCGCGGACGGCGGCGCGAGTGCGGGCGCGCGGACGCTCGATGCGACCGGGTGCATCGTCGCTCCGGGGTTCGTGGACCTCCAGGTCAACGGCGCGGTGGGAATCGACTTGACGGCGGAGCCCGCCAAGTTGTGGGACGTCGCGGCGGCGCTTCCGGCATTCGGCGTTACCAGCTTCCTGCCCACGATCATCACCGCGCCACGGGCGACCGTCGACCGTGCGCTCGAGGTGCTGGCGAACGGACCGCCGCACGGGTGGCGCGGGGCGCGGCCGATCGGGCTGCACCTGGAGGGGCCGATGATCGCTCCGGCACGAGCCGGGGCACACGATCCCGATCACATCAGGAACCCGTCGGCTGCCGATGTCGCAGGATGGACGCGGGACGGTGCTGTCGCGATGGTGACGCTCGCGCCCGAGCTCCCCGGCGCGCTTGCGGTCATCGCCGCGCTTGCCGATCGCGGTGTCGTCGTCGCTGCCGGCCACACCGATTCGACGGCGGACCAGGCGCGATCCGCCGTCGGTGCCGGCCTCTCGGCGGTGACCCATCTGTTCAACGCGATGGCCCCGATGCATCACCGGGCGCCCGGGCTCGCGGGCACAGCGCTGAGCGATCTGGGGATCGTGGCCAGCGTGATCGCCGACGGGGTCCACGTCGATCCTGACGTGGTGCTCCTCGCGTGGCGGGCGCTCGGGCCTGCCCGGCGCATCCTCGTGTCGGATGCGGTCGCTGCGCTCGGCGCGCCGCCCGGACGTTACCGGCTGGGTGGACGGGAGATCTTCTCCGACGGACGATGCGCCCGTACGAGGACCGGTGATCTCGCCGGTGGCGTGATCGGGCTGGATGCGTGCGTCAGGAACGTCGTGGCAATGACCGGCTGCGCACCCGTCGATGCGGTTCGTGCCGTCACCGCAACGCCGGCTCGGCTAATCGGCCGATCCGACTTGGGGGAGCTATGTCCCGGAGCTGCGGGGGACGTCGTGGTGCTGGACGGAGACCTCAACGTTGTGGCGACGGTCGTCGCCGGGGTCCTCGTCCACGGCGGCATGGATCGTTGACGCGAGCAGCTCGCCGATGGCGACGACGGGGCCGATGACCACGACGGCCGGGTTGCCGATGCCGTCGGTCTGGCACGCGTCGGCGATGGACCCGAGTGTGGCTGTCACCCGGCGCTCCTGGGCGGTCGTGCCCCACTGAATCGCGGCTGCGGGCTCGTCGGCTGGGCGGCCACCGTCGATCAGCGCGCCTGCGATCCGATCCAGGTTCGACATCGCCATCAGGAGCACCAACGTTCCGGGCACAGGCCCCAGCGCCTGCCACCGTGCGCGTGCGGCGGGGGAGGCGGGATCGTCATGGCCGCTTGCGATGGTGACCGTGCGCGCGAGGCCCCGGTGCGTGACGGGGATGCCCGCCGCGGCCGGCACCGCGACCGCGCTGCTGACACCTGGCACGACCTCGAACGCGATACGGGCCTCGGCCAGCGCCAGGGCCTCTTCGCCGCCGCGGCCGAACACGAACGGATCACCACCCTTCAACCGGACCACCCGCTTGCCGCGGCGGGCGTGATGGATGAGCGCATCCGAGATCTCGTCCTGGGTCATGCCGTGGCGCCCCGGGGCCTTGCCCGCGTCGACACGCTCACAGGTGTCCGGCACGAGATCGAGCAGCGCCTCGGTGCCGAGCCGGTCGTGGACCACGACCTCGGCCTGCTGCAGCATGCGCAAGCCGCGGATCGTCAGAAGCTCCGGGTCACCGGGGCCCGCGCCTACCAGGACTACGGTGCCGGGACTCATGCCGCCGCCGCCGTTCCCAGGTGCTCGCGCATCAATGCGAGCGCACCGTCGCGGTCGCCCTCTGCCAGCCGTTCGACGATCCCGCTCTCCAGCAGTTGCTCGACGGCGGCGGTGCGCGTGGACATCGTCGTGAAGCGCTGCTTGAGCTCCTCGCGTGTTTGGCGCATGAGCGTGACGAGCTCGCCCCACTCGGGGCCGATCTCAGACTCGATGCGCTCGCGGACGGCGCGTGCCACGACCGGGCTCGCCCCCCCGGTCGAGACTGCGACCGCGAGCTCGCCGTGGCGCATGATCGATGGGACGATGAAGTTGCACAGGTGCGGCACGTCCACGACGTTGACGAGCATGGTGCGCGCCTCGGCGTCCCGCCAGACGAAGTGGTTGACCTCGCCGTCGCTCGTGGCGGCGATCACCAGCAGGCACCCGTCCAGGTCGGCGGTCTCATAACCGCGCCGGTGGAACTCACCGATCGCGCCCGATGCGACAAGCTCTGCGAGACGGGGCGTGACCTGTGGGCTGACGAGGCGCACGTGTGCGCCGGCGTCGAGCAGCTTCTCGGTCTTTTCCGTGCCGACGGGTCCCCCGCCCACCACGAGGCATCGTCGGCCGTCCAAGTCGATGAACGCGGGGTAGAAGACCTCGGGCGGTGGGTCCGGTACCCGGTCCGTCACGAGATTGTGGCCCGCTGCCCTTGCCATGCGGCCACGATACCGATAAAACACCACAAACACCATTGTGATTATGCTTTTTGGATGGAGACGATGGTGGCAGACGGGCTCCGCGCCGGGAGGATGGACTCCGACGCGCCGGAATGCTATAACCATTGATTATTGGAGCGATCACGATTGAATATGTCTGAGGCGAAGGGGGCGCGGTGACCGAGACCCTGCTTCTCATCGTGTTCGGCTTCGGCGTGGGCATCCTCGTCGGCACGACCGGCATGGGCGGAGGATCGCTCATGACACCGCTCCTGATCATCGTCTTCAGCGTCAAGCCGGTGCTCGCGATCGGCACCGACATCTTCTATGCCGCGGTGACGAAGACCGTCGGGGGATGGACGCACTTCCGCAAGGGCACAGTCGACATGGGCATCTCGCTGTGGCTCGGCGTCGGCAGCATCCCCGCGACGATCGCCGGCGTGTGGGTGCTGCAGATCATCGAGCGCCACGCGGGCACCCGCTTCGACTCGATCGTCCTGGGCATGGTCGCGGGGATGCTGCTGATCACCGGCGTCGCGGTGCTGTGGCGCGCGATGTTCTCGACCGCCTCCCACGGACGCGAGCGCAAGACGATCGACCTGCAGACGCGGCACAAGGTCGCCGCGGTCGGCGTCGGCGTCCTCGTCGGCTTCGTGCTGGGCGTCACGTCGGCCGGATCCGGCGCGCTCATCGCGCTCTTTCTGATCTTGCTGTTCAGGCTCACACCACATCGGGTCGTGGGCACCGACGTCTTCCACGCCGCGGTGCTGCTGTGGGCGGCCAGCGTCGCGCATTTCGCCTCCGGCAACATCGACTTCGCTCTGGCGGGCGCCATCATGATCGGCTCGATCCCGGGCGTGTGGGTCGGCAGCCACCTGGCGACCCGCATGCCGGAACGGGGTCTGCGGCCGGCGCTCGGCATCGTCCTGCTGGCGGCCGGAATGGGGCTCATCACCAAGGCCGGCTACGAGATCCCGCCCTACGTCATCATCGGCCTCCCCGTGCTCCTTGCGCTGTGGGCGTGGCGGCGGACCGTGCGCATGGGACGCGCCGCGCCCGTGGTTGCGGCTCAGGGGGCTGACGCGCCCTGAGCACGCATGAGCACCTCGAGTTGCTCGAGGCCGAGGCGATCGCAATCATGCGTGAGGTCGCCGCTCAGCTCGAGCGGCCGGTGCTGCTGTTTTCGGGCGGCAAGGACTCGGCCGTCCTGTTGCGCCTCGCCGAGAAGGCCTTCCGGCCCGCGGGCTTCCCGTTCCCGCTGATGCACATCGACACCGGGCACAACTTCCCCGAGGTCATCAGCTACCGCGACGCCCGTGTCGCTGAGCTCGGGGAGCGGCTCATCGTGGCGTCGGTCCAGGAGTCGATCGACACCGGTCGGGTGACCGAGCAGAGCGGCCCGCGCTCATCGCGGAACCAACTGCAGACGACGACCCTGCTCGACGCGATTGCCGAGCACGGGTTCGACGCGGCAATCGGCGGCGCGCGCCGGGACGAGGAGCGCGCTCGGGCCAAGGAACGCGTCTTCAGCTTCCGCGACGACTTCGGCCAATGGGACCCGCGCGCCCAACGCCCCGAGGTGTGGGGCCTCTACAACGGCCGGGTGCGCAAGGGCGAGCACGTCCGCGTGTTCCCGATCTCCAACTGGACCGAGCTCGACGTCTGGGAGTACGTCGCCCGCGAGGAGATCACGCTTCCGTCGATCTACTTCGCCCACGAGCGCGAGGTCTTCGCCCGCGACGGCATGCTCTACGCCGCGAGCGAGGTGGTGGAGCGGCTGCCCGACGAGGAGCCGTTCACCGAATCGGTGCGATTCCGCACGGTCGGGGACATGAGCTGCACAGGGGCTGTGACCTCGACGGCGACGACGCTCGAGGATGTCGTCCTCGAGATCGCCGCCACCCGGATCACCGAGCGCGGCGAGACCCGCGCGGACGACCGCGCCAGCGAGGCCGCCATGGAAGACCGAAAACGGGTGGGGTACTTTTGATGCTCACGGTGGACCGCGTCGACCTCTGCCGCCTGGTGACGTGCGGGTCGGTGGACGACGGCAAGAGCACGCTGATCGGTCGCCTGCTGTACGACAGCAAGCAGGTCATGGCCGACCAACTCGAGCACATCGAGGAGGTCAGCGAGCGGCGTGGTGACGGCTACGTCAACCTGGCGCTCCTGACCGACGGGCTGCGGGCCGAGCGCGAGCAGGGCATCACGATCGACGTGGCCTACCGGCCCTTCGCCACGCCCAGACGGCGGTTCATCATCGCCGACTCACCCGGGCACGTGCAGTACACGCGCAACATGGCGACCGGCGCCTCGACCGCCGATGTCGCGGTGATCCTGATCGATGCCCGCCACGGCGTGGTCGAGCAGACCCGCCGGCACACCTATGTGTGCGCGCTGCTTCGGATCCCGCGGATCGTCGTCGCGATCAACAAGATGGACCTTGTCGCGTTCGCGCAGGAGCGGTTCGCCGAGATCGAAGCGCAGTTCCGGGCGTTTGCCGGAGCCCTCGACATCGCGATCGACCTGATCCCGATCTCCGCGCTCGACGGCGACAACGTCGTCGACCCCAGCACCCGGATGGACTGGTATACGGGGCCCTCGCTCCTGGACCACCTCGAGGGGATCCCCCTCGACCGCGAGCAAGCCGACCTGCCCGCGCGGTATCCCGTGCAATGGGTCATCCGGCCGCAGGCCGCCGAGCACCACGACTACCGCGGGTACGCCGGTCAGATCGCGTCCGGTGAGTTCCGTCCGGGCATGCAGGTGCTGGTCCTGCCGGCGGGCCACCGGTCGACGATCGCGAGCGTCGAGACGATCGATGGTCCGCTCGAGGTCGCCGAGGCGCCGCGCTCGATCACGATCCGCCTCGCCGACAACCTGGACATCGCTCGCGGGGACATGATCGTCGGCGTCGAGAAGCCCGCGATGGTGACGCGCGAGATCGTGGCCGACATCTGCTGGATGAGCGACCGCCACCTGACGCCCGGCGGCAGGTACGTCATCCGCCACACCACCCGCGAGGCGCGGGCCGTGGTCGAGGCCATCGAGCATCGCGTCGACGTGCACACGTTCGACACCGGCCCGGCGGACATGCTGGGGCTCAACGACTTGGGACGCATTCGCTTGCGCACGAGCCAGCCGCTCGTCGTCGATCCGTACCGGCAGAACCGCACGACCGGCAGCTTCATCCTGATCGACGAGGCCACCAACGACACCCTCGGCGCCGGGATGATCGTGGACCGCGCGCCGAGCTGATCATCTGGCGGGTCGGTGTCCACCCGTGACGAAGCTCACTCACGGCCGGCCACGTCGACGGCGCGCGTGGAGGATCGCGGAGAGTGGCGCTATCCTGCAGCAATGAACAACGACACGCTGCACGCTGGCCACGACGTCACCGTCGCCCGCGAGCGCTCCGTCATCGGGGTGTTCGGATGGGTGATGGGACTCGTCGCCATCGCCATCGGATTTCTCGCGCTCGGGTCGTACCTGGGACGCGACCTCTCCCGCGGCACCGCGATCGCGTGCTCGCTGGTCGGAGTCGGCATGCTCCTGGTCGCGTCGTTCGCGGGGCGGCGCTTTCGCATCGGCGGCTTTGCGATGGGGTGGCTGTTCGCGACGGCAACCCTCTTGGGGCTGGGGCTTGGCCCCGTCATCAAGTACTACGCGACGGTCGAGCCCGACACGCTCATCCAGGCGATCGCCGGTACCGGCGCGACCGTGCTCGCCATGGGGGCGCTCGGCCTGGTACTCAGCAAGGACCTGGCGCCGTGGATGAAGCCCGTCTCGATCCTGGTGTTCGTCCTGTGCGGCGTGGCGATCGTGTGGTCGCTGTTCGCCGGGCCGCTCAGCCCGATCCTCAGCCTCGCCATCTACGGGGTGTCAGCGCTGCTTCTGGTGATCGACTTCAACTACCTGCGCAAGCACGGCACCGAGGACGATGCCATCTGGCTCGCCACCGGCATCTTCGTATCGATCGTCAACATCTTCACGTCGCTTCTGAACCTGCTCGGCGACTGAGGACGCTTCCGCGGGTCGGGCGACGCTCAGGACTCTCGCTCGACCCGTGTGACCTCTCCGGCGCCGGCGACGACCTCGCCCGCGGCGGTCATCACCCGCAGCCGGCCCTGCTCGTCCAGGCCGCCCGCCGTCCCTGACGTCTCGCGATCGCCGATCTGGATGGTGATGCCCGATCCCTGCAGCAGATCGCGCTCGGCGAATGCGGCGAGGGTCGCCGCCGGCCCGTCGGCGAGCCATTCGGCGTAGCGGCGGCTCAGGTTCGTCAGCACGGCCACCAGCACCTGCGCCCGTGGTGGCGGTGTCCCGGCGTCCCCGAGCGCGCCGGCCTGCCACCGCCCGTCACCGAGTTGCGGCACGCCACGGACGTTGATCCCGATCCCGACGACCACCCACGCCACGCCGGCCTCGTCGGCGGCGAGCTCGCAGAGGATGCCGCACACCTTGCGTCCGCCGATGACGATGTCGTTGGGCCAGACGATTCCGGCCCCGTCACCCAGTGCTTCGGCCACGGACACCGCGGCGACGATTGGCAGCACCCCCACATCAGCGGCCGGGACGGGTGGCCGAAGAACCACCGAGCACAACACCGCGTCGCCTGGCTCCGATCGCCACTCGCGCCCTCGCCGTCCGCGGCCTCCGGCCTGGAAGTCCGTGCCGATGACGAGGCCTTGCGGGGCGCCCGCGCGTGCACGAGCCGCCGCGTCGTCGTTGGTCGAATCCGTCGCCGGGCTCCACCGCACCGGGCCTGCGATCGGCGGGGTCAACTGGGCCTCCACGAGTCGCGCCACGATCGGATCGGCGTGGCGGCTGATCCGGTAGCCTTCGTGGACGCCGTCGATCGCGACGCCCTGGCGCCGGAGTGTCTCGACATGCCGGTGAATCGCGGCTCGTGAGCATCCGAGCTGGTCTGCGATCGCCTGGCCCGAGATGCCGTCGTCGCCTGCGCTCACCAACGCTTCGAGGACCTGCTCGCGGCGCTCGTCGGCATCGGTGCTCACCAGCGGTTCCGTCGGGTCGTCACGGGTCTACCGTACAGGCCGTGACGACATTCGGTACAGTCGCGCATCCGTGAGCGTCTGACGCAGGGGAGGCACGAATGGAGCGGGTTGTGGGGTATCACCGAGTGTGGGGACCCGAAGCATGAGCGGGCCACGGATTGCGCGCATCGCCGTGTTCGCAGCGCTCGTCGCGGTGCTCGGGCTCACGCCTGCGATCAGCGTCCCTGGCATCTCGGTCCCCATCACCGCGCAGACCCTCGGAGTGATGATCGCGGGGCTGATGTTGGTGCCGCTCGAGGCGTTCCTGTCCGTGGCGCTCTTCGTCGGGCTCGTCGCCGCCGGCCTGCCGCTGTTGTCCGGCGGGCGTGGCGGACTCGGCGTGTTCAGCGGCCCGAGCGCCGGGTTCGTGCTGGGGTTCCCGGTTGCCGCAGCGGCGATTGCCATCATCATCGCCGCCATGCGACGCATGGGGGGTGACCGTACGCGGCCGCTTCAGCTGGCCACGCACTTCACAGCCGCGGTGCTCGGCGGCATCGGCGTCCTGTACTGCATCGGCATTCCGATCGGTGCGCTGGTCGCGGACATCCCGTTCGGCACGTTCTTCCGGGGATCCATGAGCTTCGTGCCGGGTGACCTGCTGAAGGCCGTGGCGGCCACGGTCGTCGCGACGTCGGCGTTCCGGGCCGCACCCTTCCTGCAGCCGCATCTCGCCAGAGCGTAGCGAGTGTTGGTCGGCGCCAGGGCGCTCGCGCCCGACCCGGCCCGGGCCGGGCGGGTGGCCCTGCGTGGATCGGGAGGCGCGATCTCCTACGCGGAGCTTCGAGATCAGGCCGGACGCGTCGCCCAGCACAGCGCGACATGGTCGGCGCACGATGACGAGCGGTCCCCGTTCGTCGCGATCCTTTCCGACTGGACTCCGCAGTTCGTCGCGTGTTTCCTGGGGCTGGCCTCGGCGGGATGGGCGGTGGGCGTGCTCGACCCCGCCTGGTCGGCGGACGAGCTGGCCGGCGCGTTTGCCCAGCTCAACCCGACGGCAGTGGTCGTCGGCGACGAGTGCCGTCCCGCCGCCGGCGCGCTGAACACGGGGCAATGGCGCGTGGCCGGCCACATCGATCCCGGCTGGACCGTCATGGCGCACGGAGACCCCCAGGCCAGGCGGACTGCTCCCAACGCCACACCGGAGGCTGCGTTCTATGTGGGCTTCACGTCGGGGAGCTCCGGCCGCCCGAAGGCGTTCATGCGCTCGCATCGCTCATGGTGGGAGAGCTTCGAGCGCTTCGACGATCTGTGTCCGCTCGATCCGGGCGGAACGGTGCTGGTCCCGGGTCCGCTCTCGAGCTCCCATTTCCTCTTCGGCACGCTCCACGCGCTCCACGCGGGGGCCACGGCAGAGTTCGTCACGTCGGCGGGGTATCCCGCCGAACGCATGGCCGACCGCGTTGCGGGAACGCAGCGGCTGGCCGCTCTGTATGTCGTCCCGACGATGTTGGCGCAGCTCGCGAACGGCGCACCTGCCCTCTTGACCGACGGCCCTGAGTACATCTTCTGCGCCGGCGCCCGACTCGACAGAGCGGTGCGTGAGCATGCGCGCGAGCGGTTCCCGACGAGTCGCCTGGTCGAGTACTACGGGGCGTCGGAGCTGTCGTTCGTGGCGATCGATCGGGACGGCGACGGGACGCCGCCGGGATCGGTGGGCCGCGTGTTCCCCGGGGTCGAGGTCAGCATCCGCGATGACCGCGACGAGGTCGTCGCACCCGGCGAGACCGGCGTCATCTTTGCGCGGAGTCCGCTTGTGTTCATGGGTTACCGCGGCCAGGCGCCCGAGTCAGGGGCACGGGCGCTCGACGGTGGTTGGGTGAGCGTCGGTGACCGCGGTTCACTCGACGACGCCGGGTTCCTCTCCGTCGCCGGGCGCGGCTCGAGCCTGATCATCACGGGCGGCGCGAACGTGCAGCCCGAGGAGGTCGAGGAGGTCCTGACAACGTGTGCCGGGGTCGCGGCGTGCGTCGTCGTTGGACTGCCGGACCCGACCTGGGGCGAGGTGGTGTGCGCGGCGCTGATCCCTGAGCCGCAAACCGAGCTGCGGCGCGCCGACCTGCGCCGTCACGTCGCCGGGTCACTCACTCGATACAAGCGCCCGCGCCGGTACGTGGCGCTCGAAGGTCCGCTCCCGATCGGGCGGACGGGCAAGGTCGATCGCCGGCGAGTGCGAGAGCTGGTGCTGGATGGCCGGTCGGTCCGGGAGATTCGGTGAGCATGGCCACGCGCCGTGGCGAGACCGCGCTGATCCTGGCGGGCCGGCGCACCCCGATCGCCCGCCTGGACGGCGAGCTTGCGTCCCTCGACGCCCAAGCCCTCGCCACAATCGTGGTTCGGGAGCTCGTCGCAGACGTCGGCGTCGCCCCGGACGCGGTCGCGGACGTGATCCTGGCGACGGCCGCCGGGCCGGGCGGCAACCTGGCCCGGCGGGTTGCGCTCGATGCGGGCCTCGCCACGAGCGTGCCCGGATTGACGATCGACCGCCAGTGCGGCGGGGGGCTCGACGCGATCGTGCTGGCCTGCCGGCTGGTCGAGGCCGGGGCCGGTGATCTCTACATCGCCGGCGGCGTCGAGAGCGCGACGACCTCGCCTGTGCGCCATGACGCGTCGGCGGACGCGGGCGCCGGGGGGCGACGGTTCTTTCCCCGCAGGATGTTCGCCGGCGGCGGTCACGACGATCCCGGCATGGCCGAGTCGGCCGAGACGATCGCTGCGGAGTGGGGGATTCCAAGGGTGCGCCAGGACGCCTACGCGGCGCGAAGCCACCACCAAGCGGTTGCGGCTCGGGAGGCGGGCACGTTCGATCGCGAGATCGTGCCATGCGCGATCCAGACGGTCGATGGTCCCGGGGTCGTGGTCCAGGACTCCTGTCCGCGTGCCACGTTGACGGCGGAGCGCCTGGCACGGTTCCCAGCCATCGTCGCGGCAGGGGGCACCGTGACCGCAGGCAACGCGAGCCAGATCGCCGACGGCGCGGCGGCGGTCGTGGTCGCGTCGCAACGCATGGCAGAGGGGCTGGGTCGAGCCGGTCTGCGGCACATCGACAGCGCCACCACCGGGGTCGGCCCGCGCCTGTGTGGCATCGGCGGCGTCGCCGTCGTTCGGCTGTTGGGTGCGCGCAACCCCGGGTTGCGCCTCGACGGGCTCACGCAGGTGGCGTTCACCGAGGCGTTCGCCAGCCAGACACTCGCGACGCTCGACGACCTGGGCCTCGACGAGACGCGCGTCAACCCGAACGGGGGCGCCATCGGCCTCGGCCACCCGTGGGGGGCATCAGGAGCGATCCAGGTCGTGCGCCTCGTGGCCGATCTGGCCGGCGACCCCTCGGCCAGTGGCCTGGCGCTGGCCGCGATCGCGGGCGGGATGGGCACTGCCGCGTGGTTCGCGGCGTGATCACGTTTATCGACGTCGCGGTCGTCGTCACCGACGGGACCGTCCTGCTGCACGACGTCACCGTGTCGCTGACCCAGCGTCGAGTGGCGATCATCGGCTCGAATGGCTCAGGCAAGACGACTCTGGCGCGCACGATCAACGGGCTGACCCTGCCGACCCGCGGCACGGTGACGGTGGACGGCATCGACACCGCACACGACCGGCGCGGGGTGCAGCGCCGCGTGGGGTTCGTGTTCCAGGACGCCGACAATCAGCTGGTGTACCCGACGCCGGTCGAGGACATCGCGCTCGGTCTCCGCGCACACGGGCTTGGCAAACGCGCGGCCAACGACGCGGCCATGGACGTGCTGCGGCTGGTCTCGCTCGAACACAAGGCCGACCAGGCGATCCACACGTTGAGTGGGGGCGAGAAGCACCTGGTCGCCTTGTGCGCGGTGCTGGCGCTCGAGCCGACCTGGATCGTCATCGACGAGCCTACGACGACACTCGACCTCGTCAACCGACGCCGGGTGATCGACGTACTGACGAGCCTGGCTCAACACCTGGTCATCGTGTCGCACGACCTGGACCTGGTCAGGCAGCTCGACCGCGTGCTGCTGATCGACAAAGGGACGATCGTGGCCGACGGGCCGCCGGCGGCGGTGACGACCGCGTACCTCGATCTGGTCGGGGCCGGGTGATGCGCAGACGCGACCGGCGGACGACGCCAGAGGCGCTGTCGCTGTACTGGCCGGGTGATTCGTGGCTGCATCGCGCACCCGCCGGCGCGAAGCTGCTGGGGCTGCTCGTCGGTGCCACCGTGGTGGTGGCGGTCAACCGCCCCGCGGTGTCGGGGACGGTGCTGTTCGTGGCCGTTGTCGCGATTGCTGCCGCCGGCGTGCCCGTGTCGGTGCTGTGGCGGCAGGCCAGACCGCTCGTCGTCGTCATCGCGGTGTTGACGGCGTTCCAGGTGCTGATCGGCCGGCCGGAGGAGGGGCTCGTGGCCGCCACGCGTCTGCTGGCGGTGGCGGCACTGGCACTCGCCGTGACGCTGACCACCAGGTTCACCGCGCTGGTGGAGTGGCTCGAGCGCACTCTCCGTCGATGTCGGGTGGCCCCGGCCCGCGTGTTCCGCGTCGGCCTGACCGTGGGCCTGGCCCTGCGGAGCCTCGACCACCTCGGCGTTATCGCCCACCGCGTCCTGGATGCCCGCCGGGCGCGCGGGCTCGGTCGCAACCTGCGTGCGTTCGCCGTGCCCACGGTCGTCGCCGCCGCCCGGTTCGCCCACGGAGTGGGGGAGGCCCTCGAGGCCAGGGGCCTCGCCGATCCGGTGCCGGCACAATTCGAGCCGAGGGACGAGGCCGCATGACGATGCATCCGTTTCGCCTCGTGGCCGAGCTCACGCGCTGCGGCGCCGAGGGCGCGGAGGCGCGGTGGCGGCCGACCGGGGGCGAACTCGGGACGGTGCCCAGGCCCCGCCCGCAACACGTTCCGAGCTCCCTCGTGCTGGAGGCGCTCGTCGAGTGCGCGGGGCTCCTTCTCCAGCACATCGATGGCACGCCATCCATGTATTGGCTTCTGAGTGGTGTCGACGCTGCCGACTTCGCGCCGACCGCGTGGGACCACGAGATCGGGCTCACCTGTGCCTTGTTGCGGCGTTCCAGTCGTGCCGCGACGCTTACCGTCGAAGCGACGCACGACGGGCACGCCGTCTGCCACGCCCAGATCCTGATGGTGCGCGTCCCCGCCGTCTGATCGATCTCAACGATGCCGCCCGTCCGATCCGCCTCTCGGGGTCAAGGCGGGGTCAAGTGTGTCGTGACGTCACAAGATTCACGCAAACATGTAACGATTGGCCGAAACGGACGGCGCCAAATGGCCGTATCGACTACTTCGAGTCGTTGGCTGGCAAGAGCTTCGCCGTGAATCGCCTGGTGTGGATCTTGACGGCCATGCCGGTTGTGGGGCTTGTCGCCATGAGCGCGGTTCCGTCGAGCGTGAGGCTCCAGTCCCTCACCTTGGGTGCCGCGTGGGGCAGGTCGATGCAGACGGCGGTCTTGTTGACGGTGTCAAGGGCGTGGACGAACGCGTGATCGCCGAAGTAGGCGTCGTTCCATCGTCGCGGATGTTCAGGCCCACCTCCGCCGCGACGGGTGCCTTCGGGTTCGGGGTGCTCGGCGTGGTTTCGGTCCCTCCGCACCCGGCGAGGGTCGCCGCGACGAACGCAGTAGCCAAGACGAGCTTGCGAGCCATGGGACACCCTGGACGTGGAAGAAGCGATAACCCCTCTACGTCTCACACCCCGATTGCGTTTCCGGAGCCGGTGGCGGGTCAGCAGTCCGTCGCAACTGCGAGCGCGCGGCAGACCTCGATCATGCGGATGGCTGACAGCTGTGTGACGCGTTCCGTCAGGAATGCCTTGTCGGCGATGGTGACGTTATCGAGTGTTGCGACGCACTCGGTCGGCATGCCGTCAGCCGCCGATAAGGGTACCTCGGTTGGAATTCCACGGATGCGTCGCGTGATGGGTGCCACGAGGACCGTGCGAAGAATCGGGATCGCGGGGTTGCGCGTCAGTACGAGGACGGGACGCCGCTTGTCTGGCATCTCGGCCCACCATATCTCGCCTCTCCGGGGGCCGCCGATCACCAGGGTTCATCGCTGATGAGCGCTCGCGTCGCCGCCGTTGCGAACGCGACCTCATCATCGGTCTGCGGCAGTCGCGTGTAACCGTCGATGATGCTGCGGTCGGTTTCGGAGCGCGCCTGGGCGCGCAGAAGTGCGTCGATTGCATTGCGAACCGCATCGGTCCGCGTCGAGAAGGTGCCGTCTGCGACAAGCGCGTCGATAGCAGCGAGTGTCTCATCGGCAAGGCGGAGCGCAATTGTCGTCATACCGTGAGCATAACGTGCTGTCATACATCTGGCGTAACCCGGAAGCAAATGCGACATGCGACGACCTGACTGCGGGAGGACTGCAGCCGTAGTCGCGGATGCCGATACGGACGCGGCGGCGGCCGGCGCTGCGCGTTACTGTCCGACCATGGCGCTTGCGGCGGTGTTGCGGGTCAGGGAGTTCCGCAGGTTCTGGTTGGCGAGCCTCGTGTCGAACGCCGGGTCGTGGCTGCAGGTCGTCGGCGCGGGCTTTCTGATCTACGACTTGACCGAGAGCCCCGCGGCGGTCGGCGCCCTGGCGCTTGTCGCCCGTGGGCCGGCGTTCGTGTTGTCGGGCTACGCGGGGCAGCTCGCCGATCGATTCGACCGGCGCGTCGTGGGCATCGTGACGTTTGCCGTGCAGGCGGTCGGCGCGGGTGGCCTGGCTGTGCTGAGCGCGCTCGACGCGGCCACGCCCGCGGTCATCTACGCGTCGACGTTCGTCGTGGGCGTGGGATTCGCGCTCGGCCTTCCCGCCATGCTCGCCCTGGTCGGCGTCCTGGCCGGGCGTGACAAGCTGCCCGAGGCGATCGCGCTGAACGCCGCGGGTATCAACGTCGCCCGGCTCGCCGGGCCGGCTCTGGGTGGCGTGTTGCTCGTCGTCGGCGGTCCGACGGTGTGCTTCGCCGTCAACGCGGCGTCGTTCGTCACGCTGATCGTGGTGCTGATCGGTCTGCGGGCATTCCCGCCTGCCGCGCCCGGCTCCCGTGCGCGCATACGCGAGGCCATGCGCTACGCGGCCGCAGACCCGGCGGCGCGGAGGCTCCTGATCGGCATGGCGGTCTTCGCCGCACTGGCCGCGCCGGCGCAGGAGCTCGCCCCGGTCGTCGCGGCCACGCTCGACGCCCCCGCGGTGGGGCTGGGGCTCTTGCTGGGGATGATGGGCGGCGGCGCGCTCGTCGGCGCCTGGCTTCTGGAGCGCTTCGGCCGGGCCGGCTACCCGCGGCATCACGCGCTGCCGACGGCCACGCTGGCCTTCGCGGTAGCGATGGGAATGCTCGCCGCCACGCCCTGGTTCTGGTTGGCGCTCGTCGCGATGTTTCTGGGTGGGGTGTTCTGGATCTGGATGTTCATCGCGACGAACGCCGCCATCCAGCTGGGCTCGCCGCCGGAGCTGATCGGCCGGATGCTCGGTCTCTACCAACTGGCCGTCCTCGGACCGATCGCGATTGGCGCGCAGGCCGCGGGTGGCCTGGCCGAGCTCGTCGGCATCCGCTGGAGCCTGGGCACGTGCGCGGCGCTCCTCGGCGCCTGGGGCGTCTGGAGCCTGATCAACACGGTCCCCGAGATCGACGGAAGCCCGCACGCGGCCGGCGGCGGGATCCGCGAGGGCCTGCTCGCACGCCGGCATCGACCGGCACCCTGACGGACCCTGCAACTCCGGCTCGGGCGCCTGGGCAGCGTGAAGGTTTGGAAAGGGTGCCAGCAGACACGGATGTACCGAGAGCCGTTTGTTGATGGCTGATTCCGGCACGCGAAATGACCCTTCCGTACAGGGGCGCGGTCATCGTCCACACCTGTAACGCCGGTGCTTCTCACTGTCGCCGAGACCCCGGCCCAGGCGAGCGGCCGGGAGCGCTCCGCTAATATCGCGCGGTTGGACGAAGTGCAGCTCACAGAGCGTCTGATCGCCTTTGACACTGCGACCCCGGCAGGTCTCGGCCCCGCACTCGACTTCGTCGAGGGATGGCTCGAAGGCTGTGGCGCGCGTGTGGAGCGGCGGGCCTTCGGCGACCGCAACTGCATCGTCGCGCGGGTCGGGTCCGGGACGCAACGGGTCATCTTCCACGGACACCTGGACGTCGTGCCCGGGCGCGCCGACCAGTACCGCGCGCGCATCGAGGACGGCCGGGTGTACGGACGCGGCGCCTACGACATGAAGGGGGCGCTCGCGGCGATGATGCTGGCGACCTCCGACCTCGCCAAGGGCCTCGACGGCGCCGTGGTGGAGTTGGTCGTCGTCCCGGACGAGGAGCGCTCGGAGCCTGGCCCCAACTGCACCGAGATGCTCGTCGCCGATGGCATGCACGCGGATTTCGTGATCTGCGGCGAGCCGACCGACATGCAGGTGGGCGTCCAGGCCAAGGGCGTGTTGATGCTGCGCGCTCAGATCGAGGGCGTGGCCGCGCACGGCTCGACCCCGTGGCTCGGCCAGTCGGCGATCCTGGCCGGCGTGGACTGCTACCGGGCAATCGAGACGCTGCCCTTCGCGGCGCAGTCCACCGACCTCTTCGCCCGCCCGTCGATCAACCTGGGGCGCATCCACGGTGGAGATGCGATCAACAAGGTCGCCGACCAGTGCCGCCTCGACATCGATGTGCGCTACCTGCCGGGGCAGGATCCCGACGAGGTCCTCGCGCAAATCCGAGGGTTGGGGGACTGGCAGGTCGAGGTCCTCGTCGAGCGCCCGCCCGCCTACGTCGATCCGACCGACCCGTTCGTCCAGCTCCTGCTACAGGCCATTGGCGCGCATGAGCCGACTGCGACGTCGGTCGGTCGCGACGGCGCCTCCGACGCCGTCGGGTTCCTGGCAGCGGGAGTCCCGGCCGTCGAGTTCGGTCCGCGCGGCGCCGGCCACCACGGCCCCGCCGAGTACGTCGAGGCCGCGTGCCTGGCGTCGTATCGACGCTCGCTCGTCGACTTCGCCGGTCTTGTCGCGCAACGCATCGCGGAGCATCCGACGGGGATGACCGCAGCGTGAGCACCGTCGACCCGCCCGGCCGTCCGCTCGATCACGGTGACGCGACCTACTACTGCAAGCCGCGCCGCCGCCGGCCCGTACTCGGCGTCCTCGTGTGGTCGCTCGCGGCAGTGCTCGCCATCGCCGGCTCGGGGCTGCTCTTCGCCGAGCGCGTGGCCAACCGCGCGTTGTCAAACGACCTCAACAACGCGCCCGAGGTCATAGAAGCACGAAAGATATTGTCCCAGGAGCCCAAGAGCCTGGGCGACCGTCCGTGGAACATCCTGGTCATCGGCTCGGACAAGCGAGCCGGCAAAGACGGTCCCAACGGTGGTCGTGGCGATACGCTGATCCTGGTTCGACTCGATCAGAAGCGCAACTTCGTGTCGATGCTGTCGTTTCCCCGGGACCTGTTCGTCCCCATCCCCGGCTACGGCGAGAACAAGATCAACGCAGCGTATGCGTTCGGCGGCTACAAGCTCGCGATCGAGACCATCCAGAATCTGACGGGCGAGAGGATCCACCACTTCTTCAACGTCGACTTCGAGGCGTTCCGGCGACTCGTCAACGATGCCGACGGCGTGTACCTAGACGTCGACCGGTGGTACTTCAACGACAACAGCGGGGGGGGCGAGCGGTTCGAGCAACTCGACATCAAACCCGGCTACCAGAAGCTCAACGGCTTCGACGCGCTCGACTACGTGCGCTACCGCCACGGCGACACCGACTTCGGGCGCATCGCGCGCCAGCAGGCGTTCCTGGCGGCGCTCAAGCGCGAGACGCGTGGCGCGCGCGGGCTTGACAACATCATCGACGCCGTGCACGACGAGGTCACAACGAGCCTCAAGTCGACCACACGACTCAAGGACTTCCTGCTGTTCGGCCTGCAGACCGAGAAGGATCACGTCGCCCGGACGCAGATCCCGACGGTCGGCCAGCGGGGCACGTCGTGTTGCGGGTCCGTGGTGCTGACGACGCCCCGGTTGATCGCCGAGGCCGTCGACACGTGGAAGAACCCGTTCTTCCTGACCGACGCGATCGTCAAGGCGACCGATCCGTCCAAGGTCGTCGTGACCGTCTACAACGGCAGCAAGAAGCTCGGCGTCGGCAGCAAGGCGGCCCTCGCGCTCGAGAAGCGCGGGTACAAGGTGTTCTTCGCCGGGGACGCCCCGGAAGGGTTCTATTCGACGACGTCGGTGTTCTACGCCGAGAGCAAACGCAACGAGGCCAAGTCCGTCCAGGCCCTCTTCGGACCGGGTGCCACGCTTGGGCAGCGCCGGGCGGGGCAGCCGGCAGATGCGGACGTAATCGTTGTGGTCGGTGGCGACTACGAGGGGGTCACCACCCCCAAGCCTCCGGCTGCCCCCGTCAAGCAGAAGCCCGACACCGTGTTGACCACCAGCCTGCGGCGGAGCGTGCAGACGGCGAAAAGCCTCTCGGGCATGGACCTGCTGGTTCCGACCCACTTGCCGCCGGGCTCGTCGGTCAGGTACATCCGGCTCTACAACGTCGACCGTGGCGATCGAGGTAAGCCCGACGCGCTCACGATCGTTGTGCAGATGCCGGGCTTCTCCAAGCTCGGCGGAACGCGCTACATGACGATCACCCAGACCTCCATGAAGGACCCGCCGATCGTCGAGACCGGAAATTGCTGCGACAAGCAGGGCAACACCACCTTCTACAACGGCAAGAACATGCAGCGCTTGTTATGGAAGCGCGGGGCGATGACCTACTGGATCACGAACGCGCTCGACGAGTCGGTCACGGCCACGACGATCCGCGACATCAAGACGTTCATGGTGCGGCCGGGCAAGGTCCGGGTCAAGAAGGGCCAGCGCGACACCGCCATCAGGGTGTCCGAGACGAGCAGGACCCCATAGCCCGCGTCGGAGTCATCGGGGCCGGCTACGTCGGCCTGGTCACGGGTGTCTGCCTGGCATCACTCGGCCACGACGTGACCCTGCGCGACATCGACGCGCGCAAGATCGCGGCGCTCCACGACGGCAAGATCCCGATCTACGAGCCGGGACTCGAGGATCTGATCGCCGCCAACCGCCACCGGCTCGACTTCACGCTCGACCTCGAGCGCCTCCTTGAGCGGTCGGATCTGATCTTCATCGCGATCGACACCCCGCCGACCTACTCGGGCGACGCCGACCTGTCGCGCGTGATGGGCTTCGTCGAGGAACTCGGCGCGACCGGAGCCGACCCGCGCCACGTGTTGATCATGAAGAGCACCGTGCCGGTCGGCACTGGCCAGCGGGTGCGCGCCGAGCTCGATGCCCGCGGGCTTGGCGTTGTCGGGTACTGCTCCAACCCGGAGTTCCTCAAGGAGGGCGCCGCCATCGCGGACTTCCTCAGCCCGGACCGCGTGGTCATCGGCGAGTTTCGCCCCGAGGACGGCGACCGCGTCGCCACCCTGTTCGAGCCCCTCGACACCCCGATCATCCGGACCACGGTGCCGACGGCCGAGATGGTCAAGTACGCCTCCAACGCGTTCCTCGCGACAAAGATCAGCTTCATCAACGAGATCGCGAACGTCTGCGAGGAGGTCGGCGCCGACGTCGTCACCGTCGCGCAGGGCATGGGACTTGACCAGCGCATCGGCACGGCGTTCCTGAAGGCCGGCATCGGCTTCGGTGGGAGCTGCCTGCTCGGTGACGAGACCGTGCTCGCGCGCCGCGGGATGGAGGTCCGGCTCATCGAGTTGCGGGACCTCGCGCGCCAGCTCGCGCCCGACCTTGACGAGGATTCCCCGGCCGTCATCGAGGTGTCGGACCTCGAGGTGCTGGCGTGGCGCCCGGGAGCCGGTTCCGCCGAGTTCCTCCCGGTGTCCCTCCTGACCCGCCGGGAGTACGACGGTGACGTCGTGGAGGTGCGGACCAAGATGGGACGCAGGCTTCGGACGACCGCCGACCATCCGTTCGTGGCGAGGGTCGGCTCGTCGGATGGTCGCCTCGCCATACGGCTCGCGGGCGACTTGGAGCCGACCGACTGGCTGCCGGTCGCTCAGGGGCTGACACTCCCGGCATCGGACGAGTCCCTGCCGGTCGGCCGGATCCTCGATGCGCTCCCGGCGGCGCGACTCGGGCGGGATGAGGTGAGGGCCCGCGTCGGATCCGGGCGTCTGGCGGCGGCCGGTCGCGATGCGGTCCGGCGCGTCATGGCCGAGTTACATCCGCACCAGAACCCCCACCTTCGCACTCACGACGTCATGGCCAACGGCACGGTCAGACTGGACGAGCTCGACGAGATCGGTTTGACCGCCGATCGCGCGACGATGGTCGGAACGGCCAAGAACGGGACGTACGTCCCCGCGGAGATCGAGCTGGACGACCGGTTCTGGCGCGTCGTCGGCCTGTACCTGGCCGAAGGGCACTGCGCGATCGACGGCGATCGCCATCGCCTCTGCTGGTCGTTCCATCCCGAGGACGAACAGGATCTTGTCGACGAGGTGGCCGGGTACTGGCAGAGCCTGGGTGTCAGGGCGACCGTGCGCGTCGCGCCGACCGCATGCAATGTGACGGTGTCGTCGCGCCTCCTGGCCAACTGGTGGTTGTCGGTGCTGGGGCTTGGGGCGAATGCGTACCAGCAACGGCTTCCCGAGCTGATCTGGACGCAGCCGGCGTCCGCCAAGCATGCGTTGCTTTCGGGGGCGTGGCTCGGGGACGGTTCGTGCTCGCTGATCCGTGGAGGCCCGAGCGCCATACTGGAGTACGGGACCATCAGCAGGCAACTCGCAGACGGGATCCTGCGGCTTCTGGGCGACCTCGAGGTGATGGCACGCCTCAAGGTCGGACGTACTGCGTTGAGCACCGGAGACACCTACTGGATCTGCATCTCCGGGGCGGACCAGGTCGAGCGGCTCCAGTCGTTCATCAAGGCGCAGCGACGCGAGGCGCGGCTTGCCTCGATCGCCCGGCAGGCCAAGCGCATCGCGCCCACCGGATACCGCAGGCGCGAGCGGGGTACGGCCTGGGTGCGTGTCACCGGCGCGACGCGCACCCCGTTCTCCGGTCCGGTCTACTCGCTCGAGGTGCCGGATGCCGCGACGTTCGTCGCGACCGCTGGGCTGATCGTCCACAACTGCTTCCCGAAGGATGTCTCGGCGCTCAAGCAACTCGCCGGCAACTCGGGGTACCACTTCCAGTTGCTCAACTCGGTGATCGAGGTCAACGAGCTGCAAAAGCGGCGAGTCATCGGCAAGTTGCGCAAGCACCTGGGATCGCTCGAGGGCGCGACGGTCGCGCTGCTGGGGCTTGCGTTCAAGCCCGAGACCGACGACATGCGTGAGGCGTCCAGCCTGGTGTTGGCCGCTCGGCTTCTGGCCGAAGGCGCACGAGTGCGCGCGTATGACCCGGTCGCCGGCGACGCCGCGGGTGAGCGCCTGCGCGGGGTCGATCTGTGCGCCACCGCGACTCAAGCGGTCGCCGGAGCCGACGCGGCGGTGCTGGTCACCGAGTGGCGCCAGATCATCGATCTGGACTGGCCGGCGCTCGCCCCGACGATGAACCGCGCCGTGCTCATCGACGGCCGCAACGCGCTCGACCCGCAATCGATGCGCGATGCGGGCTTTGCCTACGAGGGCATCGGCCGGGCGTGACCTGCGCAGTCATCCTGGTGGGCGGCGAGGGCAGGCGCCTCCGCCCCCTGACCGACACACGTCCCAAGCCCATGATGCCGCTGGTCGACCGGCCGTTCGTCGCCCACCAGCTGGACCAGCTGCGCAGGTTCGGCGTCACCGACGTGATCTTCTCGTGTGGCTACCGGCCCGAGGCCCTCGAGGGCCACTTCGGCGACGGTGCCAATCTGCGCATGCGGCTGCGCTACGTGGTCGACCCCATACCGCTCGGCACGGCCGGCGCGGTAAAGAACGCCGAGCCGCTTCTGGGCGACGGACAGGTGCTGGTGCTGAACGGCGACGTGTTGACGGATCTCGATCTGGCCGCGCTCGTCGCCTGGCACGACGCGGCGGGCGTCGCGGGAACGCTCGCGCTGACGCCCGTCACGGATCCCTCCCGCTACGGCCTCGTGCGGCTGCATTCCGATCGCCGCGTCGAGGAGTTCCTGGAGAAGCCCGGTCCCGATGAGCTTCGGCCGGGTGAGCCGTTCCTGGTCAACGCCGGCACATATCTTCTCGAACGCGAGGTCCTCGATCAGATCCCCGCGGGTGAGCCGTGCTCGATCGAGCGCGACATCTTTCCCGGTCTTGCTCGGGCGGGACGACTCGCCGGCTACCCCAGCGACAGCTATTGGCGTGACATCGGGACCCCGGACTCCTACCTGCAGGCACACCTCGACGTGCTGGCGGGCGCGGTGCGCACGGACTCGCCGACCGGCGACCGTCATGTCGGTTCGGGCGCACAACTGGCCGCCGACGCCCGGGTCGGCGCTGGCAGCACGATCGGTCCGGACGTCGTCGTGGGGCCCGGCGCGATCGTCATCGGGAGCGTCGTCGGCGCGGGTTCGAGCATCGGTCGCGACGCGCAGATCGAAGGAGCACTTCTCGGCGTCGGCGTCAGCGTCGGTGATCGTGCCAGGATTGGCGCCGGCGCCGTGGTCGGTGACGGCGCTACCATCGCGGCCGGTGTGACGGTCGGGGGGGTTGTGATCCCGACCGGCGCAGACGTGGACCAATCGCAGACCCAGGGGGAGGTGCGCGGTGAGCCTGCTTGACCACCCAGCAATCTTTGACATCGATTCGCTCGGCCTGATCGCCGAGACCGGCCGCGCGGTCGAGATGTTCGACGCCGCGATCGCGAGTGCCAGGGCCGTCGAGATCCCGTTTCCTGCCGGGGCGATCACAAACGTCGCGATCTGCGGAATGGGTGGTTCGGCCATCGCCGGTGACCTGATCATCGGCGCGTTCTGGGACCGACTGCGCCGGCCTGTCCAGGTGCTGCGCGACTACTTCCTGCCCGGCTGGGTGGGGGAGGACACGCTCGTCATCGGCTCGTCGTTCTCGGGCACCACCGAGGAAACCCTGACCTGCATGCTCGACGCCATCGACCGGACCTGCCCGGCGATCGGGATCTCGACCGGCGGGCGCTTTGCCGACTACTACGTGCCCCGCGGCGTGCCGCTCGTCCAGGTGGCGCAGTCGCCCATGCCACGCGCGGCGCTGGTGCAGATGCTGGCGGCGACGCTGGTGGTATTGGAGCGCTTCGAGGTGCTCCCACCGCTCGAGTCCGAGCTGGTCGAGGCGCGCGAGATGCTGCAGGGGGCGGTACGTGCCTACGGCCCCGACGCTCCCGAGGAGACGAACCCGGCCAAGCAGGTCGCGTCGATGCTGAACGAACGGCTGCCGCTGATCTGGGGCGCCGAGATCACCGCACCGATCGCCTACCGCTGGAAGTGTCAGCTCAACGAGAACGCCAAGGTCCCCGCGTACTGCTCGCGCTTGCCCGAGCACAACCACAACGAGATCGTGGGCATCGAGGGAATGGGCGCGCAAGGCGCCCGGACGCGCGTCATCATGCTACTCGACCCGCGCAACCACCGCCAGGTGGAGCGGCGGTTTGGGATCACCGAGGAATTGGTCAGCCCGTACGTCGAAGGGGTCACGCGGATCGAGGCCGAGGGCCGCGGCGCCCTGGCGCGGATGCTCGACCTGGTGCTTCTGGGCGACTACGCCTCGCTGTACCTGGCATGCCTCCGGCAGGTCGACCCCGGACCGATCGCAATAATCGACAAGCTCAAAGATCGCCTCGCGAACACCCCGTACGGTCGCACCGCCGAACCCCCGCCAGGATGAGTATCGCGCCGCCGCCGCCCGGACTCGCGCCGCAGGACATCCTCGCGCTCGGCGACGGGGAGGTGCGGATGCTCGACCAGACCCGCCTGCCGGGCGAGCTGGTCAGCGTGACGCTGCGAAGCTGGCCCGAGGTCGTCGATGCGATCACGACGATGGTGGTACGTGGTGCCCCGGCGATCGGCATCGCCGCGGCGATGGGCGTGGCCCTCGCGGGTCAGCGGGGGTCCAGTGAACTCGGGTCGCTCAAGCAGGAGCTCGTTCGGGCAGGGCAGGCATTGCGCGCGGCGCGCCCGACGGCCGTCAACCTGGCGTGGGCAGTCGACGCGCAGCTTCGGATCGTCGCCGAGCACACCGGCTCTGCGTCGGATCTCGTCGCGGCGCTCGTGGCGACGGCCAGACGCATCCACGCGGATGAGGTCGACCGATGCGAGCGCATCGGCGCCCACGGACGCGCGCTGGTGCACCGTGGCGCGCGGATCCTGACCCACTGCAACGCGGGGGCACTCGCGACCGGCGGGTACGGAACCGCACTCGGCGTCGTGCGCTCGGCATTTGCGGTCGATCCGACCGTGCGCGTGATCGTCGACGAGACCCGCCCGCTCCTGCAAGGCGCCCGGTTGACCACGTGGGAGTTGGGGCAGGAGGGGATCCCGTACACGCTGATCGCCGACAACATGGCGGCGACGATGATGGCCGAGGGCCGCGTCACCCACGTCGTGGTGGGCGCGGACCGCATCGCGGCCAATGGCGACGTTGTCAACAAGATCGGGACCTACGGTGTCGCGATCCTGGCCCGGGAGCACGGCATTCCGTTCATCGTTGCTGCGCCGACATCGACCCTGGACCTCTCGCTGCCGTCCGCGGCCGAGATCCCGATCGAGGAACGCGCCAGCGCGGAAGTCCTGGGAATCGGCCTTTTCGGCCGGGACGCGACCCCGGCCGGCGCCACGGTCGCAAACCCGGCGTTCGACCGCACACCGCACCGGCTCGTGTCGGCGATCGTCACCGAGCAGGGCGTCCACCGCCCCCCCTACGACCGCACCCTGCGCGCCGCCTGGAACGCCGCGACTGAGCAGGGCTCGCCGACCCTTGTCCTCGGTCCGCATGAGGACGTTCCTCTGTCCGACCACTAGTAGTAGCCGTCGCCACAGACGACATCCTCGACGTGTCCCACCATCCAGACACGGGATGGATGCCCACCCGCCATCGAGCCCCGAGACGCGCCTCCCGTACGGGGCGAGCCGGCCAAACGGCCAATTGGCCGAATCCGGGTCGGTCAATCGTTACACGAACTGTAACGAAGGCGTGACATACATGGCACACATAGGTGGTGCGGTGTAACAGGTTGTCCGGGCACGATCCTCGTATGACGGATGCTCGGGACCTGGGTGGGGATGTGTGCGTGGACGGGCGGGGTGAGCCAACGTCCACCCGAGATGGCGGGGCGGCTAGCCGAACGACAGCTCCAGGGTCTCGCCGTCGGCGGGTGTGGCGACGCGGTGGATCAAGCCTGCCGCGTCCACGGCCGCACGGAGGGCTGCACGGTCAAGGCCGCAGTGGTTCATCGCCTCCATGTGGACCGCGACGACGAGGGCGTCGGGCGCGGCGTTGCACGTGGCTATGACGTCTGGCACATCCATCGTGATGGGGTCGCCGTGGATGAACCGCGCGGCTCCTGCGTTGACGACGATGACGGCGGGCTCGTGCGTGGTGATCGCGTCCTGGACCTCCTGGCACCAGACCGTGTCACCCGCGATGTACAGCGTCGGCTCCCCCTCGGCGGCGATGACGTACCCGCTGACGTCGCCCATCTCCTTACCGATCGCTCCCGTGCCGTGCTGCCCGCCGGTCCGGCTGATCCGCAGTCCGTCCAGATCGAGCGTCCCGTCGAAGGTCCTGGCCTCGAGGCCCGCGCGCACCAGCATCGGCTGGTCGCGTGGTTGGCACAGGACGGGCCGATCGCGTGGGACCGCGCCCAGCGCGGTGCGGTCGAAATGGTCGCCGTGCAAATGGGTGACGAGTGTCGCGGAGATCCCGGCGACCACATCCAGCGGCTGCATGGGAAGGGCGACGAGCGGGTTGGGCCGAGGGTTCGGCGTCTCGGCCACGGGCGGTTGCGTTCCGACCGGATCGAGCATCGGATCGATCAGGAGCCTGATGTCGCCGAACTGCACCAAGAGCGTCGCGTGCCGGAGGAGTCGGACTCGCATACACGGCACTCTGCCATGCGCGAAGGCGGCCCTACCTGTCGCCGACCAGGAAGAAGGTCACCGCAACCACGACGTACGCGGCGATCAGCATGATGCCGCGAGGTCGGCTCGAGTGGCCGCCCCACAGTACGAGCGCGGTGAACATGACCGCCCCGCCGAGCGCGGCGATCTCGACGACCCGGAACGTGAGCGCCAGCGGCGTCAGCGCCCACGACAAGAGCGCGACGGCCGGGATCAGGAAGACCGCGACCTGGGCGCTCGACGCCAGCGCGATCTCAGCGGCCAGCTTGATGTTGCCCTTCGCCGCGACAACGACCGCGCCCCCGTGCTCGGCGGCATTTCCGACGATGGCGACGATCACGGCTGCGACGAAGAACTCCGAGAGGCCCGCCTCGTCGGCGAACACCTCCAGCGATCCAACGAGCGCCTCGGCGACGAACGCGGTGACCACGGTCGCGGCGCCGAGGACCCCGAGCGAGAACGGCAGCGACCAGCCGGTCATCAGCGACGGGTCGTCGGAGACGTGCAGGTCCTTGTGGCGTCGCAGGGCGAGTACCGTGACGATGACGTACACGATCAGCAACACGATCGAGACCGGGATTGACAGACGCGCGAGGGCTTCGCGCTGCGGATCGCCGTGCCAACCGGGGATCGACGGGATCAGCAGCAGCACCGTCGCCAGGCCGACCAGGCCCATTGAGACAAGACTGGACTGGCGATCCAACTCGCCCCGCCCGCCGAACAGGAGCGAGAAGCCGAGCACGAGCAGCAGGTTGCCGATCACCGACCCCGAGAGCGACCCCAGCACGACATCGGGCAACCCGTTGTTGAGCGCGATGAGGGCGATGATGAGCTCAGGCGCGTTGCCGAAGGTCGCGTTGAGGAACCCGCCGACGCCGGGGCCCGTGTGGTGCGCCGCGTGCTCGGTGGCCTCGCCGATGAGCCATGCGAGCGGGATCAACGCGAGCGCCGCCACCGCGAAGATCGTCAGGTCGCCCGCCCCGGCGTGTTCCATGAATACGACGATCGGGCCGAGGAGCAGCAGAACGGTGAGGATCTTGCGGACCACGGCGCGGCAGACTAGCGGCTCACTCCTCCCTCGGGTCGGCGGCGCGGTCTGTCGATGCTGAACATGAGATGGCGCCGCCGCTCGCGCGCTCGCGACGCTTCCGCCCGAAGGGGCTTCTCCGGGCGGCTCCGCCCAAAGTGTCACAGAACCTGTGACGTTCGAGGTCACAACTGGCACAGTTCGTTGCGTCCCTCGACACGTTTCTGGTGTCACGCTGGTGTGGTGCGTACTACGCATCGGCTCCTCGACCTGCTGGATCTCCTGGTACCGCCGACCTGCGCGGCCTGCGAGCTGCCGGGGGCGGTGATCTGCGCCTGGTGCGCAGACGCGATCGCCGTGACAGGCGAGGTCGGCTGCGCCCGCTGCGGACACCCGTGGGCGGTGTCGATGTCGGCGTGCGCGGAGTGCCCGCCGCGCGTCGACCAGCTTCGGTTCGCGGGGGCCTACGTCGACCCGCTGCCGGCGATCGTCGCGGCATTGAAGGATCGCGGGCGGCGTGAGCTGGCGCGCGAGCTCGCTCGACTGATCGCGAGTCGTTGTGAGCCTCCCCCGGAGCCCGGTTGTCTCGTCCCGGTGCCGCTGACCCGGCGCCGAGAAGGGGACCGGGGGTTCAACCAGGCCGCGCTCATCGCGGCACACCTCGGGCAGACCTGGAATCGCGACGTCGTGTCCCTGCTCGAGCGCGTGCGTGACGACCCGCCCCAGCGGGGGGCATCGGCAACCGAACGCGCGGCACACGTGCGCGGTGCGTTCGCCGTGCGGTCGGGGATGTCGATCCAGTCCGAGGTCTGGATCGTGGATGACGTCTGTACGACCGGAGCCACCCTCTCGGCGTGCGCGCGCGTCCTCCGCCACGCAGGCGCAGCCAGGGTCGGGGCGTACTGCGTCGCCCGCGTCCTGCGTCACTACGGGCCCTAAAGCGTCGACCGGACACCCCCGGCGGTGTTCCGAGATACGCGAATCAGGAGTACCATCGGTGGACTAAAACAACGCGAGGGAGGGTCTCATGGATCTTCATGTCAAGGGAAAGAACATCCCGGTGACCGACGCGTTGTTCGAGCATGCGGAGCGCAAGCTGGCGAAGCTCACGAGGTTCCTGCCGCCCTGGGACGAGCCCCCGGTCGTCGAGCTGGAGCTCTCCGTCGAGCGCAATCCCAGCATCGAGCGCAATCAGGTCGCCGAGGTCACGGTGCGGACCAAGGGCCCGGTCCTGCGGGTGCGCGAGAGCGACCGCGACATGTACCTGGCGATCGACCACGCGGTCAACAAGATGCAGCGGCAGGCGACGCGGTACCGTGACCGGCGTCGCCGGCATCGCCTTCCGCATGGACAGCACCCACCGCTGCCGGTGGAGGAGGGGATGCCCGACGCGATCGGGCCACCGGACGACGAGCCTGAGCCCCAGCTCGTCAAGATCAAGCGCTTCGAGATGAAGCCGCTGACGGTCGAGGACGCGGTGATGCAGTTCGAGCTCGTTAACCACGATTTCTACGTCTTTCGCAACGCCGACGAGGGTGGCGCCGTCAACGTCATCTACCGGCGGCGCGACGGCGATCTGGGGTTGATCAACACCGGCTAGCGCCTCGCGTCCGGCGAGGACACGGCTCCCAACGCGATGGTCTGGCACGTCGTTCGCAATCCGACGATGAGTCGTAGCCGCCAGACTGCAACGAGATTTCCGACGCGGAACACTCGGCGCAACCGACGAGGCGGCCGGCCGGCCCCGATCTCTGGTCGACCGCCGCTCCGTCCGCAGCGAATCGTGCTGCGGAGCGGTGTTGCTACCATTCCTCGGCTGCCGAACCAGAGAAAGCACCGCACACCTTGAGTGACCTCCTCAACAAGCTCTTCCGCGTCGGCGAAGGCCGGCAGATGAAGAAGCGATTCGCCCTGGTCGAGGCGATCAACGCCTTCGAACCCGAGATGCAGAAGCTGAGCGACGCCGACATCCGCGCCAAGACCGACGCGTTCAGGGAGATGGTCGACCCGGACGACCCGGCGACGCTCGAGGCCCTGCTGCCCGAGGCGTTCGCGCTCGTGCGCGAAGCCTCGGTGCGCACGCTCGGTCTGCGCCACTACGACGTCCAGACGGTCGGGGCGGGCGTGCTCCACGAGGGCGCGGTGGCCGAGATGAAGACCGGTGAGGGAAAGACGCTCACCGCGGTGCCCGCCGTATACCTCAACGCCCTGCTCGGCCGCGGGGTCCACATGGTCACGGTCAACGACTACCTCGCCAAGCGCGACGCCGACTGGATGCGGCCGATCTACGACCTGCTCGGCATCAGCGTCGGTGTGATCGAGCCGATGATGCCCGAGTCGGAGCGGCGCGAGCAGTACGCCTGCGACGTCACGTTCGGGACCAACAGCGAGTTCGGCTTCGACTACCTGCGCGACAACATGGCGGTCCGGCTCGAGGACTGCGTCCAGCGCGGCCACTTCTTCTGCATCGTGGACGAGGTCGACTCGATCCTGATCGACGAGGCCCGCACGCCGCTCATCATCTCGGGCATCCCCGAGGCCGCCGCCGACACCTATTACCGCTTCGCCCGTGTCATCCCGACGCTCAAGAAGGGCGACGACTACGAGGTCGACGAGAAGCAGCGCACGGTGTCGCCGACCGAGAGCGGCGTGGACAAGGTCGAGAAGGCGCTCGGCATCGACAACCTCTACCTGGACGTCAACGGCGGCCTGGTCAACCACCTGGTCCAGGCGCTGCGCGCCCACGCGCTGTACCAGCGCGACGACGAGTACATCGTCCGCGACGGCGAGGTCCTGATCGTCGACGAGTTCACCGGGCGCGTCCTGGAAGGGCGACGGTACTCGGAGGGTCTGCACCAGGCGATCGAGGCCAAGGAGGGCGTGGCGATCCGCGAGGAGAACCAGACGCTCGCCACGATCACGCTGCAGAACTACTTCCGCATGTACCACAAGCTCAGCGGCATGACCGGGACGGCGTCCACCGAGGCGACCGAGTTCGACAAGATCTACAAGATCGAGGTCGTGTCGATCCCGACCAACCGGCCGATGGTCCGCGAGGACCACAACGACCTGATCTTCAAGACGCGCGACGCCAAGTGGGCCGCGGTCATCGAGGACATCGCCGATTCCCACGAAAAGGGCCAACCGGTGTTGGTCGGCACGATCTCGGTCGAAGTGTCCGAGGAACTGTCGGGCAAGCTGACCCGCCGCGGGATCCCGCACGAGGTGCTCAACGCCAAGCAGCACGACCGCGAGGCCGAGATCATCAAGGACGCCGGCCAGACGGGCGCCGTCACGATCGCGACGAACATGGCCGGTCGTGGTGTCGACATCAAGCTGGGCGACGGCATCGCGGACCTCGGCGGGCTCTACGTGCTCGGTACCGAGCGCCACGAGAGCCGGCGGATCGACAACCAGCTGCGCGGTCGCTCGGGCCGTCAGGGCGACCCCGGCAAGTCGCGCTTCTACCTGTCGGCAGAGGACGACCTGATTCGAATCTTCTCGGGTGACCGGATGTACAAGGTGCTCGACCGCCTCGGCCCGTCGGACGACATCCCGATCGAGGCCGGCATCCTCAGCAAGACCGTCGAGGGCGCCCAGAAGAAGGTCGAGGAGCAGAACTTCGGCATCCGCAAGCGCGTGCTCGAGTACGACGATGTGCTGAACAAGCAGCGCGAGGTCGTCTACCGCGAGCGGCGCCAGGTTCTGGAGGGCGAGGACCTGTCCGAGCAGGCCAAGGACTGGATCGCCGAGACCCTGGTGGGGGTCGTGGACTCCTACGACGACGAGACCGGTCCCCCGCGCGAATGGGACCTGGACGCGATGCTCGCGCAAGTTGCCACCTACTACCCGGTGTCATTCGGTCCTGCCGACCTCGACCTGGAGTCGCTGACCCGCGAGGAGCTTCTGGACCGGCTCGAGGACGACGCGATGGAGGCATATGCCCGTCGCGAGGACGAGCTCGGACCCAACGAGGAGAGCGGCCACCCGCTCATCCGCGACCTCGAGCGCTATGTGCTGCTCAGCACCGTTGACCAGCACTGGCGCGAGCACCTCTACGACATGGACTACCTACGGGAGGGCATTCACCTGCGCGCGCTCGGGCAGAAGGACCCCTTGTCGGAGTACCGCCTCGAGGGCCACGACATGTTCGAGGAGATGATGGACGGGGTCAAGAGCGAGTTCGTCCGGTACATGTTCCACTTGGAGGTCCAGCAGGCGCCCGAGGTCGAGTCCAACCAGCCGGATCAGGTCAACTACTCATATGCATCCGACCCCATCCAGGGATTCGACGGGGCGGTCGACGAGGACGGCTTCCCGATCGAGGCGGGCTCCAACGGCGACGACCCGATGGAGGCGCCCAAGGTGGAGCAGCGCGTCGTCAGCGCGGAGGAGCGCGTCGGGCGCAACGATCCCTGTCCCTGCGGCTCGGGGCTCAAGTACAAGAAATGCCACGGGGCTTAAATGGGAGCCGACACGCAGCAGATCCTCGACGACCTCGTTCAGCGTCTGACGCACCTTCGGGAGCGGGCAGGGTTGCTGGGCGACTATCTTTGACCCGGCTGGAATCGATGCCCGTATCGCCGAACTCGAGCAGGCGATGCAAGCTCCGGGGTTCTGGGGTGACCAGAAGGTCGCGGCACGCACATCATCCGAGCATGCCTCGCTGAGCCAGCGGGTCGCCGACTACCGCGACCTGACGAGCGAGTTGGTGGATGCCGGTGATCTCCTGGAGATGGCCCGCGACGAGGCCCAGGACGGCGACGTCGATACCGGGTTCGTGGCGGAGCTCGAGCAGACGCTGACCCGCGCCGACGTCCACCTGGCGGCGGTCGAAGAGGAGCGCCTGTTCGGCGGCGAGCACGACGGTCGCGGTGCGGTCGTCACGATCAACGCAGGCGAGGGCGGCACCGACGCCCAGGACTGGGCCGAGATGCTCCTTCGCATGTACACCCGGTGGGCCGGACAGCGGCGGCTCAAGACCGACGTCAAGGAGGCGCAGGAGGGCGGCGAGGCCGGTATCAAGAGCGTGACGTTCACGGTGGAGGGGCGAAACGCCTACGGGCTGCTGTCGGCCGAACGCGGCGTGCACCGGCTGGTGCGGTTGTCGCCGTTCGATTCGGCCCACCGCCGCCAGACGTCGTTCGCCGCGGTCGAGGTCGCCCCGCTCGTCGACGACACCGTGGACGTCGAGATCGACGAGAAGGACCTGCGCATCGACACCTATCGCGCCAGCGGCGCAGGCGGGCAGCACGTCAACAAGACCGAGTCGGCCGTCCGCATCACGCATGTGCCGTCCAAGATCGTCGTGCAGTGCCAGAACGAGCGTTCGCAGCTGCAAAACCGTGCAACCGCGATGTCGATGTTGCGCTCCCGCCTGGTGCTCCTCGAGTTGGAGCGTCGCGAGACCGAGGCGGCCAAGCTGCGCGGCGACTCGCAGACGATCGGGTTCGGCAGCCAGATCCGTTCCTATGTCGTCCACCCCTACACGATGGTCAAGGACCTTCGTACCGGCTACGAGGTCGGAAACGCGCAGTCGGTGCTCGACGGCGACCTGGACGGGTTCATCCGAGCCGAGCTCGAACGTCGTGCCAAAGGGCTCGTCAGGGAATCGTAATCCGGTCGTGGCATCGCGGGGCAGGTGTCCGACAGGGGAGTACGAACAAGGTCTGAGGCGCCGGGCGACCGGCCCCGTGTGTTTGACACAACCGAGAAATCGTGGATACCCTGACTGACTCATTGGATGCAATCCCGCAGAGAAATATCGCCATGAGCAGTACAAATGGCGAACCGTCCCCCGATGAGGTGCCCGCGCCCGAGGCGGGCGCACCCTCAGACACGGGCGAGCCCGCCGCGGCCGATCCGGTGGCCGAGGACCTCTGGGCCGAACCCTCCGCCCCGGAGCTCCCCCCGCTCACGGCGGAGCGCGGGCGGCGACGGTCGGTGCTTCGACCCGGCACCGGTCCCATGGTGGTCTTCGACCACGTCACCAAGACATATCCGGGGGGAGTGAACGCCCTCGACGACGTGTCGCTGTCGATCGATCCGGGCGAGTTCGTGTTCCTCGTCGGCGCCAGCGGCTCGGGTAAGTCCACGTTCATCCGCCTGCTCATCCGCGAGCTCGACATCGACGAGGGTCGCCTGATGATCGGCTCGCGCGACCTCGTCAAGCTCCACAAGCACAAGATCCCGCACCTGCGCCGTGAGATCGGCTGCGTGTTCCAGGACTACAAGCTGCTGCCACGGCGCACGGTGTACGAGAACGTCGCCTACGCCCTCGAGGTGACCGGCGACTCGCCGCGCTCGATCAAGCGCAAGGTGCCCGAGATCCTCGCGCTCGTCGGTCTGGCGGAGAAGGCGAGCCGATTGCCGGCGGAGCTGTCCGGTGGTGAGCAGCAGCGGGTGTCGATCGCCCGCGCGTTCGTCAACCACCCGTCACTGCTGATCGCGGACGAGCCCACCGGCAACCTGGACCCGGAGACCTCGATCGGCATCATGCAGCTCTTGTACCGCATCAACCGGACCGGCACGACGGTGGTGATGGCAACCCACGACCGCGACCTCGTCGACAAGATGCAGATGCGGGTCATCGAGCTGTCAACGGGCAAGCTCGTGCGCGACCAGCGCCGCGGCGCCTACCAAGCCGGACAGGGCTAGAGCCGTGCGCCGATTCCGCTTCTTCTCGGCCGAGGCGATCCGGTCGATCCGGTCGAACGCCGCAATCTCGTTTGCTGCGACGGCGACCGTGCTGATCGCGATCGCCACGCTCGGCATCTTCCTGGCGGTGTTCTCGTGGAGCCAGTCGCAGATCGAGGGACAAAAAGACAAGCTCGACCTGCGCGCGTTCATCAAACTGGACGCGTCGGCTGCCGACATCGAAGCCGCGGTCACGGCCGTGCAGGGGCATCCCAACGTCGCGAGCATCGTGTACAAGAACCGCGATCAGGTGCTCGAGGAGGCCAGGAAGCAGTTCGGCGGCGACATCCTCGATCTGCTGCCCGAGAACCCGTTGCCGGCGACGATCACGATCAAGCCGGACGACCCCGAGAACCAGCAGAAGATCGTCGACGACCTCGCCTCCAAGGCGTACTGGCTCAAGGATGAGAACTCCCCCAAGGGTTTCAGCGTCAATCAGCAGACGACGCAGGACTTCCTGTCGGCCGCGAAGGTCCTGCGATGGGGCGCGTTCGGTCTGATGCTGATCCTCGTGATCGCCGCGATCCTGCTGATCGGCAACACGATCCGGCTGTCGATCTTCGCACGTCGGCGTGAGGTGGAGGTGATGCGCCTCGTCGGGGCGACGAACTGGTTCATCCGATGGCCGTTCGTGATCGAGGGTCTGATCTTCGGTCTGTTGGGTGCGATCGCAGCGGTGTTCCTGCTGATCGTCGGCAAGCTGACGGTCGTCGACAAGCTGCTCAACTTGAACGACAGCCCGCTCCAGCAGCAGACCGACTCCACGATCGGTCTGCCGACCCTCTCCCTGATCCTGATCGTCGCCGGCGCCCTCCTCGGCGCTCTCGGCAGCGGCATCACGCTGCGCCGCTTCCTGCGCGTCTAAGTGTTCCCCTGCGGGGAACACTAGGGGCGGCCTTTCGGCCGCCTTTCATGGTTGCGCTCGTAGGGCGAGGACGTTGCCTGCGCGGGATCGGACCGTGAGGGCGACCACCAAGGGGCTCGCCAGGGTGGCCGTAGGCCGCCTTTCATGGTTGCGCTCGTACGGCGAGGACGTTGCCTGCGCGGGATCGGACCGTGAGGGCGACCACCGAGGGGCTCGCCAAGGTGGCCGTAGGCCGCCCAGAGTGTTCCCCGAAAGGGGAACACTGACCTATCATCGGCGGGTGTTCGCCGATGAATGATTCGCGCCGGGGTCGAGGGTCGTCGCTTCGATGGGGGAGCGCCCTTCTGACGATTCTGCTCGTCGGCCTGGTGTTCGCAGTCGGCGTGTGGTTCGGTGGCCATCCCCGCCAGGTCGGCTTGGACCGGCTCCCGAGCGGGGTGCGCGACCGGCTCGTCGCCGAGGAACGGACGGCGCTCGCCACGCAGGTGCTGGCAATCCTCAAGGAGGACTACTACAAGCCGATCTCGCCCGATCTTGTCAAGCAGGTCGAGAACGCGTCGGTCATCTCGCTTGTCGAGAAGCTGGGCGATCCGTACACCGAGTACCTCAATCCGGATCACTACCGGCTGTTTCAGGCGAATCGCGAAGGCAAGTACGGCGGGGTGGGCGTCGAGTGGCAACCCCAGGGCGACAGCGCCCGTATCGTGCGGGTGTTCCCTGAGGGGCCCGCCGCGACAGCCGGAATCCGTATTGCCGATCGCGTCACGGCGGTCGACGGCAAGAAGGTCACGCGTGACGATGCGTTTGCGGCGATGCAGACCGTCAAGGGCGACGAGGGCTCCAAGGTCACGTTACGGATCGCTCGTGACGGGGTCGCGGATCGGGATTACGCGTTGACGCGGGAGGAGATCCGCAGGCCGGTCGTCGAGTCGCGCATCGAGACGTCGGGGGAATCCCGTATCGGCTACGTGCGCTTGGACCAGTTCACGGAGGGGTCGGCCAAGACGTTTCGCACCGCCGTTCGCAAGCTCGCTGAGCAGAAGGTCGACGGCCTCGTCTTCGACCTGCGGGGCGACGGTGGCGGGCTGGTCGAGGAGGCGGTCGGGGTCGCGAGCGTCTTCCTGCCCGACGACAGCCTTATCGCGACGACGCGTGGCCGCAGCGGACCCCGTGACAAGCTCACCGCGACGGGTGACCCCATCGACCCGAAGCTGCCGTTGGTCCTCCTCGTCGACCGCGACTCGGCGAGTGCCAGCGAGATCGTCGCGGGGGCGCTTCGCGACAGCGACCGGGCCCGCCTGGTCGGCACACGGACGTTCGGAAAGGCGCTGATCCAGTCGACGCGTACGCTGGCAAATGGCGGCGCCATCAAGTTCACGGTCGCCTCCTACCTGACACCTGATGGCTTCGACCTGGGAACGCGGGGGCTTCCGCCCGATGTCGAGGTGGTGGACAACCTCGCGACGCCGGCCGACGAGGCGTTAGCGCGCGCGCTCCGCGAGGTGGTGGCCCGCTGAGCCGCCAGCGCCGCGGCGTCGCGCGGCCCGGCGTGCTCGTCGTTGGCCGGCTCGTCGGTGCGGGACGCGGACTTGCGGTGGAACCAGCGTTCGAGGCGGGGCCACCGGTGCGGCTGGGCAAGCAGGGCAGGGACGGGCGGATCGGTGACCTCGTCACCGTCGCGACCGGGCGGGGCTCACCACGGGTCGTCGCCGTGCACGGTCCCGCGAACTCCCCGCGCGCGGCGATGGCGGCGCTGCTGGCGAGCGAAGGCCTTGGCCGGTCGTTTCCCAAGACCGTGCTGCGCGAGGCCGACGAGGTGGCCGAGCAGGCTGCGGTGGTCGACCCCGGTCGACGCGACCTGACCGATCAGCGCGTCATCACGATCGACCCCGAGGGCGCGAAGGACCACGACGACGCGATCGCGGTCGCAGCCGAGGGCGACGCGATCAGGCTGTGGGTGCACATCGCAGACGTGGCTCGGTATGTGCGACACGGTGGCGCCATCGACCGTGAGGCCGCCCGTCGCGGCAACTCCGTGTACGTGCCCGGCACCGTCGATCCGATGCTGCCCGAGCGGTTGTCGAGCGACATTTGCAGCCTGCGGCCCGGGGCCGACCGCAAGGTCGTGACCGTCGAGATGCTCGTCGACAACCTGGGCGAGGTTACCGAGACCCGGTTCTGCAGGGCGCTCATCCACTCCCGCAGGCGCCTGACCTACCCCCAGGTCGATCGTTTCTTCACGGGCACCGGGTTGGGCGATGCCGTGCTCGAAGCCGACTTGCACGTCGTGCGGACGCTGTCCGAACGCCTGCGCGCGCGCCGGATGCGGCGCGGCGCGCTCGGCATCGAGACCTCCGAGCCGTCGTTTCGGTTCGAGGGTGATCGTCTGGTCGGGGTCGCGATGGAGGGCCAGACCCCGGCGCACAGCCTCGTCGAGGAGTGCATGATCGCCGCCAACGAGGCGGTCGCACGGTACATGCTCGCTCGTAGCCGGCCCACGATCTTCCGACGTCACGAGGATCCGCAGGCGCGCAGCGTGGAGTTGCTCTACGAGCGCCTGGCCGAGCTCGGTGTAGCGGTTGGGGCTCTGGCAGAGGGCCCGCTGACCCCGATCCAGAGCGCCGAGGCCGCTGTGCGCGCCAGCGAGGCGATTGCGCGCCACGTCGCGAACAACGGGGGTGGCCGGGCTTTGCCGGTGCTCGTCTTGCAGGCGCTTCGCCAAGCCTATTACGCGTCAGAGCACGTCGGCCACTCGGGGCTCGCCAGCTCGGCGTACCTGCACTTCACTTCACCGATCCGGCGGTACCCGGATCTGGCGGCACACCGTGCGCTCCTCGATGCCCTGGGACTCGACGATCCGGGGGCCGACGCGACCGAGCTCGCCATGGAGGCCGAACGCAGCTCGATGACCGAACGTGCCGCGACCGCGTTGGAGCGGCGAGCCGATCGCATCTGTCTTGCGTTCCTGCTCCAGGAACGGCTGCGCCGGGATCCCGACGAGGCGTTCGCGGGTGAGGTCACCGGTATCGGCGAGGGCGGTGCGTTCGTCGCGTACGGGCCAGAGTTCGCGTTCGACGGCTACCTGCCTGCCAGGCGGATCGAGGGTGACTGGTGGCGGCCCGATCCGCTGGGCGTGATGCTCATCGGTGACGAGAGCGGTCGGCGCATCGCGATCGGCGACTCAGTCACGGTACGCGTGGTCGAGATCAACCCGCTCCGAGGCCGCGTGGACCTGGAGCCGGCGGACACCTCGATGCCGGCGACCCGTCCCGCGCCGCGCAACCGCCGTGAGCGGCGTCGTCGCTAGCATTCTGGGCATGGGCGGGAAGAAGACAGACGAGCGGTTCCGCGACGTCGCGCAGAACCGCAAGGCGTTCCACGAGTACGAGATCACGGATCGTCTCGAGGCCGGCATCGTATTGATGGGCAGCGAGGTCAAGGGATTGCGCGAGCGCGGCGCGAGCATCCGGGACGCGTACGCGCAGTTTCGCGACGGCGAGGTGTTCCTGGTGGGGCTCCACATCCCGGAGTACTTCAACGCCCGCTCCGGGCACGAGCCGACACGTACGCGCAAGCTGTTGCTCAACCGTCGCGAAATCGATCGGCTCGACGGCGACATGCGCGAGAAGGGCCTGTCGCTGATCCCGTTGCGGGTCTACTTCAAGGGCAGTCACGCCAAGGTGGAGCTCGGCCTTGGCCGCGGCAAGAAGCTCTACGACAAGCGCCGTGCGATCGCCGAACGCGATGCGAAGCGCGACACCGATCGCGCGGTCAAGGCCTCGCGCCGCTGACGTGGAGCGATTGCGAGTCCAGAGCGGGGCACCTTGGGAGCCGCTCGTCGGGTACTCGCGGGCGGTCCGGGTGGGCCAGCAGATCTGGGTGTCGGGCACGACCGCGACCGGACCCGACGGCTCCCTCGTGGGCGTCGACGACCCGTACGCTCAGGCAGTCCAAGCGCTGCGCAATATCCAGGCAGCCTTTGAGCAGGCGGGCGCAACCCTCGCCGACGTCGTCCGCACCCGCATCTACCTGACCGACATCACCCAGTGGGAGGCGGTCGGTCGAGCCCACGGTGAGTTCTTCGAGGACGTGCGCCCGGCGACCTCGATGGTGGAGGTCCGCCGCCTGATCGACCCCGCGATGCTGGTGGAGATCGAGGCCGAGGCAGTGATCACCGACCCATGACCAGCTGTACGGAAGGTCCCAGACGCGACCCGAGCTCGTGCGGCAACGGCCAATTGACCTTGACGGGTCGGTCACTGGTCACATGATCTGACACGGGGTGGTGAATGGGGGCTGGGTCACACCGAAACGGGTGAGAGGCAACGGGGGGTCTACGTCGAACGTGCCTTCGGAACCGACGAAAGGACCGTTTGATGTGGGACCGCATCGAAAAAGGTGATCGCATCTCGCTCGCGGGAGCCGCGGTGCTGTTGATCGCGCTTTTCCTGCCGTGGTACGGTCTCGAAGGAGACCTGATCGGCGATGGGCCGGCCGGCGACGTCTTCCGCCAGCTCGCCAGCAATTTCTCGGCCAACGCGTTCGAGGCGTTCGATATCCTCGACATCGTCCTGCTCCTTCTGGCAATCGGCGCGGGCGCGCTGATCGTCTTGGTGGCGCTCGGCAAGCTCGACGCGTCGCTCCACCGCTTCGTCGAGACAATCGGCGGCGTCGCCACGATCGCCGTGTTGTTTCGGCTCTTCATCCAGCCCGACGGTGCATCGCTCAAGTGGGGGATCTTCGTCGCCCTGATCGGCGCCGGCGCGATCGCCGCCGGTCAGTACCTCACCCGGACGGGGAAGATCTGACGACGATCACATGTTCCTCCAGCGCTCCGTGTGCACCGTAGGTCGTGATCTTCTCGACATCCGACGTGCGGCTCGGGCCCGAGACGAGGGAGATTGCAGACGGGGGTGTGGTGCCGGGGCCGTATGCCGTGCCGAGAGCATCCGCGAGCGTCATCGAGATCAGGTCGTCGCGCAATACGGCCAGGTGCCACCACCCGATGGCGTCGAGGGAGCGTCCGTGGGTCGGTGAGCTTCCCACCAGGAGCGTCCCGCGCTCGGCCACGGCACCGATCGGCACCGTCACCGCGCAGGTGGGTGGGGCGTCATCCAGACCCAGGAGCTCGCGCCAACCGCGGTCCGACGGCCACGTCACGACTTCGATTCCCGCCGCACGGATCGCATCAGGGAGTCCGAGCGTCGCCAGCCACGCGTCGTCGGGCAAGAGCGCGCGGCGGGCGGCCCACGCGGTCATCTGGGCGATGCATGCTTGGGCGCAGTCGTCGCTCCCGACGGATTGTCCGGTCGCCCTGCGCCGGGCGAGCGCCCCGATGAACGCGTCGATCACCGGGGGGGTGGCCACAGCGCCGGCAGGTCACGCTGCGCCGTCCACCGGCCGGCCGGTCCGGGCAGGCGGCGGATCCATCCGCTGCGACCGACCAGGCGAAAACCGGTCCGTGTCAACCCGACCCCAATCCGATATGCCCACGGGCGGCGCCACGCCGCGGCCCACAGCCTGGCGCCGATGCGGGCACGCCGGTGGGCGGGGGTACTGACCGCTCCACGGATGCGCACCAGCAGGTCATGCAGCGGGATGCCGACGGGGCAGGCGTCGTGGCATGCGCCGCACAGCGACGAGAGGAACGGCAGCTCGCTGCCCCGAGGCGAGCTCGTGCCCTCCAAGAGCGGCGTGATGACCGCGCCGATGGGCCCCGAGTACGGCGAGCCGTACGCCTGGCCGCCGACGGTCCGCCACATCGGGCATGCGTACAGGCACGCGCCGCAGCGGATGCACGACAGCGCCTCCTCGAACTCCGTCCCGCGCAGCGCGGTTCGGCCTCCGTCGAGGATGACCAGGTGCAGCTCCTGCGGCCCGTCGGTCTCGCCCTCGCGACGCGGCCCGGTGATCAGGTTGACGTAGGTGCTCGCGTCGTCGCCGATCGCGGCCATCGGCAGCACCTGCAGGATGTGCGCGGCCTCGTCCCAGTCGGCGACGACCCGCTCGGCGCCCATCACCGCGACGTGGATGCGGGGCAGGGCCGTCACCAGGCGTGCGTTGCCCTCGTTCTCCATGACGCACAGGGTGCCGGTGTCGGCGACGCCCAGGTTGACGCCGCTGACCCCGATCTCTGCAGCGGCGAAGTCTTGACGCAGCCGACGGCGCGCGTAGGCCACGAGCGCCTCCCGCTCGTCGGGAATGTCCTCGCCGCTCTCAGCGCGAAAGAGCTCGGCGATCTCCGTGCGGTTCAGGTGCACCGCCGGAGCGATGATGTGGGAGGGCCGCTGGCCGAGCAGTTGCAGGATCCACTCGCCCAGGTCGGTCTCGACGACCCGCACGCCGGCTTCCTCGAGCGCCTCGTTGAGCTTGATCTCCTCGGTGGCCATGGACTTCGACTTGGCGACGAGCTTGGCGCCGCGCGCACGGGCCAGGTCGACGACGTACCGGGCTGCGGCGTCCCGATCGGCCGCGCGATACACCAGCCCGCCGTTTGCACGCACGCGTTCCTCGAGCCGGTCGAGCAGCTCGGGCAGTTCCCGGATGTTGCCACGGCGGATCTCGCGCGCCCGCTCGCGCATCTGGTCGAAGCCGAACTCGTCGCGCATCTTCTCGCGTCCCGCAGTCCAGCTCGCGGCTGTGGCCTGCAGGTTGGCGCGAAGCTTGTCATCTGCAACCGCCGCGGCCGTGCGCTCGCGCAGCGGTGGCCCCTCGTCGTAGCTGACGCCGGTCGTCAACGGTCCAGCAGCTCGGCGATGTGCCGGGCTCGGAGCGGGACGCCGACGCGCCTGCCCCGGCCGACGATGTGGATCAGGCACGACAGGTCGCACGCGACGAGCTCCTCGGCGCCCGTGTCTGCGGCGCTCCGGGCCTTCTGCTCGCCAAGCGCTCCGGACACCTCGGGGAACGTGACGGAGAACGCACCGCCGAACCCGCAGCAGACGTCGGTGTCCGCCATCTCGACCAGCTCGACACCCGCGCCACCGATCACTGCCCGGGGGCTCGTGTCCTCGCGAAGCAGCCGCAGCATGTGGCACGAGTCGTGGTAGGTGACCGTGGCCGGAGCGTCGGGCGCCCTGGCCGGGGCGAGATCGTTCTGGTGCATGAACTGCGTCAACTCGAACGTCCGGGCCGCCAGATCCTTTGCGACGTCCTCTTCGGGTTGGCCGGCGAACAGGTCGGCGTAGCCATGGGTCACCATCGCCGCGCACGAGCCCGACGGCACCACGACCGGATCGGCACCCGCGAATGCCCGCAGCGTCTGGCGGGCGACCTGGCGAGCCTGGTCGGGGTGCCCGGCACTCCACCCGGGCTGGCCGCAACATGTCTGAGCCTTGGGGACAGTGACGTTCACGCCGAGCCGCTCGAGCACGCGCGCCGAGGCCTTGGCGACGCCCGGCGCGACGTGGTCGGCCAGGCAGGTTCGCATGAGCATCGCGCGCACCCGACCAGCTTAGCCCGGATCGGGCGATAAGGATGGCGAGTTACGTTGAGCCGGTACGTGGGTCCCGCCATGACGGGTTTGGGTGTTGGTGGGCTCGCTCAGCGTGTGGTGGCGGCTGTTGGGGTGAGTCGTTACGCCGGCCACTGCGTGTGACGGCTGTTTCCGGGCAGCCGGAGGCGGCCTGGGCGACAACGTCTCGTCTTCATCGACCCCTGGGGCTGCTACGCGGCTGGGGTGGGCAGCGCCCTCAGTCGGGCGAAGGCGGCGACGAGCGCCTCGGCCCAGCAGTCGGCCGGCAGGTGCAGCCGCATCCTGCGGCCTGAGCGTGTGAGCTTGGCGGCGATGTGCAGCAGTCGGTAGCGAAGCCGTTTCGGCTCGGCGCGGGCGAGGTCGCCGGTGAGGGTGAGCGTCTGGGTCCAGCTGGTGAGGTCTTGGGCGATGAGGACCAGCTCGAGCCAGAGCGCGTTGTGGGCGCGGGCGTGGAAGGGGAGGTTCCTGAGGCCGGTGTCTTTCGCGGCGCGGATGCGGTCCTCGACGCGGGCGTGGGCGCGGTGGCAAGCCTCGAGGCAGACGACGTCCTCGCCGTCTTGGTTGGTGATGAAGGTTTGGAAGCGGTGGCCATCGGCGTCGCTGAAGGAAAGTTGCGCCCCTGGGTGGGGCCGCTCGCGGCGGCAGATCGCGCGTGTGCCGGGCGGCCAGCCGCGGAGGTCGGGGAAGATCTCGGCGACCCACGCACCTTCGCGCTCGCCGCCGTCTTGTGTCACCGCCGCTGTCCACGCCCCCTCGGGCAGGGCGAGCACCGCCCGCCGGACCGGTGCGGTCAGGTCGAAGCCGACGGAGAAGCCCATCCCCATGGCACTCACCGCGTCGAGGAACGCGTGGGTGGCCCCACCCGAGTCGGCGCGCACCAAGATGTCGTGGGCGGCGGGGTCCTCACCCACCCCGGGAAGCTGGTCGACGGCGTCGATGAGCACCGCGATGTGATCGGCGGCGGTGTTCGCACCGGCGTTGCCGGGGCGAAGAACTCCCGAGAGCGCCTCGTCCGAGCCGTCCAGGTAGCACAGCAGCGGGTGGAAACCGAAGCCACGCTTATAGGTCGGCTCCGCGCCCTGTTTGTCGGAGTGGGAGCTCACCAGCGTCGCGTCGATGTCGAGGATGAGTCGCTTCGGCCTGGCTCCCGCCGCCCACGCCAACGCGCGCGCCCGGCCGCGGGCGGCGCGGATCGCGCGAAGGTGAGCCTCGTCGGCCGCCGTGATCGTCCGCCAGGCGGTGCGCCCCGAGGCGACCGGACCGAACAACGCGGCCTGATCGCGCAGCGCCCCGAGGTCGCTGAGGCAGTCCCCACCATCGGCGAGCATCACCGCCAAATCACGAAGCACCACACCCGGATCATGGACCGAGCGACGCTCCCGAGTATCTGCCATCGCCTCACCCAACGCCCGAGTGAGACCGAGCCGATCAGACAACTCGACCAACAACGCGCTACCGGCATGCGACACAACACCCGTAGCGTCCGCGACGACTTGTACCTTGCTCTTGCGTGAACGACGCGTCACCTTCAAGGTGAACCTCCTGGGCGGGTAGAACGGTGGCTTCAGCACCCCCATTCTCCCCGCCCAGTCAGACGTCACGCACCCACCAACGCCCCCGCACGACTCCGCCTATCGCCCTATCCGGGCTAGTGGTCCCCGTCGCAAGTACGGCAACGTTTCCCGCGCGAAAACCGAGCCAGGGGAGGAGATCCAAACGCCGCCCTCACCACGGCTCTTGGGCGGCCTATGACCCACCCTTCCGGGTGGGTCAAACGCTGATGGCGGCTGGTAAGTGTCCCGCCGCTATCGGTCCCCATAACGGTGGGACCGAGGACAATGCCTGGCGACGGTTTGCAGCCGGGAAACGCGGTCGTACTTGCGAGGGGGACCACTTGGTGTCCCCGTCGGAGTTTCGTTGACGGTATGGCGAGCGAAACTCCCGCCGGATGGAGGGCGGCGGGAACCTCGGTGCTCGGTGCTACCATGGTCCCCGTACGGGCCCGAAACAGTTTCGACGAGGTGGGACGGGAACGATCAGCGAGCCGCGGACCCGGTGGACCGCGTTAACAACCGGGACCAATGTAGCTGCGGACAACCGCCAGCTCGCTTACGCCGCCTAAACACCGGACGTAAGCCATCGGGCCCCCTGTGAGTCGCGAGGGGGATCCCCGGTGTCGATAGCGACTCTGGCCCCGAAGCAGCGGCTTCCGGCGGAGGGGCGAGATCTCAGGGAAGCCTGGCGGGGGGATGGTTGGCCGACGGTGACGCCCTCCGCGAGAAAGTCATCGACGGCTGCGCTCGGAGAAGTCGTTTCACAAGCACTTTCGGACGCCGGGGCAGTACCGGCCGGGTCCACTCACCGGGCGGGTTCTGGAGACAACCAGGACTCGCCGGCCAAGAGTGTGGGACCGCGACACGCCGTCAGGCTGATCCCGGCTGCCGCGTGCGCCCACCTCGGGCGGGGCTCTCCGATGGCCCAGGCCTGTGCGACGACCAGCGCAAGCGCGGCGGGGACGAAGATCAGTCCAGGTCGGGTGGCGGATCGAAGTCGCCCGGGCGGGGGCGCAGGCGGAGGGCGACGAGGGTCAGCAGAATGCCTGCGACCAGGAACACGATGCCGCCGCCGACGAGGATGATGCGTTCCTGACGTTGCGCGGCGGTGATGACCGGTTCGTCCGGGAAGCTGCCGAACACGATCATCATCACGCCCGCGGGCACGGTGACCAGCGCCATCAGGCCAGTCACCATGAAGCCGATCATCCGTCGCACCGCACGAGCGTAGCCTGGAACCGGTGTTCGACCGACGCGCCCGTGCAGACTGGTGACGTGCACGCCTCCAGTGCGGACACGACAGAGGCCCGTCAAAGGCCTGCGTGGGTCGAGAACCGCGACGCAGCGGGGTGAGCGCGCCCGGGGCGATAGTCGTCGGCGGCGGGATCTACGGGTGGGGCTGTGCGTTGTGTGCCGGCTTCTCAGGGCACGGGTTCAAGTGCGCGTCCGTGCTTGCTCCCGCCATTGCCGAGCTCGCGATGGGTCGCGAACCGTCTTCAGGTCTGCGGCCATTTCGCCGATGACCGGGAGGCGAGACACCTCGAGGCACCTCGCACTACCCGGCCCCGGCGAGTGCTGCTATCCTCGCCGACACTGAACGTGACCTGCGCGCATACCTACCCATCACCGCCTTCCGACGCCCCTTCGTGCGCGCCCACTCTGCATCCCGGAGTTCGGGTCTGATCGCGCGCGAGGTTCTTCGTGCCTCCTAGGCGCGGTCCTGATACCCGGCCGCCGCCGGGTCCCTCGACCCGAATCAACGAGGCGATCCGCGGTGAGAGCGTCCGTCTGATCGGTTCCGACGGCACGAACGTCGGCGTCGTGTCGCTGCGCGTCGCCCTCGAGATGTCCGCTGAGCAGGACCTCGACCTGGTTGAGATCGCCCCTGACGCGCAGCCGCCCGTCTGCCGGATCATGGACTATGGCAAGTGGCGCTACGATCAGGAGCAGAAGGCCAAGCAGGCGCGCAAGCACCAGAGCACGATCACCATCAAGGAGATCAAGTTCCGGCCCAAGATCGACCCGCACGACTACGCGACCAAGAAGGGTCACGTGGAGCGGTTTCTCAAGCAACGCGACAAGGTCAAGGTCACGATCATGTTCCGTGGACGCGAGGTCATGCACGCCGAACGGGGCGAGCGGATCTTGGACCAGCTGGCCGAGGAGTTGAAAGAACTTGCGATCGTCGAGAGCAAACCCAACCTCGACGGGCGAAACATGATTATGATGCTTGCTCCGATCAAGCAGGCGGCCACGAAGGGTGATGGGGCGACCCCCCACGCACACGTCGCGCCGGCAGACGCACCACAGGCCGTGGTGACCGAAGCCGCCGTCGAGGCCGACGCACCGAAGAGCGAATAACCATGCCGAAGATGAAGACCAACCGCTCGGCGTCCAAGCGGTTCAAAGTGACGCCGAAGGGCAAAGTGCTGTACGTCCACTCGGGCAAGCGACACAACCTCGAGAACATGTCTCCCAAGCGCAAGCGCCACGCCTCCGGGACGGATCAGCTCTCCGAGGTCAACACCAAGCACGTGCTTCGCCTGTTGGGGAGGCGCTAGCTCATGGGCCGGGTCAAACGGTCGGTCGGCGCACGCAAGAAGCGTCGCAAGGTTCTCGCGCAGGCGAAGGGCTACTTCGGCACGAAGAAGAGCTCATATCGTCGGGCGAAAGAACAGGTGCAGCGGTCGCTGCGGTACGCCTACCGCGACCGGCGCGTGCGCAAGCGCGACTTCCGTCGGCTGTGGATCGCCCGCGTCAACGCCGCGGCGCGCGAGAACGGCTTGACGTACTCGGACTTCATGCACGGCATCTCGCTCGCCGGGATCCAGCTCAACCGCAAGATGCTGGCCGACCTCGCGACGCACGAGCCCGAGGCCTTCGCCCAGCTCTGCGCCCGCGCACGTGACGCGCGTCAAACCGCTCAGGCGGCTTAGCTCCTCCCGCAATCCGGCGCTCCTGTTGGTGCGGTCGCTGGAGGCGAAGCGCACCCGCCGCGAGCGACGGATGGTCGTGCTGGAGGGCGAGGATCTGATCGACGCGGCCCTTGCGGCCGGCGTCGCTCCGATCCTGCTGCTCGTCGACGAGGACCGCGTGGACGAGGACGATGCGCGGTTGGTGGCCACCGCCCACGTCGACGAACGCTATGTGGTTCCCGCCGACCTCCTGGCCGGGGTCAGCACCCTCGGCTCGGCGCCACGCATGATCGGCGTGTTCGCCCAACCCGACGTGCCCGCGTTCCGGGACGTCCCGATGCCGCCAAGCCTCGCGTTATGGCTCGCCGGGGTCGGCGATCCGGGCAACGTGGGCACGCTCGTGCGCACGGCCGCTGCCATGGGATGCGATTGGGTCGGGCTGGGCCCGGGATCGGCCGACCCGTTCAACCCCAAGGCCGTCCGGGCCGCGATGGGCGCAACGTTCGGCGTGCCGCTCCTCGAGGGCGTCCGCGCCGAGGATCTGGCGACGCGGCCGGGCGTGCGTATGATCGCCGCCGTCGTCTCGGGCGGGGTCCCGCCGTGGGAGGCGGATCTGGTGGCGCCGTCGGTGATCGCCCTGGGCGCCGAGCGGGCGGGGCTTGACGTCTCGATGGGGCCATTCGGTGACGAGCACGAGGTCATCCGCGTCACGATCCCGCAGGAATCGGCGGCCGAGTCCCTGAACGTGGCGGCGGCGGGCGCCATCCTGCTGGCCGAGGCTCGCCGGCAACGCGCGATCGCCGAACCCGCCATCTGAGTTCCAGGGCGGCCAGACCGGTCGGTGAACTATCGTCGCCCCGTCCGTGAACGCTGGAGGCGACGAACATGATGGACCGGCTGACGCACTACGTGACCCACCACCGGCGGATCGTCATCGGGGCGTGGATCGCGCTCACGCTGCTCGGGGTCTTCGCGTCGGCCAAGGTCGCCGATCGGTGGCTCGAGGACTTCTCTATCCCCGGGTACTCGGCGTACGAGGCCAACCAACGGACGGTCGGCGCGCTCGGCAACGGTGAGATCGAGCCGTTCGTCGCGGTGCTTCGCTCCGAGGGCGACGTGACGAAGGTGCCCGGCGTCGAGCAGGCGATCGATCGCGCCGTCGCGGCCACCCCGGGGGCGCGGGTCAGCTCGTACTTCACGAGCGGGGACGACGCGTACGTGTCATCGGACCGGCACGTGACGTTCGCCGAGATCTACCCCGCCGGCAAGGCCACGTTCGAGGGGGTCCCCGACGATCCCACCAGGCAAGCGCTCGCCGCCGCTGCCCCGACCGGGGTCACGACCAACCTGACGGGAATCCTGCCGCTCTTCGCCGATGCAAGCGAGGGCGAGACCGGCGGTCCCAGCGTACTCGTCGAGGCCCTGATCGGAGGACTCGGCGCGCTGGTGATCCTGTTCTTCACCTTCGGGACCCTCCCGGCGGTCGCGATTCCGCTGCTCATCGCGATCGCCTCGATCCTCAACACGTTCACGGTGATCTGGCTGTTGACGTACATCACGGACGTCTCGCTCGTCGTCCAGTTCCTGGTCGCCCTCGTGGGGCTCGGCATCGCGATCGATTATGCGCTGCTCATGATCTTCCGGTTCCGCGAAGAGCTGCGCCATGGCTCTGACCGAGACGCCGCCATCCAACAGACGATGCGTCATGCCGGGCGCTCGGTGATCATCTCCGGGTCGACCGTCGCGGTCGGCCTGATCAGCATGATCATCATCCCGCTGCCGTTCATCCGCTCGATCGGCATCGGCGGCATGCTGATCCCGGCGATCTCGGTGCTGGCGGCGATCACCCTGCTTCCCGCGTTGCTCTACTCCTTCGGGCCCCGCATCAACAGCCTGCGCGTGTTGCCGCGCCGGATGGTCGAGGGAAGCGACGACCCCGACCGCGGGCTGTGGAACCGGTGGGGTCGTACCGTGATGCGCCGGCCCGTGCCGGTCGCGCTCCTCGGCACGCTCATCGTCGGGGTGCTCGTGTACTTCGGCCTGCAGATCAACCCGAGCGACGCGCAGGCCAAGGACCTTCCCGGCGTCGGCGACGCGCACACGGGTCTTCAGGTCCTGACGGACGCCGGGATCACGGCGGGCGTGATCAAGCCGTTCCAGGTCGTCGTCGAGGGTCCGGCGAGCGTCGCCACGCTGACCGCGATCGAGCGGCGCGTGGAAGCGACCGAGGGCATCAGCGGGGCAGCCGTCTCGCCGCTGTCGCGCACAGGCGACTTCGCCCTGGTCGAGGCGTTCGCCACGACCGATGGCGCCGCCAAACCGACGCGCGAGACGATCACGCGCCTCAAGGACGAGACGATCCCCGCCATCCAGGCCGATCTCGGGCCCGGTCCCACCGTGACTTTGGCCGGGTTCCCGCCACAGGACCGTGAGTTCGTCCGCGCGGTGTACGGCACATTCCCGTGGGTGCTCTTGTTCGTTGTCGTGCTGACGTACATCCTGCTCGCCCGCGCGTTCCGGTCGCTCCTGCTGCCGCTCAAGGCGGTGATCCTCAACCTGGCGTCCCTGGTGGCCGCCTACGGGATCATCGTGCTCATCTTCCAGAAGGGGAACGGCAGCGAGGAGATCTGGAACGTCGCGTCGACCGACTCGATCATCTCGTGGATCCCGTTAATGATCTTCGCGTTCCTCTATGGCCTGTCGATGGACTACGAGGTCTTCATGCTGAGCCGCATGCGTGAGGCGTATGACGAGACCGGCGACACGCAGGCCGCGGTCGCGCTCGGGCTCGCGCGCACCGGCAAGCTCGTCACAAGCGCCGCGCTCGTCCTGATGTTCGCGTTCTTCGTGCTGTCGCTGAGCCCTGGAACCGACATCAAGCAGTTCGGCATCGGGCTGGCGGCCGGCATCATCTTCGACGCGACGGTGATCCGGGCGCTCCTGGTGCCCTCGCTGATGCGGCTGCTCGGTCGCTGGAACTGGTGGCTGCCGAAGGGCCCCGCCAGGCTCCTGCGCGTTGAGCCCAGCGAGCTGTAAATATCCGGGCCGGGTCTCGAAGGAGACCTGGCCCGGATGCGTCAGGCGATACCCGGACCTGGGCCTACCCGGTGACCCCCGGGATCCGGGTGGCACCTGCGATCGAGACGCGGGTGCAGCGCGTGGTCTTCGCGACCACTCCGTTCGACGGGGTTGCGATCGCCAAGTTGCAGCGTCGCCCGCTGATCGTGCGGTCGATCCGGAACGTGGCTCGCACCGTCCGGCTCTGGCCCGGGGCCAGCGTACCGATACGCCAGCGAACCGCGCCCGTGCTGACCGATGCGCCTCGCACCTTGCCGAACACCGAGAACCCACTGGGCACGACGTCGCGCAGAACGACGCCGAGCGCGTCGGCCGTGCCGCGGTTGCTCACCGTGATGCGGTAGGTGACGAGTTGCCCCGCGATCGCCGTCGCCGGACCGGTCTTGGTCACCCGAAGGCGCGGAGAGGGGACGGGGGGCACGGGGGTGGGGCCCCCGATCACCGTCGGTGGTGGCTGCTGCGGCGTTCCGGGTGGAAGTGTCGCACAGACCGTCACTGTGATCGGGCCCGCGGTCCTGGAGGCTCCGTCAAGGGCCATGGTGGCGACGTTGTCGTAGTCCAAACACCCCGTCGTCGCCGGGCCGGTCAAGCTCCTCATGTAGGTCGTCGTTGTGGTCTTGCTGATCGGACCTTCGAAGAGCGTTTGAATCGGTCGGTCCGAGAACGCGTCCGTTACGGTCACGGAGTCGTTGACCACGGTCGTCGGGTCTCCGACGACGACGGCCGCTGATCCCGATGCCGATGTCGGCTGGCCGTTGACGGTGAAGGCGGCCGTTGCGGTGTTCGTCCCGGTCGGCTTCGCGTTGCCAACATCGCAGGAGTAGCTGAACGACGTCATCCCGTTGGCCGGAACCGAGGCCACCGAGCCGGCCACGGTGCAGGTGCCCAGCGCGGGATCGAGCTGATCTGTCACCGTCACCGGCAGCGCGGTCGGGTAGGGGCTCTTGACGGTAATGGAGCCGGCGACCTTGAAGCCCGTGTCGGTTGGAGCGCTCTTGGTTGCCGTGACCGTGTAGGTGGCGGTAGCCGACCCGCCCGGTGCGACGTTGAACCTCGTGCTGTCCACGCTCTTCGTGATCGTCCAGTCGAAGGTGCGTGTGAACTCGACGTTCGCGGTCTTGGTCACGACGACCTCGCACACGACGAACGTCGTCGCGGGAACGCTCGTCTTCGTGAGCTCCACAGCCGGCATCGGCGGCATGTGCGGTTTGTCCTTGGGTTTGTCACCCGGCTTTGGCGTGTTCCTCTTGTGCTTCTTCGATCGCTTGACCACAGCCTTCTTCCTTGCGCCCGCCTTGGTCTTGGAGCTCTCGTACTTGGCGTCGCCGTCCCTGGCCTTGTCGCCTCCACGTGCCTTGCCCGGACGGGACTTGACGGTCACGGTCACGGTGTTCGAGACCACGCCACACGCGTTGGCCGCCTGCGTTCCGACGTAGGTCAGGGTCTCACCGGGAGTCAGGACGCCGTCGTCCTTGACGCAGTGGTCGTTCTTCGAGAGGGACTTGGACGAGTGGTTCCTGTCGTCGTCCTTGCATTCGGGGTCGTCGTTGTCCTTGCAGTCGTCCTTCGCGGACGTCGGCGATTTGGACGAGTTCTTCTTCTCGCAGGTCGAGGACCTCGGCGTCCTCACGCTCTTGGCGTGCTTCGCGGAGCCGGTGGGCATGTTGCTCGAGGGCGGGCCGAACGTGACGCCGGGGTCGGTCAGAACGGGGTTGGAGAGCGGCATGTTGCCCGTGTTGGTGACCGTCACGATCCACTCGATGGTCGCACCCTGGTTGTAGCTCGACGCCTTGGCCACCTTGGTGACCTCGAAGTCGGGGCATCGCAGGAAGATCTTCGCGGTCGCTGACGCCTCAATGGCGGCGCTCTGCTGCTCGGCGACCTTGGCGGAGGCCGTCTCCTCGGCCGTCACCTTCACGGTGTTCCTCACCCAACCGCAGGTCTTGGCCATCGCCTGGGTGCCGGTGTAGGTCAGGGTCTCGTGCTTCTGGAGCAGCGTCGGATCGTCGACGCACGACGAGCCGTTGCTGCTGTTGGTGTGGTCCGACTTGTCGTCCTCGTCGGGCTTGGCGGCGCAGTGCTCGTCGAAGGAGCTGGCGGGGTCGCCGAAATCGACGTCCGGATCGACCAGGGTGATGTTCCCCAGATCGCGCTTGCCGTCGTTGGTGACGACCACCTTCCAAGTGATGGTCGTGGTTTCACCGGCGGTTTCGGCCTTGACGGCCTTCTTGGACACCTTGATGTCGCTGGAATGCGGGTCGGTCTCGGACCCGCTGGCCAACACGGTGGCCGGCAGCGCTACGGTGGCGCCGAGCGCCACCAGCAGGGCACATGCTTTCGCCCATCGTCGAACGTTCACTGCAAGTCTCCTCATCGAGCTATCTACTTTTAGGGACATTTTGAGTCCATGAAGAGGACGCGGTCAACATACATTCCTCCTGCAGTTAGTTACTAGGTCCCAGACCGACGGATTCCCAACCCTTGATCGGCAGCTCCTGGCTCCTCAGCCGCGAGAGGGGCTCGGTGGCGGACGGCCACCTCGACGCCTCGCGCGACGTGCCATGTCGCGTCGGGCGTATTGATACCCTGGCGAGCCGGTGAACCCAGCTCCTGACATCGATTCGGTCCAGTCCGAGGCGCTCGCGGCGATCGCAGCCGCGGACGACCTCGCGGCGCTCGGGGAGGCCCGCGTCCGTCACACGGGACGCAAGAGCGTGCTGGCGGCGACGCTGGCGTCGATCGGCTCGCTTCCGCCCGAGCAGCGCGGACCCGTCGGGAAGGCCGCCAATACGGCGCGGCAGGCGGTCGAGGTGGCGTTGGCCAAGCGTCAGGAGTCGCTCGAGGCCGACGCGATGGGCGCGCGGCTGGCGGCCGAGCGCGTGGACATCTCGCTGCCCGGCGACCCGCACCCGGTCGGCGCGGTTCACATCGTCACGCAGCTCTGGCACGAGATCGAGGAGATCTTCATCGGCATGGGTTGGCAGATCGCCGACGGCCCGCACGTCGAGGACGACTTCCACAACTTCACGGCGTTGAACATCCCCGAGGGGCACCCGGCGCGTGCCGAGACCGATACGTTCTTCGTGGCCGGCCACCCCAATGTCGTGCTGCGCACCCACACCTCCCCCGTGCAGGTGCGCGTGATGGAGGCACAGGAGCCGCCCATCTACGTCGTATGTCCCGGCGCGACATACCGGCGCGAGGACATCGACGCCACACACGGCGCCATGTTCCACCAGCTCGAGGGCCTCGCGGTCGACGAGGGCCTGTCGATGGCCCACCTCAAGGGCATGCTCCAGCATTTCGTCCGGGAGCTCCTGGGACCGAGCTTCGAGATCCGGTTGCGGCCCGACTACTTCCCGTTCACGGAGCCCTCGGTCGAGGTCGACGTGTTGTGGACCGATCGCCACGGCCGGCAGACCTGGCTCGAGCTCCTGGGCGCGGGCATGGTCGATCCCAACGTCTTCGCACACTGCGGCATCGACTCCGAGCGCTGGACCGGGTTCGCCTGGGGCATGGGCCTCGAACGCGTGGCGATGCTCCGCCACGGCGTCGGCGACCTGCGCCTGCTCTTCGACAGCGACCTCAGGTTCCTGGAGCAGTTCGGATGAGAGTCCCCATGTCGTGGCTGAGCGAGTTGGTGGATCATGGGCTGTCCGCCGAAGAGCTCGCGGGGCGGTTGACCGATGCCGGGATCAAGGTCGATGCGATTCACCGACGGGGCGCGCCGGACACGGACGGCAACCTCGATCGGTTCCGGGTGGGCAAGGTCGTCGAGGCCGGACGGCACCCCAACGCGGACCGCCTGAGCGTGTGCCGGGTGGACGTCGGTGGTGATGAGCCCCAGCAGATCGTGTGCGGGGCGTCGAACGTCGCGACCGGCCAGACCGTGGCGGTCGCGATGCCGGGGGCGCTGCTCCCCGGCTTCGACAAGCCGCTCGGCGTCGCGAAGCTGCGCGGAATCGAGAGCTACGGGATGATCCTGTCGGCTCGCGAGGTCGAGTTGGGTGACGATCACGACGGCATCATGGTTCTGGACGACGGCCTGGTGGCGGGAAGTCCCCTGGCCCGGGCGCTTCCCCTGTCGGAGACCGTGATCGAGATGGAGCTCGCGGCCAACCGCCCGGACCTGCTGGGCATGTGGGGCGTCGCGCGCGAGGTCGCCGCCGTCACCGGGGCGCCGCTGCGCGACCCCGATACCACAATGCCGGGCGCAGCCGGATCGGGCACGATCGCGGACCACGTCGCGTTGCAGGTGGACGCGCCGGACCTGTGCCCCCGGTACATGGCGAGCGTGCTGACCGATGTGCACGTCGCCCCGTCTCCCGACTGGCTCCGGGTGCGGCTCGAAGCCGCCGGGATGCGCGCGATCTCGAACGTCGTCGACATCACCAACTACGCGATGCTCCTGACCGGACAGCCGCTCCACGCGTTCGACCTCGACCACGTTGCAGGGGCGCGCATCGTCGTGCGCCGGGCCACCGACGGCGAGACCATCGTCACGCTCGACGATGTCGAGCGCACGCTCGACAGCTCGATGCTGGCGATCTGCGACGCCCACAAGCCCGCCGTCATCGCGGGCGTGTTCGGAGCGGCCACCGCCGAGGTCAACGACGCGACGACCCGGGTGTTGCTCGAGGCCGCCACGTTCGTCGGTCCCAATATCCTCGCAACCGCCTGGGGCCTGGGGCTTCGCACGGAGTCCAGCCGACGGTTCGAGAAGGGACTCCCGCGACAGTTGCCACCGGTCGGCATGGCGGTCGCGTGCCGGATGCTTGCCGACATCTGCGGCGCGACGCTGGTGCCGGGTACGCTGGACGCCTCCGTCGACGAGCCGGCGTCGCAGCCGATCCGTCTTCGCCACGCGCGCGCCGAGGCGATCCTGGCGATGCCGGCGCCGGCCGATCGCTCATCGACGATCCTGCGCAGCCTCGGATGCACGGTCACCGAGGGCCCGGACGCGCACGAGGTGGCCGTTCCGTTCTGGCGCTCCGGCGACCTGCAACGCGAGATCGACCTCATCGAGGAGGTCGGTCGCCACACCGGCTTGGAGCACATCACGGCAGAGCTGCCCCGGATCGTGGCCCGCGCCAAGCGCACGCCGATGCAGTCGTTGCGCCGCCGGCTGACGCGGCTCGCCGCCGACGTCGGGTTCAGCGAGGCGATAACGCTGCACTTCGTCCCCGCGTCAGACGCCGACCGGCTGCACCTGGTGGCGGACGACCCGCGGCGTCAGGTCGTGCGGCTGGCCAACCCGCTGTCGGAGGACGTCGCGGTGATGCGCCGCGCACTTCTTCCCGGTCTGCTTCGGGCCGCCGCGCGTAACCAGGCCCATCAGCATCCGAGCGGCGCCATCTTCGAAGTGGGGCGGACGTATGCGCCCCGACCCGACGGCCTCGCCGACGAACGCGAATGGCTGGTCGCAATGATGTTCGGCCAACCGGCACGAGACCACTGGCGCGCGCCTGCGAGAGCGGTGGACTTCTGGGCGGCCAAAGGCGTCGCAGAGACCCTCGCGCGTGCGGCGGATGTCCGCGTGACCGTGGCGTCCGCGTCGGCGAACTACGGGCATCCGGTGCGCCAGGCCGAGCTGCGGGCAGGTGGCGCCAAGGTCGGTTGGGTGGGGGAGATCCACCCGGCGGTGCTCCGCAACTTCGACGTCCGTGGTCCCGTCGCGGTCGTCGGTTTGGACCTCCAGGCGCTGCTCGACGCAGCCCCGGCGGAGCGGCCGGCCTTCGAGGACCTGCTGTCGGTGCCCGCTTCGACCCGGGACCTGGCGCTCGTCGTCGGCGACACCGTGCGGGCATCGGACCTGATCGCGGCGGCGCGGAACTCGGGCGGGGCGCTGGTCCGCGACGTCCGGCTGTTCGACCGGTACGTCGGCGATCCGGTGCCCGCGGGCAAGGTCAGCCTGGCCCTCCGGTTGACGATCGCCGATCCGGGCCGGACGTTGACCGACGACGAGATCGAGGCCCCGGTCGGTGCGGTCATCGCGGCGCTGCGAGATGGTTTCGAGGCGGAGCTCAGGTGAAAGTCCACGTCATTGGTGCCGCGGGGTTTGCGGGCGCGCAGCTGGCGGCGCTCGTCGACGCCCACCCGACCTTCGAGCTGGGGCAGATCACCGCCCGGGCCGATGTCGGGCGTCGGCTCGTCGACGTTGCGCCGCAGTACCGGGTCGACAGGAAGCTGACTCTCTACGATCCTGAGGCTGTTTCGTCCCGCGACCTCGCGGCCGTTGCCTACCCGCATGCCGAGGCCGCGCCGCTGGTCGCTGACCTCGTTGATCGTGGCGTTCGGGTCGTCGACATCTCGGCCGATCATCGGCTGCGCGACATCGCCGCGTACCCGGCCTGGTACGGGTTCGACCATCCCCGCCCCGACCTTGTCGCCGAGGCCGTCTACGGACTCCCCGAGCGCCACCGCGACGCCATCCGTACGGCACGGCTCGTGGCCAACCCCGGGTGTTATCCCGAGGCGTCGATCCTGGGGCTCTTGCCGCTCGTCGGCCAGATCGTCGATGTCGTCATCGACGCGAAGAGCGGGGTCAGCGGCGCCGGCCGCACCCCGACGGACACCGTGCACTTCTCGTCGGTCACCGAGAGCGTCATTGCCTACAAGGTCTATGGGCACCGCCATACGCCCGAGATCGCGCAGGAGCTGGGGGTCGAGGTCACGTTCACGCCGCACCTGGTTCCGGTCGACCGTGGGTTGCTCGCGACGTGTTACGCGCGTCTGATCGACGGTCCGATGGACGGCGACGTTCTGAGGCAGCGTTACGCGGACTTCTACGCCGACCATCCGTTCGTCGAGGTGGTCGAGGAGCCACCGGGCATGCGCGCCGTCCAGCACACCAACTACGCGCAGGTATGCCCGATGATCGCCCCGGGCGGTGATCGGGTGACGGTGTTCTCGGTCATCGACAACCTGGGTAAGGGCGCCGCGGGGCAAGCGCTGCAGAACCTGAACCTGATCGCGGGCCGCCCCGAGGACGAGGGCCTCCGCTGAGCGGGCTCGAGGTGCTCCGCCAGGACTGGCTGGGCCTGCCGTCAGAGTTGGAACGGCTCGCCGAAGGAGGGGTCGCATCGCCGAATGGCTTCGTGGCGAGCGGCGTCGCCGCCGGGCTCAAGGAGTCGGGAGGTCTGGACATCGGGGTGTTGATGAGCACCCGGCACGCGACCTCCGCGCTCGTCGACACGTCGAGCGCCCTCCCGTCGGCGTCCGTGATCCACACGCGCAGCATCGACTCGGCGCATGTCCAGGCCGTCGTCGTCAATGCCGGCAACGCAAACGCCGAGACCGGCGCCCAGGGCATCCGCGACGCCGGGACGATGGGCGCCGTCGCAGCGGCAGAGCTTGGAATCGACCCCGGTCAGGTGGCCGTCTGCTCGACCGGCGTGATCGGCCGGCGGTTCGAGATGGAGCGGGTCACGGCAGGCGTGGCCGCTGCGGCCTCGGCTGTGACAGCCGCGGGGAGCGCGAGCTTCGGCCAGGCGATCTGCACCACCGACCGTGCGCCCAAGGGCGGCGCCTTTCGCCTGCGCCTCCCCTCGGGCGAGTACGCGATCGGCGCGGCGGCGAAAGGCGCGGGGATGATCTCGCCGCGGATGGCGACGATGCTCGCCTACATCACGACCGATGCGCCATTCGACGCGCGGGTGCTGCAGCCACTGGTCAAGCAGGCCGCAGCAGAGTCCTTCAACCGCATCAGCGTCGACGGCCAGATGAGCCCATCCGACACTCTGCTGGTCATGGCAAACGGCGAGGGTCCCAAGCTGATCGGCGCCGACGCCGAGACGTTCGGTGTGGCGCTGCGCGCGATCTGCCGGTGGCTCGCGCTCCAGATCGTGCGCGACGGCGAGGGTGCCGAGCACGTCGTCCGGCTCCTGGTCCACGGCGGCAAGGACGAAGCCGAGGCCGAGCACGTCGCGCGCGCGATCGCCAACTCCCCGCTGGTCAAGGCTGCGGTCTATGGCCGGGACGCCAACTGGGGCCGGCTGTCACAGGCGATCGGCGCCGCGTTGGCCGGCACACCCGGCCCGCCGCCGGTACCGTCGGTCACGTTCGACGGCCTGGCACCGACCGATCCTGGCATCGACGAGGTGATGGCCCGCGAGGAATACGAGATGCACATCGGCCTGGGCCGCGGTGAGGGCCTCGCCGAGCTCTTCTTCTGCGACCTGACCCACGCCTACGTGAGCATCAACGCCGACTACCGCACGTAGGAATCCGGCTGCACCCTTCGTAAGGCGTACATGGCAACTGCGCGACAAACTGATCGCGTATGACGCGGCGTGCGTTGCGTTGGTCGAGGCGCTTGCCGCCCCGCTCGTCACGACCGACGGGGGTTTGGCACGCGAGCACGGGCACTCGGCCGATGTCCATCTCATTGGGTAGCCGATGCGCGGTCGCTGTCACGTCTCGCTGGTAGTTTCCGAGCCGTCACCACCTGAGGGAAAGGGATCGCCACGAGTCGCACCGAACGCACCGCGCCCTTGCGGGAAGGACTGGAGCAGCGCGTCGATGTGCTGCTGGAGGCCCTGCCGTACATCAGGGAGTTCGCCGGGGCCACGATCGTCATCAAGTACGGTGGCGCGGCGATGACCGCACCCGAGCTCAAGTCATCGTTCGCGCGCGACGTCGCGCTGCTCAAGCTCGTGGGGATGAACCCCGTGGTCGTGCACGGTGGCGGACCCGACATCTCGCGCTACTCGGACCGGCTCGGCCTGGCGGTCAAGTTCGTCGACGGACTGCGGGTGACCGATGCCGACACGATGGAGCTCGTCAAGATGGTGCTGGTCGGCAAGATCAACACAGAGATCGTCTCGCAGCTTCGCGTGGCGGGCGTGCAGGCCGTCGGCCTCTCCGGCGAGGATGCCGGCCTGATCAGCGCCCGAAAGGCCGAGCACCCCGACGCCGATCTGGGCTTTGTCGGTGACATCGAGGCGTTCGACACTCATGTGCTGGAGCGGCTGTCGGACTTCGTGCCGGTCGTCGCGTCGGTGGGGGTCGATGCCGACGGCCAGAGCTACAACATCAACGCCGACACGGTCGCGGGGGCGCTCGCAGCCGCGCTCAAGGCGCGTCGCGTGTTGTTCCTGACCGATGTCGAGGGACTGCTGGCGGACGTCGATGACCCCTCGAGCCTGATCAGCGAGTGCGATCTTCCCGAGCTCCACCAACTGATCGACGGCGGTCAGGTCGGCGCGGGGATGTTGCCCAAGCTCAACGCGGTCGCAACGGCCCTGGGCGGTGGCGTGGAGGCGGCCCAGATCGTGGACGGCCGCGTCCCCCACGCGCTGCTGATGGAGCTCTTTACCGAAGCGGGCGTCGGGACGAAGATCACCGCATAGCGGTGTGACAGCTAGTGGTGTGACATCAAAATGGCGTGCCTGTATCCCTGCGCGAGAGCGAGCGAGGCGGTGAACGCAGGTCGTCGTGAATATCGGGAATATTCGCGATACCGAGGACGCCGCATCGCGACGCTCGCAGCCAGGGAGACTCCACCGCTATTTCGATGTCGCACCACTAGGCCGCGTAGCGGGAGAAGTCCAGGCAAAGCTCCGTACCCAGACCGGCGGGGCGGAACTCGACATGCTGCGCCAGGGCGCTGATGATCGACAGGCCCCGTCCCCGGGTTGCCGTGCTCGACGGCTCCGGAGGGTCGACAGGAGGGCTCCAAGGCGACGCGGCCCGACCTGAATCGAGGATACGTACTTGTGCGTCCTCATCACCCACCTGGAAGACGATCTCGACGAGCTCGCCGACGCGTGATCCGTGCTCGACAGCGTTGGCCACCGCTTCGCTCGTGGCCAGCGCCACCCGCCGGATGGCGTCGTCGCTCCAGCTCTGCTCGCGCAGCGCCTGACAGATCGCGGCACGGACGACGCCGATCGACACGGTGTCGGCCGGGATCAGCACCATCGAGGGTGTGGTGGCTCGGCAGTTCACGAGACGGTCGAGGGTCGGAGTATTGCCTTCATGTGTCATGTATCGGCACCGAAGGGCAATTTCTCGACTCGTGGCGGTGCACCTGCCGGGCCGATTGCATCTCGTGATGGAGCCCTTCGGCATCAGGGCGCACGTACTTGCCTCGCGCGGCGACGGCGGACAGACTCCCGGGGCTCGAACCCCGACGAGAGGCCTGCCCGTGTCCGAACGCCGCCCAGACGCAACGACCGCCCGCTACCTTGCGCAGCCGCACGAGGTGCACCGCGTCGTGCTGCTCTACTCCGGTGGTCTCGACACGTCGGTGATGCTCAAGTGGATCCAGGACGAGTACGAGGCCGAGGTCGTAGCGCTGTGCATCGATCTGGGGCAGCCGACGGACGACTTCGAGGCCATCCGCCAGAAGGCGCTCGACCTGGGCGCCGTGGCGAGCATCGTGGTCGACGCCAAGCAGGAGTTCGTCCGCGACTACGTCGGCCCGGCCATCCGCGCGAACGCCCGCTACCAGGGGACGTACCCGCTCTTCACGGCGCTGGGCCGGCCGCTCTTGGCCAAGCTCGCCGTCGAAGCCGCCCGGGCGCACGACGCAGATACGATTGCCCACGGCTGTACCGGCAAGGGCAACGACCAGGTGCGCATCGAGGCGACGGTCGCCACGCTCGCGCCGGAACTCAGGGTCATCGCGCCGGTCCGCGAGTGGCAGATGGGTCGCGACGAGGAACTCGCCTATGCGCGCGAGCACGGCATCCCGGTCTCGTCGACGGTCGAGCGTCCGTACTCCCTCGACGACAACCTGTGGGGGCGCTCCAGCGAAGGGGGGGTCATCGAGGACCCGGCCAACATCGTGCCCGACGATGTCTGCCAGCTCGTCACGGCGCCTCACCTGGCGCCGGATCGGGCCGAGGACGTCGTCATCACGTTCCGCGCCGGACTGCCCGTGGCACTCGACGGGCAGGAGATGGAGCTCGTCGAGTTGATCCAGAAGGCCGCCGAGATCGCGGCGCGAAACGGTGTGGGCATCATGGACAACGTCGAGGATCGGGTCGTCGGGCTCAAGGTGCGTGACATCTATGAGGTGCCCGCGGCCGAGTTGATACTGCGCGCCCACAAAGAGCTCGAGAAGCTGGTCTTCACCGGACGGCAGAACCGCCTCAAGGCGTTGGTCGACTCGGAATGGGCACAGCTCTGTTACGAGGGGCTTTGGTACGAGCCGACGCTCGCGGACCTGAACGCCTACATCGACAACGCGAGCTCCGTCGTCGCAGGCGACGTCACCGTACGTTGCTACAAGGGGGGCGCGACCGTCGTGGCGCGCTCGTCACCGTACGGCCTCTACGACAAGAGCCTCGCGACGTTCGATGCAGACGCGTCGTTCTCGCAGAACGCGAGTCCCGGGTTCATCGAGCTGTTCAGCTTGCAGAGCCGGATGGCCCACCAGATTCGCAAGGCGGTCGAGGACCGATGAGGCGCAGCCCGCCTCCACAGAACGTTCGAGTCGACCCAACCGATCCCGGTCCATGGGCGCGGGTGGGGAGCGGCCCGCGCGGGCTCGGGCTGGCGGCCGTCGCGGCGCCCAACGGCGTTGAGATCGCGCCCGACGAGCGGTCGCTGCGTCCGGTCAGGGGCGTCCCCTTCGCAACTCATGAGGCTCAGATCGTGGCCGACGGCACGCTGGCCCTGACCGTGGCGCCCAACGTGGCCCGTTCGATCCGGTTGCCGGACATGACCGGTGACTTCGACCGGCGGCCGCCTGGGCTGATGGGTCTGGCAGGGGCGAGCCTGGCAAACGCCGGAATGTTGCTGGACGACACGGGCTGGCGCGCCGTGGTGCTTCCGAGCCTCGGTGACCTGGCCGCAGACCTCGGACCGGGGCCGGTCGGGATCCGCGCCGACGGGCGTCGCGTCGCGGTCGTCCATGAGGGCGCCGTGTTCGAGCTCGAGATTCCCGGGGCCGCGACGACCCAGGTTGAGACCACGTCGACCCCCAGAGCGATCGCCTACGCATCGGATGGCACGCTGCTTCGGGCCGATGGGGCGGGCTTCGGCGGCGAGGAGGGGTCCCCGATCGTCGAGATGACGGCGGCGTGTGCCGCGCCGCGGGTGCTCGCACGCCACGGTGACGGCTCGTGCAGCCTGTGGGACACAAGCACCGGCGAACGGCTTGGCTCCTGGACACCCGTCATACTGGGCCCGGTGTCGATCGGCCTCAACGCGGACGGCACGCTCGCATCGATGGGGACCCCGTTTGCCGATCCCGCCGTGGCATGTGTCGTGCGGGCGATCGACGGGGCGTTGGTTCGTCACATCGAGGGCGCTCGTACCATCGCGCTCGACCCGGCCGGCAAGGGGATGTTCGTCGGCGGGGAATGGGGGGCACTTTGGCTCGCCCCGATCACGGGCCCAACTTCCGAGGGAGATTGAATTGAGCACCAACCGCCTGCGTCCTGATCTGATCCCCAATGACGCGGGGGCGTGGTCGATCATCTCGTTCGCACGCGAGGCCCAGGGCGCCCAGCTGATCGGCCGGGGCGGGCGACGGAGGCAGACCTCTGCGGCGCTGTTGTCGGATTTCGCGCCCGCGATCCCACTCGATCGGCCCGGGCTGGACGAGTCGCTCGGCGTGGCGGGGGGCGGCCTGATCCGCCTGGTCGCGATGCACCGCGAGGGTGCGCGGTCGCTGTACTTTGAGGACGGCGGCGCGACGCTGCGCGGTGTCCACATGAAGGTCATCCGCCGCTGGTCGGTGCCCGGCCTCGAGGTCGGGACGCATGAGTACCCCGACACGGACCCAGCGGCCGCGTTGCCGCGGCCGGCGGCCCCGAGCGCGCTTGTCGGACCGGTCGACGGCGAGGTCTTCGCGCCTGGCGGTCGCCTGTCTGCCGCCCCGGTCAAGTACGGCCGGCTATTCGGTGTCGCGTTCATCCGTCGTCCGGAGCGAACCCTGGTGCGCTTCATCGGCGGTGCCGCGTGCGCGGCGTGGACCGAGGACGGTCAGATGCTCGCCGTGGGCGGCGACTGGGGAGTCATCCTGGCGGTGCCTGCGGGAGACTCGCCGTCTCCACGCCCCGGATGACATGAAATGCGCGAGAACCGTCTGCTGGTAAGGGGTCGATCCCGGGGTGCGAAGTGACCCTTCCGTGCAGCGCTCGGAGGGGGTCGCACTGATCTACAGGGCGGCGGTGATGACCTGCGAGGCGTCGAACTCGATCAGCGCGACCGAAAGCCACAAGGCCCCGATCGCGAGGGCGGTTGGGAAGACGTAGCCGATCGTCTTGTCGCTGTTCGAGGTTGCGCGGATCGCCTTCCACAACCGGTAACCGGCCATAGCCGCCATCAACACGCCGGCACCCGCCAGTGGGATCAGCCACGCGGGTCGCGGATCGACCGCGAGCACGCGGTTTCCGACATAGGCGGTGACGCCACCGACGGCGAGCAGTGACGCCCACGGGCCCACGAGCGGCACGACCATGTTCGACACGATCGCGATCAACGCGACCGACACGATGATGAAAGCGGCCGGCTGAAGATCCTTCACGACGAAGACGACGTCGTCCACTGGGTGCCCCGATGTCCATGAGGTGAGCTCGCCCACTGCGGAGCCCGGTGTGTTCTTATCGGCGCGCTCGCCCCCCGAGTCAATAGTTGCGGAGAAATAACCCGCACGCACCATCAGTAGCGCCCGCGGGACCCGCGATGCACTGCATCTGGGGTTGCCGGCCGCTTGCTCGCGTCCGGGGACAAAGCTAGCCTGACCCCCCTATGCCGTCATCCAAGCGAGAGCGCCGCACACGGTGAGCGCCAACGGGGCATTCGCCCACCTTCACGTCCATTCCGACTACTCGATCCTGGACGGCGCCTGCAAGATCGGGCGCCTGCTCGATCGGGTCGAGGAGATCGGCCAGTCGGCCGTCGCGCTGACCGACCACGGTGTCATGAGCGGGGCTGTCGAGCTCGTCAAGGAGTCCCGTAAGCGCGGGATCACTCCGATCGTCGGCCTCGAGGCGTACGTGGTGCCCGACCATGCGGCGCGTCCGCCGCGCGAGAGCCGAGCCCACCTGACGCTGCTCGCCGAGACCACCCAGGGCTACTACAACCTGATCAAGTTGTGCTCCGCCGGGTACCTCAACGGCTACCACCGGCGGCCGCGCATCGACCACGGGCTGATGAGCCGGCACGCGGACGGCATCATCGTGCTGTCCGGCTGTCTGTCGGGGACGATCTGCTCGCACCTGGAGAACGACGACCTGGGCGCCGCCCGGCAGGAGCTCGACGCGCTCTGCCACATCTTCGGTCCCGAGGATGTCTACTTGGAGCTCCAGGACTCCGGGATCGAGAAGCAGAAGCGCATTAACGCGCACCTGGCGCGGCTCGCGAAGGACACCGGTCGCACCTTGATCGCCACCGGCGATGTCCATTACGTCTGCCACCAGGATGCCGACGCCCACGAGGCCCTGCTGGCCATCCAGACCCGGGACGTGCTGTCGAACCCGAACCGCTTCAAGTTCGACACCAAGGAGTTCTACCTCAAGTCCGCCGACGAGATGCTGCTCGCGCTGTCGGAGTACCCAGAGTCGCTCGCCGCCACGCTCGAGGTGGCCGAGCGTTGCAGCGGCCTGGAGCTCCCTCTCGGTGACCCGCGTCTGCCCTCGTTCCCGGTGCCCGCGGGCGAGACCCCCGCCAGCTACCTGGAACGTCTGTGCCGGGAGGGATTGGATCGCCGGTACGGCACGATGTGGCGGGCCGAGGCCGAGGAGCGGCTGCGGTTCGAGTTGGACGTGATCGAGGAGATGGGCTTCGCCGGCTACTTCCTGATCGTGTGGGACTACATCAGATGGGCGCGCGACAACGGGGTGGCAGTCGGCCCGGGGCGCGGATCGGCTGCAGGCTCGCTCGTCGCGTACGCGCTGCGCATCACGGACCTCGATCCCATCGAGCACGGCCTGCTGTTCGAGCGGTTCCTCAACCCGGGCCGCAAGAGCATGCCCGACATCGACACCGATTTCTCGGTGCGCGGCCGCGACGCCGTGGTGCGGTACGTGACCGAGAAGTACGGCTCCGACGCGGTGGCCCGCATCGGTACGTTCGGCAAGCTCCTGGCACGCGCGGTCGTGCGCGACGCCGGTCGCGTGCTGGGCTTCACCTACGGCCAGGTGGACCGGATCGCCAAGCTGGTGCCGGAGCGTCCGATCGGCGTCAAGCTGGAGGACGCGCTCAAGGCCGGTTCCGAGCTGGCAACCTCGTACGACACCGACGACGTGACCAGGCAGATCGTCGACACGGCCCGTCCCCTCGAAGGGCTGGTGCGTAACGAGGGCGTGCACGCAGCCGGCGTCGTTATCGCCCCCGGCGCGGTCACCGACTTCCTGCCGGTGCGGGTCGACGACGAGGGCAACGTCGTCACCCAGGTCCCGGACCACGACGTGGAGGCCCTCGGCCTGCTCAAGATGGACTTCCTGGGTCTGCGCAACCTCGACGTCATCGAGGATTGCGTGGCGCTGATCGAGCGCGACACCGGCGACGGGCTCGACATCGACACGGTCAGCCTGGACGACGAGGCCACCTACCGCATGCTCGCGCGCGGTGACGCCCTCGGCGTGTTCCAGTTCGAGTCGACCGGGATGCGCGAAGCCCTGCGCGAGGTCGGTCCCACGGAGTTCGCCGATTTGGTTGCGCTCGTGGCCCTGTATCGCCCGGGTCCCATGGCGTTCATCTCGACGTACGCCAAGAACAAGCGAAACCCCGGCGTCATGCCTCCGCTCGACGACGAGCGGCTCGCGCCGATCACGGGCCCCACCTATCAGGTGGCGATCTACCAGGAACAGCTGATGGCGATCTCTCGGGCGATCGCCGGCTTCTCGCCCTCGCGCGCCGACGATCTTCGCAAAGCCGTCGGCAAGAAGGACAAGGTTCTGATGGCCTCCCTGCGGGAGGAGTTCATCGCCGGATGCCAGGAGAGCGGCACACGGCCCGACGTCGCCAGGCGACTCTGGGGGCTGTGCGAGGCTGCCGGCGACTACTCCTTCAACAAGAGCCACGCCGCCTGCTACGCCCTGCTCGCGTACCGCACCGGGTACCTCAAGGCCAACTACCCGGCCCAGTACATGGCGGCGCTCCTGTCGTCGGTCATGGACACCAAGGACCGCGTGCCGTTCTACGTCAACGCCTGCACCGAGATGGGCCTGGCAGTGCTCCCGCCCGACGTCAACGCCAGCGCGAGCGACTTCGCCGTCACCGGTGAGTGCGAGATCCGGTTCGGTCTCTCGGCCGTCAAAGGTGTGGGTGAGGCCGCGGTCAACGCCATCGTCGCGACGCGCGAAGCCGACGGCGAGATCGTCTCGATCTTCGACTTCTGCCGGCGGGTCGACCAGGCGCAGGTCAACAAGCGGGCGCTTGAGAGCCTGCTGCGAAGCGGCGCGCTCGACTCGACCGGGGCATCACGCAAGGGCATGCTGGATGCGCTGCCGCAGGCGATGGGGCAGGCTGCGCGGCGACGCAACGACGAGGCTTCGGGCCAGGAGTCGCTCTTCGGGACGATCGAGGGAACGGGTCCCATCGAGGTCGATCCACCGCTGGATCCCGAGGAGCTCAGCCGCGAGGAGGTCCTGCTGGGCGAGAAGGAGGCCCTGGGCGTCTACGTCTCGGGCCACCCCCTCAAGGACTGCCGGCGCCAGTTGGCCCGTGCCGTGACCTGCGGGCTGGGCATGCTTGGGGAGCGTCGCGATCGCGAGACCGTGACCGTGGGGGGCATCATCGGCGCGGTCAAGGTGATCACGCGGCGTCAAGGCGACACCATGATGTTCGCGCGTCTCGACGACCTCGAGGGGTCCGTCGAGGTCGTCATCCCGTCCGCCGTCTACGCCGAGAGCCGTGAGCTGCTGCATGAGGACGCGCTCGTGCTCGTCACCGGTCAGGTCGACCAGAAGGGTGAGGGCGAGACCAAGCTCGTGGCCCGCACGGTCGTCTCGTTCATCCCCGAACCCGGCATGGAGGAGGATCGGTTGCTCGTCCGGATCGACGCCACCCGGTTCGCCCCGACCCACGTGGGCGAGCTCAAGCGGCTTCTGGCCGACCACTCCGGCAGCGCGCCGGTGATCGTCGAGATGCGCACGACCGAAGGGCCGGTCAGGTTGCGCTTCGGCGAGGAGTTCCGCGTCGACCCGGCCGACTCGAACCTCGTGGCGTCGCTCATGACCATGTTCGGACCGAGTTGCGTCACCTCGTGATCCGGGAATACCCCCGATCGTCGGCGGCGGGACGCGGCGGGCTGGTCTACGATCCGACGCGATGCCCAGGATCAAAGCCCTCATCGACCCGGACACCGCGTGTCGGCGATGCCCGGTGCGCTGCGACAAGATCGTGTTCCCGACCGGGTGCCTCGAGTCCGCCTGCGCGCGCCTCTACGCCTACCAGGAGGGGGACCGCACGTTCGTGGGCTGTCTGGACCGGGTCTTCGGCGTCGAGCTCGACCTCGACGCATTCCACCGCATCGAGGCGATGTCCGCGGGATTCGGGGCGCTGCGGGCCAACCGTGAGCCACACGCGTACTGCCGAACCGACGTGGATGCCGCATATGAGCATCGCGCGGCCGGTGCGTGCGTCAACCCCGACTTCCTGCTCTCTGCGACGCGCCACCCCCTGAAGGTCACCGAGCGGGACGGCCGTACCGCGTAGGCGGGGGCGTCGGAGCCCATCGCTAGCTTCTGGGAATGGCTGTCGCGACTCGTCAACCGACCGTGCTCTCCGACCAGGCGTTGCGGCGCTATTGCGATGCGATCGTTCGCTCGTGCGTGGCGCTGCGTGCCGGTGAGACACTGCTCATCGACTGCGAGCCTGCCCACCGTGAGCTTGCGATCGCGCTCGCCAGTGCGGCGTACGCCGCCGGGGCTGAGATCGTCGACGTCGTCTACACGGATCGCCGCGTTCAGCGGGCCCGGATCGCAGACGGCCCCGCAGCGGCGCTCGGGCAGGTGCCGTCGTGGCACGAGGCGCGCCTGCGCGCTGCGATCGATTCCAGGGTCGCGATCCTCCGGATCGTCGGTGACGAGGACCCCGGAATCCTCGCCGGTCTGGACACCGCGCGCGTCGCGACGGATTTCCAGGAGCGGTCACGAACGCTGCGGTGGTTTCAGAAGGCCGTCATCTCGGGCCGTGTGCGGTGGAGCATCGTCGCGTGGCCGACGCCGGCATGGGCCAAGCGGATCTACCCGGAGCTCAGTCCTCGCGCGGCGGTCCAGAAGCTTGGCGAGGACCTGATCTGGTTCTGCCGTCTCACTCCCGAGGACGGCCCCGACGGCTGGGCCCGCCACGCCAAGCGGCTCAACCGACGCGCATCGGGCCTCACCAAACGACGGCTCGCCCGACTCGAGTTCCGCGGGCCGGGGACGCACCTCGACGTGGCGCTCGTCCCCGACACGCGCTGGCTCGGCGGCGGTGAGCGCACGACGAGCGGCCGGACGGTGTACCCGAACTTCCCGACCGAGGAGGTCTTCACCAGCCCGGATCCTCGGGGCACGACCGGCACGTTTCGCTGCACGACGCCGCTGTCGTTCAGCGGTCGGGTCATCGAGGCGATCACCGGCGAGTTCCGTGGGGGCCGCCTGATCGACATCGCCGCAAAGCGCCCCGTCGACGGTGAGCTCCTTGCCGCGACGTTCAAGACCGATCGGGGCGCCGGGCGACTGGGCGAGGTCGCGCTGGTCGACCGAAGCTCACGGATCGGGCAGGCGGGGCGCATCTACGGCGACACCCTCCTGGACGAGAACGCCGCAGCCCACATCGCGTTCGGCGATGGATTCGGCGCAACTCGCTCGGCGAAGGGGCAGATCAACCGCTCCGCCGTGCACCTGGATGTGATGATCGGATCCGACGAGGTCGAGGTCACGGGCGTCGGCACGCGCGGTCGCCGCCTCCCGCTCATCGTCGGCGGTGAGTGGCAGCTCCCGGACGACTGACGAGGGCCGCGCGCATGGGTTCCGCCGCCAGCACGGTCACGTCCTTGTGCTGAGAGGAGGCAGCAGCAGGCAGCAGCAGCAGCTTGATGAGCTGTGACGGCGTGCCAGACGCCACCACCGGTTGTGGCACTGCTGATCGAAGGTCGTGGAATGCGCCTCGCGCGCGTGCAAACCCATGGGGGGAATCAAAGTGCCAGAGGGGGTGCAGTCCGACCGTCTTGGCACCATGCGGCGCATGGTCATCGGCTACGCGCGCATCTCCGGACGGTCAAGGCGCGCCTTGCCTCCTCCCGCGCCCGCGAGCGTGTACGAACTCACGGAGACGGGTCGCGCGCTCGAGGAGTCGATCCTGGCGTTGATCCGATGGGGCGGACGATTCCTGCCGGCCGCGCCCGCGACCAACGTGTTCCGAGGCGAGTGGCTCGCCCTGGCGCTCAAGGCCGTTCTTGTCCCCGACGAACCGGACCTCTCGCTCGGGATGCGCGTCGAAACGGACGAGCAGGTGGTTTGGGTGCGTATCGACGAGGGTCGGGTCACGGCCGGCACTGGAGAGCCCCCAAGTGCACAAATCACCGTCCGGGGCGACCCGCGTCTGCTTCTCGGCCTCGCGGCCGGCGTCGTTCCGCTCGACGAGGCGGAGGGACGCGGGCTCGAGATCGAGGGTTCTGCGCGCGCTCGACGGACACTCGAACGCCTGGTGACAGGAGCGGCCTGACGCCGCTCCCGTCACAACGGACGTAACCGCGGTTTGTGTGCGATCGGATCAGGCGTCTTGCTCGATCTCACCTATCGGTCGAGCCGGAACGGCGGGTACTCGTCGCGCATGAGCGTCGCGTAGGCGATCACCCTGTAGACCCAGCGGTTCATTCCGAGGACCAGGTCGAACAGGCTGCGGGGGTAGCGTCCGGTGACGAGCAGGGCGATGGCGGCGAAGAGGACCAGGACGCCGATCAGGCCCCCGCCGGCCGGGGTCCAGGCCCACCCCCACCAGCGCTCACCCCAGGCCGAGCCGTACGTCCAGTTTCCCGCGAGGATCGCGACGACGATGTAGTGCGGGATGGCCAAGAGCCACCACTTCACGAGCACAAGGCCACGGGAGAGATGCTCCGGATAGGGCACCTCGATGTCGGCCGGGTAGTCGGTCTTCGCGAGCGTGAACGGCGGGTACTGGTCGGTCGCGAGCGCGCTGTACGAATAGAAGGCCACCCGCCAGCTCCAGCGCAGCACGCCGGCATTGAAGTCGAACAGCCCCCGTGGGTACCGTCCGGTGAACAGGATCGCGAAGAACGCGATCACGGTCACCACGGAGTAGGCGATCCAGAGGAAGATCAGGACGATGTAGTGCGGGATCGCGAGGAGCCACTTCACAAGCCATTGCCAGCGGCTGAGTCCCGGGTCGAGTTCGCCTGTCAGGTCGACCGGGTAGGTTGCCGTCGAGAGTGGGCCGGTCGAGCTCTCGGGGGACGCCGTGGGCGCCGCTGCGGGGGCGGTGTCGTCCGCGGCGAGTTCGCCATGTGGAGGCCCGCCGCGCCTGCGCCCGCCGAAGACGATCATCAGGATCCCGCCTCCAAGGAGGAGGATCCCGCCGACCAGGAGGCCGACGGCCACTGTCACGGCGTGCGCGATCTTGACCCCGAGGGACGCGTCGAGCGCGACCCCCTCCGAGCCGTCGGGGTTCATCGCCACGATCTGCCAATTGCCGTCCGCCAAGTCCCACGTCAGCGTCAGCGGGTCGCTCCCTTGGACCTGGGCGACCCAGAAGCCTTGAGCGTCGGGAGGCGCCGGAGTCCGGGTGCCCGGCCTCGGCTCGTAGGTGGCCGCGAACGGGTCGACGTCGACGTCTGTCAGCTCGGCATGCTGCACTCCCGAGAGATAGCGCTGGACGTCGTCCCGCGAGGCGATACCGACGAAGACCGGCCGGCCGGCGGCGCCGGTCGCGCGGATTCGAACCTCGCCCCAGCGACCGCTCCCACCGGGCAGGTCCCCCAAGTCGAGGTTCTCTGAGGCGATCGCCCTGCCGTCGCTGACGTAGGTCGCGGTGCGACTCGTGAAGTACCCGTCGTCGTCCCTCAGCGTCTGGTTTGCCCACAGGAGCGCCCCGCCGCCGGCGAGGAGCGCCAAGCCGATCAGGCCGACGATGGTGCCGACGATGATCAGCACGTAGTTGCGGGGCGACGTTGTCATCGTGTCCTCCTGTACACCCGCGTCAGCCTGAGCCCAGCGAGCGACGGTCGAGATCCACAATCGAACCTACGCCTCGTGCAGCGGAATTGCATCGGCCCCAGCGCCCGAGCCAGACCTACACCACAGGTCGTACGGGAGTCCGCGCAAGATCAACCAAATCTCCTGGCGGTCTTGTCGTTCATATGCGCAGGATGACCTCGTCGAGCCACGTCATGCAACGTTCGACGGCAAGCTGTTCACGACCGCTGAACACATGGTTTGCGTAGGGCACCGACTCCAGCCGCACATCGGGCACGCCCGCTGCTCGGGCGAGAGCTGCAAGCTCCTCCCCGTCGCTCGAGGGCACGATCATGTCGTCTCCCGCTTGGATCAACGCGAGTGGCACCCCGACCTGGCCGACCCATTCCCTGGAGATCGCGTGACGCGCCTCCGGTCCGCGCGAGTGCCACCACGTGCGATACGTCCAGATCTCCGCGTGCACCGGCTCGGAGGTGGGTCCAGACGCCCGCTCCACGATGAAGATCTCGTCGGCGTCGTCGTCTGAGCCGGACGCCTCCACAATCGCCCGCGCGCGCCGGGCGACGCGCTCATAGTCGGGATCCGCTCCAAACCGCTCCCACCGACGGCGGAGCGATGCCGGGAGTGACAACGGGTGGGCCAACGTGCAAAGGCCGACAACCTCATCGCGGTGGTACTGCGCCTGAAAGGCGGTCACCATCGTTGCGCCCAGGCTGTAGCCCAGGAGCACGAGACGATGGTGACCCATGCGCCGTGCAAGACCAATCCACGCGTCGAGGTCGAGGGGAGTTCGATGCATCAGGCCATCTCCGAAGAACACGCCGAAGTTGGCCATCCGAGTGTTGACCGACAAGACCGTGAAGCCGGCCTGGGCCAAGCCGTGCGACACCCGACGGGGCACGCCGGTGATGTAGTTGCCGACCGAACCGTGAACCACGATCACCCCGAGTCGCCGCCGAGCAGGATCGCCGCCTCGGCGTGGAACCAGGACAAGCCCATCCCACGTGTGACCGTCCTCTGTGTCGACCGTCACAGGGTCCAGGCGCAGCCCACGGTCGTCGGCCGGCATGATGCGCCGACGGCCGTGACGTGGGTGGCTCACACCCATCGGTTGAGCCAGCCGATCACGGTTTCGGTGACCTCGAACTCCCGACCGCGGAAGAAATGGTCCGTCCCGTCGATCCACGCGATCTCGACGTTCGAGTTGCCGGCCGCGCGCGCGACGTGGGCGAGGCGTGTCGCCTCCTCGGGCGAGACGACGGTGTCGGTGGTCCCCTGCACGAGCAGGATCGGGGCTGCCACCTGACCGATCTGGTGGAAGGTCATCGCGCCAACGGCGTTGGGACCGCGAGTGTGCCACCACGTGCGCCAGGTGTAGACCTCGCTGTCCTTCGGGCCCCGCGTGGGCCCACGGCTCTGGGCGATCGTAAAGAGACGGTCGGGCACTCGGGCATCCGGGTCGCCCGCGACGTGGCGCCGGACAACTGCCGCGACCTCGTCGTAGGAGGGATCGGAACCCCATTGCCGGCACCGCTGCTGGGCTGCTTGCGGAAGGCCCCACGGTGCCCCGTAGAGGACAAGGGCCTTGAGATTGGCCGGCTGCCGGCTCGCCGCGAAACGCACTGCCACGGTGGCGCCGCTCGAGTAGCCGCTCAGGATCACGTCGTCATAACCGGCGTCCGTGAGCCACGCAACCGCAGCGTCGAGGTCGAGGAGCGCCTCGTCGAGGATGGCGGCACCAAAGAGCTGACCAACGTTGCCCATTCGCGTCTCGACGACCAGCATCGGCAGTCCCACTCGGGCATACGGGGCGGGGAGGAAGCGCAGGGTGCCGACGAGGAAGTTCCCCATGATCCCATGGACATGAATCTGCGCCGTCCGCCTGCCGGTACGCCGTGCTCGGACGCGTGTCGCACGATCCGAGCTGTGGAACAGCGCGTCGTGTGACTCACCGTCGAACGCGTTGAGGGTGACGAACTCACGCTGAAGCCCCATACCCGTGAACGTACCTCGCAGGCAGAACACGTGCGACACAGTCGGCGGCACGCGCAAGGGTCGGCCAGATGATGACGCGTACCCGATCGATCCCGGACGGGGGTGGGGGAGAGGTCTCACTGGTCGAGCCTTGGCGCGGACGAGATGCTCGTCGGGGCGCCGATCACACGGTCAGTCGCCGCCACCGTTCGCGGCCAATCGCTCGATGCGCCGGACGAAGGGAGCGGCGCTGAACTGTTGCCCGGTGGCCTTCTCCATCAGCACGCCCGTGGGGTAGCGGCTGCCCGCCTCGTGGACCCGGGTGCGCATGAACTCCAAGACCACGTCGAGCCGTCCGGCGCGGACCAGATCGTCGAGTGGGCCCTCGGTCGCTTCGAGCGCGTCAGCGAGCTGGGCCGCGTAGATGTTGCCGAGGGTGTAGGTGGGGAAGTAGCCGAACATGCCCCAGGCCCAGTGGATGTCCTGCATGCATCCCTCGGTGTCACTTGCGGGTGTGACGTGCAGCAGGCGTTCGCTTGCGGCACGCCATGCCTCGGGCAGATCGGCGACCGGCAGCGAGCCGCGAATCAGCGCGAGCTCCAGTTCGAATCGCAGGATGATGTGCAGGTCGTAGGTGACCTCATCCGCATCGACGCGGCACCAGTCGCGCCGCACGCGCGTGACAGCGCGCACCATGTCCTGCGGCCCCACTCCGTCCATGCTCGGGCCGAACCGTGCGACGAGGGTCGGGTGCAGATGCTCCCAGAAGGCGAGTCGCCTACCCAGATGATTCTCGAAGAAGCGTGATTGAGATTCGTCTGCGCCGAGTGAGGGCGACGCATACAGCGAGGTCCGCTCGTATGGCGCGGGGAGTCCCTGTGCGTAGAGCGCGTGACCCGCTTCGTGCAGCGTCACCAGGATGTTCGTCGACGGATCGTCATGGGTGATCCGGGTGGTGAACCGCACGTCGCCTCGGTGCGGTGTGTCCGTAAACGGGTGCGCAGACAACGCGATGAGGCCGCCGTCCATGTCGAACCCGACCATCCGGGCGACGTCCTCGGCCACGGCGAGTTGCGCCGCCCGTGGCCACGTGCGGCCATTGAACGGTGCCGCAGCCGGTGCAGGCTCGGCGTCCTCGACGATCGCGGCCAGCCTGGGGCCGAGGTCGGCGAACAGCGCCGCGATCTCGGCGGTCGTGGCGCCCCGCTCATAGTCGTCGATCAAGCCGTCGTAAGGCTCGTCGCCGATTTCAACGGCCTCACCGATCTCACGAGTCAGGGCGACCACCCGCGTCAACACGGGCGCGAACGTCACGAAATTGCCGCTCTCGCGGCAGGCAAGCCATTCGGTCAGCCCTGCGGACACCGCCTCGCCGTGGGCTCGAACCAGGGCCTCGGGGATGCGTGTCGCACGGTCCCGCTCGTGCCGGGCCAGCGTGATCATCGCGCGTTCGGCTTCGGAGGGGTCGCCCTGAGCCTCGATCAGGGCCATGTCGTCGTCCACGCCGTCGCGAAGCGTCTCGCGGTGGCGCACGGCGCGAAGCGTGCCGACCTGCTGTCCTCGTGCCGCCGCTCCCTTGGCGGGCATCAGGGTCTCGCGATCCCAGTCGAGCAGGCGCGACGCGCCGCGCAGGTCGTACAGCGTCGCCATCCATTCGCCGAAGCGATCCCGGGCACTCGTGAGGGGGCTCGATTCCACTCCCTCCGATGATACGGGTGCGCCGCAGGGCACCCAGCGATGGCAGTCGCAGGGAGGAGAGATTGGGAATGGCAGAAGGGACAACGTCCTCGAGAGCGGGTCCGACTTGTGACCTGCCGTGGCGGGCCGGCCACGCCCGGAACTCCTGACACTTGTCCGGGTTAGGGAGTGCTAATGTCACGCCATGAACACACCGCGCCGGATACTTGTGATCGCCAACGAGACGTGCGCAGGGGCCGCGGTCTGCGACGAGGTCAGGTACCGCGCCGGTCACGGGCCCGCGGAGGTGCTGGTGGTGGCCCCGGCGCTCGCGACGTCTCGGATGGGACACTGGATGAGTTCGAACCTCGCCGGTGCCCGCGAAGCCGCGACGGAGCGCCTGGACGCCTCGGTCGCGGCGCTGCGTTCGATCGGGCTCGATGCGTCAGGCCGTCTGGGTGATTCGGACCCGCTACAGGCGCTTGACGATGCCTATCGCGTGTTCCATCCGGCCGAGATCGTGATCTCGACCCACCCGCCGGGACGGTCGAACTGGCTGGAGCGACAGGTGGTCGCCCGTGCACGTGACCGGTACACGATCCCCGTCACGCATGTCGTCGTCGACCTGGATCATGAGGCCGCGCTCACCCACAACGATCCGCGTCCGGTCCCCACGCCGGCGACCGAGAAGATGGCGCTGTACCGAGCGGTCGGCTACGACGAGGCGCTCACCGTGCAGCGTTCGGGATTCGAGAACGTGCGCAACGCCGTCGGCGACCGATCCGGCGTGGTCTTCACGGAGTCGTCCGCGTTCACGTCCGGGCTGGACGATGCCACGGTGTTCGTCGTCGAGATCCCCTCCGGCGACGTTGCGAGCTACGAGGTCGCCGGAGACGGGGCCGAACGTCGCTTCGTCCTGCCGGCAGAGCTCGTCAACCGCCATCACCCTCAGGCGCTCGTTGCGGAGTGGTCTGAGTAGGACGCGAGCTCGCAAACGCGCGCGCCGGTTGCGGTGACCAATCGGTCGGGTGAGATCGCGAACACCGTGTCGGGGGTGCCGGCCGCCGCCCACACGACGTCGTGCAGAAGCAGGTCCCGGTCACAGTAGACGGGCAGGGCGGAGGCGTGACCGAGTGGGGGGATGCCTCCGATCGCGTACCCGGTGGCGTCCCGCACCGCAGTCGCATCGGCGCGTGTGATCGTCCCCCCGGTCTGGCCGGCGAGCTTGTCCGTGTCAAGTCGGTTCGACCCCGAGACGAGCGCCAGCACGGGCGCGCCGTCCGAGAGGAACACGAGCGACTTGACGATCTGACCGACCGTCGCTCCGACGGCGGTCGCCGTGCCCTCGGCGGTACGCGCGGTCTCGTCGACTCGCACGATCTGGGCATCGAGCCCGATCTGCCCCAATGCCGTCTGTACGCGCAACGTTGCGGCTTTGAAATGCGGTGAGGTCATTCCCAGGTCAGAAGGAGCGGCGAAAGCGGGTTGACCGCGGACGGGTTGCGCGGGCGTATACGCACCGCGAGCGCGAGCGGCCCGGATGTCGTGCACGGCACCTCGGCCGTAAACCGTGCTTCGTCGCCGTCCTCTCCGTCATGTTGGGCGATGACGTACGTGGGTTGGTCGGGCACTCCGCCCACGTCCGGTGCTCCGGCGGCAACCTCGATGGTAACCTCGTCGGGCGTCAGGCCCGGGAGTCTCGCCCAGATGGTCACGGGAATCGTCGCCCCGACGACGAGCCCCCCGTTCGCCTCGGTCTGCGATCGCAACGTCACGCTCGGCCACGCCGCTGCGACGCGATCGCGCCATTCCGACAGGGCGATCGCCTCGCCGTGTCCATCCTTGGCGAGACGGGTCGCGGCCCGGTGGGCCGGCAGGTAGCCCCATTCCGTGTACTCCTGCACCATCCTGTGTGTATTGAACTCCGCTCCGAGCCGGGCCATCGACGCCGTCATGCGTGCCACCCACTCACGGGGCAGTCCGCTGGCGTCGCGGCGGTAGAAGAGCGGGATGACCTCCTGCTCGAGCAGGTTGAACAGCGCATCGCACTCGATCGCATCCTGCTCGTCAGGGTCGTCGTAGCTTTCGCCGTTGCCGATCGACCAACCGACCTCGGGTGAGTACCCCTCGGCCCACCATCCGTCGGGGACAGAGACGTTCAGCACCCCGTTGACGACGGCCTTCATACCGCTGGTGCCAGACGCCTCCAGGGGTCGGCGGGGAACGTTGAGCCACACGTCGCAGCCCGATACGAGCAGGCGCGAGACGCCGATGTCGTAGTCCTCGACGAACACGATGCGCTGCCGGACCCGAGGATCCTGCGCAAACCGGACGATGGCCTGGATCATCTCCTTCCCGGGTGTGTCGGCAGGATGGGCCTTGCCCGAAAACACGAGCTGCACGGGCCGGTCCGGGTCGGTCAGCAGTCGTGCCAGGCGGTCGGCCTGGCGAAACAGCAGGGTACCGCGCTTGTATGTGGCGAACCTGCGCGCGAAGCCCAGGGTCAGGATGTCGGGCTGCAGGGTTTCGTCCGCCTCGCGCAATGCCATGGGGCTGGCTCCCCGGCGCTCCATCTGCGCGCGCAGGCGCTGGCGTGTGACAAGGACGAGTCGCTCCCTGCGCCGCTGCTTGACCCGCCAGAGCTCGCCGGGTGGGATGTTATCGACACGATCCCATACGGACTGGTCGTGTGGGTGCTCGACAAGGCGGGGGCCCAGATAGCGGTCGAGTAGCTGCCCCATCTCGCGACTGAGCCACGTGCGCGGGTGGATGCCATTGGTGACGCTCGCGATCGGTACCTCGTCAGTCGGAAGCTCGGGCCACAGGCTCTGCCACATTCCTTGGGAGACCTCGCCGTGCAGGCGGCTGACCCCGTTGGCGAACGCCGAGGTGCGTAGCGCGAGCGGGGTCATTCCGAACTGCGTCTCGTCCTGACCGGGGGCTTGTCCCATGTCGACGAAGGCATCCCACGCCAGGCCCAGATCGGTGGCGAGGGGCTCCAGGTACCGGCGCACCAATGCGACCTCGAAGACCTCGTTGCCCGCAGACACGGGTGTATGGGTCGTGAAGAGAGTCGACCCGGCCACCTGCTCGAACGCGGCCGCGAATGGCAAGCCGTCATCGTGCATCAGGGTGCGGATGCGTTCGAGCGTCAGGAACGCCGAGTGGCCCTCGTTCATGTGGAACACGGTGGGGGCGACACCGACTGCGTCGAGGGCTCGCAGACCGCCAATGCCGAGCAGAAGCTCCTGACGCAGGCGGCGTTCGCGATCGCCACCGTAGAGCGACGTCGTGATCTCACGAAGCTCCGGGGCGTTCTCCTCGATGTCGGTGTCGAGGAGGTACAGGGCGACCCGACCCACCTGCGCCCGCCAGATCGCCGCGCGCACAGGTGTCCCGGCCATCACAACCTCGACGTGAAGCTGCGCGCCGTCGGCGTCGAGCTGTCTGTGGACCGGCGTCTTGGACCAGTCGCTCGGCGGGTAGCGCTCCTGCTGCCACCCGTCCACGTTGAGCGCCTGGCGGAAGTATCCGTTGCCGTACAGCAAGCCGACGCCGACGAGCGGCAGGCCCAGGTCGGACGCCGACTTGAGGTGATCACCCGCCAGGACGCCCAGGCCGCCGGAGTAAATCGGCAGCGCCGTGTCGAGCCCGAACTCCAGCGACAGGTAGGCGACGCGAAGGTCGGTGACCCCGGGGTACACCTCCTGGAACCAGCCGGTGCCCTCTTTGTACGCGCGAAACGCGGTGTGGACGCGGCGGAGCTCTGCGAGGAATGTCTCGTCGCGGGCGGCTGCGTCGAGCGTCGTCTGGGGCACCTGCGCGAGCGTCATCACCGGGTTGCGATCCGCGGCCTGCCACGCATCCGGATCAAGCCGCGCGAAGAGCTCGATGGCGTCGCGATGCCAGGAGTACCACAGGTCACGGGCGATCTCGTCGAGTGGGTCGAGTTCCGCTGGAAGGTTCGGGTGGACGTCGAATCGGTGAATGCGCATCGCGGCAGGCTACCCGCGGTCTCGGCGTCCTGCCCGCCCCCCGCGAACCTGCGGCCCGGAACCCCGCCCCGGAACATCCCCGTCCCGGGCAACAATTGTGCCATCGAAGCGGTCGCGAACGCGAGTCGAGCAATGCTCGCGTGGCACCTCCCGGTCCCGCCCGGTTCCGGGCAAGAAATGTTCCGTAACAAAGTGGGTCACCTCCCCCTCCGGGCAGCAACCGTTCCGTCTCCCGAGCCGCATCTCTCCATCGGGTCACTTCCCGGTCCCGGGCAAGGGATGTTCCGTCTCGCGAGCCGGCGCGGCCGGCGCGGCCGGCGCTGGCTCCGTGTCCGAGGGGATCATCGCGCGGTCCGATGTCGAGCGGAGCAGTCGCTTGGTAATGGCGGTGCGGCCAACGCCGAGAGCGCGGGCGATCTCGCTATGCGTCCAGCCAATTCGATCTGCTGCCAGGATCGCTCGACTGCGGCCAAGGAGTTGCACCAGTGTCGATACCGAAGGCCGTCGAACGGCTCTCGGTTCGCCTGCCTCCACGAAGTGGCGAAGGAGGTCCCGAGCCCGAGGCTCGAGTGGGTGGAACAACGGCAACACGGCACGCGCTGGGACGCACTCAGTCTGGGGTGCACCGTCGAGTACCGCTGTGTAGCTGCTCCAGGGCCAGTCCCCGGCGCAGTCGACGAGTCCCGCGCGGACCGGGTTCATCGCGATGTAACGCAGCGTCGTTAACAGATGTGCGTCGTTGTCAATTCCCACCAGTCGATAGCGCTCCGAAAAGAGGTGCCCTTCGCGCCCGTGCCTGGTGTTGTAGCGCTTTGCGTGTTGCGCGAGGACGTCGCGCATGCCATCAGCCACGTCAAACTCCTGAGTTTCGACCAGCAGATGCACATGGTTGTCCATGAGGCAGTATGCGTACCCCTTCCAACCTCTGTTACGCATGATCGACGTCAACAGTTCGAGGAACCGGGCGCGATCGATGTCGTCCTCAAAGATCCTCCGGCGATTGTTGCCTCGGGCCATGAGGTGGTACGTCTGGCTGTCAGGGTGAACACGTGGTCGTCCCATGGTCTGTCGTCTCCTTGTCAGTGGAGAGATATCCCCCTCTACTTAAAGGCTCCAGCGAGAAATCTTGGCCCCCCTGGGACGCAAATCGGGCGGTTGAGTTTCGCAATGCGAGATCCAGAGACGAACCTTCGAATTGGACCTCCTGGTGGGAACGGCGCCGCCGGCGGGATCAGGTAGAGGAACACCTCTTGCCCGGGACGGGAGGGTGCCACGTGCCAGGTGCGCGGGACAAGGAGACAGAGACGGAGACGGAGCCGGGTGTGGTGGTGGCACATTTGTTGCCCGGGACCGGGGGTGCCCGGGGGTTGCGGCATATGGAAGTCCCTACTCGACGACCAAACCGTGGCGCATCGTGTTCTCCGAGATGACCTGCGACTCGACGAACTGCAGGACATAATCGGGGCCGCCGACCTTGGCGCCGATGCCGGAGCGGCGGTTACCGCCGAATGGTTGGCGCGCCACGATCGCCCCTGTGATCGAGCGATTGATGTAGAGGTTGCCGACGGGGGAGCGCTCGATGACCTTGTCGATGACCCGCGGGTTGCGGGTGAAGATGCCGCCGGTCAACGCGTATCGGGAGGCGTTGACGATGTCGAGGGCGGCATCGACGCTTGGAACCGTTTCGAGGGTCAGGACCGGGCCGAAGATCTCCTCGCGGCTGACCGAGGAGTCCGGCGGCAGGTCGGCGACGATCGTCGGCGGGCAGAACCACCCGATGTCGGGGATGTCGGACTGCTGGGCGCCGATGCGCCCCTCTGAGGCCCCAGTCGCGATTGCGTCCAGGATCCGCTGCTGGGCCTCCTGCTCGATCACAGGGGGCACATCGATGCTGAAGTCCTCGGCCTGGCCGACCCGAAGGGACTCCACCGCACCGCTCAGTCGCCCCAGGAGTGTGGTCGCGACGGCCTCGTGGACGAGCACCCGGGCCGCGGCCGAGCATTTCTTGCCGGCGAACGCGAACGCCGAGCGAAGCACGTCGGGCACGACCTGGTCAAGGTCGGCGTCTGAGTCGACGATGACGGCGTTCTTGCCGCCCATCTCGGCAACGACCCGTTTGACGTGTCCCTGCCCGTCAGGGGTCTCGGCGGCGGCACGGATGATCGCGAGGCCCACAGGCTCCGACCCGGTGAACGCGATGGTGTGCACTCCTGGGTGGGCGACCAGTGCCGCGCCGGTTTCGCCGTACCCGGGCAGCAGTTGGATGACGTCGTTGGGAACTCCGCCACGCCGGAGCGCCTGCACCAGGCGATGTCCCGAGGCCGGTGCCTGCTCGGCGGGCTTGAGGATGACGGCGTTGCCCGTCGCGAGCCCCATCGCGACGAGGCCCGCGGGGATCGCGAGAGGGAAGTTCCACGGGCCGATCGCCGCGACCACACCACGCGGTCTGTAGCGCAGAACATTCGTCTCTCCCGGAAGCTGCAGCAGATCCTTGCCTGCGGCGAGCTGGAGCGCCTGATGGACCGCGTACTCGATGTGGTCGATGGCCTCGCACACATCGGCGTCGGCCTCGGCCCACGGCTTGCCGCACTCGCGCACCTGGAGCGCCGCGAGGGTGTGGCGTTCGGCGCGCAACAGGTTCGCGGCGCGACGAAGCACGTCGGCGCGTTCGGCCGGTATGCGACGCGCCCATGCCGGCTGGGCCCGTGCGGCGCGCGCGACGGCGTCGGCGACATCGGCGGGCGAAGCCATGCCGGCACGCGCGACCAGCCGGTCGGGTCGGCCCGGGTCGGTCGAGTCGATGCCGTCCGCGGTGCCCTCGTCGTCGCCGATCAGCACCGGTACCCGCAGCGGGAGTTGGGCATCGAGCCGCCCCAAGGCATCTGTCAGATCCGCTCGGACCGGCGCGCGGCGAAGCTCCAGGATCGGTTCGTTGACGAACGCGCTCATGGGGCGGCGAGCAGCTGCTCGATCGGCACGCCGCGGCCGTGGGCCGACAAGAACGAGGTGCTCGCGGTGTTCTCGAGCAGACGCCGCACCAGGTACGCCATACCCATCACCAGGTCGCCGACCGGGCAGTAGACCCGCGTGCGGATGCGATGGGCAGTCAGGGCGTCCTTGAGGTCGTCGCCCAGCCCCCGCAGGACCTGAATCTCGATGTCGGAGTCGCCGCCGCCGGTGAGCCGGTTGTAGGCCACCGCGTGGGAGACCGAGCGAAGGTTGTGCGAGGCCACCGCCAGGCGGACTCCCGGGCGCGAGTCGATCAGCGTGCGGGTCAGCGCTTCGAAGTTGCGGTCGCTGTCGGCCTTCTCCGTGAACACCGGAGGCTCCCAGCCGCGTTGGCGGGCTTCGGCCACCTCGTGGTCCCAGTAGGCGCCTTTGACCAGCCGGACGGTCAGCGGGACGGCGCGTGGGTGGGTTCGGGTCCAGTCGAGCACCCGACCCACGATGGCCGGCGATTCACGAAGGTACGCCTGCATGACGACGCCTGCGGACGGACCATCGTGGAACTCGGGATCTGCCAGCAGATCGAGCACCAGGTGCATGGTGGTCTCGAGCGTGTCGACCGACTCCATGTCGATGTGCAGGTGCGTGCCGGTGTCGCGGGCCCGGCGAAGCAGCGGGACGAGGCGCCGGGCGGCATCGTCGGCGCCGAGCTCGGGCGCCGCGGGCCTGATGAGCGGTGTCAACGCCGAGACCTTGACCGAGACGTTCGCCCTGGGAATCTGTCCGGCGAAGTCACGCTCCAACACCGGGCGCTGGGGCCAGGTCCGTACCGCGGTGCTCAACGTGTCGATGGCGTCGGTGCAGCGCGCCGCGTAGTGGTCGGCCTCCTGCTGGGTCACCGTCGCCTCGCCGAGCAGGTCGAGCGACGCCCCGGCGCCGTCACGCCAGAGCTTCTCCAGATGACCCGCCGCCGCCCTGGGTGACTCACCGACGATGAACCGCTGCGCCAGATGGCGAACCCCTGCCGCCGCGACGCTGCCGACGAGTTTCTCGCCGACCCGGCCGCGCCCCAGCGCCTCGGGCGCCTTGAACAACGCGGGCGGGTCATCGACCTCCTCCAGCAGCGCGGTCAGGTGCTCGGTCAGCTCCTCGGGCGTCCGGCAGGCGGGCGTCGCGTCGACGAACCGAAACAACGCGGCCTGCACATCCGGCCGGTCGGCGACCATCTGCATCATCCGTTGGTCGACCGTCCGCGACGGGTGGCGGATCGCCGGTGGGTAGGCCGCCGACAGCGACCGACCGATCTCGTGGATTGCCGTGTCGAGGCCCTGCATGAAGATGAGCATACGTCGGGTGTCACGTTCAAGGCCGGACGGTACCGGTACGCGATCAACGCGAGCACGCTCTATCCTGCCCTGTGGGAAGTCAACGGGGAGGTGAGCGATGCCGTCGCTGTTCAATCGCTACAAGAACCGCATTCCGTCCTTGGACGACGCCCTGCCCGGGCGTGACGCCGAGATGCCGGTGGCGGCCCGCCACCTCGTTCTGGACGCGCCGCTCCGGCCTCCGTTTGCCGACGGAATCGAGACCGCGGTGTTCGGCCTCGGATGCTTCTGGGGTGCCGAACGGCTGTTCTGGCAGGCGCCGGGTGTGTACACCACCGCCGTGGGCTACGCCGGTGGGGCGACCCTCAACCCGACCTACGAGGAGGTCTGCAGCGGGCGCACCGGACACGCCGAGGTCGTGCTCGTCGCGTGGGATCCCGCCCAGACGAGCTTCGGGGAGATGCTCAAGATCTTCTGGGAGGGGCATGACCCGACGCAGGGGATGCGCCAGGGCAACGATGTCGGCACCCAGTACCGGTCGGCGATCTACACGACGTCCCAGACTCAGCTCGCGGCCGCCGAACGGTCGGCGGTGATGTTCGCCGGGCGGCTCAAGGGCGTCGGCCTCGGCGATGTCACGACCGAGATCGCGTCGTCAGGGCCCTTCTACTACGCCGAGGACTACCACCAGCAGTACCTCGCCAAAAACCCTGGTGGCTACTGTGGGCTCGGCGGCACCGGCGTGACGTGCCCGATCGGCGTCGCCTCGGTCGGGTGACCAGCGACACGCCAACGCCGGCGGCGACCAGGCGAATGATGGTCGGCATCTGACCGGCCTCCTGAACCACGTCGGGGCGGAAGCCGACGTCATGGCATGCGCTTGGACATCTCAGGCGAGAACTCCTACCGTGGAGGATGTGACCACATCACCCAGATCACAGAGGGGTGCGTTTCGCGCGATGGCCGGCTTCCTTGTCGGCGCCAGCGCGATGTTCGCGACGATGTACTCGACGCAGGGGATCCTCCCCGAGATCGGGCGCGTGTTCTCGGTGACCCCCAGTCGTGCCGGGCTGACGATCTCGGTGCTCGTCATGGCGGTTGTCGCCGGATCGTGGATCTGGGGACCGCTGTCGGACCGGGTCGGAGGGCGTACGTGCCTGATCGCGGCGAGCGCGTTGCTCGTCCCTGCGTCGATCGCGGTTGCGCTTGCGCCGTCGTTCGAGGTGCTCCTGGTCATCCGCGCGATCCAGGGCCTCGTGTTGCCTGGGCTTCTGGTCGTCGGCATCCCGTATGTGTCCCAGGTGTTCGTCCCCGCGTTCGGCGCCCGGGCGATGGGGTGGTACATGGCGTCGCTGATCTCGGGCGGCCTGATCGGGCGTCTGGGCGTTGCGTTCGTGTCGTCGATCACGAGCTGGCGGTTGGCGCTGGGCGTCCTCACGATTCTTCCGCTGGTTGCCGTCGTGGTGATGATGCGGGGGCTGCCGCCCGCGCCCGAGCGTCGCATCGACCGCGTCCGCGGGCCAATTGCGAACCGTCGTGTCATCGCCGCGTCGCTGACCGGGCCGAGCCTGTTCTTCGTATTCGTCGGGGTGTTCTCGTACATCGGCTTCCGACTCGAGGCGCCGCCGTTCAACCTGTCCCCGACCGCGGCGTCATTGGTGTTCGGCCTCTGGGTCGTCGGTGCGGTCGCGCCGTTGGCCGGTCGGCTCGCGGAGCACGTCGGGTGGGCGCGCGTCGCCATGATCGGGGTTGTCTGCGCAGCGATCGGTGTGGGGATGACCGTTCCCGATGTGCTGCCTGCGACGGTGATCGGGCTCGCGTTCATCACCCTCGGGATGTTCACGGTCGTCACCGCCGCCCCGATCGGCGTGGGCGGGGCTCGGGGCGTGCGCCCCGGGGCCGCGAGCGCCCTCTACTACAGCATCTACTACAGCGCCGGCGCCCTCGGCGCGTTTCTGCCCGGCCTGGCGTGGCAGGCGGTGGGATGGGCGGGCGTGTCGACGGTTGTGGGCGCGGTCCTCGCGATCGCCGCCCTGGGCGCGTGGCTCGGCCAGGTCGAGCGGCGGCGCGCTCCTGTTGCCGTCAACCGATTCGGCCTAGGGTAGTGATCCGCCACCATTGACAGGAGACAGCGGAACGGGGTCGAACGTCTCGACACCAGGTGGCATCGGACAGTTGACGGTGTCCGCTCCGGGAGTGAACGTGACGGGACGCAGCGGTCTGCGTGGGATGAAAGGAACGACGTGACGCGGCATCTGTTCGACATCAAGGAACGGGCGACCCATTCGCTTGTGGCCGAGCAGCTTCGGGCCCTCGCGGATCAGATTGCCACGGGGTCGCTCGACATGGCATACGACGAGTGGCACGCACCGACTGTCATCGTCGATCCCATGGACGTTGTCATCGACCTCGTCAAGAAGAAGACCGGGGTCGAGCTGACAATCCAGATGCGCTGGCCCTTGCTGGACCCCGGGGCCTGACGATCCGTCTCAGTTCGCCGCACACCTTCGCGGCGACTTCAGCTTGGACGCGGTCTCGCCCGCCGTCTGGCTGAGCGTTAGGCACAACTGAGCGCGTCGGCCACGGCCGTGATGCTGTCGACGACGACGTCCCAGTCCCCGGTCGGCGCGAGGTCGGTACGCTGCGCGGGGCCGTGCTCGGTGGGGCGTGCGACGAACGCGGTGCGAAGCCCCAGCGACGAGGCGGCGGCAAGGTCGCCGTTGTGCGCCGCAGCGAGCATCACCTGGGGCGGCGCCAACTCCAGCAGCGCGACGTTGCGCAGGTAGGCCTCCGGCAGGGGCTTGTAGGCACCGGCGGTCTCGGCGCCCAGCAGGACGTCGAACCGCAGGTCGCCGTGTTCGGCCAAGTCCGTCAGCAACGCCGTGTTGCCGTTCGACAACGTGCCCACGGTGAACCGCGTTGCGAGCCGAGCCAGGCCGCTGTATGCGTCGGGCCACGGCGACAACCGGTGCCACGCCAAGGTCAGATCGCGCAGATCGGCTTCGGACTGCGCGTCGATCCCGTGCCGGGTCAACACGCGTTCGAGGCTCTCTCGGTGCAGCACATCGAGCACCGTCCATTCTCGCCGTCCCGACCGCACCTCGTCCATCGAGGGTTGGTACTCGCCGCGCCAGTCGTCGGCGAAGCGCTCCCAGCACGCCGCGAAGCCACGTGCGGCCCCAAACGCGGCAAGCTCCCGCGTGATGCTCGAGCGCCAGTCGACGACCGTGCCGAACACGTCGAACAGCACCGCCTTGATCTGATCCTTCATCGTGACGGAGCCTGGCAGTTCGCGAGGGCATGCGCGTCCCCAGCCGGCTGTGCCGGACGTTGCCGCCCTCCTGCGCCGAGCGGATAATGGGTTCATGAGCCCGCGACCATCGCCCCGCTCACTGCTCGCGCAGGCGATCGTCGGACGTGAGCCGATCCTTGAACGTCTTCAGGAACTCCTCGATGCCGGCGCCACAGGTGGCAAGGTGGTCGCCCTGGCGGGTGACGCGGGACTTGGCAAGACGCGACTCGTCAAGGCGCTGCTCGATCGCGCTCGGGAGCGTCGGCACCTGGTCCTCGAGGGCCGAGCGAGCCCGCTCGAGGCCGCCCTGCCGCTGGGCGTCTTCCAGGACGCCCTACGCGCCGAGCGCCGCGCAAGGCCCGCCACCCCCGCTCCGGATGATCCATTGGCGGCGGCGCTTCCTGGGTTGCTTCTGCCTGAGCTCGTCCGCCACCTGCCTCAGGGCACGCTCCGGCAGCCGGCGAAGGTCGTCGGGCGTGAGGATCGTGTCGAGGAGGGGGGTCTCAGTGACCAGGCGGTCATGCGAACCCGTCCGTGACGCCGATCTGCGCGGAGCCGGATTCCGGGACAGACAGCCCGCGCATTCGTCGCCGCCCTCGCCGCGCGCAGGCATGCGGCGAGGGCGGCGCACGGCAGCCGGCTGGACGCGGCACTTCAGACCCCGTCGAATCCTGCTACTTGGAGGCCTTTTGGTCGGCGAGATACTTGGCCTTGGCCTGCTCGCTGAAGAGGCGACGTGCTAGCGCTTCAGCCTGAGCTTCGACGTCCAACTCCCGCCATCGGCGCTGACCACCGCCTCGGCCGCGACGCTGCGCGCGCGCCCCAACGCGTCGCGACCCGTCTTCGAGAGACGCACCCGCAGGGTCGCGGAGCGGCGTGGCCCGATGCGGAAGCGCACCCTGCCGTAGCTCGTCGTCTCCGCGGCACGCGCGGTCGTTCCGGTGCGCGGACGCAGAAGCAGGGTGCCGGCGCAGATCCTGTCGAGCAGGCACCGCACCCGTAGCGGGACGACGCCGTTTCGCACGGCGGGCGCGGACAGCACCCGCAGAGGCGAGGGCCGGCAGGCGGTCTGCGGGTTGGCCGGCGCCACCGGACGGCGGTTGGACAGGGTCAGCGGCACCCCGCACCAGTCGTACTGCACGAGCACCTCGTAGCCGTCCATGATCCCGACGTCCGTGTTCGAGTTTCCGAGGGTGAGGGCCGGATGGAGGAAGCTCGCCTGCGCCTGGTTGGCGGGCGAGCCGAAGAGGAAGCCGTGCGCGCCGCGGTCGTTGACCGGGAGCGACCCGGGCCCGATCGCGACGGCGACGAGGATGTCGTTGAACTGCGAGCCCACGATGTCCCCGACGCCGGAGCCCGCCGGCAGGCTCACCGGGAACTCGGTGACCTGGTTGGGCGCGGGCTGAACGGGCGGCGAGATCTGCTTCGTCGTGCAACACAGGCCGCCGCCGGAGCTGACGATCGCGAACTGCAGCGGCGCGGGTGCGTCACCGGCGCGTACACGCACCCGCGTCACCGCCCCCGCCCCGCGGGGGACGTAGGTGTTGGCGATGATCGACCCGTCCGGGCCGTACTGCGTCGACCACCACATGCAGGTCGCCTGGCCCGTGTCGATGAACGTGATCTGGCCGGGGCCCAGCCCGATGTACGGCCGGGCAAGGCACTGGTTGGGGCCGCCGGGAAGCACGAGGTTGGCGGGGGCCTGGAGCGTGCTGCCGTTCGTCGCGAGCACCGCCTGCTGCGCGCGCGCCGCGTGCGGGAACGCCGCGAGCGCGGCGGCGGCCAGGAGGACCGCGAAGGCCGTCGCGAGCACGGCACGTGGCGGGCGAGTGGCGACGGGCACAGGGCGGCTCCAGACGATGGTCAACCGGGCCTGAGCACTGCGAAGACACCGGCGAGCCTACGAATACTACCACTTCGGCGATCGCGCGGGCTTGCTCGCGGCACCCCTCGAGTACGGCCTCACCCATGGTGACCGCGCGCAACGAGGCGGCGCGGCGGCTTCGCTTCACCTTACGGGGTCCCGACGCTGACGCGTCGCCCAAGGGTGGGTCGATGAGACGAGCGCAACTCGCATTTCTCATCGAGACGCCACTCGGCGTGATGCTGCGGCGGGTGCCCGACGCATGAAAGCGGGAGACGGGACTCGAACCCGCGACCCTCAGCTTGGAAGACGGTCTCGACGGGACGGAGCGGGAGTGAGAACGGCTTGTTCTCGTCCTTGACGATCCCGTGTCTTCTCGCATCCGCGTGCGCAGAGTTGCACAGAGCT
>CAYMSM010000037.1:0-14956 GCA_964393105.1 uncultured Bifidobacteriaceae bacterium
TCGGTCGATTCGTCGCTCATGTCCATGCGTCCTCTCGTGGCAATGGTCGGCCGACCAGGCCGGCGCAGTCTGCAGAATCGCAGACGGACGGGCGGGTTGGCGGGAGTGTGGGCGGTTACCTGCCGTCGCGTCCCTCCTGACGAGACCGTCAACTCGGCGGCGACGCGTCGATTGGGCGTCGCTGGGGTCACTCATGCCCATGAGCGCGTGGTGACCGGACCTGGAGAGTTCTGTAGCGTCGATGAGATGCGGCAACGACGGTTGGGAGCACGTGGACCGCACGTCGGGGCGGTGGGCTTCGGGGCGATGCCGCTGTCCGGTGTCTACGGCGAGGCCGACGATCGCGAATCGATCGCGACGATTCACGAGGCGATTGATCTGGGTGTCACGCTTCTCGACACAGCGGATGTCTACGGCAAGGGCCACAACGATCGGCTGGTGGGTCGGGCGCTCCAGGAGGATCATTCCGCGCTTTACCGGCGGGCGGCTCGAGCGCAACCTGGAGCTGGCGGCTCGGCTTCGCCGGATCGCAACCGCTCGCGGCGTGCGGCCGGCCGAGATCGCCCTTGCATGGGTACTCGCACAGGGCGAGCAGATCATCCCGATTCCGGGAACTCGAAGCCCGAAGCACCTGCGCACCAACGCGACCGCCGCCGACATCGACCTGAACGACCACGAGCTCCGGCAGCTCGAGGAGATCGCACGGACCGAAACCGCCGGCGAGCGCTACCCGCCGTCGCTAATGAGGCTCGTTGACGGGTGACCGAGCAGGAGCCGGCGATCGCTGACCGAATTTCGTGGCAGTCGCCGCACATGAATGGGCGAGCTGTTCACGGCCACTGATGGCCCACACGAAGGGAATCACGCGAGATGTCGTTGTACGAGTTCCTTGTCTTCGTTCACGTGCTGATGGCTGTGGCGTGGGTCGGGGGTGGCATCGCGATCGAGGTGCTGGCCATGCGGGCGACGCGTGCCAACGACCCCGTGCGGATGGCAGGACTCACCGCGGATGCCGAGTGGATGGGCCTGCGCGTGTTCATGCCGGCGTCGATTCTGCTCTTGGCCTTTGGAATTTGGGCGGGAGTCGAGGGAAACTGGGACTTCGGCGCCGCGTGGATCTCGATCGGTTTCGCGGCCTTCTTGTTCTCGTTCTTCCTGGGCATGGCGTTCCTTGGCCCGGAGTCCGGGCGGATCAAGACCCTGGTTCAGGAACGCGGCCTCGACGACCCCGAGGTGTCGCGGCGCACCGGCCGCATCCTGCTGTTGAGCCGCATCGAACTGGTGGTCCTGATCGTCGCGATCTGGGCCATGGTGACCAAACCCGGGGTCTGAACGTCAGATCCCGACGTAGTCGATCACCTGATGCCGGCCCTGGCCGGTGCCGATGAGGGTGATCGGGACACCAAGGGCCTGCTGGATGCGCGCGACATAAGCCCTGGCGTCCGATGGCAGGTCTGCCAGCTCGGTCACGGCCGTGATGTCCTCGTCCCACCCGGGGACCTCGTCGTAGACGGGTCGGCATGAGTGGAACACCGTCTGGTTGTCGGGAAGCTCGCCGAGTCGTTGACCCTCGCGGGTCTCGTACGCGACGCAGATCTTGAGCGTCTTGAGCCCCGACAGCACGTCGAGCTTGGTCAGCGCGATCTCGGTGATGCCCGAGGTCCGCACCGCGTAGCGCAGCGCTACCAGGTCGAGCCAGCCGCAGCGGCGCTGGCGTCCGGTCGTCGTGCCGAACTCATTGCCCTGCTCCAGCATGTGCCGACCGGCGGCGTCATCGAGCTCCGTCGGGAACGGACCCTCGCCGACACGGGTGACGTAGGCCTTGGCGACGCCCAGGACCCCGTCGATGCGCGTGGGGCCGACGCCCGCGCCGGTGCATGCAGCGCCTGCGACCGGGTTGGAGGACGTCACGAACGGATAGGTGCCGTGGTCGATGTCGAGCATCGTTCCCTGCGCGCCCTCGAACAGCACGCGCTTGCCGGCGTCAAGCGCCCGGTTGACGAGCAGGCCGGTGTCGGTGATGAACGGCCGCAGCCGTTCGGCGTGGTGCAGGACCTCGTCGGCAACCGTGGCCGGGTCGAGCGGCGCCATCTCGTAGAGCTTCTGCAGCACCTCGTTCTTCTGCTCGAGGGCGATGCGGAGCTTGCGGACGAGGATCCCCGGGTCGAGCAGGTCCTGCGCGCGGATGCCCAGGCGCGCAGCCTTGTCCTGATAGCAGGGGCCGATGCCCCGGCGCGTCGTGCCGATCGAGAACCGTCCCAACCGCATCTCAGCCGCACCGTCGAGTAGCACGTGGTACGGCATGATCAGGTGCGCGGCGCTCGACACGCGAAGGCCCTCGACCGAGATCCCGCGGCCTTCGAGGGCGTCCAGCTCGCCACAGAGCACCCCTGGGTCCACAACGGTGCCGTTGCCGATGATGCAGAGCTTGCCCGGGTAGAGGATCCCCGATGGGATCAGGTGCAGCTTGAACGTCTCGCCGTCTCGCACGATCGTGTGCCCTGCGTTGTTGCCGCCCTGGAAGCGCACGACCACGTCGCTGCGCTCGGCGAGCAGGTCGACGACCTTGCCCTTTCCCTCATCCCCCCACTGGGCCCCGACGATCACCGTCGCCGCCACGCTAGTGGTCCCGGCTTTCGGGGGCGAGGTTGCCGAACTTGGCGTACCGGTCCATGAACGCCAGCTTCACTCTGCCGGTGGGCCCGTTGCGGTGCTTGGCGATGTCGAGGTCGGTCAGGCCCTTCTCCTCGGAATCCTTGTTGTAGTACGAGTCGCGGTAGAGCATCAGCACGACGTCGGCGTCCTGTTCGATGGCGCCGGACTCGCGGAGATCCGACAACAGCGGGTGCTTGTCGGGACGTGAGTCGGGGGACCGGTTGAGCTGCGACACGCAGATGAGCGGCACGTCCAGGTCGCGGGCCATCAGCTTGAGTCCACGGGAGATCGCCGAGATCTCCTGGACCCGGTTCTCATCCCGTCGACCCCGGCCCGGAGCGCCCTCCATCAGCTGGATGTAGTCGACGATCACGAGGTCCAGGCCGAAGCGGCTCTTGAGGCGGCGCGCCTTGGTACGCATCTCGGCGACGGTGACCCCTTCGGAGTCGTCGATGAAGAGCTTGGCTTTGCCCAGCCGGTCGGCGGCCTGGCCGATACGTGGCCAGTCGTCCTGCGAGAGCCGTCCGGTGCGAAGGCGGCTGCCGTCCACCATGGCCACGGAGGACAACATGCGCCCCACGATCTCGTCGGCCGACATCTCGATGCTGAAGATCGCGACGGTCTTCCCGTCGTCGAGCGCGGCGTTGGTCGCCATGCCGAGCGCCAGCGCGGTCTTGCCCATGCTGGGCCGCGCGGCGACGACGACCAGGTTGGCGGGACGCAGCCCCCCGGTCATCTTGTCGAGCTCTGCAAACCCGGTCGCGAGGCCGGTGATCTCGACGCCGCGCTCCGACGCGGCGACAAGGCGGTCCAGGCTGCTGTCGACCAGGCGCTTGGCGTCGACGAAGTCGCCCCGGACGGATTCCTGTGAGAGCCCGTACACCAGGTCCTCGGCCCGCTGGACCATCTCGTCGGTCTCGCCGGTGCGGCCGGCGACGATACCTTCGATCTCCTGGCTGATGCGAAGCAAGCGCCGCTGGGTCGCCGTATCGTGGACGATCTCGCCGTAGGTGCGGTAGCTCGCCGCGATGTAGGGCGTCTCGACCAGGTCGAGGACGGCGCCCTTGCCGCCTGCGGTCTCGATCGTCCCGGACTTGGTGAGCTGCTCGATGACCGTGAGCGGCTCGATCGGCTGTCCGGAGTGGAACAGATCGAGCATCGCCTGGAAGATCAGGCGGTGGTTCTCACGGTAGAAATCCTCGACGTCGACGATGCCGAGCGCCTCGGCGAAGTAGCCGGAGGCGTCCATGAGCGCACCCAGGAGGTGTTGCTCGGCTTCGAGGTTCTGGGGTGCGGGGACGCGCTCGGCCATGGCGCTGCCGCTGGATCGTTCCGGGGCGCGGGTTTCGCTCAGGATTCCCCGTCGAGCAGCGGGCTGACGATCGTCTTGACCTCGGCGACCACACCTGACACCACCTGGACGGGGATGGTGTAGGTGCCGGTCTGCCGGATCGGCGGGTCGATCGTGATGTCGTGCCGGTCGATGTCGATCTGACGGGCGCCGCGAATGGCGTCACTGATGTCTTGCGAGGTGATCGAGCCGAACAGCCGTCCGTCGCCGCCCGCCTTGGCCTTGAGCGTCAGGATGGTCCGGTTGAGCAGATCCGCGATCTGCTCGGCCTCGGCGGCGCGCCTGGCGATCGCGGCACGGTCCGCCTCCATCCGTCGCTCCACCTCGGCGATGCGCGCGGCCGTGGCGAGCTCAGCGAGCTTGCGAGGCAGCAAGTAGTTGCGCAGGTAACCGCGGCTGACGTTGACGACGTTGCCGGCCTTGCCGAGCCCGTCGACCTCCTGAAGAAGAATCGCCTGCATTCGTGGGGTCTCCGAGCCTAGAAGGGAATGTCGTCGTCGCCCGCCGGTGCTGCGGGGGTCATGTCGGTGGTGTCGACGGGCAGGTCACTTCCCGCGGGCGCGGACCAGCCGCCGCCTTCGCTGCCGGCGCTCCCTCCACCCCCCTCGCCACGGGAGTCGAGGAAGAAGATGTCGTTGGCGACGATCTCGGTGGACTGGCGCTTTGCACCGTCTTGGGCGGTCCACTCCCGCCACGACAGGCGGCCGTCCACGCCGATGCGTCGCCCCTTGGCGAGGTAGTTGCTGGCGGTCTCGGCCTGGCGGCCGAACACCACAACGTCGAAGTAGTTCGACTTGTCGCCCCACTGCCCGTCGTCGCCGCGCGAGCGGCTCGAGACCGCCACGCGCATGGAGCAGACGGCGTCGCCGCCTGCGGTGTGGCGAAGTTCAGGGTCGCGCGTCAGGCGCCCGACAAGGGTCACACGGTTCAGATCTGCTGGCACTGCTCGCTCCTCTCAGCGTTTGCTAACGGGATCGGCGGCGCTGAGGACGCGGTGCGCGCGGAAACGGGGATTCCCCGTCCGGCCGGTCGTCGGCCGGGGCCTGCGCACCTTTCTCGCGTTGGATCGCGGCTTGCGCGTTGGTCAGGCGAATCGTCTGGGAGCGCAAGACAACGTCTTTGTTGATGGAGAGCACGCGCTCGATCTCGTCGAGCGCTGCGCCGGGGGCATCGCAGGTCATCACCATGTAGCGGCCGGTGGCCTGGCCACCCATCGGGAACGAGATGCGCCGCTCCCCCCAGTCGTCGAGGTGCGCCACCGTGCCGTCGGAGCCGACAACCAGCTGGCGGACACGACCCACGATGTCGTCCTGGCGTTCGCCGCCGACTTCGGGATTGAGGATGAGCATGATCTCGTACGGGTTGATGCGAGGCCTCCAAAGTGTTTCCATCGACAATCGGGCGGTGCCGTCCTGCGCGCAGACACCGGTTTCCCGGTGTGAGCAGGCGCGACAATATACCAGCGAAGTGTCACGTGTCTCACTCGGAATGTGCCAATCGAGACCGATTGTGTGTCATCTGTCGGCACACGGCTCTAGCATGGGTCGTGATCGCCGAAGGAGGCCTCCGTGTTCAAGGGCATCGCCCGTTTTCTCGTCGCCACCGCAGCCGGCGCCGGCCTTGGCGCCGGGGCCGCGCTCGCCCGCCGGCATCTGCTCGGCGGCCCGGCGGATACGCCCGCGTCGTGGACCCCCGCGGTACCTGCGTCCGCTGCGCCGGTGGCCGTGACTCCCGACGTCTCCCAGCCGTCGCAGCGTCAGCCGAGCACCCCGCCGCTCGGGCCACCGCCGTCCTCGCCCACCGATGTCGCCGACCTGGACGTCGCGCGCAGCCGGCTTCGCCAGCGCGCCGCGGAGCTGCGCGCAGAGATGGAAGGGTGAGCCGGGGCCGACTCGTCGTTCCACGCGGTGCGCTCATCGCCGGTGCGGCAGGGCTTTTCGCCGTCGCATGCGCCTCGCCGGGCGCCGCGGTGCGCTTTGCGGTCAAGGGTGACTGGGGCGACGGGTCCAAGAGTCAGATCGCCGTCACCAAGCGGATGTGCGTCGAGCATTCCAGGGCGCCGTTTGCGTTCACGCTGACGACCGGCGACAACTTCTACCCCTCCGGGACTGCGACGCCGGCGTCGTTTCAGCGGGCCGAGAAGTGCCTGATCGATCGCGGCATCCCGTACCGCGCCGCGTGGGGCAACCACGACGTCGGCGGCTCGTCCACGCGCACGGCGCTTGCGACGCCCAGCCGCTGGTACACGTTCGTCTCGGGCCCGGTCCGGTTCATCGTGCTGGACGCCAACCAGCCGGGCAGCCGGCAGCAGCTGACGTTCCTGCAGCGGACCCTGACCGCCGAGACCGTCCGGCCGGTGATCGTCGCCTATCACCAGGGGACGCGGACCGCGGGCCTGCACCCGCCGCAACTCGAGCAGCAACGACGGTGGGAGCCCTTGTTCGTCATGCACAAGGTCCGGCTGGTGCTGCAGGGCCACAACCATCTGTACGAGCGGATCCGCTACAAGACCGTCACGTACGTCACGACGGGCGGCGGCGGCTATAGCGCGCTCTACCCGTGCCTGCGCAAGGTAGCCGGGCTTGTGATGTGCAAGCCGATCCATCACTTCCTGCTCGTCGAGGCCACGGCCGGCCGGTTTGGCGTCCGGGCGATCGGCGCCAATGGGGCAGTCATCGATCGGTTCCGGGTCACGCTGACGGCGCCGGTGGCGCCCACGGGCTGATATCGACGGATGTTCGTAAGGGGCGCTGTGGATGTTGCCGGGTCGAGTGCGGCGTGGGTCCGTGGGGGTGGTGGCCTCGGTCCTCGGCGCGGCACGTAGCCGGGGAGCGCGACCGGTGATCAGGCTGATGTGCGAGGGCTGGTTACCTCTTGACCATCGTGTCGGCGTTGACCGCTCTCTCCCGGAGCGGGCGCCGCCCGGTTGGTGGCTGCCCACAGAGCCCGTGCATCCCCGAGGAGGGCTGCGTCAGCAGGCACACCGACCTCCAGTCGTTTGCGCGAGCGCGATCACAATGCCACGACCACCCCGTCGCCGCTAACCTCCCGAAGCCTGGAGCGGCCGGGGCCTGGTGGCCCAACTCGTCTTCAAAACGAGCGGGGAGGGGTCCACCCCCGCCCGGTAGGTTCGATTCCTACGCCGCTCCGTGAAAGGTCAGGCACCTAGCAAAATACCTGCAAAACCAGGATTCAATGATAGCGAGAAGTGCGCACATTGAGAGTTACGTGCCACACCGGTGCCACACGGCAAGAGACGATCAGCGGCGCAGGCCCGTCGCAGCGAAGGGTTCGCCGATGGCCCCTGGGAAGCCGAAGAGCAGGAGGAACGGGTCGCGCTGATCGTGCGGTCGAACATCGGTGGCGAACCGCAACTTCGCATTCGGCAAATCCCCACTGACGCCGACGCGAGCAAGCCAGCCACATCGACGACTCGGGATATGACCCTCGACATGGACGTCGAGCACGGCCCCATCCGTCCCGCGGCACCGTGACCACGCCGACGTTCGACCAAAGCTTCTGGGAAGAACGCTGGTCGCAACACCTCCGTGACCATGCAGATCAAGTCGCGCATCGCCCCCCGAACGCACATCTGGTCGCCGAAGCCGCAAACCTGCGACCCGGGCTCGCCCTCGACGCCGGCTGCGGTCACGGATCAGAAACGTTCTGGCTCGCAGTGCGCGAATGGCACGTCACCGCCGTCGACTTCTCGGCAGCCGCTCTGACACACGCCCGGTCGACGGCCGAGGCGATGGGCGTGGACGTCGCCGAGCGCATCGACTGGGTTCAGGGCGACCTCTCGACCTGGACTCCGGAACCTGATCACTACGACCTTGTGGTCTGCCTGTACGTTCACGCGGCGGGGACGGTGGAAGCGATGGTGCAGCGGCTGGCGACTGGGGTCGCGCCTGGCGGGACCCTGTTCCTGGTCGGCCACCGTCCCATCGACCCGGCCACCGGAGCGGAAACGGCTGCAGCCGGTCAGGTTCAGGTCTCCGTCGACACCGCGGTCGCTGCGCTCGATCCCGCCCGTTGGAGCTTCATCGTCGCGGAGGATCGCCCTCGGGCCATCGTCGGCACCGGTGTCGACACCGTCATCTGCGCGCGACGCCAGTCCTGACGTCCCGTCACCCGAGACGGCCGCTACTTTGCTGCCCGCCTGTTACTGGTCTGTCGCACACCTTGTCCTCGAACGCGGCGGCGCCACCGGCAAGTCGACGGGCGATGTTCTTCGGGTAGCCTCCCTGGCGCGATGAAACTCGTTCTTGGCCTTGGGGTGCTTGCGGCCGCGCTGGTGGCGGCACCCGCCCAGGCTGCCGTCGTGGGGGTCACCAACTCGGGTCTGCGGGATCGCCAGACGCAGATCTTCATCGGGCAGCGCGTCTCGTTCGTCAACCTCACGGGTGCCGCGGTCACGATCGACAGCACCGGTGGGCCATCCTTCGACGATCTCGCGCTTTCCCTGGATGGCGCTGGCGAGCGCCGCTTCACGCGCGTGGGCCGCTACCGCTACACGGCGGCCGGCCGCGACGGTGTGATCATCGTCCGGGCCTTTGCGCGCTCGCCCCGCAGCAGGCGCGTCGGGTGCAGCGATCGCAAGGTCTACCGCTACGACATCACCGTCAAGGGCCGCAAGTCGGTGATGGAGACCTGGCGGCCCGAGTTCAGGAATCAGGGTGCCTTCAGCATCTCCTACAACTACCTCGTCCGCTACCCCGGCGTGCTGCTCAGCGTGACCGACGACTGCGGCGAGCGCACGAGCATCGAGCTGGCGGCAGGCCGCGACAAGACGGCCCCCGGCACCGGCTCTCTCTTTGGCTACACCTGGTCTGACAGTGTGGCCAGCGCGGAGAGTGGCCGGCCGCCCCCGTGTGCGTTCGCCACGGCCGTGACCGGCCTGGGCGCCCAGGTGTCGATCGAGGGGTTCATCTCGGGGGGCGTCGGCGGGGCCTTCATCAGCTCGCGCCTCACCACCCCGCAGTTCGGCGTGCTCGCGTCGATCCTGCAAGCCAAGCACGACGGGGTGTGCGACAAGGACCCTGGCCTCTCCAACTCATCAGTGTTCGACGGTCTACCCGGCTACGACGCGTCCGCCGACGCGATCTTCTCCAGGGACTTCAACGTCTCGGGCGGGAAGCTCAGCCCGCCGAGCACCTCGCTCAACGGCGAGTTCGCGTCCCACAGCCAGCGCACCACCACGGCGTTCGCGCGCAAGCTGGCTCGGGGGCAGTCGTTCTCCGTCGCGACGACGCGGACGTTTGACGACACGAGCTCCCAGACCACGGCCAAGGGAACCGCCTCCATCTCAATCAGCGTTCGCCGCCGCTGAGCCGGACGCAGGACGGGTTCGGCGAGGTCGTCCAACGGCCAGGGTCGGTGGCCACCTCGGTTTGCCCGCCGCACAGTCGGGTGACTGTGATCCCCTGAGATGAAGTTGCAGAACGCCACCCGAAGACCGGTGGCGGAGCCTCGACACGGCACCCTATTGTTGAGAGAGTCACCGCAACCCCAAGGACTCGATGTGGAGGTGACTCATGCCGAAGTACGTGAGCTTCTTCAGCTACACGGGCGAGGCGTGGCGCGCCATGGTCGCGCGTCCCGGAAATCGCGCGGCTGCGGCCCGTGCGCTGCTGGAGGAGATCGGCGGGCAGATGGAGTCCTTCTACTGGATGTTCGGCGAATGGGATGGATTCGTGGTCTATGACGTCCCCGACGCGGCGACCGCCGCGGCCTTCTCGGGGCGCGTGACGAGCTCCGGCCTGATCGGGGAGTTCCAAACCCAGCAGCTTCTGACGATGGAGGAGGCCCGGCAGGGCCTCGAGAAGGCACGAGCGGCCGCGGCGGCCTACGAACCGCCCGGAACCCAGACCGAGTGGCGCGCCGAGTACGACGCGTTGGGATAGGCCGGCGAGTCGAACCGCCCGAGCTTTGTGATCGGGCACGCTCGGGTCCTCACGGGCGGGCATTTGTAGAGTCTGTCGAGGTGCGGCGACGGCGGGGAGCACACTCGCCGGGTGCAGGTCGAACGAGGAGCAGCGAGAGATGAGCCCGAGCGGCGAGTACGAAACGGTTCGTGAGTCAGACGCCGGGGAGGGAACGCGGCGTGCGACGCATGAGCACAGCGTCGAGACCCGCCCGGCGGGAGACCGCTTCGCCAACCCGGGGCCGCCCCGACCGCCCTGGTACGAGAACCTTCCCACATGGGCCGCGATCAGCATCTTCATGCATGGCCTCGTGGTGCTGATCCTGATCGTGCTGTTCGCGTCGCCCGGGACGTTCGGGTTGGCGAGTGAGGATGATGTCGAGCGTCTACAGCTGCAGGGTGCCGCGGCGCTCACGTCGATCGACGCGCGCATCAGCGCGCTGGAGCGCCAGGCTTCGGCGCTAGCCGTAGTTGCTGCCGCCCAATCGTCGACGCCTCAGCAGGCGCCTTCCACCGTCATTGTTGCCGACCTGACGCTGCGCCTCAGCACGCTCGAGACCCGCGTCGCCGCGCTGTGTGCCGCCGCCAGCCCGCCCTGCTGACCTCGCACCAACTCGCGGTCTCTCAGGCCATGGACTTCGTCGAGCGTCGCGAGGTCCGACCGCGCCGAGTAACGAAGAACTCGTCGGAGTACGAGCGGCGGCGATGCTCGACGGACCGAGACTCGAACGGGGCGCCGAGCGGCGCCCGGTGCGGTGCGTTTCCGCACACACCGGGCGCTACCCGCGTGTAAGAGCCTCGTGCTCCAGGTCCAACTGGTCGGACTGCGCCGTCGAGAGGGAGATGGGGCCGTGGGGTGGATACTCACGCCAATCCTCGATCCGGCGGCGCAGGCCGCGGATGAGTCCATGCTCGGCGATCAATGACCCGAGCTGCGGGCCCTCTGGGTCCGGCTCGACGGAGGTGAGCGATTGCGTTGCGACTGCAGTTGTCGATGTCCAGATCATGCCGCCGCCAATGCCGCTCGGTCTTCGATCATGAGCTCACAGAGCTTCAAGGCGACCTTGTAGCCCATCTCGTTGCCACCGCTCGCGAGCACGACGGATCGCCCGAGCTGGTTGGCGAGCGAGCCGAACCCTGAGCCCATATCGTCTGAGATGACGACGATCGGGCCGGGCTGCTCACGAAGGTCGCGTTCGATCTCGGCCAGCTCGGTGAGGCACGCATCGCGAGCATCGACGACGATGACCTCGTCAGCGCGCTGAAGCGGTGTCGCCGCAGGAAGCTCGGTGACGATGTGGCCGAGCCCTTTCAGCGTCTCCGCAAGCGCAGATTCGTCTCGACCTCTCGGGCCGACAACGCGAATCTCACAGGTGTTCATCATTCCTCAGTTCCCGTGCGGGTTGGAAAAGGCACACTCATGCCGCCGCGCACGGATGCGCGACGACCGGGCCCGGCAGATGCCGGGCCGGAGCTGCCTTACCCTGGTCTGAGGGCGAGGGTTGCGAACCCTCGAGGGCCCCGGCGACGACGGTCGCGGATGGGGCTGGCAAAGAGCGGAAGCACCATGAGAAGCGCGCCCATCAGAAGCAGGGCGGTCTGCGTCTCTTGCGTCAACGACGACTTGCCGTCCGGCAGGCCGAGCGGGAGAAAGCCCATCAGCAGTGCGAGGATCCCGGCGCCCTCTCCAGACCATCCCCCGGGCGGAGCGGCGAAGCCAAAGGGCAGGTCAGCCGCGACGTGCGTGGCCTGTGCGGGAGGATGGGTCGGCATCGGGCGCGGCGCGGCGGTCGCGGTGCTCGCCGCCGCCCCATCAAGGGCGGCCTGCGGGCCGAACGTCTCGGGACGAACATACGGCGACAAGAGCCCAGAGCCGAGCGTCTGCACGATCGGAACGACGAGCGGCGTGATGATCGAGGTGTCCGTGGCCGACTTCACCGAAGGCGACGCCGTGGACGTCGCGATGGTCAACGGCGCGGCGAGTGCGCTCGGGTCAATCTGATCGCCGCTCGGCATCACGGATCCCAAATCCGATCCGCTCACCGTAATGGCAGGTCCATCGGCGCCCACGACCACGGCGGGAGCGTCCAGAACGGCGATGATGATCTCCTGCGGGGCGGCAGGCGTCGGCTCCGTGACTGCAGATGGTGTCGCGCCCGGCACGGGCTGAACGGGGGGCGCCGCGGCCGGTTCCGTGACGGCCACGGGATCCGGTGGCGGCGGCGGAGGAGGTACGGCGGTGACGACAGGCTCTGCGACGAGCGGTTCTGCGGCGACAGGAGCGGGCTCGACAGGCGCAGGTGCCGGATCGACGACGGTGGTCGCAACCGCGGTGGTGTCGGTCGTGACGGCGGTGTCGATGGCGACGGCCTCGACGATCTGGTCGAGTGCCATGGCGCCGGGCGCGCAGGTGAGGACAGCAAGGAGGGCAGCGAACACGGTGAGTCGCATCACCCTACGGCGATGGCCGATCGTGAAGCTGGCGTCCCGGTCTCTCACTCCCACACGTCCATTTGGACCCTCGTCGCTTGTGTCAGCGTGCGTCGCAGAAGACTACTCAAGAAACGCGCAAAGTCATAGGTCTGGGGGCTTAGGTCGTGTGTCCACGCCGGGTGTCTCTTACGATCGATCCGATTGCCCGTCTGGCCCGCCCGCGAGACTGTGTGCATGACCTCCCACGTCCCCACCTTCAGCGATCCTTTGGCCGTGCGTCGCGCCGGTGTGTTGTTGCACTTGACGTCGTTGCCGGGTGGGCGCCTGGGCCCCGAGGCATTCCGGTTCGTCGACTGGCTCGCCGCAGCCGGACAGACCTGGTGGCAGGTCCTCCCCCTCGGCCCGCCCAACCGGCTTGGATCTCCGTACGAGGCCTCATCGGCCTTCGCGGGCTGGACAGGGCTCCTCGCCGCGCCGGATGCCACGGTCAGCGACGAGGAGTCGCGACGGTTCGCCGCCCGCCACGGTTGGGTGGAGGGGTGGTCGCGCTTCGCCGGAGCGGGGTCGCTGGCCCATCAGGTCCGCTTCGACCGCGAATGGACCGCGTTGCGAAGCTACGCGAACGGGCGGGGCATCCAAATCCTCGGGGACATGCCGCTCTATGTCGCGAGGAACGGCGCCGATGCGACGCTGCGGCCAGAGTTGTTCGCGACGAGCGAGATCGCGGGGTGCCCGCCGGACCGCTTCAGCGAGGACGGGCAGCTGTGGGGGAGTCCGTTGTATGACTGGCCGTCGATGCGGGCCGATGGGTATCGCTGGTGGATCGAGCGCGTCCGCCGCATGCTTGATCTGGTCGACGCCGTGCGAATCGACCATTTCCGCGGGCTCGTCGCCTACTGGTCGATCCCGGCGAATGCGCGAACCGCGCGGTTTGGGCGTTGGCGACGTGCGCCCGGCAGGGAGCTCATTTCCGCCGTGCGTGCCGAGCTCGGCAGCCTGCCGCTCCTCGCCGAGGATCTGGGCGTCATCACCCCGGCGGTACACCGTCTGCGTCGGGATCTTGGTCTGCCCGGCATGGCCGTGCTGCAGTTCATGATGAACCACGGTCCCGTCCAATCCCACCCGCTCTGGACAGACGTAGACCGCGTCATCTACCCGGGTACCCACGACAACGCGACGGGCGCGCAATGGATCCGTGGGTTGGGTGGGTCGCACCTTCGCAACCTCGACCGGTCGCTCGCGCTCGCCGGGGTGGAGGGCCCCGCTTCGGCCTGGTCGCTCGTGCAGCTCGCGCACGCCGCGCCCGCGAGCGTCGCGATCGTGCCTGCCCAGGACCTGTTGGGCCTGGGGCGCCCGGGGCGCATGAACACCCCCGGCCGGCGTCGCGGCAACTGGAACTGGCAACTCACCCCGGGTGCGTTGACGGACGGGCTTGCAGCGCGTCTTCGGGAGCTGACCGGGAGGTCTGGGCGCCTTCCGCGCGACGTGTCCGCTTCGTCGGCGGTCTGAAAGCTCGAACGTCGCCGATCAGTTCACGCACGGAGCTCACGCACGGCCAGGTGCCGCGTGCGAAGCCCACCAAGCTCTTCGAGCCGTGCCGCTTCGCGAACGCTCACCCCGACCGCGATCGGGAGGTCCGGTGGGCCCAGTGTCTCGGTCACCCAGGCGTCGATTGCGCTGGCCGGCCCGCCTCCTGAGCGGGTCGCGACGACCTGGCCGCGGCGAACGAGGACCAGCACCGGCACGCTCGAGCGGCTCACGTGGATCGAGCGGGGCCACAGCAGTTCCTCGCGGTCGGCCCAATCGGCCGGTGAGCGGAGAAGCGCGATCTCGACGGTCAGGTTGGGTCGCGCACGGCGAATCTCCTGGAGGCTCGTGGGCAGGAGCTCACAGGCCGGGCAATGCGGAATCCCGAGCGCGAGCAGCGCGGTCGGCGCCGCGTCCGCTCGGGCGAGCACCTCGCGGAGCGGGCGTGAGGCAAGGATAGGATCCTCCACATGAGCGACGATATCGCGGGGGATCGGGATCGGGCAATCTCCCTGCTTCACGAGTGGGTGCAGGGGGAAGGGCTTCGCCGTCACGTCTATGCGACCGAGGCGGCGATGCGGGCGTACGCCCGGGACCTCGGCGAGGACGAGGACGTCTGGGGCAACGTCGGGCTGCTGCACGATTTCGACTACGAGCGCCATCCCACCCTCGACAAGCACCCGCAGGACGGTGAGCCGGCGCTCGCCGCCGCCGGGTACCCCGAATGGTTCCGCCGGGCGATCCTGAGCCACGCCGACCATCTGGACCTGCCGCGCGAGAACGCGTTGGAACTCCATTTGTACGCGTGCGATGAGCTTCCCAGCTTCATCCACGCCTGCGCCCGGGTACGTCCCCAGGGCTTCGAAGGGCTCGAGCCGAAGTCGGTCAAGAAGAAACTCAAGCAGCCGAGCTTTGCGGCGGGGGTCAACCGCGACGACGTCGTGCGTGGCGCAGAGGGCATCGGCCGGGACCTGGACGACCACATCCGCCTGATCGTCGCCGCTCTCGCGCCCATTGCAACGGAACTCGGGGTTGGCGACGAGCACGGAGTTCGTCCAAGGCTGGAT
>CAYMSM010000038.1:0-22047 GCA_964393105.1 uncultured Bifidobacteriaceae bacterium
GTGGATGCGGGGCGTGCGGGCGCCGAGTCAGGCGGGTGCGGGGGAGCACCCGCAGGGTGCATCCTTCGGGTTGACCCCGAACCCGTATGGCGACGGCGATCCGCGCGCATCCGCGCCGCGAGGGGCGGTGGATCCAGGCTAAGTGGTCGTGAGCCGTGTTGGCGACGGGATCGCGCTCGTTGGCTACGGAGGCATTGGGCCTGATGTCGGGGAGGCAGAGCGCTTCGCCCGTCTCGCGACAAACAATCTGCGACAGGCTCAGGCTCCGTGACGGGGTTGGGCCAGTGTCCAGAGACCTCCGTTGGACCTCGAAGACCTCGCGGAGGCCTCCGATTTTTGGTCGCTAGCGGTCGTTGGCGGACGAGCCCGGTCGGGGTTGCTGGACCCCGTAATCCTGCTCCTGGAACCGCAAGACGGCTCTACTACTGAGGTGGAGGATGACGGGTTCGAACCGACGACCTCCGCCTTGCAAAGGCGGCGCTCTCCCAACTGAGCTAATCCCCCGATTGGGGAGAGGGTAGCATCGGGCGCGTGAGCAGCGAACCCGAAGCCGACCCGTACGCGATCGTCGATCGGCTTCTCGACCAGCAGATGGTCCAGCACTTCGAGATGGCCCAGATGATCGGCGAGTACCGCAATATGCTGGCCGACCTGCAGGAGCAGCGACGGCCCGATCAGGATATGGTCAAGCTTGCGCGAAGCCTCCCCGGAGCGCGGTACCACGTCGCAACGACATATGTGCGCGAGACGTGGCTGGTTCTCGAAGGCGAGCTCAAGCGGCTCTTCCCGGAGGAACCTGCGGGCTGATCTGATCCACCCAGATCGACGAGGACTGTCACGAACCTCGGTCGCGCCAGCCTAACCCTGCTCGCCGACGAGGTTCGACAGCGCTGCGGATGCCTCTGCAAACTGGAAGCTGTAACCGGACTCGAGCGCCACGCGCGGAACGGCATGCTGGCCCTGCAACACGATCTGCGCGCCCTCACCCAGCAGGACTTTGATGGCGAACCCCGGCGTCGGCGCGACCGCCGGCCGGTTGAGCGCGTGGCCCAGCTCCCTGGCAAACGCGCCCTGACGCAGGATCCCCGGCGCGACCAGGTTGATCGGCCCCGCGAGCGCGGCGTCGTCGAGCGCGCGCAGGATGAGTCCGACGGCGTCCGCCACATGGATCCACGGGAACCACTGGCGGCCGCCGGCGATCGGCCCGCCCAAGCCGAGCTTGGCCGGCCCGAGCAACTGCGGCAACGCGCCCCCCTCGCCCGCCAGGACGAGACCGGTACGCAATACGACGACGCGCACACCGTTCGCTGTGGCAGCCATCGCAGCGGCCTCCCAGCGCTGGCAGACTTCCGCCAGGAACCCGGAGCCGGGGGACGCGGACTCGTCGGCCTCCTCCTCACGATCTCCGTAGTACCCGACCGCGCTCGCGTTGACCAGTACGCGAGGCCCACCGTGGGCGAGCGCCTGGACCACGCGATCCGTCAGGTCGACGCGACTCGCGACGATCTCCCGTTTGACCTCGGCATTCCACCGCCGGCCGATCGGCGAGCCGGCCACATTGACGATCCCGTCGCAGCCGTCGAGCGCCCCGTGCGGCACTGCGCCCGCGCCCGGGTCCCACGCGACTGCACGCGCACCCTCCACGTGGCCCCCACCTCTCACGAGTGCGACCACGTCGTCGCCGCGCGCGACCAGGGCCGCGACGAGCCGTCGTCCGATGAGCCCTGTCGCCCCGACAACCGCAATCAGCATGACGGCCTCCGATCGGTGAGCCTCCATCATGGTCCCCTTCGGTGACCGAAGCCAGGGGCAAGTGCCCCCGCTCCGCCGTGCACACCGCCCACGGACCCGCGAGCCTCGCGCTCGTGGCGCCAGGTATCAGCAGCGCGTATGCCGTGGACCAGCCGCCGATTCGGTGATCGTCAGAGAAGGACCTCGCAGCCGTGAGCCTCGATGATCGTTTTCTGGCCGCCGGTGTCAGCGGCAGTCGCTTTGATCACGGCAAGGCTGCCGAACCACCGGGTCTGCACGCTCCGTGGACCTCAGAACCCGCGCTGAGGAAAGACGTACGGGCATCGTGACCCCTCCACGTCCGTGGGCGTTGATGTGCTCTGCTTTCGGACTCTCGTTGTGCGGGTGCGATCCCTCATCCTCATTGCGATTCGAGGGCCTTTGCTTTGCCGGTATGCCCACACGAATGCCCCCGAAGAACTAGAGCTCTCACGTGTCCGCCGTCGAATAAAGTGCCGCCAAATAGCCAATTGGGTGAGGTCGGGTCGGTCAATCGTTACATGAAACGACACGAAGTCGTGACAGGAATGGCACACATGGGTGGTGCGCTGTAACAGGTTGTTCGGGCACGATCCTCGTATGGGCGATGGTCGTGATCGGGATGGGGGCGCGATGTCGCAGGCACGGGACGGGCCTGGCGGTTTTCCGACCGAAAGCGCACTGCGTGACGGCCCACCGCGCGACGGCCCACCCTGTGACGGCCCACCGTGTGACGGCCCACCGCGCGACGACCCACCGGGTGGCGGTCCGCCGTGCGCGATCTGCGCACGTACCGGCCAGGAGCCGCGACGTCTCGTGCACCTCACCCACGGGGTGGCGGTGTGGTTGTGCCACACCCACGCATCGGACCGGTACCTGCGCGAGGACGAGGGCACCGTCTTCGCCAACCGCCTCGCCCAGATGTGGATCGCGACCGGGACACTCACCGCGCGGGGCGCAGCGGCGCTTCGCACACACGTACGCCAAACCCGGTCCGCCGGGATCATCCGCGGCCGGCCCGGCTCCTACTCCTGGCCCGTACTCAGACGCGAAGCAGAACAGCGATTTGCCGCAGGACACGACCCCCGTCACGTCATCCAGGAGTTACGTGCCCGCCACGCAGATTGCCCGGCGATGGCGCCATCCGCGCGCACGATGCGCCGGTGGTACACCCAAGCGCGATGGCTCACACCCTCACCACCCGGCCCGCGGCAGGCGCGAAGAGCCCGACGGCGGCGGGTCCCCGCCGCGTTCGCCCTCATCCCATATGCGATGACCCAGCACCTGTCATGGAACTACGACCCGCGGTGGCGAGGCACGTAGTGCTCTGCCCCAAGAGTTCGGTGGATATCCGGCGAGCGATAACCGAGCAAGGGTGGAGGCGAGCATTGGTGCCGCCGGAAGCAATGGCGATCTCGCCGCCGCCCCTTGGCGACGGTTGCAGCCGCCGGACGGTGCGGCCGTTCTGCAGGCCCCCTCAAATTGAGGATGACACCGCCAGGGTGGCCGCGTGCGCGACGTCGCCCATCATCGTCCGGGCCTGCGCGCGGTAAGTACGGCACAGGGCAACTCGTGAGGACCCACTTGTTTGTCACACCTCGGTTGCGCCCTGTGAAGACCGAAAACAGGATCCGGTCAGAGCTCCGGGCCCGAGAGAGCGCCCGCTACTCCTCACGTCCGAGGGGCTCCACCGTTCGGCGGTCTGATTTCGCCAGGTCGATCAGCGCCATCGGATCGATGCCGGGAGCGGCGGTCGCGCGGCCGATCGACAGTGGAGACGGGGACTCGGCCCGAAGCCGCAGGCGCAGGCGCGCGACGGCCGGCTCCGCGCTCGGGCCATCGGCGTCGGCGAGCAACACCGTCAACGACCGCACGCTCGTCCGCCACATCGCGTCGGTCTCACGGATCATGTGACGCACGATCGCGGAGAGCTTGGCGATGCCGGCCTCGGTCACGGGGTCCTGGACGTCGACGACGATCAGCGTGACGAACCGTCGCCCACGACGCGATGCGTCCAGGGCGTGATCGAGGGACTTGAGGAACGACTCCCGATCAACCGGCTCGATGGCCCCGGGCGTGGGACCGAACAACGCCGACCGCGGGCGAAGATCCGTCTTCCTACGTAATGGGCCTTGCGTGGCCATCGGGGAACCATGGTGTCAGATGTCACGGACGGCGGCAAACACTGTTCCGGGCCGGAGGCCCGGTTGTGTCCGCCGCGCTGCCGCGGGTACCACTCAGTCGGTGCGATCGGGCGGCTCGCCGTGCCCGTAATGCCGCGAGGCGGCCGGATGCCGGGCCAGGACGGCCTCGATGGCGGCGGCTTCGTCATCGGCCAGCGGACGCTCGCCCAGCTTCGCGTTGGCGGTCGCCTGACGTGCGTCACGGGCGCCGATGATCGCCGACGTCACCTCCGGACGGCGGAGCACCCAGGCGACCGCGAGTTCCGCGACGCCGCCGGGGCGCCCGGACTCGCCCGCGATCAGCGCCAACTCATCCGCGACCGCGATGCGTTCGGCAAACGCGTCGTCGCAAAAAAGCTCGCTGTCGCGTCGCCAGTCGTCCGGGGCGAACGTGGTCGACGCCGACATCTTGCCGGTCAAGAGTCCATGCGCCAGCGGGCCATAGGCCAGCACGCCGACCCCCTTGGCGGCGCACCACGGAAGCTCGGCCTGCTCGATCTCGCGCCGCATCAGGTGGTATCCGACCTGAAAGCTGTCGAGGGGCCCGGCGGCGCCTGCGGCGGCCAGGTCGTCCACGTCGTAGTTGGAGACCCCGATCGCCCGGATCTTTCCGGCGTGCTTGAGGTCGAGCAGCGCGCCCATCGTCTCCTCGGCTGCGACGCCTTTGACCGGCCAATGCACTTGGTACAGGTCGATGGTGTCGATGCCGAGCGCCGCGAGATTGCGATCGACGGCCCTCGTGATGTACGCGGCGCTCGCCTCGCGCCAGATCCGAAACGACGGTTCCATGGTCCACGCCACGCCGGACTTGGTGGCGACGATGACGTCGTCGCGCCGTTCCTTGAGCACCTTGCCGACGATCCGCTCGGCCCGGTGCTGGCCGTAGATGTCGGCCGTGTCGATCCAGTTGACACCGGCATCGAGCGATGCATGGCATGCCGCAACCGAGTCAGCGTCGTCGGCGCCGCCCCAACGACCGCCGAACACCCAAGTGCCGAGGCCGATGACCGTGAGCTCCAATCCGGTGTCTGCGAGCCGGCGCCGTTCCATTACTACTTGGGTGTGATCGCCACGAGCAGGCCTCCGTCGCCGTCGTACGCGGGGAAGAAATCCGCGGTCGCGGCACGGTCGCCCTCGATGCCCTTGGGTCGAAACGTGCAGTCCACCCCCATCACGCGCACCCCCCACTCCAGGCTTCTGTCCGCCGGATCGTCCTCCGAGAAGCGCAGCTCCAGGCGGTGGACGACGTCGTGGCCGAGCAGGTCGCGCTCCTGATATCCGGTCACCGCCGTCGCGGCATGCCCTGCCGCAAGGATCTTGCGGTCGCCGCTGCAGACCACGAGCGCGGTCTTGGGGCTGGGGTAGTAGTCGTCGAGCAACTCGAACAGGAACCCGAAGCCGCACGACGCACAACCACGCGGCTGATGGCCGTGGTGGCGGTCCCCCGAGATCCTGCGGCCGCAGCCGGGACAGATGAATACGGGCATGGACGAAGCATAACGAGGCGCCGGCACCGAGCCGAATCGCGTTGTTCACTGGGAGTTTTTGGGGCCTCTCACGCATCGTGCGCGATGCGGCCGGCAGGTTGTGGACCGATACAGGAGGGGCATGAACTCGGACATGGATCGTCCGGGGGCGCGGTATGGATGCCGCTTTGTCGCGACCCTCGCATCAACTCTTCTTGCGCTCGCATGCGTATCGGTCACCCCAGGGGTGGCTCAGGCGGCGGACGTCGGTGAGGATGTCGACTCGAGGGTCGCGGTGAGCGCCACCGAGGTTCCCGTCGTCATCACGCTCACGTCACAGGTCGCGCGCGAATCTCACAGAGGTCGGCCCTCTGAGCTCATCCGGTCGCTGCGCAAGACCGCTGGTGACAGCCAGGGATCCGTGCGCGCCAAGCTGCGGGGCCCCTCCCGTTCCTTCTGGCTTGTCAACGCGCTCGGCACCTCGGTCAGCGCACGTGAGCTTGCGGCCCTTCGCAATGATCCCGCGGTCGCATCGATCGCCCTGGACCCGCAGATCACCATTGCCGGCGCCGCCACTGGAGCGGGTCAGGAAAGCTGGGGCGTCGGCGCAGTCAACGCTCCCGACGTGTGGAGCCGCTACGGCCTGACCGGCGCGGGGATGCGCGTCGGGAGCATCGACACCGGCGTGGACGCAACAAACCCGGAGCTCGCGGGGGCGATCGCCGGCTGGAAGGACTTCGTCGGCGGGCAGGCCACCCCGTACGACGACAACGGACACGGCACGCACACCATCGGCACGATGGTGGCTCGCAACGTGACGGGCGCCCAGGTCGGCATCGCGCCGGGAGCCACGGTCATCGTCGCCAAGGCAATCGGCGCCGACGGAACGGCCTCCGGCAGTACGCTCCTGGCGGCCGCCCAGTGGATGACCGACCCGGACGGCGACCCGACCACCGTCGACTACCCGACGGTCATCAACAACTCATGGACAGCGGCCGGAGCCAACAACGAGTGGTTTCGCCCGATGGTGCAAACGTGGGTCGCGATGGGCATCGCTCCGGTGTTCGGCGCTGGCAACACACCGGACACGATCGGCAACCCGGCGAGCTACCCCGAGAGCATCACCGTCGGCCAGCTGGAGCAGTCGGGCTCCATCGCGACCAACTCCAGCCGCGGGCTCATCGCCTGGGCGGCACCGGACGGCACGGCGACGCAGGTCGGCAAGCCGGACATCACCGCCCCCGGAGCGTTCATCTCGTCGACCGTCGGCGGCGGGTACGGCCTGTACTCGGGCTCGTCGATGGCGGCGCCGCATGTCGCGGCCGCGATCGCATTGATCCGCCAGGCGCGCCCCGATCTGACCGTCGACGGGGTGCGTCAGGTGCTTGCCGCGAGCGCAACCGACCGCGGGGCCTTGGGATTCGATCTCGACTACGGCGCAGGCGCGCTCGACATCGCTGCGGCGATCGCGGCGACCGGTGCCCCGGTCGTCGCTGCGGCTCCGACCCCCGAGCCGGCCGTGACGGCGTCGGCCAAGCCCATCCGCACCAAGGTGCGCGTGCTGCGGGTCGTGCGTCGGGGGAACCACCTGATCGTCCAGGGTCGCATCAGCGGACCCGCTCGCCTGCGGCTGGCGCTGCGGCCGAGGGGAGGCGCCGCGCAGCATTCGGTCCGGGCGATCGCAGCCACGCGCTCGCGTGCGGGACGGTTCTCGGTCAGGGTCCCCGTCGGACGGCTGCCGAGGCGGGCCTACCTGCTCGTCGTGACCGCGTCGAACGCCTCCGGCAAGCGCCTGGGCTCGACGAGCGTCCCCGTCCGCCTACGGTAGGGACGAGTACACCGGGCGCACCGCGGTGCTCCAGGGAAGCCGGCCCGGCGCGGGGTTGCCCGGGATCTCGTACCGCCACGCAAGGACGCCCATGGGCGCGCCCCGCCAGTTCTGGATGGCGGTGACCAACTCGACGAGCTCGCCTGGCGCGTTGAGTGTCCCCGGGAACATCACGTCGCCTGCGAACGCCAGGACCTGACCTGACCCGACCGCGCGACGAAGCGCCGCCGGTGAGCCGTCCACGTTTGTCGCGATGACTTGGGCGCCGGACGGCACCCGGTTGAACGCGCCCGCGATCCCGTCCAGCACGGGGACCGTCAGCGGCCGCGCGGGCAGAGCCGAAGCGATGGCCGCCGCCGGGACCGTCAGGGCGCCGCCCGCTGCGGGGACCGTGGCGGCCCCGATCAGCACCTCACGCAGATCGGCGAGCGACGACCCGTCGGGGGCGCGGGTGAACGCGTCGGGGTCGGTGACGATCAGCGTTCCGCCTGCGCGCACCCAGGAGATGACCGCCTCGACAAAGGACCGGTCCAGCGTCTCGCCGCGGGGCAGCCACATTGTCGTCGCGCGGGTAAGGCGCGCCGGATCGGATACCAGTCGGGTGTCGGCGTCGAAGACGAATGCCGAATGGGCAAGCTCGCCGAGAACGGAGTAGGTGGTGTAGAGCTGGTCTGCGACCGTGCGCGGTCGCTCACCGAACACCTTGCCGGGCTGCCCCTGCCCCTCACTCGCCGTGGCGTACACGATGACGTGCGCAGGATCGACCGGGGGCGCCGGCAGCCGCGTGCCGCGCAGCGCCCGCGCGATCGCGAGCATCCCTGCGAAGACCTTGGGCCGCCGCGCGCGCGGGTTGTTCTCGGCGTACAGGGTCAAGTCGGTCGCACCGGCGCGCAGTGACTGCGTCGCCCATGTCCACACGTCCTCCGGCTCGGGATCGTATCCCTGGTAGGGAAATGCCTGGACGATCGTGCGGATCCGCTTGCCGGTCAGGTCGGCCATGAGCTTCGTCCCGAAGCCGTGGTTGTAGCGGCCGCGCCCCGGTGTCCGCACCTCGTCGTAGGAGGTGTAGGGATCGAGCTCGACGACGTCGGCGAAGTCCGCGAGCTTCGTGTAGTCCCACGGGATGAACCCGTCGATCCAGGCATAGCTGTTGGGGCTGACCAGCCCGTTGGGATCGAGCTGCTTGATCAGCCGCGCCTGCTCTGCTCGCAATGCGAAGTACCGCTCGCCGGTGTAGCGGTTGAACGCGAGCCACTTGAGCCCCTCCTGCGGGTCGCCCGTAGGCTTGGCGTCGGCTGCGGGTGACGGCTGACCGTACCGCTTGGCGATCTCGGCGACGAACCTCCGGCCCGCCGACGACTTGGCGGCGGGGCCGAACGGCGGAAAGATCATCGGCTCGTCGACCCCGGTGTAGTAGCTGCGATACGGCAGGTTGCGGTACTTCGGGACGATCCGCCGGATCTCGCTGAGCGCTGTGCGCTGCCACCCTGCGCCCAGCATGTTGTAGCGGCGAGCCGCGATCTTGAGCTTGATGTTCCACGACGTGTGCAGCTTGCGGACCTTCGCGAGCTTCGCCACCCGAAGCTCCAGGTTGACGTCGAACTTGACACCGGTCCGGGTGTAATGGCGCAGGTAGTTCGCACGGTTGAACCATCCCGCCTTCGGCTCCACCCTGTTGATGGGCAGATCGAACGGCAACGCCGTCGAGCCGGAGAACCAGAACCCGTTCTGACCCGCCGTACGTAGGATCGAGTTGACCTGTCGCGCCCACTGAGGCGTGGTGAACGGGTTCTTGCCCGGACGCCACGCGGGGAGGTTCTGCTGGCGAAGCTCCGGCCCCCACCCGAACACCGCGCCCATCGGACGATCGGGAGCATCCACCGCGCTCGCCCCAGTCGAGGTGATCAGCAGGCCCGCAGCAACCGCGGCGAGCAAATGGCGCGGACCCGGCATCGGACGACATCATTACCAATCGCACGCCAAGAGCCAAGCGCATTCGAGGGGACGGTGGCACGGACGATGGGGGCACGCCGACCGTCGGGTGTGGATGGGTTCTGTCGAAATGCGGGGCAGGCCGCTCTTGGCGACCCGCCCCGCCGGCCCGTGCTTCGGGGATCACCAGGCACCAGGGAGATCGTCGCCGGCGACGTCGCGCCAGGTGCCGCCGTAACGCCGGACCCGGGAGCGATGTCCCGGTGGTCGGCGATGCGGATGCGTGCTCAGCGAAGCGAGACCGCGACGTCCTCCAGCAAGTCCATCGCTTTCTGCATCCCGGTCTCCATCCCGGAGTTGATGTGTGCGTCACGGTGCTCTTTGCTCGTGTGCTGCACGAGGACCGTGAGGGTCGTGCGCCCGTCCTGTTCGGTGAGCGTCAGGGTGTTCAGCGCTTCGCCTTCGGGCATGCCCTCGTAGACCTCGGTCGAGACGATCCGCTCGTTCGGGACGATCTCGCGGTACTCGCCGTGGAAGGCGACCTCGAGCCCGTCATGCGTCACCATCACGTAGCGCCAAGTGCCGCCGACCCGCAGGTCGATCTCGGCGATCGTTGCCTCGCCGAAGCCCGCGGTCCACCAGCGCCGGACCAGCTCGGGCGTGGTCCACGCCTTGTACACCAGGTGCTTGGGCGCGTCGAAATCCCGCGTGATGAGGATCTGCTCATCGGTGGGGAGCGTCACCGTCGCCGTCCCTCTACTCGTGCCTGTCACCATCTCGCTCCTCCTTCTTGAGCTCCTCCAACACGACATCCAGCTGCTCGAAGCGCTCGGACCACGAGCGCTCGTAGCCCTTTACCCAGTCATGAATGGGCTTGAGCGCGTGGCCGTTGAGGCGGTACAACCGCTGTCGTCCTTCGCCGCGCACGTCGACCAGTCCCACTTCCCGGAGCACCCGTAGGTGCTTGGACACCTGTGGCTGAGCCAGCCCGAGCAGGCGCACCACGTCGTTGACGGGGCGCTCCCCGCCGGCGAGGGCGTCCAGGATCTGTCGCCGCCGGGGTTCGGCCACTGCGTTGAACGCGTCCGTTGTCGTCGCTGCTCGCGCCATGGACCCAAATATATATCTATATCGGCATGTGTCAACCCGCGGCGTCGAGCGTGGGTGTGATCGCGACGCTCATCGACCAGGCCAGAGTGAGTTCAGACCCACACCGTCACGAGCCGCCGAACTGCCCCAGGGTGTCGGCGCGAAGCCCGAGGCGCAGCGTCTCGAGCGGGATGATCTCCTCGGGCGCGATGTTGCCGAGGTTGACGTTGGGGCCGAACATCGTGATGAACCACACCTGCTGCTGCTTCTGCGGCGCCTCGAACAGGAGCTTGGTGTGGTCGATGGAGTGGACGATCTCGTCGACCAGGCCGGAGCGGATCTCGCCGTCGGGCCGGTAGAGGCCGGCGTTGCCCGTCTCGCGCGCCTCGGTGATGACCTTCCAGGCGCCGGCGGCCAGCTCGGCGGTGATCATCTCGACCCAGCGATACGGGGCGACGACGGCCGCTGTGTCCTTGGACCCGACCTCCGACAGCACGACGAAGTCCTTTGCGAGCGTCTCGATGTAGCCCAACTTCTCGTCGTGGGCCAGCGTGATCGACCCGTCCGAGACCTCGACGTGGCTCAGGCCGAGGTCCGACACCCAGCTGCGCCACTCGTCGAACTTTCCCTGCTCCAGCGCGACCTCGAGCAGCGTGCCCCCCAGCACGACCGGCACGCCGATCTCGTGGTACAGGGCGATCTTGTCGCGCAGGTTGTGCGTGACGTACGAGGTGCCCCACCCCAGCTTGACGATGTCCACGTAGTCGCCACACGCGGCGAAGTGCCCCTCGATCTGGTCGAGCGTATGGCCCTTGTCCATGACGTGGGTCAAGCCGATCTCGCGCGGTTTGGCCGGGCGCTCAGGCGTCGTCAGGAAGCTCGGCGCGCTCATCGGATCAGCTCCGCGGCGGCGCGTCCGGCCCGGCGCCCGTAGACCACCGTGTCCAGAAGCGAGTTGCCCATCAGGCGGTTGGTGCCGTGCACGCCTCCCGCGATCTCGCCACAGGCGAATACGCCCGCGAGTGTGGTCTGTCCGTGTGGGTCGATGACGAGCCCTCCATTTCGGTAGTGCAGCACCGGGTAGACGAGCACGCGCTCGCGGGTGATGTCGACCCCGGCCTTGGTGTAGCGGTTGTAGACGTACGCGAGGCGGTCCTGCGTGAACCCCGCTCCCTTCTCACGGTCGATCGCCGCGGTGTCGAGCCAAACCGCGGCACGACCGTTGGGGGCGATCACGCCACGGCCGGCGTCGACCGCGTCGACGATGCCCTGGGCGACGACGTCGCGCGGCGCCATCTCGTCGACGAACCGCTCGCCGTCGGCATCGTGCAGTGTCGCCCCGTAGGCGCGGGTGGTCTCGGGCAGCGCGTAGCCGGCCAGGGCCTCGGGCCACACGGATCCCGTGGGGTGCTTCTGCCACGAGTCCAGGTGGATCCCCTCGGCGCCGAGAGCCAGGGCCAGGTTGAGCACCTCGGGCGTGGCGTCGGGATGGTTGGTGCTGCCGACGCCGAGCGCCGCCGCCTCGCCCGCGAGGCCGCCGCCGGCCGCCAACACGACGGCGGCGGCGGCGATGCGGTGCTCGTCTCCGGTCTTTGTCCGCAGCGTGGCGCGCCAACCGTCCCCGTCGGGGTCGAGCGCCTGCAGCGCCGAGGACTCCCGGACGTCCGCCGCGCTGCCGCGCACGGCGGCGCGAAGCGCCTGCACCATGTCGGCGCCCGTTCGCTCGCCCGCTTGCAGGAGCCGCTCACGGCTGGCGCCACCGCAGCGGATCACCCGGTACCGGCCGTCGTCGCGGCTGAACGTGACACCGAGCGAGGCGAGCCAGTGGATCGCCTCGGGGCCGCCGTCGACCAGCGTGCGCACCAGATCGGGCACGCCGTCGCCGTGGCCCGCCGCGAACGTGTCCTCGTAGTGAGAGCAGACGGTGTCGCCGTCGCCCACGGCGGCCTGAATCCCACCCTGCGCCCGGCCGGTGTTGGACGCGCCCAGCGCCGACTTGGTCGCGACGATCACCGATGCTCCGCGGGCGCGGGCGGCCAGCGCGGCGCTCATTCCGGCGCCGCCAGAGCCAACGACCAGCACGTCGCAGCGGTCGTGGGAATCGACGCTCATTTCCCTATCGTAACGAATAGCTCCGATAACGCACGTTTATCCGTCAGCGTCGAGTTGTGCGCGTGCGAACTCCAGGAACGCCGTCGTCAGGCGCGTCGGGGTGCGCCCGGCCGGCCGGACGACCGAAAAGTCGCGGGCCAGCTCATGCCCCTCGATCGAGAGTGCGATCAGTCGCCCCTCAGCGATTTCCGGGTCGACTGTCAACCTCGACATGACGGTGAGACCAATCCCGTTCAGCACCGCCGTCTTGACCGATTGCTGCAACCCCAGCTCCATCTCGACATCTATGTCCTGAAGCCGGATCCCGGCGGTGCGGAAGGCCTCCTCCAACACCGCCCGCACCCCGGAACCACGCTGCTGCATCAGGAGCGGGAGTCGAGAGAGCTCGTCAAGGCCGATCGATGCGCGGGAGGCGAGCGTGTGACCCGGCGGGACGATCACCACCAGCTCGTCGCGGAGAAACGGCGCGTACTCGAGGCCACGCTGCGGACGCGCGGCGCCAACGATGCCAAGCTCGAGCTCCCCGTCCACCACCCGGTCGCAGATCGTTTGGGTGTCGTGGACGACAAGGCTCACGGTCACGTCCGGGTGCGCCTCGCGGAACTTCCCGAGCAGCCGCGGCAGCAGCACCTCGCCCGGGCCCGTGGACGAGCCGAGCTGCAGGCGCCCGGCGATACGCTCCCCGACCTCCCCCATCTCGCGCTCCAAGTCCGCCTCCAGCGCGATCATCCGGCGCGCATGCACCTCGAGGACCTGACCGGCCTCGGTCAACCCCACCCTGCGGCCGTTGCGATCGAGGAGCCGCTGGCCCAACCGCTCCTCGAGGATGCGGATCTGCGCCGAGACCGCCGGCTGTGAGATGCCGAGATCCTCGGCGGCCGACGAGAACGACCCACGGTCGACGACCGCGCAGAACGTCACGAGATGGCGGAGGTCCACGGTGGGTCGATTCTACCGCCGAGCTGGCGCACCGTGTCTGGTGTGACGCGTGATGGCAACCGGCATGACATTTGTGGCGCCGGAGCGTGGCCGCGCTTGGAAGTAGGATCCGCACATGCACTCTCGGCGGACCACCACGCTGGTCAACGCCGCCGCCGACGGTGACCAGCACGCGTGGGATGCGATCGTCCCGCAGTTCCTGAGGCTCGCGTGGGCGACCGTTCGGTCGTACCGGCTTGACGACGCGGCGGCGGCCGATGTCGTTCAGAAACGTGCTGGCTGCGGCTGGTCGAGAACCTCGGCAAGCTCCGCGAGCCCGAGCGGCTCGGTGGATGGCTCGCCCACGACGGCACGCCGTGAGTGCCTGCGAAGCCTTCGCAGCGCCAGACGGTCCATTCCCGTCGATGACGACGCGGTGTTCGACAGGGCATGATCCTGCTGATGCACGAACCCACCTGCGCGCGCCACCGAGGCGCCGTGATGACGACCCCCAAAGACGACGACGCCCTGCTCGCCGAGCTCGCACGCTTGCTCGCCCGCGTCGATCGGTCCAAGCGCTCGATCATCGGTCAGATCGTCCCGCCGGGACGGGCCGAGGTCGTCGTCCGGTTCCCCGGCGCCGAGTTGCCGGTCCAGGCGGATGAGCTCGGGCGCTTCCAGGCGAGCGGCCTTCGCCCCGGACCCGTCAGCCTGCGCTGCGAGCTGGCCGACGGACGCACAATCGAGACCGGCTGGGTCACGATCTGACCGACGGAGGCGCTCCGGACTCACTCGTCGCGCCCGCGGCGGATCCCGCCGAGCGGTTGGCGGCGGTTCGCGCGCGCATCCACGCCGGTGAGCGGTTTGCCGGACCTGTCGCCGCGGCGTTCTACAACGCGGTCCACTCGCTGGATCCCACGGCGACGGAAGACAGCGTCGCGACGCTTCAGGGAAACAGCGGCGTGCACCTGTACGACAGCTTGGTCGCGTGGGCCGCCCTCGTGGCCGGCGAACGCATCCTCGACTTGGGCTGTGGCTCGGGCGGGGCCGGGCGAGCGGCGGCGCGGGTCGTCGGCGAGTCCGGAATGGTGGTGGGCGTGGATTCGTGCCAGCGGGTGCTCGAGGTGGCGCGTGAACGGGCGCCGCAGGACGTGCGGATGGCGTTCGTGCACGCATCGGTCGAGCGTATGGTGGAGATCCCCGACAAGAGCTTCGACTGCGTGCTTGCGAGCCTGGTGTTGGAGGAGATCCAGAACCTGCCGGCCGCGCTGTCGGAGGTCTTTCGCGTGCTGCGCCCGGGCGGGCGCTTCGTCGCGAGCGTGAGCGCGTTCGATCGGTTGCGCCCCGTCGACTCAGCGTTCGTGGCTGCGATCATCGCCGTGATCGCCAGACGGGCCCCGATGACCCTCGTCGGCAGGGCGACGCTGGCGAGCATTCCTCAGGACGCGGATGACATGCGTGCCTTCGCCGAGGCGGGCCTGCTGAAACCCGAGGAACGTGACGTCCAACTGGCGGCGGTCATGGATGATCCAGAGACGATGTGGTCGATCCTCGGCCGCACGCACATGGCCTATCTGCTCGACGAGGACGGCCAAGCGGAGCTGCGCGAGACACTGAGCCGGCGCCTGCCTCACAGCCTGTATTTCCCGCTTCGTTTCCTGCGCTCCCGCCGCCCCGGGTGACCGTTACCATCGCGGCGCTCAGTTCGGTCCTTGCCACAGACACGAATGGGTCAAGAGCTCTTTGCCCAGGCGGGATTCCGAGGAGCGAAATGACCCTTCCGTACGTGCCCTTTACAGGACGCTCAACGGGCCTCGGCGGACGCGAGGGCGCGGACCGCGCGCAGGTGTTGGCCGACCGTCGCGAGGGAGAGCGGGCCGGCGGCGGCGAACTCGACCACGAACGCGGTCGCCCCTGGCACAGTGGCCTTCGTCCACTCGGTGGCGGACCCCGGGGGCGCGGTGAGCGGACGAAACGGCAGCCCAACCAGACGCGCGTAGCGCCGCGCCTGCGCCGAGCGATCCGGATCGCGGACATTGCGCTCCGGTTGGTGGAACCAGATCGAAAGGCGCGGCCTCATCCGCCGCACGAGGTCCGCGACGACCAGGGACTCGGGCTCCGAAAACGGCCGCGGCCCCGAGTAGTAGCGGCTCGAGCGCGGGATGCGCAGCCAGTGGGCCGCGAAGTTGCGGTTCAGGTCGACCCCGTGCGCGTTGCCGCGCGTGCGGGCACTCCGCCCGTCGGGGTTGACCGTCGGCACGATCCACAGCTCGACGCCGGCAATCGGCGCCGAGCGTCGTAGACGCTCGGTGATCGGTAAGCCATCGCACTCGTTGCCATGAATGCATCCGACCACGAGGACCCTGGTCTGGGCAGCCGGATCACCGACCCGGTGAACGACGATCGACCGTCCCTTCACCGAACGACCGATGGTCTCGGTGGTGGTCGCCTGCGCCGTCCCGACAAACATCATCGCGCCGAGACCGGCGCCGAGCGCGCAAGACGCCATGGTTCCCTGGAAACGTCTCCGCCCCAAGCGGTCGGATCGTTGCGTCAGTCGGCCACGGCGGCAGGGATACGGTCGCGCGCGCCGTTCCCGTTGACGCAGTCTGCCGCCAGCCACTGCTCGCCGTACAGGCGCATGGCATCGACGATCGGGGCCAAGTCACGGCCCTTCGGTGTGAGCCGATACTCCACGCGCGGCGGGGCCTCGTGGAACACCTGCCGGGCGATCACGCCCTCCTCCTCGAGCACCCGGAGTCGCTGCGAGAGCGTTCTCGGGCTGATCCCGCAGAGCGATCGCTCGAGCTTCGTGAAGCGGCACGGGCCTGCCGCCAAGTCACGGAGGACCAGCAGCGTCCACTTTCCGGACACGATCCGCGCGGTCGCGAGGACTGGGCATTCGGCTGTCGGAGTGTCCATGGCGCCATCAGCGTCCACGAGGCGGGATTTTAGCGCGATCTTCGTTCGCCCGGAAACGAGCGGGACCGGTTCACCTCTTTGCAACCGCTCCCGGCACCTCGACCTGGTCGCCACGGCGAGCCTGTCCGGCCTCGAGCATCAACTTGAAGTCGTGGGGGCTTGACGCCGAACGCATCGCCTCGTCGATCGTGATCCTGCCCGCCTTGACATGGCCGAACAGCGACTGGTCGAACGTCTGCATGCCGTAGTACTCGCCGTCGCGGATGACCTCGGAGAGGTTCCCCGTCATCTCGGGGTCCAGGATGAAGTCGCGAGCACGTCCGGTCATGATCATGACCTCACACGCCGGGACCCGCCCGTTGCCGTCCCGCGTACGGACGAGACGCTGCGAGATGATGCCCTTGAGCGTTCCCGCGATCATGGAGCGCACCTGCTGCTGCTGATGCAACGGGAAGAACCCGATGATGCGGTTGATCGTCTCGGTCGCGTCGAGGGTGTGCAGGGTCGAGAACACGAGGTGCCCGGTCTCGGCGGCCGACAGCGCGGTCTCCATGGTGACAAGGTCGCGGATCTCACCCACGAGGATGATGTCCGGGTCTTGGCGCATCACCCGTCGCATCGCGTCACTGAAGGATCCAGTGTCCAGGCCGACCTCACGCTGGTTGACGATCGACAGACGGTCGTTGTGCAGGATCTCGATCGGATCCTCGATCGTGACGACGTGCTTGTGCTGTGTGCGGTTGATGTGGTCGATCATCGCGCCGAGCGTGGTGCTCTTACCCGAGCCGGTGGTGCCGGTGACCAGGACGATGCCGCGCTCCTCCTCGGCGAGCGTCTGGATCGATGCGGGCAGGTTGAGGTCTGGCAGTTCCGGCACCTTGAACGGCACGGCACGCATGACGAGCGAGACCGAGCCCCGCTGGCGGAACGCGTTGACACGGAAACGTCCCAGCCCGTCCCGCGCGTGCGAGAAGTCCACGCCGCCGGTCTCGTCGAACTCCTGCAGCTTCTCCTTGTGCGAGCCGAGCATCTCCTTGAGGAAGCGCTCGGTGTCCTCTGGCTTCAGCGCTGGCGCCTTGGGGATGCGCTCCAGCTTGCCATGGACGCGGAGCGCCGGGGTTGCGGGCACCTTCAGGTGGATGTCGCTCGCGCCCATGTCGATGGCGTAGCGAAGGATCATGCCGAGGTCGATCATCGGTTTCCCTGGGTCGTGTGCGGCGAACGGTTCTCGGGTGACATCGGCACGCAGCCCCGCCAACATGAGATCTGGCCGCAAGAAAGTGCCACGACTCCGGTTGGGCGCAACGTCCTCGCACGCGGGGGCGCCGGGGTGTTGAACCGGGCGCCGCATCCCGTCACGATGCAATCCGATGGACGGCTCGGAATCGATACGGATCGCAGCGCCCCAACCCGGACCGCCTCGCCTTCGACGCAAGGTGGCGATCACGATCGGCGTGTGGGCGGCACTCGTTGCGGGGGCGCTCGGAGCCGCCGCAGCGTTGGACACCCCGCCCGATCCACCCCCACCCGAATCTGTCGCGCCCAAGGGCTTGCCGCCTCTGTTCCTCTACCTGGACCGGTCCCTGCCCGCGGACGTGACGCAACGCGGGGCCGTGGCGTCGCAGATCGAACGCCTGCAGGAGCTTGCGACGTCGACCGACAACCCTGCCCGCTGGGTGGAACTCGGCGTCGTCGCGCAGCGTGTCGGTGACCTCGGAGCAGCGAAGCTCGCGTTCCAGCGGGCCCTCGTCGTCGACGCGGACCGTTTGGATGCCCAGGTGGGACTCGCGATGACCGACGGGGCGACGGGCCCCCAGGGGCTCACCCGGGCGGCGACTGCCCTTGCCGCCCTCGTCCCGCGCTTTCCTGAGAGCCAGCTCCTTGCATTCAACACCGCGATGGTCGCCGTGTACCGCACTGACGCGCCGACGATGGCACGCGAGTTCGGCCGGGCGGTGGCGCTGGGTCCGACGACCGCGCTGGGTGTTCTGGCGCGCCGCTTTGCCGGCGCGGGCGCACGCCTCACAGAAACTCCCTAGACAACCTTTACGCGGCGCCCATTCCGGCTTAACCGTGACTTAAGCAGCAGTTGGGAGAGTCTCGCTGTCAAAGGACTCCTTCGCTCGGGCGAGAACCCATCGCCAGGGCCTCAATTCAAGACCTACTCGGCCTCGGCCGATACGAGATGGACGCCCCTGCCGACACTTGACTTTACAAAGTGAAGCCGTACACTCGAACGAGTGTTCGATTGCATCGTGTGACGATGTACCCATATGGAAGATGAGGAAGTTGATGAAGCTCAAGGAAATGCTTGCCAATGAGGATCTGCGGGCACTCGTCGCGCGTGGTCAGGAGTTCGGATTCCTCGCGATCGGTGAGCTCACACAGACCCTCGAGACGGCCGACCTCGACGCGCCCTCTGCGACTGCGCTCGCGGCGGACTTCGACGAGATGGGCATCGAGCTGCTCGAAGACGACGAGGCCGAGCGCCGTGTGGCCGAGCTCGCCGAGGAGGCCGAACGGCCGCGCAAGCTCAACCTCAAGCACGAGACCACGACCGACTCGCTGCAGCTCTTCCTCAAGGACGTCGGCAAAGTGCCGCTTCTGACCGCGCGCCAAGAGGTCGAGCTGGCCAAGAAGATCGAGCTGGGCGACCTCGAGGCCAAGCGCAAGATGGTCGAGGCCAACCTGCGCCTGGTCGTCTCGATCGCCAAGAACTACCGCAACCAGGGCCTCGGGTTCCTCGACCTGATCCAGGAGGGCACGATCGGCCTGGTCCGCGCGGCCGAGAAGTTCGACTATCGCAAGGGCTTCAAGTTCTCGACCTACGCCACATGGTGGATTCGCCAAGCGGTGGCACGTGCGATCGCCGACAAGGGTCGGACGATCCGTATGCCGGTGCACGTCGTCGAGAAGCTCAACAAGATCAACCGCGCCGAGCGCAAGCTGCTGTCGGAGCTTGGCCGTGAGCCCACGATCCCCGAGATCGCAGCGGTCACGGAGCTGCCCCTGCACGAGATCGAGTCGATCAAGCGAAGCGCGCAAACCCCGGTCTCGCTGGAGCGTCCCGTCGGCGACGACGAGGAGTCGGAGTTCGGCCAGTTCATCGCAGACGAGAAGGCGCCATCGCCCGAAGAGGCGACTGACTCGCTGCTTCGGTCCGAGGCGTTGCGCGACGTGCTGAACACGCTGAGCTACCGCGAGCGCCGTGTCCTCGAACTCCGGTACGGCCTGGGCGGCGAGCACCCACGCACGCTCGACGAGGTCGGACGGACGTTCAACGTGACGCGCGAGCGGATCCGCCAGATCGAGAACCAGTCGTTGCAGAAGCTGGCCGCGCTCGTTGAAGCCCAGGGGCTGCGCGAGGTCGCCTAAACCGTTTTCGCATCACAACGATCGTCGAATCGAGGGGCCCGCTTTTGGCGGGCCCTTCGTGTTTCTCGGGATGGTGGGTTGAACGGGCCGCGCTCGACGGGAGCGCCCAGCCTGGTCACGGACGCATGCCGGGAGGGCCCAGGATCTCGATGTCGTAGCGCCCGGCGACGGCGGTCAAAGACTCCGGATCCGGGTGCGGGAGCGCTGCCGTCTCGGCGACGAAGTCCTCGAACCCGGCCGGCGACGCGGTGACGAGCCAGTGCACGCCGTCCGGACCTGCGCAATAGGTGTGTGGGATCCCCCTGGGGGCCAGGAAGAAGTCGCCGGCACGCAACGTGATCTCGCGGCCGGGCATGTAGAGGGTGGCCTCACCCTCGACGACGTAGAAGCCCTCGTCCTCGTTGTGGTGCACGTGGAGCGGTGGCTGGTCGCCGGCCGGAACATCGATCATCTCGACGAGGGCAAAGGCCCCCCCTGTCTCGGCGCCCGACGCGAGGATGCGCGCGCGGGACCCGAGGAACATCAACTCGGCGGTGGGTGCGTCTGTCTGCAGCATCGGTGAACCTCCGTCGTGTAGAATCCGAATCGGAGTTATTATTAGTCCGAAACGGAGTCTATGTCAAGCGCCGATCTCACCCCGTTCTCGATCGTCATCCTGACGCTGGTGGGCCGCGGCGGCGCCGGCCCGCACGACCTTCGCCGCAACGCGGACCAGGGGCGCATGTACTGGGACGCCGCCCCCAGCCAGTGGTATGCAGAGCCCAAGCGGCTCGCGAAGCGAGGCTACCTCCAGGCGCAGAAGCTGCCGGGCAAGACCCGGGAGCGGACCCACTACACGCTGACGCCGAAGGCCCTGGAAGCGCTCGAGCAGTGGGCGCGGACGCCCGTCCCGCTTCCGAAGATGCAGCACGAGACGGTCGTGCGCCTCTTATCGGCCGATCTCGTCTCGCCGCAGGCCGTGAGCGAAGGTCTGGCGGCGCTGCGCACCGAGGTGCAGACGTCGCTCGGTCAACTCGAAGCCGCACGGCGAAACTGGGAGGGGCTCCCCCATCGCGCCGACGTCCTCGCCGTCAACGACCGCTATGCCGAGCGGCTGTTGCGGCTGCAGCTCGATTGGCTCGCCGACGCCGAGCAGGTGCTCGAGCGACGCGCCGCATCGACCGACGCTCCCTGACCGCTGCGGGCACCCGCCGCGATAGGCTGGTCGGCATGGCATGGGACGACGACGAGGACTGGCCGGAGCTCTCCGACGATCCTGAGGCGGTCGAGCGCCGCCGCCAGGCCAGCCGCGAGATCGCCGCCGCAAAGCAGAAGGCACTGCGCTGGGCCTACGCCGGACTGGGGTTTCTGATTATCCTGGTCATCTTCCTTGCCACGCGCTAACGCGGCCGTCGGCATCGTCGCGGACCTGTGGCGATACCCGGTCAAGTCGTTCGGCGGCGAGCGGCTGCGACGGGCGTTCCTGGGCCCGTTCGGCGTCCTGGGCGACCGGCGCTACGCGGTCAGGGGCGAGGACGCACCGATGACCGCGCGGCGTGCCAGCGGCATGCTGACATTCTCGGCCGCGTACGGCAACAGTGAGGCCGCCGAAAACATCACCGTCGTCGCCCCGAACGGCGATGTCCTTGCGATCGGTGACGATGCCCTTGTTCGAGCCCTCGCAGACGCCCTCGACCTGGACGCGCCGGCGACGATCGACCGCACGCCGCTGGCGTTCGTCGACGCTGCGCCGCTTCACCTGCTGGGAGAGCCCTCCATCGCAGCCCTCGCCGAATCGACTGGCACGGACCTCGACCGACGCCGTTTCCGCGCCAACATCCTGGTCGAGCCCGTCGGCGGCACACCGTTCGAGGAGGACACCTGGATCGGCCGGCGCCTGGCGATCGGCGAAGCCACAATCGAGGTCATCGTCAACACGGAACGCTGCGCGGTCACAACGTTCGACCCGGACACCGTCGAACGCGACGCGCACGTCCTGAAAGCCCTCGCAACGACCCGCGACAACCTGTTCGGCATCTACGCCCGAGTCCTGAGCCCCGGCTGGATCGCGACCGGAGACGCCATCCGCCCCACCGATGATGGTTGAAGGATCGCCTGACCTGTGGCAGGATGTCAATTCGCCGCGGGGTGGAGCAGTCTGGTAGCTCGTCGGGCTCATAACCCGAAGGTCGTAGGTTCGAATCCTACCCCCGCTACTCCCGGAAAGGCCCGCTCAGGCGGGCTTTTTTGTTGGCGTTGTCCCGTCCGGCAATGACGATCCGGGGTCTCGTGGCCCCGCTGTGGCCCCGCGAGACCGTGTCGCGAAGGAGCACCGCGTCCCGGTCAACCGGGATGAGCCCCAAGTTCCCAAGGGTCCTTTCAGCGAAGCGTCGATTGGAGGCGGGCAGGACCCCACGCGACGACCAGCTATCCGGCTCCAACGTCTATTGTCGCCTCGCAGGCACCCCCGGCA
>CAYMSM010000039.1:0-14563 GCA_964393105.1 uncultured Bifidobacteriaceae bacterium
AACCCGACCCGGCCAAGCCTGTGGGCGCTTGGAGATGGCTCGTTCCCCATGATTCCGACCTCCACTCGCGGGGTGCAGCAGGTGCTGCTCGTTACCGGGCTACGATCTCCAGCCGCGCGGGTTGTCGTCATCGGGGGGAAGTACTAAGACTGCCTGCGGAAGAATCCTGATTTCTCCAGTAAAGTGATAGCCGTTCTCACGAAAGTCGTCGCCGTTGCCACCAATTGTCCGTCTTTCAGGCGCTGGATGTTTCGTCGAGACCTCCCCGGTCCTACGACCTCATTGGCGCCCTTCAGCCCGACTGGATCAACACACGCGCGGCCCGGAGCCGGACACGACGAGGTTGCCGCACTCCGCCCGGCATCTCAGTGTCGCGGGCGCTCGAGGTGGCGCAACACCCGGTGTCAGACACCCTGCGGTGCGCGGGCGCTCGAGGTGGCGCAACACCCGGTGTCTAACACCCGGTGGTGCGCGGCGAAGAAGCGCCACGGGCTTCGTCCGGGATCACCTCGATCGCCAGTCCTTGCCCGCGCGCCCTGACGCGGGAGCAGGACGGGCGAGGCGCTTAAGTGCCCTTTCGGGCCCTACGCGGACTCGGCCGCGTCTTCCTCGTGCGGCACGGACGAGGTGGTGGCCTCGGTGACCAGCGTTGGCGGCAAGCTCTTTTCGATCGTCTCGCGGGTGACGACGCACTTGCGGACGTCGTCGCGGGAGGGCAGCTCGAACATCACGTTGATCAGTGCCGCCTCGATGATCGAGCGAAGGCCGCGGGCCCCGGTCTCGCGCTCCAGGGCGCGGCCTGCGATCGCAGACAGAGAGTCCTCCGCGAACACGAGCTCGACCTTGTCGAACGAGAAGAAGCGCTTGTACTGCTTGACCAGGGCGTTCTTGGGCTCGACGAGAATCTCGATCAGGTCCGGCTCGGTCAGCTGGTGCACCGCACAGACAACCGGCAGGCGCCCGATGAACTCGGGGATCAGGCCGTAGTTGATCAGGTCCTCGGGCAGCACCCTGCTGAACGCCTCGTGCGAATCGCGGTCGTGGCGGCTGCGGACATCGGCCCCGAAGCCCACGCCCTTGTGGCCGACCCGACGCTCGATGAGCTTGTCGAGGTTCGCGAACGCGCCGCCGCAGATGAACAGGATGTTCGTCGTGTCGATCGTCAGGAACTCCTGATGGGGGTGCTTGCGTCCGCCCTGGGGAGGAACCGACGCGACCGTGCCCTCCAGGATCTTGAGGAGCGCCTGCTGCACGCCCTCACCCGACACGTCGCGCGTGATCGACGGGTTGTCGGCCTTGCGGGCGATCTTGTCGACCTCGTCGATGTAGATGATCCCGGTCTCGGCCTTCTTGACGTCGAAGTCCGCCGCTTGGATCAGCTTGAGCAGGATGTTCTCGACATCCTCCCCGACGTAGCCGGCCTCGGTCAGCGCCGTGGCGTCGGCGATCGCGAACGGCACGTTCAAGATCCGCGCGAGGGTCTGCGCCAGGAGCGTCTTTCCGCATCCGGTCGGGCCGAGCAGCAGGATGTTGCTCTTCTGCAGCTCGATCTCGGTGTCGCCCGAGGCCATCATGTTGACGCGCTTGTAGTGGTTGTACACCGCCACCGACAGCGTTCGTTTGGCTTCTTCCTGCCCGACGACGTAGTCGTTGAGCACGCTGTAGATCTCCTTCGGGCGCGGCAGCGCATCGGGATCGAAGGTGACCGGGGCGACGAGCTCCTCGTCGATGATCTCGTTGCAGAGGTCGATGCACTCGTCGCAGATGTAGACGCCGGGTCCGGCGATCAGTTTCTTGACCTGCCGCTGCGACTTGCCGCAGAAACTGCAGAGAAGCTGCTCGGTCGAGTCGGTCGGACGTCCCATTCGCGCTCCTACTCCTTAGTGGGAGTGGATGACTTGGTCGATGATGCCGTACTCCTTCGCCTCGTCCGCGCTCATGAAGAAGTCGCGCTCGGTGTCCTTCGCGATCTTCTCGAGCGGCTGACCGGTGTGCTTGGCGATGATCTCGTCGAGCTTCGTCCTCAGGGCGATGATCTCGCGGGCGTGAATCTCGATGTCCGTCGCCTGGCCGGAGAACCCGCTGGAGACCTGGTGTATCAGGATCTTGGAGTTGGGCAGCGACATCCGCTTGCCCGGTTCGCCGCCTGCCAACAGGAGCGCTCCCATGCTCATTGCGATGCCGACGCAGATTGTCTGCACATCCGGCTTGATGAACTGCATCGTGTCGTAGATCGCGAGGCCCGCGTACACCGACCCACCAGGTGAGTTGATGTAGATCGAGATCTCCTTGTCCGGGTCCTCGCTCTCCAGGTGCAGGAGCTGCGCGATGATCAGGTTGGCGATCTGATCGTCGACCGGCGTTCCCAGGAAGATGATCCGCTCGTTGAGCAGCCGCGAATAGATGTCGAACGAACGCTCCCCACGGGAGGTCTGCTCGATGACCATGGGAATGAGGGGGCTCATTTCGGGCCTTTCGTGGTCTTCGTCTTCGGCTTCGGCTTCGGCTGATCCGGGGTCCACAGGCCGCCATCGGGCACCTTCGGCGCCTCGGGCGTCCAGATGCGTTCGCGGGCCTCGGCGAGTCCGACGGGAATTGCATTTGTCGATTCGATCAGGAAGTCCACAGCTTTTCGCATCACCAGGTCGTTGCGAAGGGTCTCCACGCCACCGTCTGTCGTTCGCAGCTCGGCGAGGATCGCCTCGGGGTCACGCCCCGCGGCCAGAGCATCAGTTCGGACCTGGGCCTCGACTTCCTCGTCAGTGACCGCAATCGACTCGGATTCTGCAACGGCCTCGACCACGAGCTCGCGCTTGATCGCCATCTCGGCGTCCGGAGCGAGCTCGGTGCGCGCATCATCGAGGGTGCGATTCGTCGCACGCAGGTAATCGGCGAACGTCATGCCCTGCGGCAGCCGGTGCGCGGTCTCGTGCAGGATCGCATCGACGCGGTTGCGGGTCATGAGGGCGGGCACGTCGACTTTGGCGGTGGCGACCGCCGCGTCGATGACCGCCCTGCGAAACAGCTCGTCGACCTCGGCCTGGGCCTGGTCGTGCAAGCGTCGTTCCACGTCGGCCTGCAATTCGGCCATCGTCTCGAACTCGCTGACTTGGGTGGCGAGCGCGTCGTCGGGCTCGGGCAGGATCTTGGCCTGCACGCCCTTGACGGTGACCGTGTACTTGACGGTCTTGCCCGACAGCTCGCCGCGGCCGTCCGCCTCCGGGTAGTCGACCGGGAACGTCTTGGTGTCCCCCGCTGCCATTCCGGGCAGCCGGTCGGAGAACCCGCCGACCAGACGCGCGCCACCGATCTCCACGAGGTAGTCGCGGGCGCTGGCGCTCGCGAGGGGTTCCCCGTCGACGGTCCCGTCGAAGTCGAGGGTCACGAAGTCCCCCTTCGCCGCGGCCCGCTCGACGGGTTCGAGCCGCGCGACCATCTCGCGGAGCCGGTCGATCTCGGCCTTCAGGGCTTCGGGGTCGACCTCGGGCTCGCCCTTGGCGACATCGAGGCCCGTGTAGGTGCCGAGCGTTGCCTTGGGACGCAGCTGGACCGTGGCGGTGAAGGTGAAGCCCTCGTCGCCCGGAGCGGTCTCGGGCAGCTCGACGTCGGGATCCTCGATCGGGCGGATGCCGGTGTCCGCGACCACCTGCGAGTACCACTCGACCAGCGAGTCGCGCAGCATCTGGTCGATGATCGCGTCGCGCCCGAAGCGCTGGTACACGACGTTCGACGGGACCTTGCCGGGGCGGAATCCGGGCACGCGGATCTCCCGGCCGAGTCGCCTGACCGTACGGTCCATCTTCTTGTCGACCTCGCCCTTGGGCACCGCGACATCGAGTCGTACGCGGTTGTCCTCGAGCGGGACGACTTCTGCAGTGATCGTCATATGGTGAATGCGGGTGAGAGGATTTGAACCTCCACGGGTTGCCCCACTAGGACCTAAACCTAGCGCGTCTGCCAATTCCGCCACACCCGCAAGGTGTGCCGGTCCATCAAGGGGTGAACGGAGGGACTCGAACCCTCGGCCGCCTGGACCACAACCAGGAGCTCTACCAACTGAGCTACGTTCACCTCGGGCACCGGACGGGTCCGGCCGCGCGATGATAGCGCACCGGCGTACGGGCGCTCGCGCGTCCGTTTCGGGCGCCGCCTGCCGGCGACGCTCTGACGTGACCGTGAAACTCCATCCGGCCCACGACAGGCGCGGGCGGGCCGTGATGGTTACGCTGGGCCCATGGGATTCGTTCGGCGCCGCGAGGCTCACGGGACATGGGAGGGCATCACGCCCCGTGAATATGAGTCCGGGGCCATCCGCCAGGTGCTCGTCGGCCGGGAGGACGGGGCCACCCAGGTCGAGCTGCGCTACTTCACGCTTCCGATCGGCGGAGTTTCGGCCCTGGAGCATCATCCGCATGAACACGCGATCATGGTGCTTCACGGTCGTGCAGAGGTCAGGCTTGGCGAGACGCTCGCTCAGGCCGAGGTCGGCGATGTGGTGTTCGTTTCAGCCGGCGAGGTCCATCAGCTGCGCGCACTCGGTGACGAGCCACTCGGGTTTCTGTGCACGGCACTCGCCAACCGGAGCACGCCGTCCGCCCCGCCGGGCGTGTGACACCGCCGATAGGTTCAGGATTTCTAGCCGCGCCTGGCCGGCTTTTTCGCCGTTCCGCCCCACTTGATGCCGCGCGCAGGCCTGTAGCCGAACGACGGCGAGGGGAGCCAAACCGCTGACGGCCTGACGACCACCGGGGAGGGCGCCGGCACGGTCACAACAGGCAGCGTCACCGCCCCCCGGGGAAGGGACCGCAATGCCATCTGCTTGGAGGCCATTGCGGGAACGGCACTTGATACCAGCACCACCACCGTAATCGTCACGCTCTTGACGCGCACATCCAACTCCCAGGAATCAAACCGCCGTGTGTGGGCCCTATCGGCGGTTGCCGGAGAGGCCTTGAGACCCAGATGTAACGACTTTGTAAGTCGATTCAGCCGGGGGCCCGGCCTCCCTTACAGGTGTTCCTCGGGAACCTCCACCACAACTTTGAGTATCTCGCCACTGGCCGCCATGCGATAGGCCTCGTCGGCACGCTCGAGCGGCAGTCGATGCGAGACGACCGAGTCCGTGTCGATCTTCCCGGCGACCAGCAGATCGAGCGCGGCGCGCGTGTCGTCTGGTCCCGCCGAGTAGGTCGACTGCAGCGTGACCTCGCGAAAGAAGATCGCACCCAGGTCGAGCGGTACGAGATCACCGGGTTGCGTCGGCGCGAACAGCTGCACGACGCCGGCCGGCCCGGCCATATGGAGGGCTTCTGCGACCGCGTGGTGGTCGTGCGTGCAGACGAAGACCTGGTCGGCCAGATCCCCGTCGAGCGCGTCGCGCACCGCTCCGGCGTCCAGTCCGTCGGGCGTCAGGGCGCCCATACGCGCAGCCCCCCGCCTCCGCTCGTTGTCCGGCTCGAGCGCGACGACCGCCGCGGCGCCGAGCGCCCGGGCGACCTGGATCTCCAGCAATCCCATTGAGCCGGCGCCAACCACCGCGACGCGCGACCCGGGTCCGACCCCGGCATGGCGTTGTCCGCGCACGATGCAGGCGACCGGCTCGATCAGCGTCCCCGTGACGTCATCCACCGCGTCGGGCAGCGCGAGCACGTCGGCGCGGGCGTTCTCGGCCGGAACCCGGATGAACTCGGCGAGGCCGCCGGGGTCGATCCGGGTCGACCTGAACGTGTCGCACAGGGTGTGCCGCCCGGCGCGGCACAGCCGGCAGACAAAGCACGGAACGTGGTGATGCACGAACACACGGGCGCCGACGGCAAACGGTGCCCCGGCCCCTGCCGCTGCGACCGTCCCCACCGGCTCGTGGCCGAGGACGACCGGGGCCCTGGGGTCCTGATACCAGCGCATCAGGTCGCTGCCGCACAGACCACACGCGCTCATACGCACCAGGAGTTCCCCGTCGCCGATCCGCGGGGTCGGGACGTCCTCGACCGTGATCCGCCCCGCTCCGTGGTAGATCGCCGCCCGCATCGGTCGGATGGTAGCTACGGGCATCGCATACCGGAATTTGCGGTCACACGTTCATTGCGCGCGCGCTCGGTCGAACGGCCGAGGGCGGGGTCGGCGGCTGCATCCTGACCCCATCGTGCGCCAGTGTCGATGCTGGCGAGAGCGTGGATGCGATCGTCGTTACGCCCTCCAACCGGGCGTCGGTGACGCCGCAACCGGTGCAGCTACGCGGGCGCCCGACTCAGCGCCGTCAGCAGCAGCTCGTTGACACGGTCGGGGACCTCCTGCTGGACCCAATGGCTGACGCCGGGTAGGCGTTCGACGTGAAGCGTGCCCGTGACCTTCTGTATGGAACGCTCCAGCAGCATCGCGCTCATGTAGGCGTCGGCCTCGCCCCACAGGATCGTCGTCGCGACCTCGACCGGGGGCAGGTCGGGCGGAGGCTTGAGCCAGTTCTCCGGCGGGATGTTGGCGCGGTAGTAGTTGAGCGCCGCGGTCAACCGCCCCTCACGGGCAAGCGCCTCGCAGAACACCTCCTGGTCGGCGGGCGGGAACGTGCCGGGCGCGGCGGTGTCGAACACAAAGCTGCGGAGATTTGCGAAATCGTCGTTGGCGAGCCACGCTTCGGCGACCCCGACGAACTGGAACAGCAGCATGTACCAGCTCTTCTGCTGCTGTTCGGGGATCTGCCGTGTCTCGGCCGACGCCACCGGATGCGGGCTGTTGAGGATCGTGAGGCTCCGGACGAGGTGCGGCGAGCGCGCCGCAAGCGCCCAGGCGATGCTGCCGCCCCAGTCGTGGCCGACGACATGCGCGCGCTCGGCGCCGAGGGCGCCGACGAGTCCCACGATGTCGCCGACGAGCTTGGGGAACGCGTAGTCGGCGACGTCGGGCGGCGCATCGGACTCCCCGTAGCCACGAAGGTCCGGCGCGACCGCGTGGTAGCCGGCCGCAGCGAGCGCTGGGAGTTGGTGGCGCCACGAGTGCGACAACTCCGGAAACCCGTGCAGCAGGATGACGAGGTCGTCGCCGCTACCCGCTTCGGCGATCGAGAGCGCGATCTCGCCCACATCGATGCGTCGCAGTGTCATGGGCCGGAAGTGTAGGGATGCGGCAGGCGACACGGGCGAACGGACGATGTGCGCGCCGATCGTCCCAGACCGAGCGAGACTGCACCGACACCTCGGGTTCGGGCCGTATGATCCGCGTAACCCCCGGGAGCCGCATGCCGACTCGGACCGTCCGTTCCGACCTTCTGAACCTCGAGATCCTGAGTGGCCTCGCCCCCGCCACGGTCAAGCGGATGCTCGGCGGCTTGCCGGCGATACGTCTGGCCCCAGGCGACGAGATCGATATCGCCGAGGCGGGGGTCGCGTGCTGCCTGGTGCGCTCAGGCCGGCTGGCACTCGATTTCGACGCACCCAACGGCGCTCACAGTCGCACAGTGACGCTGGCCGAAGAGGGTGACGTCCTCGTACCCCCCTCGGTCGCCTGGGCGGCCACCGGCCCGCGACTGCGGTGCCGAGCGCTGGAGGAGTCGATCGTGATTCTGGTCAACCCGGACCGGTTCGAGGACTGGCTCGCGGAGCCCCGATTCGCGGCCAACCTGGTGCGCGTCCTTGCCGTGCAGGTGGCCGACCGGGAACTCGCGGTCGCGATCGCGCTCGAGCCCAGAGTCGAGCGGCGGCTGCTCTTGAAGCTCCGCCAACTCGGCGAGCGATTCGGACGCGTCACGCCACATGGCGTGCGCCTGGACCTCCACCTGACCCACCAGCAACTCGCCGACATGGTCGGCGCGGCGCGGGAATCGGTCACGGTCGCTCTGGGCAAGCTCGTGCAGAACGACGAGCTGACGATCGAGAACCGCACAATCTGGATCCGTGAGTCGCCCCGAACGGGCGACTCATAGACCGGTCCGACGGGCCGGTTCAGTGGCCGCCTGGGCACCGTTTGTAGAGAGTGTCGGTTGCGGGCGCGAGCGCCCGCTCCGCTGGGGGAGAATCGACCTCGCGACGCGATGCCCTTCGCGTCGCGAGCACTGTTCTCGCCACAGACACGAATCGCCACAGAACCCTTTGCTCATCAGAGATCTCGGGACGAGAGACGACCCTTCCGCACCACGCAAATCGAGGGTTGATTCAATCGTCGGTGCGGGCGGCGATCGAGACGGCGAACAGGTCATCCTCGTCCGTGTGGAACTCCAGAAGGCTCAGGCCTGCGTCCTCATACATGTCGGCCACCGAATCGGTCGTGAACTTGCACGAGATCTCCGTGAGGATCTCCTCGCCTTCGGCGAACGCGACGTCGAGTCCCAGATCGCGAATCGCAACGGACTGCTCGACCAGTGAGCGCAAGCGCATCTGGATCCAGGCGTTCTGCGCGTCGTAGAACGCGACGTGCGCGAACCGGTCCAACACGAAGTCGGCGCCCAGCTCCCGGTTGAGGACCGTGAGCACGTTGAGGTTGAACGCCGCCGTGAGACCGGCCGCGTCGTCGTACGCGGCTTCGAGACGGGCGGGGTCTTTGACAAGGTCAGTACCCATCAACAACCGGTCGCCGGGTCGGAGGAGCTTCCGGATCTGGCGAAGGAACGGGCGCCGCTCCGCGGGGTGGAGGTTGCCGATCGTCCCTCCCAGGAACGCCACCAGGCGGCGCGTGCCGCGTGCTCGGGGCGGGATCTGCGAGAGGTGGCGCTCGAAGTCGCCGGACACCGCATGCACCCTCAAGCCCGGGTATGCGTCCACCAGCCTGCCAGCCGCGTCGAGCAGCGCCCCGGGAGCGACGTCGAACGGCAGGTAGCGACGGAGCGAGCCCGCGTTTTCCATCGCGTCGAGGATTGCGATGGTCTTGCGGGATGAGCCTGAGCCCAACTCCACCAGCTCGTTCGGCTCGTGGCGAGCGACGATCCCCGGCATCTCGCGCCCCAGGATGTTGAGCTCGGTTCGGGTTTGGTAGTACTCGGGAAGATCGGTGATCGCCTCGAACAGCGCGCACCCGTGGGCATCATAGAAGTACTTCGGGAGAAGCCACTTGGGCGTATCGGTCAATCCCCGACGAACATCGTCGGCGATGCCGTTCGTTCCGTCGGAGAGGGGGTGCACATCGAGGCGGATGGCTGTGGGGCCTGTCGTGCGGCCGGGGGACGGGGCGATGGCCATCGGTGGAACTCCCTGATCGGGGTCGGGGTGACTCATGACACGAGACTCCACGCGATGCGGAACCCGGAGAAGATCTGTCGCCGCTCAGGCAGATCCCAGTTGCGAAAGCTCGTACGGACGGCAACCGGCTGGGTCGCCCACGATCCTCCGCGCAGCACCCGGTACCGATCGCCGAAGAAGACCTCGGCGTACTCGGGATACGGGAATGGGGCGAAACCGGGGTATCGGTCGAACGGTGTCGAGGTCCACTCCCAGACATCTCCGATCATCTGGATGCAGCCGGTCGTCGCGGCCCCCTCGGCGTACGCGCCGACAGGCGCCGTGCCGAACATGAGCTGGTCCAGGTTGGCGCGCCCCTCGACGAAAACGTCGCCCCAGGGGTAGCGCGTGACAGCCGGCCGGTCGGGATCCCCGGCCGCGGCGCGCTCCCACTCGGTCTCGGTCGGAAGCCGGCCGCCGGCCCACCGCGCGTGCGCGTCGGCTTCGAACCACGACACGTGGCTGACCGGTTGGGCCGGATCGACCGGCCCGATCTGGTCGAACGTACGCACCACCCACCTGTCACCGTCGCGCTGCCAGTAGAGGGGCGCGTCGATGGCGTTTCGGACCCGCCATTGCCACCCTGCGACGCTCCAAAGCTCTGGGCGCGCGTACCCACCGTCGGCCATGAACTCCATGTGGCGTGCGTTTGAGACCGGAAGGCGATCCAGCGCGAACGCGTCGAGCGTGCGCTCGTGGCGCGGTCGCTCGCAGTCGTAGCTGAAGCCGATCGCGTCCGCTCCCACCGCAAAGGAACCTCCGGGCACGATCACGCGCGCGTCGTCAGCCACCCCGGCCATCGGTCTCGGGTAGCGACGCTCGGGCCGGTAGGTGCCGTCGGTGAACATCTGGAGGGTCTGCAACACGGTCTCGGTGTGTTGGGCCTCGTGTTGGGCGACCATCTCGAACGCAAACCCGTCCGCGGTCAACGGCGGCCCCTCGGGATCGAGGTCGGCGCGGGCCAGCACGTCGAGGGAGCGTGCCCGCACCTCGTCCAGGTACGCTCGGCACTCGTCGGCATCCAGAAGCGCGATCTGCGTGCGCTCGGCTCGCGGTGTCTCGAACGCGTCGTAGGCGCGTTGAAGCTCGGGATACCGGGACTGCCCACCGCTCAGGGTGCACGCAAGCCACAGCTCCTCGTATGCGGCGATATGCCCCAGGTCCCAGATCGGCGGGCTCATGATCGGATCCGGTGTCCGCCCCAGATCGACATCGCTGAGCGGCGCATACAGCTCGAATGTTCGCTCGCGAACAGCCGAGAGTTGCTCGGCCAGGATTGTCGCTCGTGTGCTCATCTCGTCGAGGATCGCCCAAAGGACGGAAAAAAACGAGGCCCGCGCCATGGTGTCGTGACTGATTTCACAGCCTGGTATTCGTTCTGTAACAACTTGTGGATCAATGCGATCGCCTTGCGATCGCATATGTCTCTTGCGGGCGGCGCCGAGCGAGGCCGTTTCCCATGAGCCTTCACCCCCCAAACGGCCACTTGGCCGTCGACGTGTCGGCCAATTGGCCGCTTTCGGAGGTCGTCAGTCCGGCACGGCTGGGTCCTGCGCGCCGCCGACGGCTATCGGGGCCGACGGGGACGTTTGGCCGCGGCGGCCCGCCGGGCTGCGTCGAGGGCTCCTCGGACCCACACCTCGAGCATGTCCCAGTCCTCGATCGGCTCGGGAGCGCGACGGTAGGACATCGTCACCTGGCGATCGTTCGTCTCGTACACGAACGAATCGAGACCGGCCTGGACGAAGCTTTCGCGGTTGACATCGTCCACCTTGAGGTACAGCTCGCCGTCGGCGACGAGGCCGAACATCAGCCCGGCGAGAAAGACGCCGTGGCCTCCGAACATGCCACGGACCTCGACGGGTCCAAGGTGCTGCAAGACCTCTTCGATGAACGCGGCATCGTCAGATCGGGATGCCGTCACCGCGCTCGGCCTCCCTTGATCGAGATCCTGGAGGGCTCATTACGCCAGCGTGACCCCGTCGCACAGATACACGTCCTGAACCGCGTTCAGCAGCTCGACACCCTCGCGCATCGTCTTCTGGAATGACTTGCGACCGCTGATCAGGCCTGACCCACCGGCGCGCTTGTTGATGACGGCCGTCGTGACCGCGTCGCGCAGGTCGTTCGCGCCGGACGCCCCGCCGGAGTTGATCAGCGGAATGCGGCCCATGTAACAGTGGGCGACCTGATACCGGGTCATGTCGATGGGGTGCTCGCCCATCAACTCGGTGTACATCCGTTCGTCGAACTTGCCGAACTTCAGATCCTTGAACCCACCCGCAGGCGTCTCGGGGAGCTTCTGCTTGATGATGTCGGCTTGGATCGTGACACCCAGGTGGTTGGCCTGGCCCGTCAGGTCCGTGGCGGTGTGGTAGTCCGGGCCGCCGTCCTTGGTGCGGTTGAAGTCGGCGTTGCGCGTGTAGCACCACAGGACCGTCGCCATGCCCAGATCGTGCGCTGACTCGAAGGCCTCGGACACCTCCTGGATCTGGCGCTTGGACTCAGGCGAGCCAAAGTAGATCGTCGCCCCGACAGCCACGCAACCCATCTCCCACCCCTGCTTGACGGACGCGAACATGATCTGGTCATAGGAGTTGGGGTAGCTCAGGAACTCGTTGTGGTTGAGCTTGAGCAGGAACGGGATGCGATGGGCGTAGCGACGCGCGGTGATCCCGAGCGCACCCAGGGTCGTGGCCACGGCGTTGCACCCACCCTCGATGCCGAGCTCCACGATCCTGGCCGGATCGAAGTAGTCCGGATTCGGCGCAAACGACGCGCCGGCGGAGTGCTCGATGCCCTGGTCCACCGGCAGGATCGACACGTACCCCGTGCCTCCGAGCCGGCCGTGGTCCAGCAGGGTCTGCAGCGCGCCGAGCACGCGCACGGAGCGATCCGATGCCTGGAAGATCCGGTCGACGAAGTCGGGTCCCGGGGCCGCCAGCCGGTCGCGGCTGATCGTCGTGCACTCATGCGACAACAGGCCCTCGGCCTCCGGACCGAGGATCTCCTCGATGCGATCGATCTCGACGCGCTCAGCTGCCATGGCCATTTCGAACCCTCCATCTTGCGTGTTCGCCCACAGGCGAAGGTGTGCAGCCGTCAGATGACGACGCTGCGTGTCGGCATACACGACAGTCTGCCCGTCCGGCGCCGGTAGGGCCCGCACACGACATTCGGCTCCGGGGTTAACTTCGCGGGGCTTCCCGCCGATACAACACGCGCGAACGCACGGAGGTGGAGATGTCGGAGAGAGAACTCATCGCTGGCCTGGAAGAGGCAGTCACCGCCGCTCCCGGCAACGTTGCGTTGCGCCTGCACCTCGTCGAGCACCTGCTGGCGTGTGGCCGGTCCGCTGAGGCGCTGGCCCACTGCGAGGCGATTCTCCGCGCCCAGCCCGACAACGGGCGAGCCGCGGAGATGGCGGGGCGGAGTGCCGACGCCACCGCCGACACACGGGCGTCGTCGTTCGCACGTCTCGCAACTGCCCTGAACGCCGCCTCGGCATCGATCGAGACGTCGCCTTCCGTGCCGCATCCGACAGAGCGCGCTCCTTCGTCCCCGCCCCACCCGACAGCTGTCGCATCGGGCATCGCGTCCGACTTGCCCAGCATCGCCGACCCTCCCGCCCCGACGCCGGAGCCCCCCGCCGTCGCGCAACCGTCCGCCGAGACCACGGCATCCGTCGATGAGGCCCCGGCGCACGCTTCGTGGCCAGAACCCGACGCCGACGACGTGATCGAGGAGCCGGAACCCGAGCCTGTCCGCGAGTTCACGATCGACCCCCAGTCGATTCAGCGACCGACGATCGCGCTTCGCAACATCATCGGCGTCGACGACGTCAAGCAGCGCATACAATCGGTTGTCCTCGACCCCATTCGCGCACGTACGGGCAATGGCAACGGCAACGGTCATTCGGCCCCGCGCCAGGGGGGCTACCTGATGTTCGGTCCGCCCGGATGCGGCAAGGGATTCTTCGCCCGTGTCGTCGCCGGCGAGATCGGTGCGGGATATCTGCCCGTTCACCTCGGCAACGCACTCGAGTGGCCGGGAGATCCGCGACAGAACATCCAGCGGATCTTTGAGGCCGCCCGTGACGTCGCGCCCTGCGTGGTGTTCCTCGACGAAGTCGACCAGGCCGGTCGGCACGCCGACTCTCCGGACGAGAGCGTCAACCGTGGGATCGTCAGCCGCCTGGTCACCGAGCTCGACACGTCCGCCGCGAACAGCGGCGTGTACGTGATCGCAGGCGCGGTCGCGCCATGGGACGTCGACATGGCGCTGCGGTCCGACGGCCGCCTCGATCGAACGTTGCTGGTGCTCCCGCCGGACGAGCCCGCGCGCGAGGCCATCCTGCGGTTCCATCTCAAGAGCACCCGTCTGGCCGGTGTCGACGTCGGCTGGATCGTTCAGCGCACCCAACATTTCTCCGGCGACGATCTGCTGCTCTTGTGCGAGACCGCGGCGGGGCTTGCCGAGGCAGACGCGCTCGGCAGGCGTCCGGCGATGGGACCGGGACACGTCACCCGCGCCCTGCGTGAGGTGCGTCCGACCGCTCCCGCCTGGTTCTCCGCGGTGATGGACCACGCGATCAGCTCGAATCAGGGCGGCATCTACGACGAGGCCCTGGCCTACGTCGATCAGTACCAACTCGTGTAGCGCCCGTATCGGTCCGACAGCACGGCACCCGCTCGGGATGACTCGCCCCGGGTGGCCATATTGCAGCGTTTCTGGGCTTTCCCAACGGTATTGAGATACGAATGGGGGGGCTTCGATTCTGAGGTTGCTCGACCATCGGTTAGTCCTACTCGTCGATGGTCCAGTCTTGGGCGAAAACCCCTGGTGCGGTCCGAATTTTCCGGGCAATCTTCCCCCTAAGACCTAAGACACGGACGTCGACATTGGATCTGACCAAGGCGTCCGCCGGCTCCTTCGCCGCACCGAAGGAAAGGGAGTAAGAGATGACTCGTTCCGCTCGTCACATCCGCCGCCAATCGCGCCGATCCCGCAAGCGCGCCGCATTGGCCGGACTGCTCACAGCGGGAGCCCTCCTCGCCGGGGGTGTCTCCGCGCCCGACGCCGGGGCCGTGACGCTCATCAGGTCCGACCTCGACTTCATGCTCCAGCAGATCAGGATCGCGGAAGCACATGCCGCCGGAGGGTCGCTGACCGGCGACGGGCCGCTCCAGGTCGGGAGCCCGCTCCTGCCCTTCGGCCTGCGGACCGTGGACGGGACGCTCAACAACATCGTTCCCGGTCAGGAGGGCTTCGGCGCCGCGGACCGGATCTTCCCGCGGCTGGTCTCCCCGCTCTTCCAGTCCGCGGAGCCCGTGCCGGCCACGCTGGGCGGCGACGGGGTC